>CAKUEH010000015.1 GCA_934646185.1 uncultured Oscillospiraceae bacterium | reverse complement strand
AGCCGCTGCCTTGGCTCCGGGAAGAAGCGTCGAACAGGAGCAAGCATCAAAATTTCAAAAGCAGGGGCGGCTCTGCGTTTTGCAGAGCCGTCCCGTGGATCAAAGCACCGGAAAGCACGGCAGAAAGTCATGTTTTCCGATGCTTTGATTTGGAATCATGGAAGACATTCCTTCATACGCTGAACCGAGGTGATTAAAATGGAAAATGCGCAGCGAGAGCTTTTATCCGTTTTATTAGAAGAAGTCTGTATGCTGGGCCTGATATCTAAAACGACCTATTTGGGTGCGGCTGATTTGGTACATTCGTCGATAGACTTTCCCAACTTCTTTCGGTATCCTGTGTGCTTGACAGGAGGTACAGACTATGAACATTGTAAAAATCCGCAATGAAATGCGAAACGGGCGGACGATCTTCGATCTGCCGCTGCGCGTGACGTTTTACGCGCGTGTTTCCACAGACAGAGACGAGCAGCTGAACAGTCTGGAAAATCAGGTACAGTATTACACAGAGCTGATTCAGTCCAAACGAAGCTGGAGCTATGTACCGGGTTATATCGACGAGGGCATCAGCGGCACCAGCACAAAGAAGCGGGATAGTTTCCTTCGGATGATACAGGACGCTAAAGACGGGCGTTTCGATTTTATTATCACGAAGGAGATATCCCGCTTCTCGCGTTCTACGCTGGACAGCATCCAGTACACGCAGGAGCTTCTGGAGCATGACGTCGGCGTTCTGTTCCAGAACGATAACATCAATACGCTTGACCCTGACAGCGAGTTTCGTCTGGTCGTGATGGCAGGCGTGGCACAGGACGAGGTGCGGAAGCTCTCGGAACGTCTGAAATTCGGATTCCGGCAGGCGATCAAAAACGGTCATGTGCTGGGAAACGACCGGCTCTGGGGCTACGATAAAAGTGGCTGTGTGCTGACGGTCAACGAAACGGAGGCGCAGGTGGTTCGGCGTATCTTTGATCTGTATGCAAACCAGCAGCTTGGCATCCGCCGCATTTCGCAGATTCTGTTCGACGAGGGTTTTACAAGCAGACAGGGCAACGCCTTCAACGTGCTGACCATTCGCCATATCCTCTGCAATCCCAAATACAAGGGCTGGTACTGCGGCAGCAAGAGTCAGATCATTGACTACCGAAGCAAACGAAAGGTATTTCTCGACGAGAGCGAATGGGTCATGTACCCGGATCCGTCGGTACCAGCGATTGTTTCGGAAGAACTCTGGGATCGGGCAAACGCCCTCTACAAAGCGCGAAGCAAACAGATGCAGGAGCACGCCAGTGGTGCAGACTTCCACAATCGCTATCCCTACAGCGGCAAAATCATCTGCGAGGAACACGGCAAGGGTTATCACCGGCAGCTCTATAAAACGCAGAGCGGCAGCCAGGAGGTCTGGCAGTGCAGGGTTTACCGCGACCGCGGCCGCGCAGGCTGTTCTTCACCGCAGCTCTGGACGACAGATTTGAACCAGATCATGGCGCGGATTTTTGAGTGGCTTGTACAGGATAAAGAAGCTGTGATCAATGCGGTCATGAAGGTGATCGAGGCGGTGCCGAATGATCGCGACTTCCGACGCGAAAGTGTCCGCGTCGAAGAAGAACTGCAATCGCTGGAACAGAAAAAAGACCGGCTGCTTGAAATGAGCATTGCCGGTGCGATCAATATGGCGGAGTTCAAAAAACGAAATGACGGCTTCAACGACCAGATGCAGCGGCTGGAACTGCAGCTTGCCGAGATCAGGCAGGAAGAAGAAAAGAGCAAAGCCACGGAAGCACAGATGCAGGCGGTTCGGGCTGCACTGGAACAGAAGTTGTCCTTTGAAAACGGCGTGGATGCAGCACTTGTCACAACGATCTTAGACCATATTGTAGTGAAAAAGGGAAGCACGCGCGAACGTGTCGAGCTTGAAATTTTTCTGAAATTCGGTGACCCGAAGCGGGTCATTTTTTCGCACCGAAAAACATCCGATTGCTTCAACCCTTGTTCATGATGTGCGCCACCAGGCGGAGATTTCGTTCGATCAGGATGTTGCGGGCTTCCAGATCGCCTTCGGCGCTGCGTTTTAAGTACATGCGCTCCTCTTCGGCGGTGAGCGGCTTCGGGAATGAGCCGCCGCCGGAGATGCGCAGCGATGTGAGCATGCTGCTGAGCATCAGCCAGACTGCTGCGGAAAGCATGGGCTTTCACCTCCACAGAAAGCCTATGTCCGACCGGCAAGTCCAGATTCCGGTTTGCAAATATTTCAGGATATGGTATGATGGAGAAAAAGGAGGATGCGCGATGAAACACTTCCTGCTTCGGCTGGCGTGGCTGGCCATGTTCCTGTGCGTTCCAGCTCAGACGGCCGCTCTGGCAGCGGAACCGGCAGAGCCTTTGACGGTATGGGCCGTATTTGAAGATCAGCTGCCGCTTGCCGGGATGCGGTTTGACGCGTACCGGGTCGCAGACTGTTCCGATGACGGGACGTGGAGTCTTGAGCCGCGCTTCAAAGCATACCAGTCGCGACTGGAAACGCAGAGCGGCGATGGGGAAGCATGGACCGCGCTTGCGCGTGTGCTGGAAAAGGTGGCGCTGATGGATGAAGCCTGCCTGCCGGATGCTTCTGCGGAGACAGATGAGAGCGGCACGGCGGTCTTTGACGCGCTGGAGCCCGGCCTCTATCTGCTGAGCGGGCAGAGCGTCTGCGTGAACCGGCAGGTCTATACGCCCTCGCCGCTGCTGATCGTCTGTCCCGCGGAGCGTGAGGCAGAGCCGGTGCTGACCCGCAGTCCGGAAAAGGCGGACTACTCCGTTCAGATTGTCTGGGACGATGAAAAGACGCCGGAGCAGCGGCCGGGATCGCTGCCTGTCCAGCTGATGTGCGACGGGAAAGTCTATGGCCGCCCGGTGCAGCTGTCCGGCGAACAGGACTGGCGCTACATATGGAGCAGTCTGCCGACGGCGCATTACTGGGCGCTTGCAGAGCAGCCTGTCCCCGGCTACCTCGACGCGGAGATTCAGAAAGAGGGGACATGCTTCTGCGTGACCTACGCCGCAGTGCAGCCGGAGCCTCTTCCGCAGCCGGAGGAAGAGGACGTGCCGGAGAACGAAAATCGCGGCTGGCTGGCGATACTGGCGCTCATGCTGCTCGCTGCGGCGGGAATTTTTCTGCGGAAACCGCGAGAAAAATCAAAAAAGGCTTGACTGTAAACCTGCTTGATACTGTAGTCTGAGGGCAGGAGGGATGCATATGACGATCAAGGAGATCGAAACACTGTCCGGCCTGCCGCGGGCCAACATCCGGTATTACGAGTCGGAGGGCCTGATCTCGCCGAAGCGGGCGGAGAACGGGTACCGGGAATATTCGCAGGAGGATGCTGAAACGCTGCTGCGCGTGAGGCTGCTGCGGGCGCTCGGTCTGCGCATCGATACGATCAAATCGCTTGCGGCGGGAACGCTTACGCTGGAAGCCGCGCTCGACGCGCGGCTGGAGGAGCTGCACGCCGAGCAGGAGAATCTGGACGCGGCCGGCCGCGTTGCCGCGGGACTGCGGCAGGCGCACGCGGAGTTTTCCACGCTCGACGCGGCAGGCTATCTCGGCGAGCTTCTCGCCGCGTCCCAGACCGCGCTGCGGCAGGACGTGAAGCCGTATGTCCACGCTCCGGTGCGGCGGTATATCGCGCGCAGCTTCGATTTTCTGCTGTGCTCGCTGCCCTGGTATCTGGTGCTGCAAGCTGCGGGCGCGGACACCAAGGGGAGACTGGCTGCTGTCTGGCTGAGCATACTCGGCATGGTGACAATGCTTGTGCTCGAGCCGCTGCTTTTGCACCTGTTCGGCACGACGCCCGGCAAATGGCTCATGGGCCTGCGTGTGACGGACGAAAACGGGAAAACGCTGCCGCTTGCCGCCGCGTGGAGGCGCACATGGCGCGTCCTGTGGTACGGATACGGCGCCTGTATCCCGATTTACAGCATAATTCGCACCTACAGCTGCTGGAAGGCCGAGCAGGCTGAACAGCCGCTCGAATGGGAGGACGGCAACGAGCTGCATGCCGCGCCGTGGAAGGCATGGCGCGGGGCGGTGTGGGCTGCGGCGGTGCTGACACTGCTGGCTGCGACGGTGCTTGTGGGCCTCAAGACCTGCCAGCCGACGTACACCGGCGATTTGACCGTGCGGCAGTTCGCGGATAATTACGACTACATTCACGGCACGGAGGGCTTTCTGAGCCGGGAGCTGTATGAC
Source organism: uncultured Oscillospiraceae bacterium (assembly GCA_934646185.1). GTDB lineage: Bacteria > Bacillota > Clostridia > Oscillospirales > Oscillospiraceae > CAG-170. The sequence continues at coordinate 55,058 of CAKUEH010000015.1, read as the reverse complement.
GACGGCACGTGGGCGCCCACAACGCAGCTCGGCTTTCAGGTCGTCCACCACACGAAAACTATTCCGAATCTCAGCTACACGACAAGGGACGGCAGTCTGATCGGCATTTCCCTGCAAATGGGCGCGGAAACCTGCACAGGCCCGGTCTATAACCTGCCGTTCCGGGAGCTCTATCTGACCATTCTGGCCTTTGACGGCGCGCGGAGCTCCGCCTCCGCCGACGAAGCGCTTGCCGCCGCCGCGCGGCAGCTTCTGGACGAGCCGCTGCAGGAAATCCACACGCAGGCCGCAGGCTATCAGATAGACTATTCCTTCACCACGACCGGCTTCACCGGCCTCGCCTCCGACGGCTCACTGGAGCTCCCACGAAATACGACCGGAAGCTATGAGCTGTCCTTCGATATCCGGAAGCTGGATGAGTAACGCACCCAAGGCTCCCCCTTTAAGGGGAGCTGGCGCGAAGTTGTAGGGGCCGATGCTCATCTTCGGCGCTAAGAGCCGCGCGATGCGCGGTTGCGCCTTGAAACTAGCCTGCGGGCGTCGCATCGGCCCGGCAGAATGCACCGCTTTTACGGTAATCTTCGGCGAATTCGCAGCTGCCCAGCGGGCCGATGTGGGCATCGGCCCCTACAGAGTGCTGCGGATATTCGCAGCTGACCATTGGGCGGAGCAGTGCGGCATACGGATTGACAGACAACAAAAGGAGCACACTATGACCATCAAAGACATGGAAATGCAGACCGGGCTTGCGCGGGCAAATATCCGGTATTACGAATCCGAGGGCCTGATCGCGCCTGTCCGGGCGGAGAACGGCTACCGGGAGTATTCGCGGGAGGATGCCGAAACGCTGCTGCGCGTGAAGCTGCTGCGGGCGCTCGGTCTGACAGTCGGGGAGATCAAGGCGCTCGTGCGCGGCGAAACGGATCTGGATACGGCGCTTTCCGCGCGCATCGCGGCCATACAGAAGGAAAAGGCGGAGCTTGACCGGGCAGGGGAGATTGCCGGGCGGCTTCGGCAGGCGCACGCGCAGTTCCAGACGCTCGACGCAAGGCCCTATCTCGATGAAATGCAGTCTTCGCGCGTGCTTGAGCGCGATACGCTCCCAAAGGAGCATTTCCCGTGGCAGCGCCTCTTCGCGCGTCTGCTCGACAGCCAGATCTACCGGACGTTGTGGACGCTGATCCTGCCGGCGCTGGGCTTCAACATGCTGAAAAGCAGCGGGGGAGGCATGCTGTTTCTGGAGCTTCTGACGCTCGGTACGATGTTCCTTCTGGAGCCGCTGCTGCTGTCACGCTTCGGCACGACGCCGGGCAAATGGCTCTTCGGCCTGCGCGTGACGAGCCCGGACGGCAGAAGGCTGACCTATGCGGAGGGACGGGAGCGCACCGCGTACCTGTTCTGGTACGGACTGCGGCTGAATTTGCCGTTTTTCCGCCTGTACCGCCTGTATGTAAGCTACACCGATGAACAGCAGGGGAACGACCTTCCGTGGGAAGACGGCTCCGAGCAGACCATCCGGGATCACGCCGGCTGGCGCTTCGCGGCGGCTGCTGCGCTCGCGGTGCTGCTGATCGCCGGCGGCGTGCTGCGCGTGCTGCTGCCATATGGCCCGGCCCACCGCGGCGAGCTGACCATTGCGCAGTTTGCGGAAAATTACAACAGGATCCAGCGTCAGTTTGACGATTTTGGCGTTGAGCTGGATGAAAACGGCCGTTGGAAGGAAGAATCGGAGTTTTCCATGGACGGCGGCACGGTCGCCGTGTCGTTCAGCGACCGCTATCCGCAGTTTGAATACCAGACGGAAAACGGCGTTCTGACGGGGATCGTCTACCACGCCGAGGGCGGCGAAGAGGACACCTGGAAGAGCTTCCCGTCCGGCGATGTGATGCAGTACGCCCTGCTCGCGTTTGCCGGAGCGGAAAAGGGGCATATCCTGCTTGACAAGCCCCTGCAGACAGCGACAGTGGAGCTGTGTGACAGCATTTTTTCCGAATATCACACCGTTGTGGACGGCGTCGCGGTCGATTATACCTATACCGACACCAGAACCGACGATATGCGGACGCAGTACAGCTATACGCTTACCCTGACGAAGGTGCAGGAATAGCACATACCGCATGCGGCCAGCTATGCCGAAAAAACCCGGACTGCATACATGCAGTCCGGGTTTTGCAGAAATGACAAGTAAACTTACTTGACCTCGACCTCTGCGCCAGCTTCCTTGAGCTCGGCAGCGATCTTCTCGGCCTCGTCCTTGGAGACGCCTTCCTTGAGGTTCTTCGGAGCGCCGTCGACGAGTTCCTTGGCTTCCTTCAGGCCCAGGCCGGTCAGAGCACGGACGACCTTGATGACAGCGATCTTGTTGGCGCCAGCGGCCTTCAGAACGACGTCGAACTCAGTCTTCTCTTCCTCAGCGGCAGCAGCGCCGGCAGCGGGAGCGGCGACAGCAGCGGCAGCGGCGGAAACGCCGAATTCCTCTTCCAGAGCATGAACCAGCTCAGCCAGCTCAAGAACGGTGAGGGTCTTAACTTCTTCGATCATAGCAGTAATCTTTTCGGATGCCATTGTAGTTACCTCCAGTAAAATGTTTCAGTCGAAATTTTAATGTTTGATGAATTAAGCCTCTGCAGGAGCTTCTTCCGCAGGAGCGCCGCCCTTCTGCTCCAGGATCTGGTTCAGGACAACTGCCAGAGAGGAGATGGGGGCGAGGAACGTGCCGAGAACCTGCGCAACGAGTGCGTTCTTGGAAGGCAGCTCGCCGAAGGACATGAGCTCTTCCACAGACAGAACCTTGCCTTCAACCATGCCGCCCTTGATCTTGACGACGTTCTTGTTCTTCTTTGCGAATTCGCAGACGACGCGAGCCGGTGCAATGGGATCGTCGGTGGTGGAAGCCATGGACGTGGTGCCGTTGAGAACCTCGTCGAACTCGGTGTAGCCGGCCTTATTGGCAGCGAACCGGGTCAGGGTGTTCTTGACGACAGCGTACTCGACTCCCGCAGCACGGAACTGATTGCGAAGCTCGGTATCCTGCGCGACGGTGATGCCCTTGTAGTCTACAAAAACAGCAGAAGTAGCGTTCTGAATTTTTTCAGACAGAGCATCAACGACGGTTTTCTTGCTTTCAAGTACCTTTGCGTTGGGCATGAATGTCACCTCTGAAAATAAAATGTCCTCACGCCAAAGACGTGAGGACACAGAAATGTTACCATTTGTGCGGAACCTCGGCAGGAAGGGCGAACCCTGTTCGGACAAAATGTCTCCTGCTGTCTTTGGCAGCTTGTATATTATAGCAGAATCTGCGCGAATGTCAAGAACTAATTTTTAGATCTTGGTGGTAGCGACCTTGATGCCGGGGCCCATGGTGCTGGCGACGGTGCAGCTTCTGATATACTGGCCCTTTGCAGCGGCCGGCTTTGCCTTGATGACGGCGCCCATGAGCGCGTTGAAGTTTTCAGCGAGCTTTTCGGGGCCAAAGGAAGCCTTGCCGATGGGGCAGTGGATGATGTTGGTCTTGTCGAGACGGTACTCGATCTTACCGGCTTTGATCTCCTTGACGGCGGCGGTGACGTTGGGGGTCACGGTGCCGGCCTTGGGGGAGGGCATGAGGCCCTTCGGACCGAGGACCTTACCGAGACGGCCGACGATACCCATCATATCCGGGGTCGCGACGACGACGTCGAAATCGAACCAGTTTTCCTTCTGGATCTTCTCAACGAGCTCCATGCCGCCTGCGAAGTCGGCGCCGGCCTCCTTGGCCTCGTCGAGCTTGGCGTCCTTGGCGAACACGAGGACCTTGCGGGTCTTGCCAGTGCCGTTCGGCAGAACGATGGCGCCGCGGACCTGCTGGTCAGCATGACGGGAGTCAACGCCGAGCTTGATGTGGACTTCGACAGTCTCGTCGAACTTGGCGGAAGCGGTCTTAACAACAAGATCCATAGCAGCGGGAACTTCGTACTGCGTGGAGCGGTCGATCAGTTTCGCGCTGTCCTTATACTTTTTACCTCTGAACAATGTAATTTCCTCCTTAGTGGTGATTCGGAATGATTCCTCCCACGTATTTATGAGGCTCGGCCTGTTGCCGATATACCTCGGTCAAGCTGTTCTTGCGGTCGAACTCAGTCGACGACCACGATGCCCATGCTGCGGCAGGTGCCTGCAACCTGGCTCATAGCGGCTTCGATGGTGTTCGCGGTCAGGTCGGGCATTTTGCGCTCGGCAATTTCCTTGACCTGTGCCTTGGTGATGGTAGCGACCTTGTCCTTGTTGGGCACGCCGGAACCCTTTTCGATGCCCAGAGCCTTCAGAATGAGGGTCGGGGTCGGGGGGGTCTTGGTGACGAAGGAGAAGGAGCGGTCAGCGTAAACCGTGATAACGACCGGGATCTTGAAACCAGCCTGATCCTTGGTACGCTCGTTGAATTCCTTGATAAACTGGGAAATGTTGACGCCGTGCTGGCCGAGAGCCGGGCCGACAGGGGGCGACGCAGTTGCCTTTGCAGCGGGGATCTGCAGCTTGATATAGCCTGTTACTTTCTGTGCCATGATGAGCACCTCCTGAATAAATGTGGTGATACGCGCATGCGCGTATTTTTGGCGGGGGTCAAGCCCCTCCCACGTTCCGCGTTTCTGCGGGGTCAGTCGTTGACCAGCTCGACCTGATCGAGCTCCAGCTCGACCGGCGTCTCGCGTCCGAACATGGAGACGATGACGCGAACCTTGTTCTTTTCGATATCGATCTGATCGACAGTTCCGATGAAGGAGGTCAGCGGGCCGTCGTTGATGCGGACGCTGTCGCCTTCAGAGTACGCGACCACGATCTCATGCTTTTCAATGCCCAGCTGCTGCACTTCCTCCTCCGTGAGGGGAGTCGGCTTGGTGCCGGAACCGACGAAGCCGGTCACGCCGCGGACATTCTTGACGATGTACCATGCCTCGTCGGACATGATCATCTTGATGAGAACGTAGCCCGGAAATACCTTGCGGTCGTACGTTTTGGGCCCGTTGTCGGTGATCTCAGTCACGGTTTCCATGGGAATGGAGACGATGTGGATCAGATCCTCGAGATGGCGGGTCTCAATGGTTTTCTCGATGGTAGCCTTGACGGTGTTTTCGTAGCCGGAATAGGTATGCACGACATACCATTTTGCTGCTTCCGCCATGCTTTAGCCTCTGACCAGGGTAATGATACCGTTGACGACGACGCCGCCCACAGCATCGAAGACCCAAATGCAAATGCCGACGATCAGTGTGCACACCAGAACGATGACGGTGTTGTTGACCATCTGGCTCTTTGTCGGCCATACGACTTTTTTCAGCTCGCTCTTCATTTCACGGAACCAGCGGCTGATACGCTTGCCGGTACGGGCAAAGAAGTTTTCCTTTTTCGCTTCTGCCATGATGTTCACCCTTTCTGCTTGTCCGATGTGTTACTTCGTCTCGCTGTGCAGGGTCTGCTTCTTGCAGAATCTGCAATACTTCTTCAGTTCGATACGGTCGGGGTCGTTCTTCTTGTTCTTCATGGTGTTGTAGTTTCTCTGCTTGCACTCGTTGCATCTGAGCGTGATCTTAACTCGCATGTTCGGCACCTCCTTAATCCTTGCCTCCCTGTAAAACTGCGGCTATTGAAAATTTAGATGACGCCGAAACTACATGGCGTCCCGCAGCTTGAAAAATGGGCGCAAAAAAAGAAAACCCTTTTTTCACAGGTAGGGTCATATTATCATAAAACTCCCCGCAGGTCAACAAATTTTTGAGAAAAATACAGGAAATTTTTCGCGCGAATTGCAGGCCGGGAGAAAATCTGTTATAGTGATAAAAAACAGACAGGAAAGCAGGGAGACTCCATATGAAGATCATGGCGATCGACTACGGCGACGCGCGCACCGGCGTGGCCGTTTCAGACGCGCTTGGCTGGATGACCGGCCAGACGGCCGTCATCCACTCGTGGAAGCCGGAAAAGACGGCGCAGGAGGTGGCGCGGATATTCCGGGAAAGCGGCGCGGAGCGGCTCGTGATGGGCTTCCCGCGCAATATGGACGGCACGGAGGGGCCGCGCGCCGCGCTCTACCGCGATTTTGCCGCCCTGCTGGAGCGGACGGCCGGGATAACGCCCGTTTTGTGGGACGAGCGCCGCACGACCATCGAGGCGCACCAGATCCTGAATGAAAGCAATTATCACGGCAAAAAACGAAAGAACACGGTCGACGCCGTGGCGGCCAGCCTCATCCTGGAGGGCTATCTGGCCTATCTTCGCAATCACAAGGAGTAACGCACATGTTTACAGGCTATACCGACCGGACGGTCGACGTGTTCTGGGGCATCCGGTTCAACAACGACCGGGCGTGGTTCGCAGAGCACAAGCAGGAATTTCAGGACGCGGTCATGACGCCGACAAAGGCGCTGGCAGGGGAGCTCTACGACTGGTTTCAGGAGACCTATCCCGATCTGCGTCTGAATGTCCACATTTCCCGCATTTACCGCGACGCGCGGCGGCTGTTCGGCCGCGGGCCGCTCAACGATCATATCTGGTTCTCGTTCCAGAACGCGATCGAGAACCGCGGCGAAGCGCCGTGCTTCTGGTTTCAGGTCGGCGCAGACGGCTATGGCTGCGGCGCGGGCTGGTGGATGCCGGCGGCGTCTGGCGTGCAGCTGCGGCGGCTTCTGGACAACGACCCGAAGCGCGCGGAAAAGCTCCTGCGGCAGCTGGACGCGCAGCAGGAATATACGCTGTCCGGCCCCGGCTACGCAAGACCGAAGGGCCATGCCGGAGAACAAATCGGCAGGCTTTACAATATGCGCTCGTTTTCCATCGAGAGCATGCACCCCTTCGACGCGCGCAGCAGCGGCCCGGAGCTGACAGACTGGGTCAAAACCGGCTTTCAATTCCTGATCCCGTTTTACCGCCTTTTTGAACAGGCATACGGTATGGCCGATTAAAAAACAGCCGGAGCAGAGAGCCGCTCTGGCTGTCCGGCGCGTCGAAAAAGTCTGAGTGTGATCGATAGGTATCTGCTTCGTAGGGGCGGACGACGCTGTCCGCCCGCACAGCAGACGGCGATTTTTCGGGAATTCACGGCGAATCCGCAAGTCCTCACCTGTTTTATCGTAGGGGCCGATGCCCACATCGGCCCGTCGGGCAATCGCGAATTTGCCGAAGGCTTTCGAAAAAAGATGCGCATCCTGCGGGCGGACAGCGTGGTCCGCCCCTACAAAATACGGCGGATTGAAAAACTTGTCGTAGGAGCCGGCGACTCTGTCGGCCCGAAAAAATATTACGAATTTTCCGGAAACTTTCGTAAAAACGTAGCATTCCGCCTGGTGGAGTAGAGCGTCCGCCTCTACACAGACCTTGAAAATCTTGCGCGAAAACGTAGGGACGGCAGTTTCTTGACAAACTGAACAGCCGGAGCAGAAAGCTGCTCCGGCTGTTTTTGCGGTTTATGCCTGCTTCCACTTGCGGCAGCGGCGGGCCTTTTTGCGGCGCCGGACGATGCCGGAGATGACGAAGAACAGGATCACAGCGGCGATCGCGGCGATCGTCAGGATCAGGTACAGCGTCGTGTTCGATGTCGAGGTCTTGACGGAGAGCCACAGATCGTTCATCGTCTGCGTCGCTTCCACGCCGAGCTCGGCGAACGATTCGCTGCGCGCGAGCGTCTTGTCGTCCGGATAGGAGACGGGGCTGGATGTCACTTCCTCGTCCAGATAGTCCTTCGCGGCGGTCTCCGGAGTGGAATAGCCGATGTAATCCAGATTGGCGGCGGAAATGTCCGGGCGGCAGAGGAAGTTGATGAACGCCTCCGCGCCGGCCTTGTTCTGGCAGCCCTTCGGGACGCACATGGCGTCGATGAAGATGTTGAAGCCCTCTTTCGGGTGACTGAAGCCCAGATCGGGATTTTCCTCGACCATGGTCAGATAGTCGCCCGCGTAATAGGGCGCCGCCCACGCCTCGCCGCGCTCCATGCGGTCAAAGATCTGATCCATGACGTAGCCCTGCAGGACAGGGGACTGCGTGGCCAGCAGATCGGCGCAGTTTTTGAGCTCCTGTTCGTCCTCCGTGTTGAAGCTGTAGCCCAGCATCGATTCCGCAATGGCAAACGCATCACGCGGATTGTCGAACATCAGCAGCTTGCCCTGATACTTGGAATTCCACAGGCAGGACCAGCTTTCCGCGTCCGCGTCCGAAACGTAGTTTTTATTGTAGATCAGGCCGACCGTGCCCCAGGTGTAGGGGACGGAGTAGGTGTTTTCTGGGTCATACGCCTGATTGCGGAAGGCTTCGTCGATGTATTCGTAGTTCGGAATGTTAGCGAAGTCCAGCGGCTCGAGCATATCCTCGGAGATCAGCTTGGCGATCATATAATCGGACGGGATGATGACGTCGAACGTCGTGCCGCCGGTCTTGAGCTTGGTGTACATGGACTCGTTGGAGTCGAACGTCAGGTAATTGACCTTGATGCCCGTTTCTTCCTCGAACGCCTGGATCACGTCCAGACTGTCGTCCGTGCCGTCGGAGATATACTGGCCCCAGTTGTAGACCGTGATCTCGTTGGCGGCGGCGTGAACGGGCAGGGGAACGGCGCAGAGCAGCAGAACGAGCGCCAGCAGAACGGAAAAAACACGTTTTTTCATGCGCGGGCCCTCCTCGGCTGCTGCCGGTTCTTCTCGGACTTGGCCTGCAGCAGGTTCATGACGACCATCAGAACGAGGATCACGATGAACATCAGCGTAAACAGCGCGTAGATTTTCGGCTGGATAGGCTTTTTCGTATAGTTGTAGATCTCGACCGGGAGCGTAATGAAGCTGGAGCCGGTGACAAAATACGAAATGACGAAATCGTCCAGACTCATCGTGAACGCCATGAGCGCGCCGGAGATAATGCCGGGCATGATCTCATGAATGACGACCTTGGTGAACGACTGGAACGGCGTGCAGCCGAGGTCGAGCGCGGCCTCGACCAGATCCTTGTCCATCTGCTGGAGCTTCGGCATGACGTTCAGAATGACATACGGAAGATTGAACGTGATATGCGCGATGAGAAGCGTCCAGAAGCCGAGCACGGAGTTGGTCTTCAGGATCGTCCCCGCGAACGCGAACAGCAGCGCCAGCGCGACGCCGGTGACGATATCCGGGTTCGTCATGGGGATGTTCGTTATCGTCATGACGGCGGAGCGGAGCCGGCCCTTCATGCTGTGGATGCCGACGGCGGCCATCGTGCCGACGATGGTCGAGATGAGCGTCGCCAGCAGCGCGATGATCACGGAGTTGCGCAGCAGCGTCAAAAGCGTGCCGTCGCGGAACAGATTGGCATACTGCCGGAGCGTGAAGCCCTTGAAGCTCGCGATGTCCGTGCCGGTGTTGAACGAGGCCACGGCCAGAACGATCATCGGGATATACAGGAAGATGAACACCAGAACGGTGATCGTGCGGTTGAAATGCTTCATACCTTGATGACCTCCTCTCCGTCGCCCTCGCCGAAGCGGTTCATAACGGCGACACAGATAAAGATCAGGATCATCAGCACCAGGCTCATGGCCGCGCCGAGGTTCGGGTTATAGGCGGTCTTGAACTGGGACTCGATCACGTCGCCGATGAGCGTCGTGCCGGTGGAGCCGAGCTTCTGGGAGATATAGAAGGTCGAGACGGCCGGGACGAACACCATCGTCAGGCCGGACAGAATGCCGGGGCCCGACAGCGGCAGGATGACCCGGGAAAACACCTGCGACGGGCGGCAGCCGAGATCGAGCGCGGCCTCGATGAGCCGGTTGTCGATCTTCATGATGACCGTGTAGAGCGGCAGGATCATATACGGCAGGTAGTTATACACCATGCCGAGAATGACGGCGCCGTTCGTCCGGATGAGCGGCAGCGGGCCGATGCCGATGCGCTGCAGAAGCGTATTGACGATGCCTGTGTCCTCCAGCATGCCGACCCAGGCCAGCGTGCGCAGCAGAAAGCTCATGCACATCGGGAGCATGATGAGCATTTCCAGAAACCGCTGCGTGAGCGGTCTGCACTGCGCGATGAAATACGCGACCGGGTAGCCGATGAGCAGGCAGATGAGCGAGGCAAACAGGCTCAGCCAGATCGAGCGCAGGAAGATCGGCAGATACGTGCCCATGCCGGAAAGATTGGCGAGGGTGAACTGGCCGGTGATGGAATCGGTCAGCGCGTAATAGAAGACGATGCCGAGCGGAATGATCGTGAACAGGATCATCCAGACGATATACGGGCAGGCGAGGAGCTTGTTGTTATTCTTCATCGTCTTCTTCCTCCGAGGCGTCGGCAATTTCGTCATATTCCGCGCTGTAGGAGGAGTAGTCGCCGTAAAGACCGGAGTACTCGCTCTTGTGCATGATATGGATATCCTCGGGATTGAGGCGAATGCCGATGTATGCGTCAACGGGGCAGTAATCCGTGGTCTGGATGAGCCACTTGAAGCCCTTGAAATCGACAATGGTGTCGTAGTGGACGCCCTTGAAGGTGACGGAGGTGACGGTGCCGCACAGATGGCCCTGCTCCGGCGGGACGATATCCACGTCCTCCGGACGGATGACGACGTCGACCGGCTCGTTGGGGGCAAAGCCCTTGTCCACGCACTGGAACTTGCGGCCGAAGAACTTGACGGCATAGTCCTCCAGCATGACGCCGTCGAGAATGTTGGATTCGCCGATGAAGTCCGCGACGAACGCGTTCTTCGGCTCATTGTAAATATCCTCCGGCCGGCCGATCTGCTGGATTTTGCCCTTGTTCATGACGACGATGGTGTCGGACATGGTCAGCGCTTCTTCCTGATCGTGCGTGACATATATAAATGTAATCCCCATTCGCTGCTGGATATTCTTCAGCTCGTTCTGCATGTCCTTGCGCAGGCGCAGATCGAGCGCGCCCAGAGGCTCGTCGAGCAGCAGCACCTGCGGGCGGTTGACCAGCGCGCGGGCGATGGCCACACGCTGCTGCTGGCCGCCGGACAGACTCGTCACCTTGCGGTTTTCAAAGCCCTTCAGGCTGACGATCTCCAGCATCTCGGTCACGCGCTCGTCAATTTCGTCCTCCTTGACCTTTGCGATGCGCAGGCCGAAGGCGATATTGTCGTACACGTCCAGATGCGGGAACAGCGCGTAGCGCTGGAAGACCGTGTTGATCTTGCGCTGATACGCGGGCAGATCGTTGATGCGCTTGCCGTTGAACAGCACGTCGCCGGACGTGGGCGTCAAAAAGCCGCCGATGATCCGGAGCATGGTCGTCTTTCCGCAGCCGCTGGGACCCAGCAATGTGAGGAATTCCTTGTTGTTGATGTACAGATTGATGTTGTCGAGAATCGTCTCTCCGTCCTCGAATGTCATAGTGAGATTCGTGAGGCGAATGAGCTCTTTGGACATGTATCCTCCCCCATTTCGAAAAAAATTCGTATGCGTCGGAGCTTGTCGGAGCCGCCCGAAACATACTGGATTGAATATATCGGGCAGGGGGGCTTTTGTCAATATCAAAACGAAAAAATGTGCAAAAAAGTTGGAAGAACATTTTGAAGATTCTTCCAACTTTGGAGAAAACGAAGAAAAAGGTCAATTATGTAAAGTATTCCTGCACGAAATCGACAGACTCGACCTGAAAGGTCTTTCCGTCAAGATAGGCAAGGCTCCCCGCGTCCGTCGTAAAGCGGAACGTCAGCTTGTAGGAATAGAGCGCCTGGAATTTCCGGTCGTAGCGCTTGTCGAGCTTTCCGTATTTCCCGTCGCCCAGCAGCGGCCAGCCTGCCGCGGCCATCTGCGCGCGGATCTGATGGGTGCGTCCGGTCACGAGCTCACACTCGACAAGACTCAGGCCGTTCCGGCTCTGAAGCGTTTTATAGACTGTGACGCACGTCTTCGAGCCCTTCTGCGGCGTCTTCGTAATATAGACGCGGTTTTCCTTCGCGTCCTTGAACAGCTGCCCCTCGAGCCTGCCGGAGGCCGGGCGCGGCGTCCCGTGGACGATGCACAGATACCGCTTGTCGATCTCCCGGTCCTTGATTTTCTGGTTCAGGATGCGCAGCGCCTCGGCGTTTTTTGCGGCGATGACGATGCCGCCCGTGTTGCGGTCGATGCGGTTGCACAGAGCCGGGGCGAAGGCATGCTCCTCTCTGGGCCGCCATTCACGCTTGGCGTAGAGATACGCCTGAATGTGATCGATGAGCGTTTTGCCGTATTCCGCGCCGTCGTGCGGATGGACGGCCTGTCCGGGCTTCTTGTCGACCAGCAGAATATTTTCGTCCTCATAGACGATGTGCAGCTTCGGCGCGGCGACGGTCAGATAGGCGTTTTCTTCCTTTGGGGTATCAAAAAACTCGTCGTTGATGTATAATTGCAGCGTATCCCCGGCAGATAGCCGCGTGTCGCGCTCGGCGCGCTTCCCGTTGCACTTGATGCGCTTGAGCCGGATGTATTTCTGCGCCAGCGAGGCCGGGAGCAGAGGAACGGCCTTTGCAAGCCAGCGGTCGAGCCGCTGCCCGGCGTCGTTCGTTGTGATGGTGAATTCTTTCATGGCGGTCTCCAAGTCCAGGCAAATGATCTGTTTTTATTTTATCACGCGGCGCGCTTTCTGTAAAGAATCCGGCGTCTGTGAAAAAGGACGAAAAATTTGTGAAAAAGTATTTGACTTCCCTGCGATTATTCGATATAATATCCATCGCACGATTATGGATTGGAGGGCGCTATGCTGCTGGATCTGAAGCCAATTCTTGTAACGCCCGGCGCGAGTCTTCCGTTTGAAGCGCGTGAAGACCTGTCCGATCTCGTTTTCGGCAGCTGCAAGCCCGCATCAGAGCCTGTCCTGGCCCGCGGAAGAGTCCGCAACACGGCGGGCGTTCTCAAGCTCACCTGCGAGCTCAGCACCACGCTGCACGGCGTATGCGACCGCTGCGCCAGCGAATTTACGCGCGCGGTGCAGATCCCGGTCCACGCCGTTCTCGTTTCGGAAGAAGAGCTGGAGCAGGCGGAGGACGAATGGGTGTTCGGCATTCACGACGGCTGCGCCGATCTGACCGACATCATCACGACGGCCTTTGTCCTCAACATGGACAGTCAGCTTCTGTGTCGGCCCGACTGCAGGGGCGTCTGCTTCCGCTGCGGCAAAAACCTCAACGAGGGCCCCTGCGGCTGCAGAAAAGAACCCGATTCCCGTTTTGCTGTTTTACAGCAGTTACTGGATAAATAAGTAGATAATGTGCCTTCGGGCATTTAGACCAAGGAGGTGTACCACATGGCAGTACCCAAGAGAAAAGTATCCCGCGCAAGAAGAGATAAGAGACGCAGTTCCCACTGGAAGCTGGCGATCCCCGGCGTCGTCGCTTGCCCGAAGTGCGGCGAGCCCCGCCTGCCTCACAGAGCCTGCAAGGCTTGCGGCTACTACAATGGCCGTGAAGTCATTTCTGTTGAAGCTAAGTGATTTCGCTGAAAGAGATGAGAGGGAGGCTGTGCGCCTTCCTCTTTTCTTATCCTGAAAGGAGGGCCTACCATGTCGAAGCCCATTGTAGCCATCGTCGGACGGCCGAACGTCGGCAAGTCGATGCTCTTTAACAAACTGACCGGCAAGCGCATGGCCATCGTCGAGGACACGCCCGGCGTCACCCGCGACCGCATCTACGGCGAATGCGAGTGGAACGGCCGCGGCTTTGCCCTTGTCGACACCGGCGGCATCGAGCCCGGCACGAACAACGAGATGCTGAAATTCATGCGCCGGCAGGCGGAGATCGCCATCGAGACGGCCACGGTCATCATCATGGTCGTCGACGTAACGGTCGGCCTGACCGCCGCGGACGCGGAGGTCGCGTCCATGCTCAAGCGGTCGAAAAAGCCGGTCGTGCTGGCCGTCAACAAGTGCGACCAGACCGGCCACGCAAACCCAGACGCATATGAATTCTACGCGCTCGGCCTCGGCGATCCCATCGAGGTCTCCGCCGTCCACGGCCACGGCACGGGCGATCTGCTCGACGCGTGCGTCGGGAGCTTCCCGCCGGACGACGGCGAGGAATACGACGAGGACGTCATCAAGGTCGCCATCATCGGCAAGCCGAACGTCGGCAAGTCGAGCCTGCTCAATAAGATCCTCGGCGAAGAGCGCGTGATCGTCTCCAACATCGCGGGCACCACGCGCGACGCCATCGACAGCTATTTTGAAAACGAGTCCGGCAAGTTCCTGTTCATCGACACCGCCGGCATGCGCCGCAGATCGAAGGTCGACGACGCGGTCGAGAAGTATTCCAACCTCCGTTCCATCGCCGCCATTGAGCGCGCGGATGTCTGCCTCATCCTGATCGACGCCAACGAGGGCGTGACCGAGCAGGATACCAAGGTCGCGGGTCTGGCGCACGAGGCGGGCAAGGCCTGCATCATCGTCGTCAACAAGTGGGACACGGTCGAAAAGGATACGAACACGATGGACGAGAAAACGGCGGAGATCCGCCGCGATCTCAGCTACATGACCTATGCGCCGGTCGTGTTCATCTCTGCGCTGACCGGTCAGCGCGTCGACAAGCTGTTCGACATGATCGTCGCCGTTTCCAACCAGAACAGCATGCGCATCACAACGGGCATGCTCAATAATATTCTGGAGGACGCGACCGCGCGCGTCCAGCCGCCCACGGACAAGGGCCGCCGTCTGAAGATCTACTATATCACGCAGGTCGGCGTCAAGCCGCCGCACTTCGTCTTCTTCTGCAACGACAGCCGCCTGTTCCATTTCTCGTACCAGCGGTATCTGGAAAACCAGATCCGCGCGGTCTTCGGCCTGACCGGAACGCCCATCAAGATCACCATCCGGCAGAAGGGCGACAAGGAAGATATGTAAATTTGGATCCCGGCAGAAGGTTATCTGCCGGGATTTTGCAGATCATGAATTTTTTGAAAAGGGGAATCGGAATCAATGGAACAGAGTTATGCGCAATACGCGGTGGAAAAAGCTGTTCAGCTGCTCGCGATCGACAGCCCGACGGGCTTTACAGACAAAGCGGCCGACTGGGTGCTGGAAGCGTTTGCATCGCTCGGCTTTGCTGCGCGGAAAACAGCCAAGGGCGGCGTCCTGATCGACCTCGGCGGCGAGGATTCCGCGGAGGGCGGGCTGCTTCTGCAGGCGCACACGGATACGCTCGGCGCGATGGTCGCGGAAGTCAAATCCAACGGCCGTCTGCGCGTGACGAGCCTCGGCGGCATGCGCGCGGAAAACGGCGAAACGGAAAACGTGCGCGTCTATACGCGCTCCGGCAGGGTCTATGAGGGCACGCTTCAGCTCTGCAACGCCTCCGTCCACGTCAACGGCGAATACGCCAAGACGAACCGCACCTTTGACACGACCGAGATCCTGCTGGACGAAAACGTTTCCTCCGCGGAAGAAACGCGCGCGCTCGGCATCGAGACCGGCGATATCGTCTGCTTCGACCCGCGCACGCACGTGACGGCCTCGGGCTACATCAAAAGCCGCTTTCTCGACGATAAGCTCTCCGTCGGCATCCTGCTCGGCTTTGCGAAATATCTGCATGACGAAAAGAAAACGCTGCCGCGCCGCACCTATGTCCATGTGACCGTCTATGAAGAGGTCGGCTTCGGCGGCTCGGCATCCGTGCCGGAGGGCGTGACGGAGTCCATCAGCGTTGACATGGGCTGCGTGGGCGACGGCCTTGCCTGCACGGAACGGCAGGTGTCCATCTGCGCCAAGGACTCCGGCGGCCCGTACAGCTACGCCGTCGTCGGCAAGCTGATCGACGCGGCCAAGCGCGAGGGCGCGGACTATGCCGTCGACGTCTACCCGTACTACGGCTCCGACGTGGAAGCGACGCTCCGCGCGGGCTATGATATCCGCCACGGCCTCATCGGCTCCGGCGTCTACGCCAGCCACGGCTACGAACGCAGCCACAAGGACGGCGTACTCAACACGCTCAAAACCATCAAGGGGTATCTGTACGTCTGATAAAAAGCGCAATTCTGGGCGTATGCCGGTAAGACAAGGCGTTTGAGAGCATTGTAAAACTGAGATCCGAAGGATGAACGGAGGGAGCATGGAAATCACGTTTGTAAATCCCGGTGCTGATTATATGATCCAGCGAATGATGGATTTTCAGTCCGAAGATGAATCGGCTTTTTGGTCTGAACCGTTGTACCATTTCTACCCGCAGTTGGACAAAACTTATGCTGCGGGTCTTTCATTCGATGAAAGAACAGAATATATTGCGCGGACAATGCGCACCGTTTACGCTGAATCAGAGAATACGATCAACGAAAAGGCTGCTTTATATGCGCGACATTGGAAAGTCTGCAAGCCACAAATTACTGCGGCTTTGTCGGATGCTTTTGACGTAGAATGTGTCAACTTGTTTAATGACATACGGTGTAATGTAAGCCTGAATCCGATCGAACCCCGCTTTCTGAAAGAGCACTGTTACGACACGTTCTATCTGAACAGCGAACGAGGCGCGATCGGCGGCGGAATACATGAAATCATACACTTTGTTTGGTTCTATGCGTGGAACAAGCTGTTTGGGGACAACTACGATGAATACGAACGTCCATCCCTTAAATGGATTTTAAGTGAGATGGTAGTTGAATCTGTAATGAAAGATGAACGCCTCAGTTCTATCAACCCATACTTTCCAAGAGAGAACGGCGGCTGCATTTATCCGTATTTCTTTGATATGATGGTAGATGACAAGCCAATTTTAGAAACCTTGGATACCATGTACAGAAGCCAGCCTATCAGAGAATTTATGCGGAACAGCTATGCCTATTGTCAAAAGCATGAAGCTGAAATCAGGCAGCATATCGGGAAATCAGAAGGATAAGTACATAATTCGAAGTGGGGATAGCCTGCAAGGTCCAGAGTGCTCCGGAATTTTCTGTATTCGAATCCCCTCAGGCGCTTCGCGCCAGCTCCCCTTGTGCCCAAGGGGAGCCTTTGCAGGGGCCGATGCCGGACTCAGCCGTTCGCGATGAAGGCGCGTTCCGGAACACGCCGGAAAATAGAAAGAACAGACACAGATCGCCCCCGGCGCTGCCGGAGAAGGGAACTGGGAAACATGGAAAAGCAACTACAGGCGAACGTCGTTTTCACAGACGACGCCTATCTCAAAATAAGATATCTGCCCCGCGAAGACGGCGGCTATACCATCCGCGTCGGCCGCGGCGGGCGGCGGGACATTCTGGCCTGCAAGGAGCTGTACGGCAAGGCGGTCAAGACGGCGCTGGAGCTGGAATGCACGGCCTGCGCGTTTGATCCCGGCCCCGCGTCGGAGCTTGGCCAGAACGGCTTTTTTGCGGCGGTCGAGGGCGTGTGCGGCGGCGCGTATCAGAAAAAATTCGCGCTGAGCGGACGCTGGGAGCCGGAGCTGACGTGCAGCTTCCCCGGCGCTGACGCGCAGCAGCTGAAAAAGGCGTGGGAGCTTGCGCGCTCCATCATGGAAACGCGCGGCCTTGTAAACTGCCCGTCCAATCTGCTCTGGCCGGAGGCGTTTGCGCAGCGGCTGAAGAAAATGGCGCAGGGCCTTCCGATCGAAGCGGAGCTCTATGACAGACCCGCGCTTGCACAGCTGGGTCTGCAGGCGCTTCTGACCGTCGGCGACAGCAGCGCGCACGCGCCGATGATGGCCGTCCTGCGCTATACCGGCGCGCCGCAGAGCCGCCGGAGGCTCGGGCTTGTCGGCAAGGGCGTAACGGTCGATTCCGGCGGCTACTGCCTCAAAGCCGCTTCGACCATGGCCGGGATCAAGGGCGATATGGCGGGCGGAGCTGCGGCAGCCGCCGCGGTGCGCGCGCTGGCGGCAAACGGCGCGGCCGTCAACGTGACGGCGGTCGTTCCGATCTGTGAAAACCGCATCTCTGATGCGAGCATGCTGCCCGGCGACGTCATCACCAGCTTCTCCGGCAAAACGATCGAAATTCTGAACGCCGACGCCGAAGGCCGGCTGATCCTGGCGGATGGTCTTGCGTGGGCCGCGGAAAAGGAGGGCTGCACGCATCTGGCGGACATCGCGACGCTGACCGGCGCGATCTGCGCGATGCTCGGCTTTGTGACGACCGGCGTGATGGCCAGCGACGACGGGTTTTACGATTGCCTTACGCGCGCGGCGGCGCGCTCCGGCGAGAAATTCTGGCGCATGCCGGACGATGCGGAATATGAAGCGCTGATCGAGAGCGACTACGCCGACGTCCGCAACACCAGCAAGGACGGCTGCGGCGCGATCACAGCCGGTCTGTTCCTGAAAAAATTCACGGCCGAGCGGCCCTGGCTGCATCTGGACATCGCCGGGACGGCGGACAACACCGGTATCGTCTGGCAGCACCAGGTCCCCGGCGCGACCGGAACTGCTGTCAGTACGCTCTATCATCTGGCGCAGGTGCTTTTTGAAACGAAGGAGGAATCGGTATGAATATGCCCCTGATCGAAGCCTGTGTGGATTCCTACGCCTCCTGCAGGGCGGCGTGGCTTGGCGGCGCGGACCGGCTGGAGCTGTGCGCGCATCTTATCATCGGCGGCACGACGCCGTCGACGGCGCTGTTCCGGCAGGTGCAGCGCGATATCCCGGTCAAAACCAATATCCTGATCCGCCCGCGCTTCGGCGATTTCCTTTACAGCAGGGAGGAGCTGGAGCAGATGTGCGAGGAGATCCGGATATACCGTGTGCTTGGCGCGAACGGCGTCGTGATCGGCGCGCTGACGCCGGACGGCGATTTGGATCTGGACAGCATGCGCCGGATGATGGACTGCGCGGGCAATATGGACGTGACGCTCCACCGCGCGTTCGACATGACGCGCGACCCCATGCAGACGCTCGAGGACGCCATCCGGCTCGGCTGCAAAACGATCCTCACCTCCGGCCAGCAGAAGGACGCGCTGACCGGCGTGGAGCTCTTGCGGGAGCTGCATGACAGAGCGGACGGAAGGATCGATATCATGGCGGGCTGCGGGGTCAAAAAGTGGAACATTCAGCAGATCCACGACCGCGCGGGCCTCGTCGTGTTCCACACGACCGGGCGCAAGGGCGCGCTCGACAGCGGCATGTGCTATCGCAAGCAGACCGTGGCGATGGGCCTGCCGTCTCTGTCCGAATACGAGATCTGGCAGACGGACGAGGACGAATTCCGCGCCTGCGCCGAGATCGTCCACAGCTTCGCGGGAGCGGACGCATGAGACTGTCAGACGCAGAGCTGCAATGGATGCAGGCGCGGCTGGCGCAGCGGTACGCGGCGGCAGGCCGCGAGGCCCGGGAGGCGCTGGAGCGGCGGCTCGCCGCGCTTCCGCCCGAGCAGGCCCTTCTGACGAGCTGGTGCTATGCCGCAAGCCCCCTCAGCGACTGGGCAAATTATGATTTCTCCCTTTTCAGCGCCTGTGCGGCGCACGCGCTGCTTTTGCGGGAGCGGCACCCGGCAGTCCGGGCGCTTCCGGAGCAGCTGTTTCTCAATTACGTGCTCCACCCGCGCGTGAACGAGGAGGAGCTCTGTGACTGTCGGGGCGTGTTTTACGCGCAGCTGGCGGAAAGGCTCCGCGGCCTGTCCGCGCGCGAGGCGATCCTTGCGGTCAATGTATGGAACGCAGAGCAGGTCTGCTACCGCGCGACCGACGAGCGGACGATCAGCGCGCTGGGCGCATGGCGCTCCGGCTTTGGCCGCTGCGGAGAGGAATCCACATTCGCGGTCAACGCGCTGCGCGCGGCCGGGATTCCGGCGCGGCAGGTATACACGCCCCGCTGGGCGCACTGCGACGACAACCACGCCTGGGTCGAGGCGTTCTGCGGCGGCGCGTGGCACTATCTCGGCGCGTGCGAGCCGGAGCCGGAGCTTGACCGCGGCTGGTTCACCGGCGCGGCCAGCCGTGCGATCCTGGTACACAGCCGTCTGTTCGGCAGACCCGCGCCGGACGACGCGGTCATCTCGGAGGACGGCGCGGTGACGTTTCTGAACCAGACGGCGCGCTATGCGCCCGTGCGGGCGCTTACGGTGCTCGTGCGCGAGCCGGACGGACAGCCGTCCGTCGGCGCGGAGGTGACGTTCGGCATTGTCAACGCATCGCAGATCTTCCCTGCGGCGGTGATCCGGACGGACGGCAGCGGTGCGGCGCGGCTCAGCTGCGGCTATGGCGATCTGATCGTGCAGGCGCAAAAAAATGCGCTGCGCTGCGAGAGGCTCTGCCCGGCCGCGCAGCAGACGCTGGAGCTGACGCTCGCGGAGCCTTCGGCTCCGTCCGGCCATTGGACTGCGCGTTCGATCCACGCGCCGAAGGAGCATTTGCCCGCACGGAAAGCGCCCGACCCGGCAGAGAAGGCGCGCACTGCGAAGCAGCTGGCGGCGGCGACTGAAAACCGCCGCCTCCGGACGGAAGCGGCGTACGACCCGGCCTGTGTACAAGCGCTGCGCGCGCGGTTTGGCTATGGCGCGGAAATTGAAGCGCTTCTGCGCGCGGGCTGCGGAAATTTTGCGGTGCTGGCAGAGTTTCTGGCCGAGCCCGCGTTCGCACCCGCGCAGAAGCTGGCTCTTTTGCGCACGCTTTCCGAAAAGGATCTGCGCGACGTCCGGCCGGAGGTGCTGCGCGAGGCGCTGGCATCAGCCGCGGGCGGCCTGCCGCAGGACGAATTCACAATGCGCTATATCTTGTGCCCGCGTATCGGCACAGAGCCGCTGGCCTGCTGCCGGGAAGCGCTGCTGGCCTGCATGCCGGAAGCGCAGAAGCAGAGCTTCCGCCAACAGCCGGCGCGGATCTGGCAGTGGATCCGGGAAACGATCCGGCAGGCGCCGCAGACGGAATACCGGCAGCTTGTGACCCTGCCTGCCGGGGCGATGCGCCTGCGCTGCGCGGATCTTCGTTCGCAGCGGCTGCTGTTCGTCGCGCTCTGCCGGGCGCTGGGGATCGCGGCGCGCCTCGGTCCGCACAGCGGCGCGGCGGAATATGCTTCCGGCGGACGCTTTCTCTCCCCGGAGGAGGGGCAGACGGCAAGCGCGGCGCTGCGTCTGCAAAAGCAGCCCGGCGAGACGTGGCAGCCGGACGCCGATTTCGGCCTGTCCGTGTTTTCAGGCGGCAGCTGGAAGCCGGCAGCGCTGTCCGGACTTTCCTGGCAGGACGGCTGCATGACCGTCCCGCTCTGCCCGGGCGTTTACCGCGTCCTGACCGACAGCCGCCTGCCGAGCGGCGATCTGCATGTGTCGCGTCTGGAAATTCGGATCGATGAGGGGCAGACGGCCTGTGTCCGCCTGCAAAAGCAGCCGGTCGCGTTTTCGGAGCTGGCCGTGGATTTTACGCTGGCCGATTTTCAGGCCGAAGCGCCCGACGGACGCAAAGCGTCCGCCGCGGAGCTGACGCAGAGGCCGTCGCTGCTTCTGTGGCCGGACGCGGGAAGCGAGCCGACCGAGCATCTTCTGAACGAGCTGCTGGCAAGCCGCAGCCGCATCCGTGACCTGCGGCTGGTATTTCTCCTTCCCGCGTATCAGGCGATGCAGAATGAAAAACTGCGGGCCGTGCTCGCGGCCTTCCCGGACGCGGAGGTCTGGCTGAGCGCCGGCTCGGCCGGGCCGGCGGCGCGAAGCGCCTACGCAGACCCGGACAGCCTGCCGCTTCTGATCCTCTGTGACCGCCCGCGCCACATCCTCCACGCCTGCGCCGGATACCGCGTCGGCAGCATAGACACCGCCCTTGCCTTCTGCCCGCAGCCGATCCGATAACAGCCCCCTGCAAAAGCCTCCCATTCCCGCGCTCCGCGTGGGAATGGGAGGCTTTTTATAGTTTAAGACGCCAGTAGTATTGACAACGCGATAAGACTGTGGTATTATGCTCGCGTGGCCACTACTGGAGTCTTATGAAAAGAGGTATGCACATGGACGTAAAATTATTTGACTCTGAACTGAAGGTGATGGACGTGCTCTGGCGCGAGGGGGATACCCCGGCCAAGGAGATCGCGCGGCAGCTGACAGGCGAGCTGGGCTGGAACGTGAACACGACCTATACGCTCATCAAGCGCTGCATGAAAAAGGGCGCGATCGAGCGCAGCGAGCCGGGTTTCCTGTGCCATGCGCTGATCCCCAAATCAGCCGTGCAGGAGGCGGAGACGGACGAGCTCATCAACAAGGTCTACGACGGCTCCGCCGACAAGCTGTTTGCCGCGCTGCTGGGCAGAAAAAAGCTCTCCGCCGAGCAGATCGACCGGCTCCGGCAGATCGTCGGAGAGCTGGAATGAGGTGTCCGGCATGAGCCTTCTGCAAATGAGCGTCACGGGCGGCGTGATGATCCTTGCCATCACGGTCATCCGCGCGCTTGTCATGAACCGTGTGCCGAAAAAGACGTTTCTGGCGCTCTGGGCCGCAGCGCTGCTGCGGCTGCTGCTCCCGGTTTCGCTGCCATCCGCCCTGAGCATTTACTCTCTGCTGAGGCAGAAAACAGCTCCGGCCATGACGAACGCACCCGCAGCGGCGGTTCACGCTTTTTCATCGGGGCAGACCGCCGCTGTCCTGCCGCAGACAGACCCTGCACCGGTACAGACAATATCCGGTTGGAGCCTTGTCTGGCTTGCGGGACTGCTTCTCTGCGCGGCGTTTTTCGCCCTGGCCTATTGGAGATGCTGCCGCGAATTCCGCATGTCCGTTCCGGTGGACAATGACGCGGCCCGGCAGTGGCTGCGGGCGCATCCGCTGCGGCGCAAGATCTCCATCCGGCAGTCTGGCCGCGTTTCCTCGCCTCTGACCTTCGGCGTCCTGCGCCCGGTCATTCTGATGCCGAAAAGGACAGACTGGAACGATGAAACGGCGCTGCAGTACATTCTGGAGCACGAATATGTGCATATCCGGCGCTTTGACACGGTCTCGAAGCTGCTGCTGATCGCGGCCGCCTGCGTACACTGGTTCAACCCGCTGGTATGGGTCATGTACGTGCTGGCCAACCGGGACATGGAGCTGTCCTGCGACGAAACCGTCGTCCGCCGGTTCGGCAGCGGCGCAAGAGCCTCTTACGCAAATGTTCTGATCTGCATGGAGGAAGCAAGAAGCGGCTTTGCACCGCTCTGCAATCACTTCAGCAGAAACGCGATCGAAGAAAGGATCACAGCGATTATGAAAACAGGAAAAATTACAGTCCTATCTCTTGTTCTGGCAGCGCTGCTCGTGGCCGGAACGGTAACGGTCTTCGCGACCTCGGCGAAAACAGAGGAAGCTGTTGCGCCCGCCAGGGTGGCAGGCGAAGCTGTGGAGCAAAACAGCGCCGCCGGTTCCGGCGGCTCCGTGGCCGTTGAAGCCGGCGAACCGCTGGAGCCGGGCGCGGAATATGCCGCCGCCGGGATCCGCAGACAGGAAAACCTGTGGTACTATCAGGATCAGCCCATCGCCATGATCTATGACGATAACGGCAGCCTTTACATGGACGAGGAAGCCGCGAACGGCGTTTATCTGCATATTATACGGGACGGCAGCGGCAGCATTTCGGATGTCGCGATCGTCACAAAGCAGCAGTTCCGCGAGCTGGCAGATAGCCAGATAAACGCCGTGGAGACTGAGTATACGGAAAACACGCTCATGTCCTACGTCGACCCGGCGGACGGCAAAACGTATTACAGCTTCGACGACGGCAAGACCTTTGAGCCGCTGACCGACGCGGAATTCGAAGCGCGCTTCCCGACGCCGAACGTCGAATGGTGGACGTATGACGCATACAAGGCGTGGCTCGACGACGAAAAGGTGCGACTGCAGAGCATGCTCGGCGAAGAAGGATGGACCAACAGCGACGGCAGCTTCGTCTGGACGCAGGAGAAGATCGACGAAACCATCGCCCTGTATGAGAGCATTCTGGAGGACATCCAGAACGGCGTCCAGTATTCCAAAACCGTGGACGGCCAGGATGATGTCATGCTGAGCTATAACCCCGCTGACATCAGCACCTCCGCAGACTGACGCACCTCCAAGCCTCCCCTGAAAGGGGAGGCGGCCCGGCGCAGCCGTAAGACGTCTACAAGGCGCACCCAAAGGCTCCCCTTGTGGGCGCAAGGGGCCGATTCCCCCTATCAAGGGGAAATGGCCCGAAGGGCCAATAGGGGTAGGGATGCTGGCGCGAAGCGCCTGAGGGGATTCGAGCGCCGCGAATTCCGGGGCCCTCCGAATCACGCGGCCTGTAGGGGCCGACGGCTCTGTCGGCCCTGTAAATGTTGCAAATTTACATGAAATTTCCGAAAAATCGGCCTGTTATGTGGGCGGACAGAGTCGTCCGCCCCTACGCAGAAATTGAAGATTCCGCATAAAACGAGGGAACAACGGTTTCTTGACAGACTGAACAGGCGCTCCGCATTCTGCGGAGCGCCTGCTTTTTTTCTCAATCCTTATGATACCCGAAATTCGAGATCATGAAATCGCTGTCGCGCCAGTTTTCCTTGACGCGCACCCAGGTCTGCAAAAAGACCTTCGTGCCCATGAACCGCTCGCAGTCCTTGCGCGCGTCCGTGCTGATCTTTTTGAGCATCTGGCCGTTCTTGCCGATGATAATGCCCTTGTGGCTGGCCTTTTCACAGTAGATCGTCGCGTCGAGGTCGATAATGCCGTCGTCACGCTCGGAGAATTTCGTGATCTCGACCGCCGTGCCGTGCGGAATTTCCTTTTCGAGGTTCCACAGCAGCTTTTCCCGGATGATCTCGGCCATGACCTGCTTTTCGGGCATATCGGTCGAAATGCCCTCCGGGAACATGAACGGCCCCGGCTGTGCAAAGCCCTCGCAGACCTGCATCAGGCTGTCCAGCCCGTCGTGCCACTTTGCGCTGATGGGAATGACGTCCGTAAAGTCCAGCAGATCCTTATAGGCCGCGATGACCGGCAGCAGCGTTTCCTTTTCCACGGTATCGATCTTGTTGATGACCAGAATCGCCGGAACCTTTGCTTCCCTGATCTTCTCAATCAGCTCCTGCTCCTGCGGGCCGACGTTTGCGATCGGCTCAACCAGCAGAATGACGGCGTCGACGTCGGCCACGGACTGATTGACGACGTTGACCATATAATCACCCAGCTTTGTGCGCGGCCTATGGAAGCCCGGCGTGTCGATAAACACCAGCTGCGTATCGCCGCGGTCGACGATGGCGCAGATGCGGTTGCGGGTGGTCTGAGGCTTATGGGATACGATGGCGATCTTCTCGCCGACGAGCGCGTTGGCAAGCGTGGACTTGCCGACATTCGGCCGCCCGGCGATCGTGATCATCGCGGTTTTGGTTTTCATATCTGTTCTCCTGTGCAAAATTCAAAATACATCTGGTCCTCGGCCAGATTCTCATGTCCGTCATCAATTTCTCCGACCACGCCGCCCATTTTTTCATAAAAGCGCCGTGCGGGCAGATTATGTACATTGCAGCCGCAGAAAAAACTGTCCAGTTTCCGTTCCCGCGCGGCCTGACGCACCTGTGCAAAGATGCGTCGACCCAGGCCCATATGCTGGTACGGCGGCAGCAGGTACAGAGAATTGAGGCAAAAAGAAAAGTCCTTATAGCCACCGTGGCTTGCCGCGCCATAGCTGAAATAGCCTGCACACTGGCCGCCGTCCATGACCAGATATGCCATATAATCTGTCTGCTCCAGCCTCGCCCGTTCCCGCTGCGTCTGTTCAGCAAGATCATATTCGTCGATCCATGCATCCGGATAGATTCCACGATACGTCGCGTCCCATGCGCTGCGCCGGGTCTCGGCAAGCAACTCCGCATCCGTGACTGAAGCGCGGCGGATAAAAAGATTCTGCTCCATCATCTCGGCAGTTCAATTTCGGCCAGAATGGCCTCTTCGGCGGCGCGCATCTGCTTTTTCATCGGCCCCTCGTCCACATGATCATAGCCCAGCAGATGCAGAATGGAGTGGATGGTCAGATACCCGACCTCGCGCCGGGCGCTGTGGCCGAACTCAGCGGCCTGCTGTCTGGCCCGTTCGAGACTGATGGCCATGTCGCCCAGCGGCACAAGCCCGGTGTCCGGGTCTTTATATGCTTCCCACGACGCGGGGAGCTGCCCCGCCGTCAGCTCGAACATCGGGAACGACAGCACGTCCGTCGCCCGGTCGATCTGCCGGTAGGCGTTGTTGATGGCGCGGATGCCCTCGTCGTCCGTCACAAGGACGTTGATCTCGCAGGGCGTGTCGACGCCCTGATGGGCCAGCGCGGCGGTGATACATTTGGAGATCTGCTGCTTGAGCGCGAAATCGCGCAGGCTGCGGCCCTCGCAGCGGATGACAATACGGTGCTTCATTTTTTCTCCCTCTTCCAGTCCGGCTTCTTTGTAAAGGTCCGGGCGCGTTCGTCCGGCAGCCGGTTCTTTTCGTATTTGTCATAGGCCGCGACGATGCGCTGCACCAGCACGTGCCGCACCACGTCCGCGGGCGTCAGCCGGCAGATCTGGATATCCTCGACCCCGTCGAGCACCCGGATGGCCTCCTTCAGACCGCTGACCTTGTCGCCCGGCAGGTCAATCTGCGTGATGTCGCCCGTAATGACGATCTTCGAGCCGAAGCCGAGGCGCGTCAGGAACATTTTCATCTGCTCGCGCGTGGTGTTCTGCGCTTCGTCCAGAATGATGAAGCTGTCGTCCAGCGTCCGCCCGCGCATATAGGCCAGCGGCGCGACCTCGATATTCCCGCGTTCGAGATATTTTCCGTACGTCTCCGGCCCCAGCATGTCAAACAGCGCGTCGTAAAGCGGCCGCAGATACGGGTCTACCTTGTTCTGCAGATCGCCCGGCAAAAAGCCCAGCCGCTCGCCCGCCTCCACGGCGGGCCGCGTCAGAATAATGCGGTTGACCGTCTTGGCGCGGAACGCCGCCACGGCCTCCGCCACGGCCAGATACGTCTTGCCCGTACCGGCGGGGCCGACGCCGATGGTGATGGTGTTTTTCTCAATGGCTTTGAGGTAATTCTGCTGGCCGATGGTCTTGGCCTTGACGGGCCGGCCCTTGGCCGTGACGCAGACGACGTCCTTGGCCATTTTGCCGACCTGATCCTCGTTTCCCGTGTTGACGAGGTTGATGAGATAGCGCACCTTCTGCTCGTCGATCTCCTCGCCCTTGGCCGACAGCGCCAGCAGCGCCTCGATCGCGCGGCAGCCCTTGTCGGCGGCTTCCTCGTCGCCCGTGACCTTGAGCTCATTGTTCCGGTTCGTGATCTTGACGCCGAAGGCGTCCTCGATCCGGCGCACATTTTCGTCAAAGGAGCCGAAGACGTCGATGAGCTGCTCGACACGCTCGGCGTTGATGGTTCGTTCTGTCATTCGATCGCTTCCTTTAGGCTTGCGGGCCGCATGCGCGCGATCATTTCCTCGCACCGCAGACTGGCGTACAGCCGGATACACCCGCCGGACTGCTCCGTCCGGACCGAGCAGCCTCTGACGGTCCCGGCGATCATGTCGCGCTTCGCGTCTGCCTGCACCAGTTCCAGAAGCCTGCCTTCCGCATCCTGCACCCGCAATGTTTCTTCTCTTGTATCATACTCACAAATTCTTGTAATTGCAATCCCCAACGGCAAAGAAAACCCGCCGGGAAGCGTCAGAAGCCGTGTTTTTGTCTCTTTTTCATAAGATCCCTCCGGCTCGTCCGCGCCGGACAGCAAAATGCGCCGCCGTCCGACCAGCAGACTGACCGCATACCGCGCAGCCGCGCGCCCGTCCTTGACCGTCTCCGTCTCCGGCAGGACGCATACGGCCTGCCGGACTGTTTCGGCGTAGATCTCCGCCCGCGCGGCTGTGACCTGCGTTTTAAAGCCGAAGTCCGTGTAGGCCGACACCAGCAGCTCCCCACCCGCGACGGCCTGCCCCGGCGCGCAGAGACAGTTCCCGGCTACGGCCTCCACGCGCGTTAAGACCCCCGCGCGCGAGGCGATCACGTCCGTCGGCGCCTTTCGGTCGAGCACCGGCTCCTTGTCGGGCCGTTCCCGCACGACCACGCGCGCGCACATGCCGCTCTGCTGCACCGTCAGCCACTGCAGCTTCGGGATGCGCAGCAGCATCTGGTTTTTCAGCTCCTGCGGCTTGATCGACGGCCCATACGTCCCAAACCCCACGCCGAGCTCCCGCAGCTCCCGCAGGATCTGCGCGCGCGGGACGGCCTCGTTGCCCTCTACTTCATAGAAAAAAACAAACTTCGGCACAACGACCGCCGCCGCAATGGCAGCCGCCAGCAAAACGAGCAGCACAGGCCGCTTCCACAGTCCGCCGAACACGGCGGCAAAGCCGCCGTGTTCCAGAACCTCGCAGTCGCACCCGCCCATGCGGATAAGCTGCGCGGCACGCGCCTCGTCCCGCCGCAAAACCCAGACCTCGGCGGTAAACTCGTCCGGCTTTGCGCAGAAATGGAACGCGATGCGCGCCTTTGCCAGCCGCTGCAGGCACCATTCCGGACTTGCTCCCGTGATGGACAGCCGCGATACGCCGAGGAAAAACCAGATCACCCGCCACATCCGCGCAGACCTCCCTCGCCGTAGGTCAGGCAGTCGATCCTGCCGATGATCGTCAGCCGCTCGCGGTGCATCTGCCGGATCTCCAGCCCGCTTCCCACAACGGTCAGACTTCCGATGTTCAGCCCGATCACGATCCGCTCCCGATTATATTCCAGAATCCCGGTGTGCCGGTCGACCGAGCACTCCCGGAATCCGTTGACCTCCAGATGCGGCAGCCCCGCGGCGATATCCATCGGCAGCCCCAGCCGCACGGACGCGGCGGCCAGATACGAACGCAGTTTTTTCAAACGGCAGCGCCTCCTGTTTTTCATTTGCTATATCCTTATGCCAGCCAGACTAATTCTTTCCTCCGCCGCATAGGTTTTTACCGCACCCAAGGCTCCCCTGAAAGGGGAGCTGGCGCAAAGCGCCTGAGAGGTCGCGGCAGGCAGCTGCGAAACGCTGAAAGCCCAATGCAAATCCGTACAACCCAAAGAAAGGCTCCCCTTGGGCACAAGGGGAGCTGTCAGCGAAGCTGACTGAGGGGATTCGAACGCCGCAAATCCCGGAATACCTCAAAATATGCACGATCCCGGTAGGGGGCTCTGCTCCGCCCGGCAAGACGCAGCTGTTACACAGGAACCTTCGGCAAATTCGCAACTTCCTAATGGGCCGACAGAGTCGTCGGCCCCTGCATATTGCGATTCAAAACTGAATGCAAGGGAGAACAGAACCATGAAAAAGCTATTCCAGGCGCTCGCGCTTCTTGCGGCGTTTATTTTGCTTATCGCCCTGCCGCAGGTCGCGGCGGACGGGGTACGCAGCGCGCTCACGCTCTGCGGGCGGGTGATTTTACCGTCGCTGTTTCCGTTTTTTGTGTGCAGCAATTTATTTCTGCTGCTGGGCTATTCCGCGCGGCTCTCCGCGCGCCTCGCAGGCCCGGCGGCAAAGCTCCTGCGCCTGCCGCCCGCCGCGGGCAGCGCGTTTCTGCTCGGCCTTCTCGGCGGATATCCGGCCGGCGCACAGGCGGCGGGTACGCTTTACGCGCGAGGGGAGCTGTCCGGAACGGACGCGGAGCGCGCGCTTGCCGTCTGCAACCAGGCGGGGCCGTCGTTCATTTTTGGCGTGCTTGGCGGCGCGGTCTTCAAAAGCGCGGCGGCGGGCGCGTTTTTGTACGCGATCCAGATCGTTTCCGCCGTGCTCGCCTGCCGCCTGACCGCAAAAGGGCGGACTGCACCCGCAAGAGCCGCTGCAAAGCCGCCGCAGCCCGAGTCCTTCGCCGCGGCCTTTTCCGAATCCGTGCGCCGCGCGGGGATGAGCGCGATTCATATCTGCATGTTCATCACCGTCTTTTCTGTGCTTTCTCGCTATTTTCTGCTTGCCGCGGGCCGCTTCGTGCCGCCGGAGGCCCTGCCGCTGGTTCTCGGCGCACTGGAGCTGTCTGCGGGCTGCGCCGCGCTGACGGACTGCGCGCTTGCGCTCCACTGGAAGCTGTGCATCGCCTCGGCGCTTTTGTCCTTCGGCGGCGTGAGCGTCCTGGCGCAGAGCCGCGCCGCCGTGCAGGAGCAGGGCCTGACCGGGAAGCTCCTTCTGCCGTGCAAGGCGCTTCAGGCCGCGATCGCCTGTACGCTCACGCTCGCCTCCGCGCCGCTGCTGCATGCGGAGGACTGGCCCGCCGCCGCGTTTTCCGGCGCGGAGGGCCCGGAAACGGCGGGCGCGGTCTCGCTTTTCCTGTGCGCGGCGAGTCTGCTGCTTTTTCGCAAAAAGTACCATAGCAATTTTCGCAAAAACCGTGTATAATGGGGGACAACACGAAAGAAAAGAGAGGCGGCTTGCCTATGCTGTTCCGAAAGAAGATCGACCGCTACTGCACCTACTGCCAGTTCGCGGGAAAAATTGACGATGAGACGATGGCCTGCCAGTTCTGCGGCATCGTCCCCAGCGGCCACCGCTGCCGCCGTTTCCGCTATGATCCCCTCCGCCGCATCCCCGGCCGCCCCGCCGTCCGGAAGCCGGAGCACGACGACGCGGATTTTTCTCTGTAACTTCGCCGGAAAAGCCTCCCTCTGCCGCGCATTGATCCGCGGCGAAGGGAGGCTTTGCTGCGCCTGTGCGCCCGCCGCGCGTTTTCTGCCGTGCTTTTTTCGAACGTATAGTGGAAATATTTTTAGATCTGTGTTAATATAAATTGGTATGCTGCCCGATGCGGGCGGCGACTTTCGGACGGAGGATCTGGTATGACCTATTGGACAGCCATCTTACTTGGAATCATACAGGGGCTTGCGGAGTTTTTGCCGATCTCCAGCTCCGGACATCTTGCGATCCTGCAAAACTTCCTGCGCATCGGCGATCTGGAAAACCAGATGCTGTTCGACGTGCTGCTGCATCTGGGGACGCTCGGGGCGGTGGTCGTTGCGTATCATACGGAGCTGCGCGGGCTCTGCCGCGAGGGGCTCATGATGCTGCATCTCAAAAAGCCCAAGCGCGGCGCGCGGCAGGATCCGCCCCGGCGGAGGCTGCTGCTGTTTCTCATTGTGGCGACGCTGCCGCTCATTCCGGCGGCGTTCCTGAGCGATTATCTCGACGCGCTGTTCTACGACACGTTTTTCATCGGCTTTGCCCTGATCGCGACGGGCTTCCTGCTGCTGGCAGCCGACCGCCTCGGCCACGGCAACAAGACGGAAAAGGCCATGACGCTCTCGGACGCGCTCGTCATCGGCCTTGCGCAGATGATCGCGGTCGTGCCGGGGCTGTCTCGTTCCGGGACGACGATCTCCGCCGGGATGCTGCGCGGATTTGACCGGATGTTTGCCGTCAAATTCTCGTTCCTGCTCTCGATCCCCGCCGTGCTCGGCGCGAATCTTCTCTCGCTTGTCAAGGCGATCTCCGCCGGGATCAACTGGCCGGAGGTCCCGATGTATCTGTGCGGCGTCGCCGCCGCATTCGTTTCCGGCTATCTCGCCATTTTCGCGCTCAACCGCATCGCGCAGCGCGGGAAATTCGGCGGCTTCTGCTATTACTGCTGGGGCGCGGGTCTGCTGACGCTGATCCTGTCCCTGATCTCGTGAGGTGTTACGGTCATATGGCTTCTACGAACAAAAGAAAGTCCACGGCCTCCCGCGGACGGAAAAAAACCGCGAAAAAGCAGCCCGCGCCCATCCGGCGCGAGATCGGCGCGGGCGTCTGCGCCGTGTTTGCGCTGCTGACGATCCTGTGCTGCTTCAAGATGAACGCCGCGTTTTTGAATCTGCTGACGTCGCTCTTCCGGGGGCTCATCGGTGCGGGCTTCTACATCCTGCCGTTCTCGTTCATTATGAGCTTTCTCATTCTGATCCTGCACGACGGCCGGCCTGTCGCGCTGCGCGTGACGTGTACGTTCCTGACGGCCGCGCTCATCGGCAGCCTCGTGCAGCTGGTCGGCGGAAAATTTTCCGCGGAATGGGACTGGAGCGTCATTCCCGCGCTCTGGGACGGCGGCATTGACGGCACGGCCGGCGGCGTGCTGGCAGGGGGGCTCGCAAGCCTGCTCGAAGCGCTCATCAGCCGCATCGGCGCGGCTGCCGTCGTCATCATCGGCATGCTGCTGAGCCTCATTACGAGCCTCAACATGACGGTACCCAGCATCGTGACGGCTATCAGAAACCGTCCCCGCGCGGAATATGCCGAGCCGCAGCGCGAGCATAAGGATCCGGCGCAGGTACTCGTCGATACCGTCGCGAACAAGCACATCGAGCACGTGCAGCGCACGGAGCAGCGCCGCGCCTCCCGCATGAGCGAATTTGATCTCCCGGTCGACGATCCGCCCATGCCGGAGCAGCCGGAAAAAAAGTCCTCCGGCAGGAAAAACGCGCCGGTGCGGCCGGACGTTTTCGTGGAAAACAGCCGCCGCCAGGCGAAGGCCGCCGAAGCCGCCCCGGCAGCGCCGCAGCAGGAGCCGCCCGTTCCCGCCGAGCCGGAGGAGCCGCCTGTCCATACCGATTACAAATCGCAGTTTGATGCGCTGATCGCCGACCAGCCGGAGCCTCCCGAAGAGGAAGCGCCGCCGGTGCCGAACGTCATTCCCATGAGCCTGCCGCACCAGATGCCGCCGCTCGTAATCGACCATTTCGACGCGCCGAAGCCGGAGCCGAAGCCGGCCCCCGCCGCGCAGCCGCTGCCGCCGGTCGAGGTCCCGGAGCAGCCGGAAAAGCTCAAAAAGGCGGACGTGCAGCTCGAGGCGGCCCAGATCGCACAGGAGATCGGGCAGCAGGAGCCGCAGAAGCCGGAATACGAATTCCCGCCCGTATCGCTTCTGAAGGCCGGAAGCGGTCAGTCGCACGACGGCACGGAGGAGATGCGGCAGAATGCCGAGCGGCTGAGCGACACGCTCCAGTCCTTCGGCATCGAGGCGCATATCATCAATGTCACGCGCGGCCCGTCGGTCACGCGGTACGAGCTGGAGCTCCAGCGCGGCGTGAAGCTGTCCAAGGTCACGAATCTGGCCGACGATATCGCGCTGGCCCTCGGTGCGTCCGGCGTGCGCATCGCGGCCATCCCGGACAAGATCTCCGTCGTCGGCATCGAGGTGCCGAACCGGATCGTCTCGGTCGTTATGGCCCGCGAGGTCATCGACTCGCCGGAATTTGAGAAGTGCAAGTCCCGCGTGTCCTTCGCCGTCGGCAAGGACATCGGCGGCAACCGTATCATCGGCGATATCGGCAAGCTGCCGCATCTGCTGATCGCCGGCACGACCGGCTCCGGCAAATCGGTCTGCATGAACTCGCTCATTATCTCCCTTCTCTATAAGGCGAAGCCCGAGGAGGTCAAGCTCATCATGATCGACCCGAAGATGGTCGAGCTTGGCATTTACAACGGCATTCCGCATCTGCTCATCCCCGTCGTCACCGACCCCAAAAAGGCCGCGGGCAGCCTGCAGTGGGCGGTCACGGAAATGATGCGGCGCTACCGCATGATGGCGGACGCGGGCGTCCGCGATCTCGAATCCTACAACAAGCAGGCGCGCGCGTCTGCGGACGATGAGCTCGAGCCCATGCCGCAGATCGTCGTTGTGATCGACGAGCTGGCCGACCTCATGCTGGTCGCGGCCAAGGAGGTCGAAGAATCGATCTGCCGCATCGCGCAGATGGGCCGTGCGTCGGGCATCCATCTGGTCATCGCCACGCAGCGTCCGTCCGCGGACGTCATCACCGGCCTCATGAAGGCCAACATCCCATCCCGCATCGCGTTTGCCGTCGCCTCCGCGATGGAGTCGCGCATCATTCTCGATACGGCGGGCGCCGAAAAGCTCGTCGGCAAGGGCGATATGCTCTATGCGCCGCTCGGGCAGGGCAAGCCCAAGCGTGTGCAGGGCTGCTTCATCACCGACGACGAGGTACAGGAGGTTGTCTCCTTCGTCAAGGCCTCGAGCGAGGCGGAGTATTCCGACGCCGTCATGGCCGAGATCGACAAAAAGGCGGCCGAGAGCGGAAAATCCGGCTCCGGCAGCTCCGGCGGCGTAGCCGCAGAGACAGACAGCTCTGACGGCGATGAAATGCTCCCGGCGGCGGTCGACGTCATTCTGGAGACCGGACAGGCCTCCGTCTCCATGCTCCAGCGCCGTCTGAAGCTGGGCTACGCCCGCGCGGCGCGCATCATGGACGAGATGGAGGAGCGCGGCATCGTCGGCCCGTTCGAGGGCTCCAAGCCCCGCCAGCTGCTCGTCACGCGCGAACAGTGGCAGGCCATCAAGGACGGCGCGACCATTTCCAGCGAACCCGTCGAGGAGGAAATTCCGTAATTCTGTTATCAACGGGCTTTGCCCGTGATAAAATATGTGCGTTGCATCCGAAGAATTCGGAGTGACAGCAGGAGGTACTTATGAATCGCAACAACCATGCATCCGTCGTCCGTCTGACCTCGCTGGCCCTGCTGGCCGCGCTGGTCGTCGTTCTGCAGACCGTCGCAAGCGGTATCCGCATCGGGCCGGTCCCGATCTCGCTGACGCTGGTTCCCATCGTCGTCGGCGCGATCCTCTTCGGGCCCGGCGCTGGAGCCGGGCTTGGCGCGGTGTTCGGGATCGTCTGCCTGATCGCAGGCATTACGGGCACAGATGAATTTACAAACGTCCTGTGGGTCGCAAGCCCGTTCTGGCTCGTCGTCGTGTGCGTCGGCAAGGCCGTTCTGTGCGGGCTCTGCGCGGGCCTCGTCGCGAAGGCGCTGCGGCAAAGGCAGACGCTCAGCTGTGTGCTGGCCGCGCTGACGGCCCCTGTCGTGAACACCGGCGTGTTCGCCATCGGCATGCTCACAGTCTTCAAGCCTGTCCTGCAGGACTATGCAGGCGGCACAAACATCATCTATTTTCTCTTCGTCGCGTTTATCGGCGTGAATTTCCTCGTGGAATTCGCCGTCAACGCGGCCTTGAGTGCCGCGATCGCCCGGATCGTACAGGCCGTCCAGAAGCATCTCGCAAAATAAACAAGAGGCCCCCTCCGCATGGAAAAGCGCATGCGGAGGGGGCTTTTTCACTTGAAGGCGAATGCGATCCGGTGGGCAGGTGCTTCCGCTTACAGGAAAAATTTCCGGTGCAGCGACTCGCGCAGGGGCTTGCAGATGGCGATGACGATGAGCGTCAGGCCCAGCACGATCCCCGCGACCATCGGGTAGAACGACCAGAAGAACGTCTCATGGATCTGGAAGGTCAGGTTGATGAGAAACTCAATGAGCACGGCCAGTCCGCCGCCCAGGATCAGCATGCCGCCGTAGATGTAAAGATAGCCGCTGCGCAGATAGTGCGTCAGGGCGACTGCTGCGCTGATCAGAAGGCC
Organism: uncultured Oscillospiraceae bacterium; assembly: GCA_934646185.1. Lineage (GTDB taxonomy): Bacteria > Bacillota > Clostridia > Oscillospirales > Oscillospiraceae > CAG-170. Next base: position 19,868 of record CAKUEH010000015.1, on the reverse strand, counting down.
GATGGCGCCTGTGACCGGGAAGGCGAAGGATAAAAACCAGTGCCCGCCGGTGGCGAAGTTGATGTAGAGCAGATACAGACCGACCGCGACGAAATCGACCGGCACGAAGATAACGGGATTGGGCCGCCGGAACCACATGGGCAGCAGGATGACGATATACAATAGACCGATCGCCCCGGCCGCGTAGCCGGACCAGACGAGCGTTCCGTTGATGCGCCAGTCGCACAGCAGGCACAACAGCGCGGGCAGCAGCGCCGCGATGGTCAGCACGAATAAGATTCCCGAGCGGTTCACGTCCTCGGGCCGGATGCGCCTGTCCGGCGGGAAGGGCGGCTCGGAAAGCGTGCGCGGGATATCCGGATGGAACACCGGCGTCCCGCACAGGGGACATTTTTTTTCACTGTCGGCGAGCTCAACGCCGCATTTGACACAATACATGCTTAATAGGCCTCCTACTCATGCCCAGCGCTGGTTGCTTTCGACCTTGACAGGCAGTCCCAGCGTGTGCAGCACATGGTAAAAATGAGATTCCAGCTCCGGTTCCCGGATGTTGCGGATCATGTTGATATACATCGTGCCGTCCCAGCTGACGACGCCGCAGTTGTGCGGCGCCTTGGCCTGCACGCCGATGATGAAGTCCATCCGCGCGACATATGGGGCCATTTCCTCCGGCAGCTTCACAAGCCCGAGATTGGACAGGCACAGACACGATTTGCACTCGCCGACCAGGTCGAACACGGCCTTCATCGCGATATTCTTGACGAACAGCGGCATGACGCGCAGCACGGCGGAGCGTTCGCTCGCCACATTCGTCGCGATCTTCGCCGCCATCATCCGGGGATCGTTTTCCAGTCCCATCCGGTAATGGACGATGCGGCAGATCTCCGCAAGCGAATAATCGCCCAGCCGCGGATCGATCTCCGGCGTGACATAGGACGCGAAATTCCGCATCGTCCGGCTCGGGAACAGTCCGCGCAGGTTGACCGGCAGCAGCACCTTGACGGGCTTGCGCCGCATGCGCCGCGGGACCTTTTCGGCCTGCAGATCGCTGATGGCCTTCATCATGACGGCCGCGATGAATTCCGTCACGCTGACGCCGAATTCCTTCGCTGTTTCCTTCACGGCGGCCACGGGGAGCATCAGCGTCGTGAGGTTCAGAAAACCGTCCGGCTCCGGTGTGCCGCTCAGGTGATAGGCGGTCTGTTCGGCGCGGCTGGCAGTGATGTCGCCCGCGTAGCGCAGGAAGCTGTCCTCCAGCTCCTCCGGGTCGGGATCTTCCAATCGGCCCAGAACGCCGTTTCCGGCGGGGATGGTGATCTTATATTTCTGGCACAGGTATTCCGCTACCAGCGTCTTGAGGAAGATCAGACCGCCCGTGCCATCCGTGACCGCGTGGAAGAATTCCACAGCAATGCGGCTGCCGTAAACCAGCACGCGGAAGGCACACTTGCGCACGTCGTCAAACGGGACATGGACGAGCGGATAGCTCTTATCCTCCTCAATGGCGGGGGCCTTGGTGATCTCCTCGAGATAATACCAGAACACGCCCCGGCGCAGCCGGACGGCGATGGACGGGAAGCGCCGCACCGTCACATCCAGCGCCGCGCGCAGCACGTTGAGGTCGACCGTCTCCGTCAGCGTGGCGGACAGGCGGAAATAATTCGTCCAGTTCCGGCGCTTGGCCGCCGGGTAAATTTTTGCGGCGTTGTCCAGCCGCATCCAGCGCAGCTTGCGCACAGGGGAGAGCACCCGCGTCATAAACCGTCCGATGGTGTCGAAATCGGACATGTTCTCGTTCAGATAATACAGCACATACGCGTGCCAGCGCTCCGGCGCGATGACGATCTGGCTCTTGCAGCCGGAATCGAGCAGCTTTTTGTGCAGCATGCGCGTGTCGTCGAGCATGACCTCGTCTCCGCCGACGAACAGCAGCGACGGCGGCAGGCTCGTCAGATCGCCGAACAACGGCGAGCAGAGGGGATTTTTCGGATCGTCGGTATAGCAGGCGGCATAAAACTGCAGCAGCTCCGGCGTCATGGAGGGGTCGATGTCGCGGTTGTCGATATACGACTGGCCGGAGCCCGTCAGGTCGGTCCACGGCGAAATGCCAATCAGGCCGCACGGCAGCGGCAGACGCAGCTGCTTGAGCCGCAGGCAGAGGGCATAGATCAGGCCGCCGCCGGCGGACTCGCCGCACAGCAGGATCTGGTTTGCGGGGTAGCCCTTGGAGAGCAGATACTGATAGCTCACGACTGCGTCGTCCAGCGCGGCGGGGAAGCGTTCCTCCGGGGCTAACCGATAGGCCGCGCAGAACACCCGCACGCCGCACTCATCCGAAAGCGTGGCCGCGAAGCCCTTGGCATAGTCCAGATTGCCACAGGTGTAGCCGCCGCCGTGCAGATAGAGCACAACGCCCTGCCGCCGCTCGTCCTTGGGCATGATCCACGCGCCCTGAAACGGGCCGAAGTCATGGTCGCGGACGATCACGTCGCGCCGGTGGATCGCCTCCATCAGCTCGCCGAGCTTGTCCTGCCCCTTCCGGGTGATCTCCAGAGAGCAGTTGGCGACAAAGGGTTTAAAGAAATTGAGCTGTGCGCGCACCAGCTTCGCAGGCAGACCCATAGATACCGTTCCTTTCAGAAAAACGTTTCAGTCAATTTGTATAGTATAGCATTGACCGGAATGTTTGTAAATACGCGAAAATACGCCGGAGGGGGACGAGTTTCCCCTCCGGCGCGTGCCGCCGCGTTATGCCTCCCCGGCAAGATCGATGCCGTTGAGCTCGACGCCCTCGTCGGCCTTGATGAGAAGATACCGCACGCCGCCGAGCGTGCGCGTCTCGATGAGATCCGGCCGGTCGGGATTGACGGTGATGGAAACATCCGGCGTCTTGACGACGCATTTTTTCACGTCGATCAGATTCCGGGGGTTCAGCACCGCGCCGCCGCCGAAGGATTCGTCAAACTGCGCGCCGAACTGCATCCGCTTGTCCTCCGACACGCCGCAGCTTTCCAGCACGTCCTTGAGCTCGTCTCCGCTCACGACGAGCGGGTCGTCGCTCTTTGCCTCCTGCCATGCGTCGATGCGGTCCTTCAGCTCCTGCCGCATCTGCTGCACGACGGCGAGCGAGCATTCCTCGTCCAGCGCGTTGCGCAGCACGCCGCCGAAGGTGTCGCGCTGCTCGTCGGCGGGCATCGGCGGCTGGACATGGAACAGCGCGTCGATCAGCGCCTGATTGTCCGCGCCGGACGAATGCGTGTAAAACAGGCAGTTATACAGATTTGTCCGCCGCCCGTCAAAGGCAGGGAAGAGGAAGCCGGCCTCCGGCATGCCCGCGGCCCATCCGGCCGAACGGTTGTGGAAGGTCTTTTCCTCGGCTATGTAGCTCAGAAGCTCCTTGCCCGGCTTGACGGGGCAGACGGCGCAGACGAAATAGGAGAAGACCTCGCTGCCGTCGTCGAGCTTTGCGCCGTCCCTGGCCTTGAACGGCACGTCATAGCGCTCGTGCGCAAGTAAGATCAGAAAGTTTTCTTCAAAGCTGACCGCTCCGATGATGGTCTGGAACAGCTTCTGCCGCGCTTCCTCATCGTCCAGCGCCGTCTCGCGCAGCCGCATGAGCAGCCGGTGCTCATCGGAATCGGCGACCTGCTTTGTGGTAAACGAGAGGTCAATCAGATTTTTATCCGGCGTGCCGGACAGCGCGCGGCGGAAGATCGCCAGATATTTTTCCTTGTCCTCCTCCGTCATCAGGCCAAACGGCTCGCGGAACGTGGACAGAACTTCGCCGCTGGATGACACATAGCAGCCGTAAACAGCGGTCAGATTGGTGCGGTCGGGCTTCATACGGCGCCGCAGCTCGCCGATCTCTTTGTTCGTCATGGGAAAAACTCCTTGTGCTGAAAGTCTGTTTATTATATCATAAACACAGAATGATTTCCAGTCGGAACTATTTTGCGCCGTGAACGTCCAAACCATCAGAAGGGAGAGAATACCATGATTTTTTACCTGAAAGAGGAATTTCTGTCGTTCGATCACTTTGACATCTGGGATGAAAACGAGAATCTCGTCTACAGCGCGGACCGTGAGTTTTTCAACTTCGGCAAAAAGCTCATCGTGCGAGACGCCTCCGGGCAGCAGGTTGCCGCCGTACAGCATATGCCGTTTTCGCTGCCGTGTACCTATGCGCTGACCATCGGCGCACGGGAATACGATCTGACGCGGAATTTCGCGTTCTTTTCCCGCAGCTATTCGCTGGACGAGCTTGGCTGGGAGATCGAGGGCGATTTCATGAGCCTGGAATACGAGATCACGAAAAATGGCAGCCGCGTTGCGGCCATCTCCCGCGCGTTTCTGACCCTGGGCGACCGCTACGCCCTCGAGGTAGCCGACCCGCGCGACGCGCTGATCGCCCTGTGTACCGTCCTCGCCATCGACTGCTGCGACGAGGAGCACAGCCGCTGAACCGCTGCGCAGACGCCTGCCCAAGGCTCCCCTTTCAAGGGGAGCTGTCAGCGAAGCTGACTGAGAGGTCGCGGCAGGCAGCGGCGAGAAGCTGAAAACTTTCGGCAAATTCGTATGCACCGCCAAATTTTATTGTAGGGGCCGATGCCCATCTTCGGCGCTAAGAGCCGCGCAGAGCGCGGTTGCGCCTCGAAACTAGCCTGCGGGCATCGCATCGGCCCGGCAGATTGCACCGTTTTTACGGAAATCTGCGGCGAATTCGAGACTTCTTCAAGGGCCGATGTGGGCATCGGCCCCTACAGAACGCCCGGCCCAAAGGCTCCCCTTGGGCCCAAGGGGAGCTGGCCCGAAGGGCCTGAGGGGATTCGAACGCCGCATATTTCGGAGCACTCTGAAATATGCAGCAAATCCCCTCCGTCATTTTCTTCGAAAATGCCACCTCCCCTTATCATGCGGAGCATGACAAGGGGAGGCTTTGGAGCGCACATACATCGGCTGCTATCCTTTCTTCAGCCCCTTCAGAAAAATCTCCGACAGCCCGACCAGAACCAGAAACCCGCCGAACAGCTTCCGCAGCAGCTCCGCGTCCACGCCCTGCGCCAGAAGCGCTCCACCCACGGCGCAGACGCTGCCCGCGAGCGCGGCGGGCCAGACCGCCCGCCAGACGATCTGTTTGTTTTTGATATGAAAGATCAGCGCGCAGGCGGCGCAGGGGAGAAAGTACAGCAGGTTCACGCCCTGCGCGGCCTTCTGCTCCATGGACAGAACGGCGGTCATCCAGACCATCAGAAGACTTCCGCCGCCGATGCCGAAGCCCGATAAAACGCCGCAGACGAGTCCTGCCGCGGCAGCTGCAATAAAAGTTAACATAATATAAGACGAAGCCCTCCCGCAAGGATCACGCCGCCTAAAATCAGATGCAGCGCCCTGACCGGCATTTTCCGGAACAGCAGCCCCGCCAGAACGCCGCCCGCTGCGCCGCCGATGAGGTAGGGGAGCGCGTCCGGAAACGGCAGACTGTCGTGCAGCGCGTAGACTGCGATCGAAACGACGCAAAGCGGCAAGATCACCGCGATCGCGGACGAAAACGCCGCCTTATCCTCGAGCCTGCACAGCCAGATCAGCAGCGGCACGAGCACCATGCCTCCGCCCGCGCCGAAGAACCCGTTGATAAAGCCCGCCAGCGCGCCTGCCAGCAGACAGAAGCCGAGGCGCGGCGCCTGCGTGTTTTCCTGCATCAAAACACCCCTTCCCATGGCATAGTCTGCCGTGAGAAGGGGCGTTTTATACGGAAAAACAGCCGCCCAAACGGGCGGCTGTTTGAAATGCGATTACTTCGTGATGAACTTCATGCCGAAGGAGTTGGTCGTGAACGCATTGTCGCCGACGACACCGTCGTGCCATGCGTTATAGTCCGCGGTGCGCAGCGCGTTCTCAACGAGCGTGTCGCGGTAGGACTTGCCGAAGCTGTCAAAGTACATGACATGCACGCCGTAGGACGTCTCGACAATGCCGGTGTCGCCGGGCTGACGGCTCTCGTCGAAGCACCAGTCGTTGAACTCCGTGACCATCTGGCCCGGCGTGATGTTCTCATACAGGCCGCCTTCGTCGCCGTTGGAATCGTCGGTGTATTCCTTGGCCAGCTCGCCGAAGCTCTCAGCCGTCTTGTCGCCCGCGTCAAACTCCGCGAGGATCTCGTCGGCCTTCGTGCGGGCCTCTTCCATCGCGGTCTCGTCGGATGTGTCGCTGACGGAGATCAGGATGTGGCGCACGTTCGGGAGCAGATTGTCGTTCGTGCTGCGGGAGACGAAGTACAGGACATAGTAAACGCCGCTGTCGGTCGCGATATAGGTCGTGTCGCCCTCGGTGCGGGAGGCGTCAAACAGCCAGTCCGCGACGTCGGTGCTCAGCGAGGCGTACAGCTGATCCTCTTTCAGCGTGTAGTTTTCGTCTGCGTAGCTTTCCTTTGCGGAATCCTGCGCGTTTGCATAGGCTTCGTTGATGAAAGCCTGCTCGTCGTTTTCGGTATCGGCGGCCATCTTCGAGGCCATCTCTTCCTTGCGCGCGGTCAGCTCTTCCTCAGACAGCTCTTCAGCGGCCTCTGCGTTCTCGTCGCTCTCGTCCGTCGTGGTCTGGAACATCGAGTCGGAGACGAGGAACTGACGATAGGTCACGGCGTCGTAGCTGTTGGGGTTCGCCTCATACTCGGCGGCGATATCCGCGTCGGTATAGGTGAAGCCGCTGCTCACAGACTGCGCATAGCTGCTCGCCAGCGTCGTGAGCTCGAGATATTCGCGGAAGCTCTTCTCGTTGCAGCCCGTGCCGTAGACAGCCGCGATGTAGCTGTTCTTGTTCATGTTGGAATACGCGGCATAGAGCTCGAGAGACGAGATCTGCGAATCGATGGAGGCCTGCTCTTCTTCGGAAAGCGTGTAGCCGCTGGCCTTGGCCTCGTCGGCGATGGCATAGACCTCGGCAGCGGTGGTCAGACCTTGCTCGGTGAAGAAGTCGGCCCAGGTCTGGCCGGACTCTTCGTCATAGGTCTGCTCGTCGAGCGGCGTGTTGGTGTCAAGGATATAGCTCATAAAGTCGCCGTACTGGCTCTGCATGTTGCTGTAGGCGCCCTTATAGAAGTAATTGACCATGGCCGGGGAAAGATTGTGACTGCCGACGGTCGCGGCGGTGGCGTGCGAGGCGAAGAAGCCGCTGGTCAGCATGTAGAAGAACACAACGATGCAGACGACCAGAACGGCGCAGACAGCGATCAGCGTCGTCTTCAGGCCCTTGCTCATGCCTTTCTTTGTTTCGTTGGCAGTCTCGGGGGCTGCGGATTGTTCCTTGCGCTTGTTCTTTTCACGGGATGCGCTCATTTTGGGATCATTCCTCTCATAAGTCTGGGTTTTGCCCGAAAAAAGCGGGAAATCGTCCCGTCAGGCAATTCAATGCGTATTATACCGAAAAGCCGCGGCATATGCAAGCATAATTTTTGCAGAGCGCGCAGAAAAAGAAAACGCTCTGCCCCGGCAGAGCGATTTTCGGCAAAAAAACGTATCCCCGCAGAAGCCGTGCAGATCCAATTATAACCTGCACGAAAGGGCAGGTGGGTTGCCTCTTTGCTGCTTCTCTGCTTCCAACGTCCACCACCGGTCAAAGCCGTGGGCGGGAGGCCTGCAATCGACAGCAAAAGTTCCGGCATCCCCTGAATATAATGTGGGTTTAAGTGGACCCGTCACGCACCCCGCAGGGACACGCTTTTGTTATACCATATTCTATTGTGGGCAGCGGAGCCTCTGATTATGCTTCAGGCTCTTCTTCGTCCTCGTAGATCAGATCCATCAGCGCGCTGTAGACCGCTTCGAGCTCTGCGTCGTCTTCGATGGCCTCGAGGAATTCCTCGCCGTTTTCTTCCACGGACTTGAGAATGCTGACCTCAAGATCCTCGGCCTCATCGTCGCCGGAGCCTGCCGGAACGAGGGCCAGATAGCGGCTGCCGTTATGCTCGAGCTCCGCCAGGACCTCAAGCTCATATTCTTTGCCGTCTTCGTCGGTGATGCTGATGAAATCGTCGCCGTACTGCTGTTCCATGGGAAGCCTCCGTATCGTTTGCTTTCATGCTGTTATTCTAACCCGAAGCCGGTATAAAATCAAGAGGAATTTGCTGACCGTTTCCGCTATTCCCGCCGCGCAATGCCGGATTTGTTGCAAATATATCCGGATAACCGATCTTTTCTGCATGAAATCCGGTAAAAATCAGGAAGAATAAAAAGACTGCATGGATTTCAAAATTTGTTTTCAAAATAATTGACAGATGTGTTATAATCATTTGGATAGAATGCGATATTACGGCGCTACGCGCCGTTTGCCTGTATGCCAGAACAAAACATGGAGGTCCCGTATGGCAAGACAAGATAGAATCGAAAACGGAAAAAAGACCGGAGGCGCCGGACATGTCTTCGCCGTGATCGGCAAGGTCGTCGGCACGATCTTCCTGACGGCGTTTCTGACGGCCCTGATCTTCGCGTGCCTGTTTGCGGTCTACGTGAAGAACGATCTTTCCCAGCAGGCGCAGTGGGCCTCCGACAGCTTCTCCATGGAGCAGACCTCCGTCATTTATTATGAAGATCCGGATACCGGAAAATACGAGGTGCTGCAGGCCATCTACGGCGGCTCAAACAGCACGTTCGTCGAATACGACGACATTCCCAAGAACCTCATCAACGCCTGCATCGCCATCGAGGACAAGCGCTTCGAAAAGCACCAGGGCGTCGACTGGGTCACAACGATGCGCGCCTGCTTCAAGATGTTCCTCGGCAAGAGCGAGGCCGGCGGCTCGACCATCACGCAGCAGTTCATCAAAAACGCCACCGGCGAACGGGAGGTGACCGTCCGCCGCAAGCTGGTCGAGATCTACCGCGCGCTTGAATTCGAAAAAACACACACCAAGCCGCAGATCATGGAACTGTATCTGAATATCATCCCGCTGGGCGAAAACTGCCGCGGCGTGCAGTCTGCCTCGCGCGTGTATTTCGGCAAGGACGTCAAGGAGCTGACGCTGGCAGAGTGTGCCTCTCTCATCGGCATCACCAACAACCCCTCGCGCTATGACCCGTATATCAGCGCGGAAAACAACAAGGAGCGGCAGGAGGTCATCCTTTCCGAGATGCTCAAGCAGGGCTATATCAATGAGGCCCAGTACGACGAGGCCGTCGCGCAGGAGCTTGTATTCACGAACGCCAGCCGCGAAAAGAAGAAGTCCGACGATAATTACTCCTGGTTCGTCGATCAGGTCATCAACGACGTGGTCAACGACCTGTGCGACAAGACCGGCTACGAATACGACATCGTCTACACGATGGTCAAGACCGGCGGCTACCAGATCTATTCCACCGTCAATCCCGACGTGCAGGCCGCGGTCGATCAGGTCTATGAGGATCTTTCGAGCCTGCCCGCCACAGCCAGCTCCCAGCAGCTGCAGTCCGGCATCGTGATTGTCGACAACGCGACCGGCGATATCGTCGCTCTGGCCGGCGGCGTCGGCAAAAAGCAGGGGAGCCTCGTCTGGAACTGCGCGACGAGAAGCCTCCTGTCTCCGGGCTCCATCATCAAGCCTGTCGCGGTCTACGCGCCCGCCATCGAGCTCGGGCTCATCACGCCCGCGACCGTCATGGACGATACGCCGTACTCGTTTACCGACTCGGCGACCTGGCCCAAGAACCTCGACTCGACCTACCGCGGCCTCGTGTCCGTGGAGGAGGCCGTCGAGCAGTCGATCAATACCGTCCCCGTCAAGCTCGTGGCGCAGATGACGCCGGAATACAGCTATTCCTTCGCCAAAGACAAGATGGGACTGTCCACGCTCGTCTCCTCGTATAAGACCACGAACGGAGAAGAGCTGTCCGACGTGAATCTCTGGGCGCTTGCCCTCGGCAGCCTCACGCGCGGCGTAACGGTCCGCGCCATGACGGCGGCCTACGCCACGTTTGCCAACGAGGGCGTCTGGCGCGAGGCCAGAACGTATACCGTCGTCAAGGACTCGAACGGGCAGGTCATTCTCGATAATACGCAGGATTCCCACGTCGCCATGAAGGATATGACCGCGTGGTATATCACCGATATGCTCGAATCGACCGTCGAGAAGGGTACCGGCATGGCGGCGCAGCTCGAAAACATGACCGTCGCCGGCAAGACCGGCACGACCTCGCGCGACTTTGACCGCTGGTTCGCCGGCTATACGCCGTATTACACCGGCGTCGTCTGGTGCGGCTACAACGATCCGGAGGAGATCGTGCTGACGGATTCCGAGACGAATCCCTCCATCGTCATGTGGCAGAAGGTCATGAGCCTTGTGCATCAGGAGCTCAAGGACAAGTCGTTCAAGCAGCCCGCCAACCTTGTCGAGGTCACGGTCTGCCGCGACAGCGGACTTCTGCCGGCCGACGCCTGTGCGCTCGACCCGCGCGGCGACCGCACCGTCCGCGTCACGCTCAGCGCGCACGACGTGCCGACCGCGCAGTGTACCGCCCATAAGCTGGTCGACATCTGTGATGCCTCCGGCCACGTGGCCAACGAATTCTGCGCGCAGATCCCCGGCAATGCCACGCATAAGGCCGCGCTGCTCGACGTTTCGCGCGCCTTCCCCAAAAACGGCGTCGTCGTGCTCGATCAGGCCTACGCGATCCTGACGGGTGATCTCCCGGCCGGCTATTACGCCGCCGTCTCGCCCGACGTCGACTCGATCAACGTGGAGTGCTACATCCACACCGAGGACGACCTGCCCGAGCCGGAGCCGGAGGAAGACGAGGAAGACGGCAGCTCCGACGACAGCCAGAGCGTGATCGACCGGATCCTGAACAGCTTCACGAACAACACCGGCAGTAACCCGTAATCATAGTAGAGACAGGAGAGCAACATGTGGCTTGCTGACAGCTGGAAGGACTATGAGGTCCTTGATACCTCCGCCGGAGAAAAGCTCGAGCGGTGGGGGAACTATATCCTCGTGCGCCCGGATCCGCAGGTGATCTGGAACACGCCGAAGGACGATCCGCTCTGGCGGAAATACGACGCGCGCTACGCGCGCTCGAACACCGGCGGCGGAAAGTGGCAGAACCTGCGCCTGCCCGCGCAGTGGCAGGTGCGATATAAGGAGCTGACCTTTCAGGTCAAGCCCATGAATTTCAAGCATACCGGCGTTTTCCCGGAGCAGGCGGCCAACTGGGACTTCATGATGGAGAGAATCCGGAATGCAGGCCGCCCCATCCGCGTTCTGAATCTGTTCGCCTATACCGGCGGCGCGACCATCGCCTGCGCCGCCGCAGGCGCGAGTGTCTGCCACGTCGACGCGGCCAAGGGCATGGTGCTCTGGGCGAAGGAAAACGCGAAGGTCTCCGGGCTTGAGGACAGGCCCATCCGCTGGATCGTGGACGACTGCGCCAAATTCGTTGAGCGCGAGATCCGCCGCGGCAAGACCTACGACGCGATCATCATGGATCCGCCCAGCTATGGGCGCGGCCCGTCCGGCGAGGTCTGGAAGCTGGAGGAGAATCTGTATCCGTTCGTCGAGCTGGTCAGCCGCGTGCTTTCCGACGATCCGCTGTTTTTTATCATCAATTCCTATACGACGGGTCTGGCCCCGTCCGTCATGCGCTATCTGACGGAGACGATCGTCTCAAAGAAATACGGCGGCTATACCCAGTCGGATGAGCTCGGTCTGCCGGTGCGCGATACGGGCCTTGCCCTGCCGTGCGGCGCGACGTGCCGCTGGACAAAGGAGAAGCCATGACCACAGCGATCCAGGTAAACGACCTGCAGTATACTTACGAGGGCCAGGACGGCGGCGAGACGCACGTCGTCTTCGACGGCCTGAACCTGTCAGTTGAACAGGGGAGCTTTGTCGCCGTGCTCGGCCATAACGGCTGCGGCAAGTCGACGCTGGCCAAACATTTTAACGCCATTCTGCTGCCCGCGGGCGGCAGCGTGACGGTCTACGGCATGGACACGAAGGACGAGGCGCTTCTGCTCGCCGTCCGGCAGCATGTCGGCATGGTGTTCCAGAACCCCGATAACCAGATCGTCTCGAACGTCGTAGAGGAAGATGTCGCCTTTGCGCCGGAAAACCTCGGCGTCGCCTCCCCGGAGATCCGGCGGCGCGTCGACGACGCGCTCAAGGCGGTCGGTATGTATGATTACCGTACCTACGCCCCGCAGCTCCTGTCCGGCGGACAGAAGCAGCGCGTGGCCATCGCGGGCGTGCTCGCCATGCGGCCGCAGTGCGTCGTGCTCGACGAGCCGACCGCCATGCTCGACCCGCAGGGCCGGCGCGAGGTGCTCGATACCGTCGAACGACTGAACCGCGAGACCGGCATGACCGTCATCCTCATCACGCATCACATGGACGAGGCTGCGCGCGCAGACCGCGTGATCGCCATGTCTGAGGGCAGGATCGTCGCCGACGGAACGCCGCAGGCGGTCTTCGCACAGGAGCCGCTGCTGCGCAGCGTCGGCCTCGACGTGCCGCAGACCGAGCAGCTGCTGCTGGAGCTGAAGCGCCGCGGCGTCGATATCCCGACCGGCGCGCTGACGCCGGAGGCCTGCGCGCAGCTGCTCCGGCAGCGCATCACGCAAAGCTGAACCAGAATACCCGGAGGAAGAAGCCTTGACGCCTATTTTAGAGATACAGAAGCTCTCACATATCTACAGCCCGGATACGCCGTTTGAGCATGCGGCGCTCACCGACGTCGATCTCACGATCAGCCGGGGCGAATTCGTCGGCCTCATCGGCCATACCGGCTCCGGCAAATCCACGCTGGTGCAGCACATGAACGGCCTTCTGAAGCCGACGTCCGGCTGCGTGCTGTTTGACGGCCGCGATATCTGGGAGGATCCCAAATTCACCCGCCAGATCCGCTTCCGCGTCGGTCTGGTGTTCCAATACCCGGAGTATCAGCTGTTCGAGGAGACCGTCTACGCCGATATCGCCTTCGGCCCCAAAAACATGGGCCTGTCAAAAGAAGAGATCGACACGCGCGTCCGCCGCGCGGCGGGCTTTGTCGGCATTTCCGAGGCGGAGCTTTCCAAATCCCCGTTCGATCTGTCCGGCGGGCAGAAGCGCCGCGCCGCCATCGCGGGCGTCATCGCCATGGAGCCGGACGTGCTCATTCTCGACGAGCCGACGGCGGGCCTTGACCCGGCCGGCCGCGAGAGCATCCTCAAAAATATCCGCGATTATCAGGCCGCGCAGCACGCGGCCGTTGTGATGGTCAGCCACTCGATGGAGGAGATCGCCTCCAACGTCGACCGCCTGATCGTCATGGAGAAGGGGACTGCCGTCATGACCGGCGCGCCGTCCGAGGTCTTTTCCCACGCGGCGGAGCTTGTCTCCATGGGCCTGAACGTGCCGTGCATGACGCAGGTGCTGCTGCGCCTGCAGCAGCTCGGTGTAAACGTCCCGGCCTCGGCCTACACGGTCGAACAGGCGGCGGATCTTCTCGAACCGCTTCTGAAGGGGGGCGCGCAGGCATGCTGAAAGACGTGACCCTCGGCCAGTTTTTCCCCGGCCAGACCCCCATCCACAAGCTCGACCCCCGCACGAAGCTCGTGCTCGTGATTATCTACATCGTCGCGCTGTTCCTCGCGAAATGGTTCGTCTCCTATGCGGTCATCGCCGCGTTCCTTGCCCTTGTCATCGCCATGAGCCGGATCCGCCTGAAGGTTGTGCTCAAAAACCTCAAGCCGCTTCTGTTCATTATCATCCTGACCGCGCTGTTGAACCTGTTTTACGGACAGGGGGAACCCATCGCGCAGTACTGGATCTTCAAGATCACAAGCTCCGGCATCCAGAACGCCGTCTTTATGGTGCTGCGCATCTCTCTGCTGGTTGCTGGAACATTTATGTTAACCTATACGACCTCGCCGATCGCCCTGACGGACGGGCTGGAAAGCCTGCTGTCGCCGCTCAAAAAGCTGCACGCGCCGGTACACGAGCTGTCCATGATGATGTCCATCGCCCTGCGCTTTATCCCCACGCTCATCGAGGAAACGGACAAGATCATGTCGGCGCAGAAGGCCAGAGGCGCGGATTTTGAATCCGGCAATCTCATCAGCCGCGCAAAGGCGCTCGTGCCGATCCTTGTGCCGCTGTTCATCAGCGCCTTCCGCCGGGCAGACGAGCTCGCGACCGCCATGGAATGCCGCTGCTACCACGGCGGCGAGGGCCGCACGAAGCTCTCCGAGCTGCACTACCAGAAGCGCGACTATTTCGCCTACCTCTCCGGCGCTGCTCTCCTCGCCCTCATGATCGCCCTGCGGCAGTTCGGGCTGTAACAGCAGCGAAAAGCGGAGATTCTTCAGCGGATTTGTGTGCAGCTGCCCGTTTGTATGTAGGGGCCGATGCCCACATCGGCCCTCCGGAAAGTTCTGAATTCGCCGAAGATTTCCGAAAAAACGGTATATCTGCGGGCGGACAGAGTCGTCCGCCCCTACAAAATACAGCAGATTGAAAAACTTGCTGTAGGGGCCGACGACTCTGTCGGCCCGATGAGCAGCCGCGAATTCGCGCAGCACTCTGTAGGGGCCGATGCCCACATCGGTCCGTTGGGAAATTACGAATTCGCCGCAGATTTCCGTAAAAACGGTGCAATCTGCCGGGTCGATGTGGGCATCGACCCCTACAAGCGCCCTCCTATTTCCACCGCTCACACTCAGATGATAAGGAAGTATCCTATGCGCAACATCGCCCTGACGCTCAAATATCTCGGCACGGCCTATCACGGCTGGCAGGTGCAGAAGACGGTCACGACCGTCGGCCAGACGCTTGAAGAGGCGGCTGCCGCCGTCGTCGGCCACCCGGTGCATATGACCGGCTGCGGCCGCACGGACGCAGGCGTCCACGCGCGCGTCTATGTCGCCAACTTCCGTACCTCCGCCCGTATTCCGTGCGACCGCATCCCGTATGCGCTCAACACGCACCTGCCGGAGGATATCGTCGTTACGAACGCGATGGAGGTCCACGAGGACTTCAACGCCATCGGCTCCTGCGTCAAAAAGGAGTATACGTATCTGATCTACAATTCCGGCATCCGCGATCCGTTTTATGTCAACCGCGCGTGGTTCTATCCCAAGCACCTGGACGAGACGGTCATGCAGCGCGCGGCGGACTGCTTCATCGGCACGCACGACTTTGCCGCCGTCCGCTCGGTCGGCACGGATGTGAGATCCACGGTGCGCACGGTTTATGATTACAAAGTCGAGCGCGACGGCGATCTCATTTCGCTGCGCGTCAGCGCCAACGGCTTTCTTTACAACATGGCCCGCGCCATGGCGGGCACCTGCGTTTACGCCGCGGAAGGAAAATTCCCGCCGGAGGCCGTCGCGCAGATCCTCCTGAACGGCGACCGCACGGCGGCCGGCCCGACGGTTCCGCCCGGCGGGCTTTACATGACGCAGCTCTGGTATGATGACGGAAAGGCGGTTTTCCATGTCGGATAATGTTTCGCAGCTGCACGCGCAGAAGCATCCGGGCCTTGGCAAGCGGATCGCCGTGTTTGCGCTCCTGCTCGTGCTCGTCGCGGGCGGCGTGGCGGCCTACGTGTTCCGTGACCGGCTGAATCTTGACGCCATGCAGCGCTATGTGCGCTATCTGAACGTCTCCGACGACAGCAAAACGGGCCGCTTTGTCTACGATGAAAGCAACTCCAACCGCTATGCCGGTCTGTCCGGCGGACTTGCCGTCGCTTCCGCGACGGGCCTCAGCCTCTATGACAAGGACGGCGTGGAGACGGCCTCTATTCAGGCGTCCATGTCCGCGCCGGTTTTAAAGACCGGCGGCGGCCTCGCGCTGGCCTACGACACCGGCGGCACCACGCTGGAGGCCGCCAGCCAGAAAAACGGCTCCGTCCTGCACATTGCCGCCCAGAAGCCGATTCTCGATGCCGATATCGCGTCCGACGGCAGCATCTGCTATTTATCCAGCGAGTCCGGCTACCGCTCCGTGCTCTACGTCTACAACAGTCAGCAGTCGTTGATCTACCGCTGGCTTTCGTCGAGCCAGTATTTCATGCGCTGCACGGTCTCGTCCGGCGCAAAATACGCCGCCGCTGCGGTGCTTGGACAGGAGGACGGCATGTTCCAGTCCTCCGTCGTCCTCTTCCGGACGGATTCGGAGGAAATTCTCAGCACCATCCCCATCGGAAACGCCCTGATCTACGATCTGCACTTCCTGCCCGGAAATACGATCTGCGTTCTGTGCGAGGATGCGCTGTATTTCTACGATCTGGACGGCCAGTGCCTTGGCAGCTATGCCTTTGAGGACGCCTATCTCAAGGACTACACGCTGGACGGGACCGGATCCGTCACGCTCGTCATGAATCTCTACAAGGCCGGAAACCGCTACACCGTCCTGACCATCGGATACGACGGAACGATGCTGGGCGCGCTTCCGACTAGCGAGCAGATTCTGGATATCTCCGCCTCCGGCCGATATCTCGCCCTCCTGACGAGCGGCTCGCTCGCCATTTACGACCAGACCCTGAAGGAATACGACGTCTCCGACAACACGACCGGCGCGTCCAGCGCCGTCATGCGCGAGGACGGCTCCGCCATCCTCCTTGCCAACGGCCACGGAACGCTGTATGTCCCGTAAATAATTTTCCAAAAAACGTTTACAATTCTGCAAAGATACGACGCCTTGACTGTGATATACTCTACAGAAGGAAACACGATAAGGAGAAGCCTTTTATATGAAACCGACCCTGTGCTCAAGATGCAAAAAGAATCTTGCAGTCATTTTTATAACGAAGATCGACGGCGGAAAGACCGTCAACGAGGGCCTTTGCCTCAAATGCGCCAAAGAGATGGGCATCAAGCCCGTCGATGATATGATCGAGCGCATGGGGCTTTCGGAGGACGACCTCGAAAACCTCAACGGCGAAATGACCGAGGCCATGAACGGCCTGGAGGGCCTGCTCAGCCAGAGCCGTGACGCCGAAGAGGACGGCGAGGACGACGAAGCCGACAGCCAGACCGCGACGTTTCCCTTCCTCAACAAGCTCTTCGGAGCAGCGGGGCAGGGACAGGACAATACGCCCGCCGTCCCGGAGCCCGAAAAGACCGAGAGCCGCCAGCGCTCCGGCGACAAGCCGAATGGCAAAAACAAAAAGCATAAATTCCTCGACACCTACTGCCAGAACCTGACGCAGAAGGCGCGCGACGGCAGGCTCGACCGCATCATCGGCCGCGAGGAGGAGACGGAGCGCGTCATCCAGATCCTCAACCGCCGCCAGAAAAACAACCCCTGCCTCATCGGCGAACCCGGCGTCGGCAAGACCGCCATCGCCGAGGGCCTCGCGCAGAAGATCGCCGACAAGGATGTTCCCTATAAGCTCCAGAATAAAGAGGTCTATCTCATGGACCTCACGGCCCTTGTCGCTGGCACGCAGTTCCGGGGCCAGTTCGAAAGCCGCATGAAGGGCCTTATTGAAGAGGTCAAAAAGCTCGGCAATATCATTCTGGTTATCGACGAGGTACACAATCTCGTCGGCGCGGGCGACGCGGAGGGCTCCATGAACGCCGCCAATATCCTCAAGCCTGCGCTCTCCCGCGGCGAAATTCAGGTCATCGGCGCAACGACCTTCAACGAGTACCGCAAGCACATCGAAAAGGACGCCGCGCTCGAGCGCCGCTTCCAGCCCGTCACCGTCGCCGAGCCGACCATTGAGCAGTCCATTGCCATCATCCGCGGCATCAGCCACTATTACGAGACGTTCCACGGCGTTGTAATTTCGCCGGAGATCGCGCGGCAGGCCGTCCTGCTCTCCGAGCGCTGTATCACCGACCGTTTCCTGCCGGATAAGGCCATCGACCTCATCGACGAGGCGTGCTCGGACGTGAACCTCAAGAATAAGAACATCGGCCGTCTCGAGGCGCTCAAAAAGGAGCACGCCGATTATGATCTGGAGCTTTCCATGCTCACGGAGAACGCCGAAAAGACGCAGGACGATTATGCGCGCATGGCGGAGCTCCGCAGCCGCAACCTTCAGCTCGATTCCGAGATCGCGGAGCTGGAAAAGCTGCCGAAGCCCGCGCTGACCATCGACAATCTGGCCCGTATCATCGAGCTCTGGACGAAGATCCCCGCCAGCAAGATCCGCGCGCAGGAATACGAGCAGCTTCTGAACCTCGACGCGGAGCTCAAAAAGCACATCGTCGGGCAGGACGAGGCCATTGCCTCCGTCGTGTCCGCCATCCGCCGCTCCCGCGTCGGCATTCAGGTCAAAAAGCACCCCGTTTCGTTTATCTTCGTCGGCTCAACCGGCGTTGGCAAAACGGAGCTGGTCAAGCGCCTTGCCAGCGAGATGTTCGAATCCGTTGAATCGCTCATCCGGCTCGACATGTCCGAATACATGGAAAAGCACAGCGTCTCGAAGATCATCGGCTCGCCTCCCGGCTATGTCGGCTATGACGAGGCCGGCCAGCTGACCGAAAAGATCCGCCGCCGCCCGTACTCCGTCATCCTGTTCGACGAGCTGGAAAAGGCGCATCCGGACGTGCTGAATATCCTGCTGCAGATCCTCGACGACGGCCGCATCACCGACGCGCAGGGCCGTGTGGTCAACTTTGAAAACACGATCATCATCATGACCTCCAACGCGGGTTCCAACCAGAAGGGCGGCAGCGTCGGCTTCGGCCATAGCCTGACCGAGCAGTCGAAGGAAAAGGCCATGAAGGCGCTGGGCGAGTTCCTGCGGCCTGAATTCATCAACCGCGTCGACGAGATCGTCTGCTTCAACCAGCTGAGCGAAGAGAATTTCCGCGGCATCGCGGATATCATGCTCGCGGAGCTCCGGCAGTCGCTGGAGGGCCGCGGCATCGCGTTCACCTGGGACGAGAGCGTCAAGGATTATCTGGTCAAAAGGTCCTACTCCGTGGCCTATGGCGCGCGCAACCTCCGCCGCGCCATCCAGACCGACCTCGAAGATCCCATCGCCGAACGCATCATCAAAAGCTACGTCGACCCGTTCCGCTCCATCAAAGCCACCTGTGAGGACGGGAAGATCAGGCTGGAAACTGTATAAGCAAAAATGCGCCCGGCAGACTTGCCGGGCGCATTTTTCATCTGCTCATGCCTCCGGCGGCCGAGGCTCCCCTTGGAAGGGGAGCTGTCAGCGAAGCTGACTGAGAGGTCGCGGAAAGCAGCGGCAAAAAGCAAAACCCAATGCGAATTCGTAACTGCCCAGCGGGCCGATGCGATGCCCGCAGGCTAGTTTCGAGGCGCAACCGCGCTCTGCGCGGCTCTTAGCGCCGAAGATGGGCATCGGCCCCTACAACGCCTACAAGAGCAGCGTCAGAATTTCTGAGCCGATTCAAGCCTTGTGGGAAAAGTTGAACGAAAAAAAGCGCCCCCGCTTTTCAGCGGGGGTGTTTTTACGATCGGGTCTGTAAGCCGGGTTCTGTCATCGACAGTCATCTATCTAGGCGCACCGTTGCCGGTGCGCTCCAGCCACCTTCTCGGAAGCAGCCGGGCAAGCCTTGCTTCCTCTGCGGTGTTGCTCCGGATAGAGTTTACAGCAATGGACGCTTTCGCACGCCATTGGGTGAGCTCTTACCTCGCCTTTCCATCCTTACCTCGTCGGCGCAAACTTCATATCCCTCGCCCCGCCGCAAGCGGCAGGTCTTGGTCATTCCGTTGCGCCTCCTCCCCCCACAAAACATTCGTTTTGCGGGGCCCCCATTTCTGGGCCTCCGGCGGTTTATTTCTGTTGCACTTTTCCTCAGATCGCTCTGGGCGGGCGTTACCCGTTATCCTTGCCCTGCGGAGCCCGGACTTTCCTCATGCGCGGCCTTTCGGCGCTGCGCCCGCGACTGTCCGACCCGGTCGCGCATGTATTGTACTTTATTTGCAGGAAAAAGTCAAA
>CAKUEH010000014.1 GCA_934646185.1 uncultured Oscillospiraceae bacterium | reverse complement strand
AGCGATAAACACTTTTTCATTTTCCCCTCATATTGATAAAGAATCCCCCGCAGACAAGCCGGTCACTTGTTTGCGGGATTTCTTTTTGTGTATCGCGCTCCTCAAAGGCTCTCCTTGGGCACAAGGAGAGCTGTCAGCGAAGCTGACTGAGAGGATTCGAACGTGGCAAATTTCAGAGTACCATAATCATTATGCACGGATTCGGTAGGGGCGGGGCTCTGCTCCGCCCGGCAGGCAGCCGCAAATTTGCACATCACCCTGTAGGGGCCGATGCCCACATCGGCCCCTGAGGCAGTTGCGAATTCGCCGCAGATTTTCGCAAAATCGGTGC
This sequence comes from uncultured Oscillospiraceae bacterium, assembly GCA_934646185.1. Taxonomy (GTDB): domain Bacteria; phylum Bacillota; class Clostridia; order Oscillospirales; family Oscillospiraceae; genus CAG-170. Next base: position 67,087 of record CAKUEH010000014.1, on the reverse strand, counting down.
ATTCCGCGGGCGGACAGAGTCGTCCGCCCCTACAAAGCGCAATTTTCCGGGATACTCAGAAATATGTTGCATTCGAATCCCCTCAGGCGTTTCGCGCCAGCTCCCCTTGCGCCCAAGGGGAGCCTTGGGTGCGTGCCGCTCATGAAAAACGTCCGGGCTTTCCTGGAAAGCCCGGACGTACTGCGTTAAATGCCGCCTGCGATATAGTGTTTGCGTTTGTTTTCCTCCACGCGGTCTTCGATGGCGTGGGCGGCCTTGTAATAGCCCTTGCGGATCTCGGCGGTGATGCATTTCACCAGCACGATCGTCAGGCAGACGACCGGCATAATTGCCAGAAGCGTCCCCAGCAGCAGATACAGCGCCGCGTAGCTCTCGGCCATGCGGGCGGCGTTTTCCCAATAGGGGTAGATGACGCCGTTCGTCGTCATGGCGCGCTTGCCGAACGCGCCCATCACGGAAATGAGGCGCGAGACGGAAAAGCGTCCGGTATTCTGAACGATCGCGCCGCTGCCGATGGGGAATTTCTCCGTCATGAGCTTTTTCGCGAAGCCCGAAACGGGGTCGGGCAGAACGATCTCATAGCAGTCGATGGGCAGCTCCGCCATGGCGTTCAGCGCGCTGTAGCTCATGTAGATCATGGCGGTGTTCGTGCTCGTGCCGCCTGTATCGCCGGAGGACTCGTTCCCGGCGGCAAGCGCCGCGTTCGTCGCGAAATCAGATTCGCTCTGCACGACGCCCGCAATGGGGAAGGTCTTTCCGTTGATCGTGACCTCCATTCCGGCCACGTCGCTGCTGCCGAAGAGGTTGAACGCCGTCTGCGCGTCCAGCACGACGCGGTCGGCCATATAATCCTCGTCCGAGATATAGCCGCCGGACAGGAGCGTCAGCGGGTGGAACAGGAAATAGTTCCCGCCTGCGCCGACCGCCGTGACCGTCACGCTGCCGGGCGATTTGCCGGAGACGGACAGGCTCGTCCGGCCGCTGTAGGCGTCGGTGTAGAGACTGCCGCCCTCGGGCGCTTCCATGGAATTCTGGACGAATTCGTTTTCAAGCGTCGCGCGGAACGAACGGATATCGTCAAGGGTTTTCGTCTCTGTGGTAGGCAGGAATGCGGAGATCTGCGCGAAGCGGTCTTCGCCGCTTCCGCGCCAGACGTCGGCGGCGGACTGCGTCTTGAGCATGCCGTGCACATGGCCGAGCATGGCGAAGCAGAACACCGACAGCGCCGTCTGGATCAGACACGCGATCAGGAGGGCCAGCTTCCCTCCGTGGAGTCTCGGCAGCCTGTGCCGCCGTTCAAACCGGCCGCGCTGCTTCATCCGTTATCCGCAAGCCGCACCTGCTTGCCGGCCTCCACGGGCTTGTTGCTGGTCGTGATGATGAAATCGCCCTGGCTGATGCCGGAGACGGCGGCGGACTTATCGTCGCGCGCGAGCTCCTGCACGGTGACGCGGGTGGCAATATAGCGGCTGCCGAGCGGCGAATTCTTCGACTGCAGGACATAGACGAATTTGCCGTTGGAGTCCTCGCGCAGGCCGGAAAGCGGGATGAGCGCATCGTAATTCGAGCTCTTCTGGCCGATGGAGAGCGTGACGTTCTGCCCGGCCTGAATGTCGCCCGTGAGCGTAAAGACGAGCGTGCGGCTGCCGGAGGACTGGGAATTCGTGATCTGGTCGAGCGTTGCGACCGCGTCGCCGCCCCAGAAGTTGACGAGCTCGGCGGTATCGCCGACCTTGACCTTTTTGGCCTGCTCGTTCGTGACGTCAATTTTGACGGTAAAGCCGCGGTCGGTCACGTTGATGGTCGCAAGCGGCTGCTCCTCGCCGCCGATGGACTTGCCGGCAGAGGCATTGATCGACGCAATCGTGCCGGACACGCTGGCCTTGACCTCCAGCTCGTCGGCGTTCTCGCGGAGCTTTGCGACCTCCTCCTGCTTGCGCGCAATGGCCTTCTTGGCCGCTTCCATGTCGATGGAGGACGAATCGCCGAGATTCTGTTTGAAAACAAGGTCTTCAAGGGTTTTTTTCGTAGATTTGACCGTTTCAGCTGCGGAAGACGCGCTGGTGAGTTTGTCCACTGCCGTCTGTTGATCGGTGATCTGCGTGTCAAGCGCCTCGCTCTGCTTTTCCAGAGATTCGATGGAGCGCTCATAATTGCCGACGATGTTTTTTGCGGTGCTCATTTCACTGTAGGCCGCTTCAATTTTATCGTTGATTGTCGCAACTTTTATCTTATCTTGCAAAATGAGCAGTCCCTCTGTTCGCGGGTTCTCATAGCCGTAGTAATAAGGAGCAAGTTTGGCAAACGCCTCACGATATTTGATTACAGTTTCTTCTGTCGATCCAGATGGAGTCTCAACCGGATTTCCTTCTTTATCATACTTTGCAGATGTACTGTTCCCTTCAATTCGCTTAATCATCGAAATGCCTGATTTGTCCTCATAGCACTCTTTCATAATTGCGAAATCATTGTCACACAATGTACTAAACGCCGCAAATATCTTTTCATATCGCGTAAGGTTCTCTATATACTGTTTATCTTGCAATATATTGTCTATTTCAGTTTGATAATACGATGCGTTGCGGCAATCTTTATAAGACAGCGGAAGTGATTCCAGCAGCTTTTCTTTTTCCGCTTCCAGCGACTTCACCGTCGCTTCGTGCTCCGTGACCGTTGCCTGTGCATCCGTATAGTCTTTTTCGCCCTTCAGCTTCGTGATCTGATTGTCGACTGTGGTCTTCGCCGTCTGAAGTTCCTTCAGCTTCGCTTCGGCCGCCGCCTTCTGCGTGGCAAGCTGCGAAGCGTCCATGGTGCTGTACTGACGGTAAATCGCAAGCGCTTCATTATAATCATCGCGTGCATTCTGCACGTCGCGGTTTTCCTGCGCCGCCGTGTTTCCGGCTTCGATCAGGCTCTTGTCGTAATTCTGCTGCAGCGTTTCCAGATCAGTCTCGGCCTGCTTCAGTTCCTCCGAATCCTCCGCTTCCAGCACGAAGAGGGTATCGCCGACGTTGATCTCCTGGCCGGTCTTGACCAGCACGCTTGCGACCTTGCGGGTCTGCTTGATCGTGACGTTATAGACCTCGCTGGCCTCGACGGTGCCGCTGCCGCGGATGCGGGCGTTGATCGCGCCGGAGGACACCTGCTGCGTGGCGACCTCGGGCAGCGAGGCGTTCATGATCGTTTTCGAAAAAAAGGTCAGCACCAGCAGCACGGCCAGCAGAATAATGGCCGCGGTTTTGACCCATTCGCGTTTTCTTACACCGTTTTCCATATCTCTTTTCCTTATCCTTTCACAGAGCCAGAATGTGCGATACCCTCCACCAGATACGCCTCGCCGTGCAAAAACAGCAGAAGGCCGGGGATCATGTAAATGACAGCGGCGGCAAAGGCAATGCCGATCTCGCCCGCGTTGATGCTGGACAGGAACATCGAAAGCGGCTGCTTTTCGACGTCGTTGAGCAGGATCAAAGGCTGCTCGACCATGTTCCAGTTGTCGATGAACACAAGGATCGCGATGGAATAGAGGGCGCTCCGGCACTGCGGCAGGCAGATGTTCCAGAAGATGTGCCACTCGTTCGCGCCGTCGATCTTGGCCGATTCAATGACGGCCATGGGGATGCGGCGCATGAATTTGGTGAGCAGAAACACCGAGAACGGCGCGAACGCGCCGGGCAGGAAGATCGCCCACCGGGTATTGAGCAGGTGCAGCCAGTCACTGACCAGATAGTTCGGTACCAGCGTGACCTGATACGGCATGAGCATCAGGATCACATAGAAGAAAAACAGACTGTCGCGCACCTTGCCGCGCCAGCGCGTAAAGCCGTAGGCCGCGATGGACGCGACCATGAGCTGCGCAAAGACGATCGGCGCGGTCAGGATCACCGAGTTCCAGAATTTCAGTAGATAGTCCGGACTTTTGAGCAGGACCGTGAAATACTGCGTGAAGCTGACCTTATCGGGGATGAATTTGAGGTTGATGGTCTTGGAGATATAGCTCTTGCCGTCGTTGGCGTTCTCGAAGACCTGACCGTAGCTCGCGGTGATCTCGCTCTGGGTCATGAACGAATTCGTGATCGTCAGGACCGTCGGCAGCAGGAACAGCAGGGCGAACACCGCGCAGAGCACGAAGCATGTCGCGCGGGAAAAATACCGTTTTTTCTTTCTCATCCCTCCACGTCCTTTCCGAAGATGTTCTCCACGAAGAACAGGAGCGCAATGAGAATGACAATGACGATCGCCAGCAGCACCGCCGCGGCGGAAAGCCGCTGATAGTCGGCGGAGTTGAACATGTTGTTCATGAAATGCTGCATCATGTAAAGCCCGTCGTAGGGGTAATTGCCGGTCAAAAGATAAATTTCCCGGAAGACCTTGAACGAGTTGATGATGGACAGGATCGTCACGAACAGCACCGTCGGAGACAGGTAGCGGAGCTTAATATGGAAAAACTGATACGCCGCCGACGCGCCCTCGACCTCCGCGACCTCGAGCAGCTCGCGCGGGATATTGCTGAGCGCGGCCATAAACAGGATCATGTTATATCCGAGGTTTTTCCACAAAAACAGCACGACGATGACGACCATGCAGTAATCCGATTTCAGCCAGTCGATCTTGTCCGCGCCGAACACAGCGAGAAATTCGTTCACGACGCCGTTATAGTGGAACAGCACCTGCCAGATGAGGATGATGGACGCGATGGGCACCATCATGGGGCTGAGGAAGAACGTGCGGAACTCGCTCTTGAGCGGAATACGCGCCTCGAGCATCAGCGCCAGTCCCAAAGACAGCACGACCGCCAGCGGCACGGAAAGGCCGGTGAACGTGAACGTATTCTTGACCGCGATCTTGAACGCGCCGTTCTGCCAGACGTTGATGTAGTTTTTAAGGCCCGCGAAGCTGTGGTCGGTCAGACCCGCGGTGAAGGAATAGTAGACGACGATCAAAAACGGGATGATATAAAACGCCAGCATGCCGAGAAAGCTCGGCCCGGAGAAGCACATGGACGCGAGAAAATCGCGCACCCTGTTGTTCATCCGCGTCCAGAGCCCTTTCCCGGACAGCTTTGTTTCATATTTCCCGCGCGACCGGAGAGATAGCTTCTGCACGTTTTCGTGTCTCCTTTGCGTTGGAAAATGCTCATAGCTCCCGACTGAATCGCAATCGGGATGTATCGGCATTTTCGATCAGTCTCTGTCCAAAGCCTCCCCTTGTCGTGCCCCGCACGATAAGGGGAGGTGGCATTTTCGAAGAAAATGACGGAGGGGATTTGCTGCATATTTCAAAGTGCTCCGAAATCTGTTACGTTCGAATCCCCTCAGTCAGCTTCGCTGCCAGCTCCCCTTGAGCCCAAGGGGAGCCTTTTGTGTATGCTTACCGCTGCTCCTGTACGTACAGGTTCACGCGGCTCTGGATCATGTTGGCGGTGGTCTGGACGTCCTTGTCGCCGGCAAAGTAGGCGGCGACCTCATCGGTGATGATGTCGAGGATCTCCTGATCGTAGTCATAGACGCTGTGTGTGTTGTTGATCACGCCCAGGATCTGGTCAATGTCCTCCTGCGTCAGCGCATAGACATCCTTATAGACCGTTTCGCCGTTTTCCATGGTCTCATAGCCGCCCCGGATGACTTTGTCGGGCTCACCGTCGCCGTCCCAGTCGACCTGTTCGCCGTTTTCGTCCAGCTGGTACTGCTCGGTCATGATGTCGGTCATTTCCGCGTCAAACGCAGCCTGACTGACGGGGAAGCCGTAATAGTAATTGTTCTCGTCTATCGTGTTCATCTTTTTGATGATTGAGCAGACGAAGTCCCACGCGGCGTCGGGGTATTTCGTGACGGAGGAAATGGCCATCGGCATCTGGAGCCCGAACGAGCTGCCGGAGCCGTCCTCGGTCGGATAGCCGGTAAAGGTGATCTTGTCGCGGATCGCGTAGACGTTCCAGATATAGGAGTCAAAGCTGTACATCTCGATCGTCGACATGAGCTGCTTGCCGTTCGTGATGCGGGTCGCGTCAGATTCCCACATCGCGTCGTCAATGGCAATATCGGCGGAGGAAGCATAGGCAATCGCGCCGTCACCGTCACTGGTTTCTGCCGGGAAGGAATTGCAGAAGGCCAGCAGCTGCTGGAACGCTTCGGAGTCAAATTCGCACTTGCCCGTCGTCCAGTCGACGAAAGCAGACAGGTTGCGGGACAGGCAGTTCGACAGAGCCATGTTCTTCGTCCAGCCGTTGGAGAAGACCGTCGCGCCCTCCTGCAGCTGTGTCATGGCGTCCTGCACGGCAGCGACGTTCCATGTGTCATACTGACTCGCGATGGAGGCCAGCGCGTAGGCCGTCTGCACGGAGAAGCTGGTGGGCAGCTCATAGAGCTTGCCGTCCTTTTCGAGCGCGTTCAAAATCTGCGGGACAAAATAGTCGCGGCTCAGGCCGTTTCCGCCGTCCATGAAGGTATTGAGGTCGGCGATGACGCCCTTGGCGGCGTACTTATCAATCGGCAGATTGCTGGTCAGGAAGATATCCGGCACGCTGCCGCTGATGATCTCGGTGGTGAGCTTGGTGACGCCGGCGTTGTAATCGTCGTCGGTCGCGTACTCGCTGTAGTCGACGACATTGATGCGGTACTCGTCGTTCGTCTTGTTGTATTCGACGATCATGCTGCGCAGGTTCCAGTCGAGATACATGCACGCGAGCGTCAGGACCTTCTTTTCCTTGATCTCAGACGCGTCCACGCGGTGCAGGACGATCAGCTGGTACGTCGTGGGGTCGGTGCTCCAGTCCTGCATGAGGGCGGCCACGCGGCTGTCGGAGAGCATGGCATAGCCGTTCATGTTGTTGGTGTCAACGTCGCAGGCCAGCCAGTCGACGAGCTTATCCCGCGTATCCGTTTTGGAGGAATAGCCGAAGATATTGTTGTTCGAATTGAAATAGAAATCGTAGGCATCGTCGCCCGGGTAGATGTTCCACACGTTGGACGGCAGCTTGACCTTCTCTCCCCAGTCCTTTGTTTCCAGATCGATGGGGACGAAATACTGGCCGTTTTCATCGGCGGCGTTCACGTCGTCCGTGTAGTTGTACCACATAACGCCAACCTGCTGTGCGTTCAGCCGGGACAGACTGCCGCTATACTGGCTGCCGTCGAGCTTGAACTGCACGCTGCCCTCTGCATCGAGGACGTAAATATTATTATAGTCGCTGACGTAGAGATTGCCGGCGGCGTCGACGGCGAAGGAGTTGAGGTTGCCGCTCATGCCGTCCTCGTTGTCCTCGTTGTTCGTGTCGGAAAGGTCGAGGCTGGCGATCGTGCTGCCGTCGGCAGCGATGTGCATCAGATACGAGCCGTTGATGTCCGTGGAGGGATAATCCCAGCGGCTTTCCGTCTCGGCGTCAAAGTCGTCGGGCAGGTCAAACTGCGTGGCGTAGAGATTGACGAGCATCCAGAGCGTTCCGTCGTCCGAACCGATCATGTTGTAGCAGTCGACGCTGCCCTCCGCGCCCTCCGGAACCTGCGGCAGCTCCAGATTGGTCAGCTCGGTGCACACGCCGGTGTCGGGGTCGATGGTCAGCATGGCCAGCCGCGTGTTGTAATACGACCACGTTTCACCCGTGACGGGGTCAGAGTTGACGATCTCCTCGCCCTGCATGCCGACCGAGGCATAGAGCGTCGTTCCGGCGGCGCAGAGCTGGTTGAGGTACTGCACGCCGTCCGGCATGGTAAGGTCAAGATAATCGGCCTTATAGGCGTATTTCGCCGTCGTCGCGGCGGGCTTGGTCTGGTCAATCAGAGAACCGCTGGAGTCGGTCTTACCCGGTTTCTTCGTTTCATCCTTTGAGCAGCCTGCAAACAGGCTCACAAGCATCAGCGCCGCCAGAAGCAGCGCAAGCATCCGTTTTGCTTTCATATGACACTCCTTTTCATTTTAACCCTATGCCAAATTATCTATATCTTGTGTTATTGCACGGTACAGTCGGCCTATCTTGCCATCTGTATCATACCAAAACAAAGACGTAAAAAAAAGCCCGGCGTTGCATTTTTCATATTTTTTTAAGAACTGACTCCGCGGATCCGCAGGCACTCAAGCCTCCCCTTCGCAAAGGGGAGGTGGCTCGGCGAAGCCGAGTCGGAGAGGTCGTGCGGTAGGGAGCTGCAGATTTCGCACAGATTATCGGCGAATCCGCAGGGATGTGCGTATTCGGTTGTAGGGGTCGATGCCCACATCGACCCGCGCAGAATGCACTGTTTTTACGTTGATCTTCGGCGAATTCGTAACTTCTCATCGGGCCGATGTGGGCATCGGCCCCTACAGTTAAGCAGGCGGCTGCCTACGGATTCGCATTGGTCTTTCTCTTTTCGAAGCTGCCTGCCGCCCGACCTCTCAGTCAGCTTTGCTGACAGCTCCCCTTCCAAGGGGAGCCTTGGTGCGGGCAAACCTTGCCGGATTTCTTGTAACTGCCGCTTTACTCCGACGGCATTGTCTCCGCCTGAATGGGCAGGATGACCTCGGCGGTGAATTTTCCGTTTTCGCTGTATCGCTTGAAGCCACCCGACATCTGCGCCATGATCTTTGCGCAGGTGCGAAGGCCGATCTTGTTGGACTCGATGCGGCCGGAGGCAGGGTTCACGCTGTTGGACAGGCAGATGTGCAGCGCGCCGTCCTCGATCAGCACGGCGATCGCGACGGGCTGGGCGGGGTCCGCGTATTTGCGGATGTTGTCGAACAGGTTGTCGAGCACCCGCTTCAGATACGTCACGTCGGCCTCGATCTGTACCTCCTGCTGCGGCAGCAGCAGCTGCACCATAAAGCCCTGCTGCTGCAGCTGAACGCGGCTCTCGCCCAGCAGCTGCTCGAGCAGCAGCCGCGCGTCATACGCCTCCGGCTGCATGGGCAGCTCCTTGCAGCCGAACAAGAGCGAATACCGGAACAGCTCATCCGTCAGCGTCTTGAGCTGCTCGGCCTTGCCGTAGGCGGCGTCCAGATAGCCTCGCAGCTCGTCTTCCGAGCGGTACTGCCCGTTTTTCGCGAGATCCAGATAGCCGAGCAGCGCCGTGAGCGGATTGCGGATATCGTGGGACATGGCGGTGATGAGGTCGCTGTTCTGCTGCAGGGCGCGCTGCTCCTCGCTGGTCTTGCGCAGGAGCGACAGGCGCATCTGCTCGACGCTGGCTGTGAGCTGCGAAAGCTCGTCGCGGCCCTTCGGCTCGAGCTCCAAATAAAGATTCCCCTCGCCGATGGACTGCACCTCCTGCGAGATGGCGACGACTCTGCGCGTGATGCGGCGGTTATACGCCAGCAGCGTCAGCGCAAGCACCGCACAGCCCAAAAGCAGCGAGACGATCCACGACAGATCGTAAAGCCCGGAATCGGAGTTGTCATAGATCACGGCGTAAAATGTCCCGTCGCGGAACACGATGGGATAGATGACGCTGGCCGTCTGCTCCTTGAGCGAATACGCGTCGACCGCCGCGTTGTCCGCGCCCCACCAGCTGATCTCGAGGATCTGCCGCTGGTCGTGGTAGAGCGTGATATAATAATCCTTCTTCGTCTCGCCCCAGCGGGCCAGCGTATCCGTGTCGCGCGTGGAGACGCCATTTTGGCGCACAAAGGACTGAAACTCCTGCGCGGCTTTGTTCGTGCGCTTCAAAACGGCCTTTTCGCTCAGATAGCTGCGCTCGATGATCTGCTCGCCCGTGAAATTCGCCAGCAGGCAGACGCACACGCCCAATACCAGCCCCAGCAGCAGCACAAACAGCGGCTTGACGCTCAGCGAGACAAATCGCTTCTTCTTTTCAGTCAATCTGATAGCCCTTTCCCCAGACGGTGCGGATGAGGCGCGGGTTGGCCGGATCCTCCTCCAGCTTCTTGCGCAGATTCACAATATGCACCATCACGGTATTGTTTGACGCCGGCATATACGTCTCGTGCCAGACCGTCTCATAGATCGTGCGAACCGGCACGACGCGGCCCCGGTTCTCCGCCAGACAGTGCAGAATGGAAAACTCCGTCTCCGTCAGCTCCAGCGGCTGCCCGTTTACCATCACGCGGCGGTTCTCCTCGTCCAGCACGATGCCGGGGCGGAGCGTCCGCCCGCTCGATTTGCTCTTATACACCCGGTAGCGCCGCAGCAGCGACTCGACCTTCATCATCAGCTCCGCGTGGGAAAACGGCTTGGCGAGAAAATCATCCCCGCCGGAATCATACGCGCGGCGCTTGTCGCTCTCCTGCGTCTTCGCGGTCAGAAACAGAACCGGGGCTGTGGAATACGACCGGATGCTGCTGCAGGCGTCGTAGCCGCCCAGCTCCGGCATCATGATATCCATCAGGATCAGATCGAGCTCCGGATGCTTCCGGACCTGCTCGACCGCCTCGGCCCCCGTCGCGGCCTCCAGCACGGTATAGCCGCCCGTTTCCAGCAATATTCTGCAGATCCGCCGGATATCCGGCTCATCGTCCACCACCAGGATGCTGATCGTCTCTTCCATGGCTGCTCCCTCCTTTGCGGCGTTATTATATCACACTTTCGCGAGCTTCCGGGCGGAATTAAGAATTTTTAAGACATTTTTTATCCCATGCCGCAAAACCGCGTGACGAAACCGGGAAAGCGTGCTATACTATAATGACTTGAGTATCATTCCCATAAGGCTCCCCTTGGGCCCAAGGGGAGCTGGCCCGAAGGGCCTGAGGGGATTCGAACGTCACAAATTTCGGAGCACTCTGAAATCTGCAACAAATCCCCTCCGTCATTTTCTTTGAAAATGCCACCTCCCCTTACCGCGCGGGGCGCGGCAAGGGGAGGCTTTGGGGAGAAACGCCGCAACATCAAAATCCACCCCCATAGGAACTGCAAATGGAGCTTTTATACACCGACAATCGAATCGTCGTCTGTCTCAAGCCCGTGGGCGTTTTGTCCACCGACGAGCCCGGCGGCATGCCGGAGCTGCTGCGCCGGGCGCTGGGAGAAGACGAGACCGGCTGCGTGCGCGTCGTACACCGGCTCGACCGGCCGGTCGGCGGCGTGATGGTCTACGCGCGCTCGCGCATGGCCGACAGCATTCTGTCCGGGCAGGTGCAGGCGCACAAATTTGAAAAGGACTATCTCGCCGTGCTGGAGGGGATCCCGGATGCGCCGGAGGGCGTGTTGACCGACCTTCTCGCGCGTGACCCGGTAAAAAGGCAGACCTTCGTCACGCGCTCCCCCGGCCCGGACGCACGGCCTGCCCGGCTTTCATACCGGGTGCTCGGCGCGCGGGACGGACGCGCGCTCGTGCGCATCCGACTGGAAACGGGCCGGACACACCAGATCCGCGCGCAGTTTTCCTCCCGCGGTCTGCCGCTATGCGGCGACCGGAAATACGGCGCAAAAACCGGCGGCCCGCTCGGCCTCTGGTCGTATCAGATTGCATTCTTTCATCCGCAGACGAACGAACGGCTCGTCTTCACGCACGATCCGCCGATGGCCGAACCGTGGCTCGCGTTTTCCGATATCCTGACAGAGAAATAGGAGGGCACCATTCCCATGGCTGCAACAAAAGCAAATTCGATCGTGATGACCGAGGGCAGACCCCTGCCGCAGATCATCCGTTTTTCCGTTCCGCTGGCGCTGACCGGCATTTTACAGCTGCTGTTCAACGCCGCTGACGTCATTGTCGTCGGCAAATTTGACAGCAGCACGGCGCTCGCCGCCGTCGGCGCGACAACGTCGCTCATCAACCTGCTCATCGGCGCGTTCATCGGCATTTCCGTCGGCGTCAACATTCTCGTCGCCCGCTATCTTGGCTGCCGGGACGAGGAGCACGTCTCCCGCGCGGTACACACGTCGGTCGTGCTGGCGCTGGGGCTCGGCATCGTGGTATTTCTGCTGGGCTTTTTTCTGGCCAGTCCCCTGCTTCACCTGATGGATACGCCGGAGGACGTTCTGCCCCTGTCCGACCGGTATCTGCAGATCTACTTCATCGGCGTGCCCGCGTCGCTTTTGTATAACTTCTGCGCAGCGGTCCTGCGCGCCTTCGGCGACACGAAAAAGCCGTTTTTCTTCCTGTCCATCTCCGGCTCGGTCAACGTGCTGCTGAATCTGTTCTTTGTGATTGTCTGCCGCCTCGGCGTGGCGGGCGTCGCCATCGCGACGGTGATCTCGCAGTATATCGCGCTGGCGCTCGTGCTCATCTGCCTGATGCGGCTGGAGGGCTGCGCGCGGCTGGAGCTTAAAAAGCTCCGCTTTTATCCGGACGAGGCCCTGCGCATGATCCAGATCGGCCTGCCCGCCGGTCTGCAGTCCGTCATTTTCAACATTTCCAACGTCATGATCCAGTCCTCGATCAACTCCTTCGGCGCGGACGTGGTCGCGGCGAACACGGCGGCAGGCAATCTCGACTCGTTTATTTATACGGCCTGCAACTCCGTTTATCACGCCTCCATGACCTTTACCAGCCAGAATCTCGGCGCGGGCAAGCCGGAACGCATCAAGCCGGTCTTCCGTGACTGCATCCTGACGGTCCTGCTCATCGGCGTGCCGATGTGCGTGTTTCTGTATTTCTTCGGCCGTCCGCTTCTCGGCATCTATATCGCGAAGGACGATCCGGCCTACGCCTCCGTCATTGCCAGCGGCATGGTGCGCGTGACGTATATGGGCCTGACCTATTTTGTCTGCGGCATCATGGAGACGTGCTGCGGCATGGTGCGCGGGCTCGGCCGGAGCTGGATCCCGATGATCGTGACGATCTTCGGCGCGTGTGTGCTGCGCATCGTCTGGATCTGGACGATCTTCCAGGCACACCATACGCTTGACGTGCTGTACCTGTCCTACCCCGTCAGCTGGGTCGTGACGGGCGCGGTACACATACTCTGCTTTATTCTGATCTACCGCGGCATGATGGCGCGGTGGAACGCGCATAAGGAGGAAGAACATGCGAGTCATTGATATTGAAGACGTCGTGTATGCCATGCGGAACCAGACGCAGTTCGTCCTGCGCTGCGAGGAGGTCTTTCACGACAAGATCAGCTCCGCTGCCGCCGCGATCCTGAGCGCACAGCCGCGCAAGCCCTTCGTCTGCCTGACCGGCCCCTCCGGCTCCGGCAAGACGACGACGGCGATGCGCCTGCAGGCGTATCTCGAAAATCTGGGCGTCAAGGTCTGCCTTTTAAGCATGGACAATTTCTTCCTGCCGCTCTCCGAGCGGCCGAAGGATCTGACCGACTGGGAATCGCCCCTGTGCGTCAACCGGGAGCTGCTGCTTGACACCATTGACCGGCTGTCAAACGGCGAGACGGTGCAGGTGCCGTGGTACGACTTCCCCAACAACCGCACCGGCGGCTATACCCCCATGCAGGGAAGCCGCGAGGCCGTCATCATTGCCGAGGGCATCCACATGCTCAATCCCCTGCTCTTCGATCCCATCCGCAGCCGCGCCACCGGCATCTATGTCGCGCCCAGAACGCGCATCATCACCCCCGGCGACCGCATCATCCACCCCGAGCAGGTGCGCGTGGCGCGCCGCATGATCCGCAACTATCAGGGCCGGGGCAATTCCCTGCGCGACACCATTGTCCGCGCCGAGTCCGTCAACGCGGGCGAGCAGAAATATATCGCGCCCAACAAACCCAACGCCTCCGTCCACATCGACTCGTTCCACGATTACGAGCTGTGCATTCTGGCAAAATATCTGCGCCAGATCCCGCAGTTCGCGTCCGATCTGGACGATGCATTTATTGAAGAACACGGCCTGAGCGTCCTGATGGACGTGGTGCGCAGTCTGCCGCCGCTCGACACGCCGTATGTCCCGCGCGACTCCATCGTGCGCGAATTTGTCGGCGGGAGCATCTTCCAATACTGATCCAAAGGAGAACAAACAAATGACAGTCGTTGAACGCTTTTTGAAGCTCGTTTCCTATCCCACGACCTCGGACGAAGCGTCCGAGACCTGCCCGTCCACCGCGCGGCAGCTCGCGCTTGCGCAGGAGCTCGTCTGCCAGATGCAGGATATGGGCATCGCAGACGCGCATGTCGACAAGGACGGCTACGTCTACGGCACCATCCCGGCAAACTGCGAAAAGGACATTCCCGTCTACGGCCTCATCGCCCACATGGACACCTCGCCCGACGCGCCGGGCGAGAACATCCGCGCGCGCATCACGGAGCCCTATGACGGCGGCGACGTGATTTTGAACGAGGAACAGCACATCGTGCTTTCTCCGAAGGACTATCCGCAGCTGAAACAGTCCGTCGGCAAGCGCCTGATCGTCACCGACGGCACGACGCTGCTCGGCGCGGACGACAAGGCGGGCGTAGCCGAGATCCTGTCCGCCGCGCAGCTGCTGCTTTCCTCCGACAGGCCGCACGGGACCGTCAAACTCGCCTTTACGCCCGACGAAGAGATTGGCCGCGGCGCCGACCGGTTTGACGTCGCGGGCTTCGGCGCGGATTACGCCTACACCGTCGACGGCGGCGCGCTCGGCGAGCTGGAATACGAGAATTTCAACGCCGCCAGCGCAAAAATTGAAATTCGCGGCAAGTCCATCCATCCCGGCTCCGCAAAGGGCCAGATGGTCAACGCCACGCTCGTCGCCATGGAGCTGCACGGTCTGCTCCCGGCGCTCGAGACGCCGTTCCATACTGAAAATTACGAGGGCTTCTACCATCTTGTCGCCATGCGCGGCGAGACGGAGCAGTCCGAGCTGCAATACATCATCCGCGACCACGACCACGCGAAATTCGAAGCGCGCAAGGCCGTCATGGAAAAGGCCTGCGCGGAGATCGACCGCCGCTACGGCGCGGGCACCGCGGCGCTCACACTGCGCGACAGCTATTACAACATGAAGGAAAAGATCGCCCCGTGCATGTTCCTGATCGAAAACGCCAAAAAGGCGATGGCGTCCGTCGGCGTCACGCCGAAGATCGTCCCCATCCGCGGCGGCACGGACGGCGCGCGTCTGTCCTTCGAGGGTCTGCCCTGCCCGAACCTGTGCACCGGCGGCGAAAACTTCCACGGCCGCTTCGAGTACATCCCGGCGGACGATATGGAAACCATCACAACCCTTCTGGCCCAACTCATGTGGCAGCTCGCCGAATGATACGAAGATACAAAAAATCCGCCAAAAGGCGGATTTTTTGTTCAGTAATCATGCCTGCAGCCGCCATCAGAGCCGTATTGCTCAAAGACTCCAACGATTTCTTCAATCCGTTGAAAGCAGGCGGTGTCATTCAGGTTCGGATCGTCCAGAGCAGCACGAATTTGGCAAAGCATCTGATAACACTGTGAACGCAGGATTTCTGCGGCTTGTTCCGAAGTCAGCAGATTTCCGGAAACAAAGCATTCCGCCAAAAGTCTTTTTTCAAGCTGTCCCAGCAGTTCATCGTCTGATTGTTCCATCTCTGCCATGTCCCTTTCTGTTTATTTTTCTATTGCACTATTATAGTGCAATAATATCAGAAAAATAGCATAAAATCAACACCATCTGCACGAAAACAGTGCAAAGGTGGTGTTGGTACGGATCTGGAATACAGCAAGGCTGTCGGCGCAGCGATCCGGGCTGCGCGGCTCGCACGCGGTCTGACACAGGAACAGCTTGCCGCGAAAACGCAGCTTGCAGGCTGTGACCTGACGCGCAGCGCGTTGGCAAAGATCGAATGCGGCCAACGCAGCATTTATCCCGATGAATTAAAAGCGCTCCACGAAGCGCTTCAGGTTCCCTACGAGTCTCTGCTGCAATAACTGCCGCAGAGACTTGTTTTATCAAACCGAACGCAGTTTGCAGGAGCGGAGCTCTGCTCCGCCCGGCAGAACGCAGTGTGTTTTCGGAAATCTTCGGCGAATCCGTAACTGCCCAATGGGCCGATGTGGGCATCGGCCCCTACAATGAAATTTGGAAATGCACGCGGATTTGCATCGGGCCTTTGCTTTTCGCCGCTGTCTGCCGCAACCTCTCAGGCGCTTCGCGCCAGCTCCCCTTAAAAGGGGAGCCTTGGGGATGTGCGCATTAAAAAGCCTCCCCTGAAAGGGGAGGTGGCTCGGCGAAGCCGAGTCGGAGAGGTCATGCGGCGGAATACACCGTATTTCACATGGCTTCCGGCGAATTCGTATGCACCAGCCTACTTGTCTGTAGGGGCCGATGCCCACATCGGCCCTTCCGGAAGTTCCGCGTCCGCCGAAGATCTCCGTAAAATCGGTGCAATCTGCGGGCGGACAGAGTCGTCGGCCCCTACAAATGCGCAGAAAATTTACAGCTTACCGCGTTCCCCTTCTGCGCCGGTACAGAGCGGTCAGGCGGGACAGGGTCAGGTCGTACAGGAGAAACAGCGCAAGACCCAGCGCGCAGGTCGCCCAGAGAACGGCGGGAGCTGTTTCGGCGAGCTCCTGCGTGACGGCTTCGAGGCGCAGGACGAACAGCAAAAACAGATAGTCCGCCCCTACTGCAAACGCGGCCAACAGCAGCTTCGCGGGCAGGCGCAGGGCGCGGCTGCGGATGGCGTCGAGCCCGGGCTTGACGAGCGGATAATAGCCGAGGAAAACATACACAGAGGCCGCCTCCTTATCCGGGCCGAGAAGCATTCCCAAAATCGCGACGGCCGCGTAGCAGCTCCACGCGATGCGCCTGCTGCAGCGCTCGCGTACCGGCAGCAGTGCGGCTGAAGCCAAAATTGGACAGGCGTACAGCGCCAGCGGGACGACGCCGCCCAGACACAGCAGCACGACGCCCAGCGCCGTAAACATTCCGCCCAGGGCGAGCTCCTTTGATGTGTGTTTCATGTGCAGCCCTCTTTCGTCGATGGGGATAGCGTCAGCTGACAAGGGCACACACGGTTTTTCACGGGGCAAAACGACGGCTGGCGTCGTTATCCTCGTTGGCGGGCGACAGCCCGCCTGCCTCGTCTGCCTGGCCAGCCGCCGTTTATCCTCCGTGAAAAACTCCGAAGGACTTGCCGGCCGGTCTGGGGCGTTGTCTGCAAGGCAGAGGACGCAGACATACTGGCGTATGTCAAGGACGATAACGCAGCAGACGGCGGCCCAGTCCGGCCCGCAAGCGTGCGTGCCCTTGTCAACTGACGCTGGCGTCAGTATATCAGAAAAGCGTGCCGAAGAAAAGCGGCATCACAGCCACTCTGCACAGAAGAAGATGCAGAAAATACTTGACGGAATGAGTTAGATGTGTTAAACTACCACTTGGTTAGAGACGACTAACCAGAATTACACAGACCGGAGGGCTGCGGCATGGCTGATGCGCAAAAAAATCTGACGCCGTCTGCGATCAAATACCTGCTGACGCTGCTGGAACTCTGTCAGAAGGACGCGGGCGCGCGGTGCATGGACATCGCGGAGCAGCTGCGCGTGACCAAGCCCAGCGTGCATTCCATGATCGAGAATCTGTGCGCGGCCGGGCTTGCCGAGAAGAAAAAATACGGCACGGTCTTCCTGACGCCCGAGGGCCGGGCGCAGGCGGAGCGCTATGCGGCCTGCTGTTCGCTTCTGCGCGGACGCATGCAGCAGACGCTGGGTCTGACGGAGGAAGACGCGCGCAGCGCGGCCTGCGCCGTGCTTGCGCAGCTGCCGGACGCAGTGCCGCAGATGATGGAGCGGCTGAGCCGCAAGGAATGAATAGGAGGCATCAAAATGGAGCTTCTCACATCCGTATTGATCGCCGGCGGGGTCTGCGCCTGCATCGGCGCGGTAAAGGCGGTTTGCAGAAAACTTGTCAGAAACGGCCTCGATAGGACGAGCCCCCGCTGAGCGCGGTTTGTTTCGTGCCGGAAAGGTCTGATTCTCATAATCGAGTGCGAAGCACACAAACTCTCTGCAGGGGCCGACGACTCTGTCGGCCCCTTAAATATTGCGAATCCGCCGATATCCTCAAATAAAACGCTGCTCACTATGGGCGGACAGAGTCGTCCGCCCCTACGCCGGATATGAAATTCTGCATAAAACGTGCAGCGAGTTTTTGACTGTCTCAAGCCGCCGCAGATCGCGGCGGCTTTTCCTGCGTCTATTTGATGCAGGTATGCTTTTTGTATCCGTATTCCTCCGCTTCCTCGGCGGAGTTGAAATAGACGCGGTTGTCCTCGCCCGGGAGCTTGGCGCAGTTGGCGCTGTGGACGATCATGGAGCTCCGGTTGCCGATGAACGGCGCATCCTTCCCTGCCGCGGGCTCGCGGCTGGTGGGGTCTGTGGTGATGGTCAGCGCCTCGCCGTCGGAGACGATGATGATCTCGCCCTGCGTGTCTGTGCGGTAAATTTCCGCGTTCAGCGCCTCGAGACGTGCCAGCACATCCGCGCCGGGATGACCGTAGTCGTTGTCTTCTCCGACGCTGATGACCGCCACAGAGGGCTGCACCGCCGTCAAAAACGCCTCGGACGAGCTGGTCGGGCTGCCATGGTGCCCGGCTTTCAGCACGTCCGCGCGCACATTCGCGCCGGATTCCAGCAGATCCCCCTCGGCCTTCTGCTCCATATCGCCGGTAAACAGAAAGCTCGTCTCTCCAAAATCGACGCGCAGCACCAGACTGCCGTTGTTCGGGTCGGAATATTCCTGCACCGGCCCGATGACCGTCACTGTCGCGCCGCCGAGGCTCCAATGCGTGCCGGTCTCCGGCACCTCGATCTGCCTGCCCTGCTCCTCCGTATACTTGACCACGTTGGAAAAGACCTTTGTCGTGTACGCCGCCACACTGGAATAGACGTGCTCCGCCGGGTATTTTGCCAGCACGGCGGCCAGTCCGCCGCAGTGATCCTCGTCCGGGTGCGTGTTGACCACATAGGTCAGCCCCGTCACATCCAGCCGGTTCAGGCGGGACACCAGAAACTGCCCCTCCTCGACCGGCCCGCCGTCGATGAGCATGGTCTCTTCCCCACAGGAAAGCAGAATGCTGTCGCCCTGTCCGACGTCGAGAAAGCGCACCGTCAGCGTCTCGCCGGACGGCGTCTGCTGTACCTGCGCCGTCGGCGCAGGCTGTTCCTCTGTCTTGCCGCCCAGATACTGCACCGCAAATACAGCCGCAAGCACCAGCAGCACTGCCCACCATGGGAGCTTTTTGCCCGTCTGTTTTTTTCTCTTTCCGGCCATTTCCCTGTCCTCCGCTCTCTTTTTTTCTATTCTACAACAGATCCGCGCGCTTTTCCAGCGCAAAAAAGAACCCCCTCGGTTTTGAACCGAAGGGGATACTCTTTTTTCAGGGACCGAATCAGACCAATTCGATGACGGCCATCTCGGCTGCGTCGCCGCGGCGGGGCCCGATGCGGGTCACGCGGGTGTAGCCGCCGTTGCGCTCAGCGTACTTCGGAGCGATCTCCTCGAACAGCTTGTGCGCGACGTCTTCCTTGGTGATATAGGCCAGAGCCTTGCGGTAGTTGGCCAGGCCCTTCTTCTTGCCAAGGGTGATCATCTTCTCGACGACGGGCTGGACTTCCTTCGCGCGGGTAAAGGTCGTCTCCATCTTGCCGTTCTCGAGCAGGTATGTGGTCATAGCCCGGAGCATCGCCTTGCGCTGGTCGCTGGTTCTGCCGAGCTTTCTGGTACCAAACATAGGGTTACTTCCTCCTTCTTTGAAAGGTTATCGCTTAATTATTAGAGTTTGCGGAATCGTCGCTTGCCAGACTCAGGCCCATCATTGCGAGCTTGTTCTGAACCTCTTCGAGCGACTTCCGGCCCATGTTGCGTACCTTCATCATATCCTCGCCGGTTCTGGAGATCAGATCCTCGACGTTGTTGATGTTGGCGCGCTTGAGGCAGTTAAAGCTGCGTACAGACAGATCAAGCTCTTCGATGGTCATCTCAAGGACCTTGTCGCGGTGCGTTTCCGCCTTCTCGGCCATTGTGGGCTTGCTGGCCACGGTCTCGGAGAGATTCGTGAACAGGCTCAGATGGTCGGAGAGGATCTTCGCGCCGAGGCTGACGGCGTCTCTTGCGGAGATTGTCGAATCGGTCCAGACCTCCAGCGTCAGCTTGTCATAGTCTGTCATGTTGCCTACGCGGGTGTTTTCTACGGTGTAGTTCACCTTGTAGACGGGCGTATAGATCGAATCCACGGCGATGGTGCCGATGGGCATGCTGGGCGTCTTGTTCTTATCGGACGGGACGTATCCGCGGCCATGGCTCAGCGTGATCTCCATGTTGAAGCTCGCGTCGGGGCCAAGCGAGCAGATGTGCTGCTCGGGGTTGAGGATCTCGACCTCACCGTCGGCCTTGATGTCGCCGGCCGTGACTTCGCACTCGCCCGCGGCGTCAATGTAGACGGTCTTGGTGCCCTGGCAATGCAGCTTCGCGATGATCTTCTTCACGTTCAGCACGATCTCCGTGACGTCTTCCTTGACGCCGGGGATCGTGGAGAACTCGTGCTGCACGCCCGCGATCTTGATGGAGGTCGCGGCGGTGCCGGGCAGCGAGGAAAGAAGAATTCTGCGCAGGGAGTTGCCGAGCGTGGTGCCGTATCCCCGCTCCAGAGGCTCTACGATATACTTACCGTAGGAGACGTCGTCCTGGGAATCGATACACTCGATACGCGGCTTTTCAATTTCTACCATGAATAAATTACCCTCCTTGTAACTACGAAACCTTGTTTCGTTGCCGAATTCAGCTTACCAATAAACGAGGGTGAAACGTTACTTGGAGTACAATTCGACGATCAGATTTTCTGCAATCTCGAAGTCAATATCGTCTCTTGCGGGCAGTGCGATAACCTTGCCGCTGAGGGTGTTCTTGTCTCTTTCCAGCCACTTCGGAGCGTTGATGAAAGCGTCGTCTTCCTTCATCTTCTTGAAGCGGGTGGTGGAGCAGCTGTTTTCGCAGACGGCGATGACGTCGCCGACATTGACCGTGTAGGACGGAATGTTGACGCGCTTGCCGTTGACGGTGTAGTGGCCGTGGTTGACCAGCTGACGGGCCTCGCGGCGCGTGGAAGCATAGCCAAGACGGTAAACAACGTTGTCCAGTCTGCGCTCGACGAGGCTCAGCAGATTCTCGCCGGTGTTGCCCTTCATGCTCTCGGCCTTCTCATAGAGCGTGTGGAACTGCTTCTCGAGAATGCCGTACACGAATTTGACCTTCTGCTTTTCGGTCAGCTGCGTGCCGTACTCAGACTTCTTGGTTCTTCTTTTGCCGCCGGGATTGCGGTTGGACTGCTTGGAGTAGCCCATGGCTGCGGGAGAAACGCCGAGCGTTCTGCAGCGCTTCAGAACAGGCTGTGTATTCTTTGCCATATCAATTCTCCTCCTTCATCAAACGCGGCGGCGCTTGGGCGGACGGCAGCCGTTGTGCGGGATCGGGGTGACGTCCTTGATGAGCGTGACCTCGAGACCTGCGGACTGCAGCGCGCGGATCGCGGATTCACGGCCCTGGCCGGGGCCCTTGACGAAGACTTCGACAGTCTTCAGACCATAGTTTTCCACAGCTGCCTTTGCAGCGGTCTCTGCGACCATCTGCGCGGCGTACGGAGTGGACTTTCTGCTGCCGCGGAAGCCGAGGCCGCCGGAGGAAGCCCAGGACAGGGCGTTGCCGCTGGCGTCGGTCACGGTGACCATGGTGTTGTTAAAGGACGAACGGATATGCACGGCGCCCTTTTCGATCGTCTTGCGCTCGCGACGGCGCTTGACAACTTTCTTTACTGCTTTAGCCATTGTACATATCCCTCCTTACTTCTTCTTATTCGCAATGGTCTTCTTCGGGCCCTTGCGTGTACGGGCGTTGGTCTTGGTTCTCTGGCCGTGAACGGGCAGGCCGCGGCGATGACGCACGCCGCGATAGCAGCCGATCTCAGTCAGGCGCTTGATGTTCAGCGCAACCTCACGGCGGAGGTCGCCCTCGATGGTGAAGTGCTTGTCGATCACTTCACGGAGCGCAGATTCCTGATCCTCGGTCAGATCCTTCACGCGGATATCCGGGTCGATCTGAGCCATTTCAAGGATCTTCTTTGCACTTGTTCTGCCAATGCCGTAGATATAAGTCAAACCGATCTCGATTCGCTTCTCACGGGGCAGGTCAATACCAGCAATACGTGCCATTTACTCTAGAGCACCTCCTATTAACCTTGTCTCTGCTTATGCTTCGGGTTTTCGCAAATAACCATAACACGGCCCTTGCGCTTGATGATCTTGCATTTTTCGCACATGGGCTTCACGGACGGTCTTACCTTCATACTGTTAACCTCCATTGAGACCTCAAGTCTCTATTTACTTCTCCATGTGATCCTTCCTCTGGTCAGATCGTACGGCGACATTTGCACCGTGACCTTATCACCGGGCAGGATCTTGATAAAGTTCATCCGGAGCTTGCCGGAAATGTGTGCCAGAATGGTGTGCCCGCCGCCGATGTCGACGGAGAACATGGCATTCGGCAGTGCATCGGTAACGATGCCCTCAAGTTCGATTACGTCGTCTTTTGCCAAGATCAATTAACCCCCTTGGTTTTGACTTTGTTTTTGGCCGATACTGGCCAATTCTTTTCGTAATTCGCTATTGAGTACCTTCTCGCCGTTGCGAATTTTCTCGGCGATTCGTGACTCCGTCCTGGGGATCTGCTGTACATGCTTGCGCTTTTTGCGCTTCGGCTTCTCCAGCCTGCGGCTCTTGCCGTCGGCGAGATAGACATACTGTTCATCCGCGTCGATCACGTAGAACAGCTGGCCCCTGTCGCGTCCGGCCATTGAGACGACCAGGCTTGATTTGTCAGCTTCCATATCTTACAGGCCCTCAGGTACGGTGAGGATTTCCGGTTCGCCGTCGGTAATCAGGATCGAGTTTTCATAGTGCGCCGCGAGCTTGCCGTCGGCAGTTACAGTCGTCCAACCGTCCTTCAGGACCCGTACATCGTACGAACCCTGCGTGACCATCGGTTCGATTGCCAGGGTCATGCCTTTGACCATCCGCGGACCTCTGCCGGGGGAGCCGTAATTTGGGACCTCCGGTTCTTCGTGCATCTTTTCGCCGACGCCGTGCCCGACAAATGCGCGAACCACGCCAAATCCATGGCTTTCCACGTATGTCTGCACCGCATGGCCGATGTCGGAGATCCGGTTGCCCTGACGTGCAAATTTGATTCCCTCGTAAAAGCTCTGTTCTGTTACCGTAATGAGCTTCTGCGCCGTGGGTGAAATTTCCCCACATGCGAAAGTAGCGGCACAGTCGCCAGTAAAACCGCCCCATGTCGCGCCCACGTCCACCGAGACGATATCGCCTTCCTTGAGCACCCGGTTGCCCGGAATGCCGTGAATGACGACCTCATTGATGGAGATGCAGGTGCTGGCCGGGAAGCCCCCGTAGCCGAGGAACGTCGGTCTTGCTCCCTGTGACAGGATAAAGTCGTATACCGCCTTGTCGATCTGTTTGGTCGTTACGCCGGGCCTTACCATTTCGCCTGCCAAAGCACGCGCTGCCGCGGTAATTTTACAGGCCTTGCGCATAATCACCAGTTCGCGCTCATTTTTTACTGGAATCATGTTATTCACCCAATGCAGCCAGAATATCTCTGGTCGCATGTTCGATGGGCTGGTTGCCTTCCACCAGCTTGAGATTGCCGAGCTTCTTGTAGAAGTCCTTCAGCGGCTCCGTCTCGGCGTGGAACACCTTCAATCTGTTCTTGACCGTCTCCGGCGCATCGTCCTTGCGGACGGTGAGCGGAGCGCCGCACAGATCGCAGACGCCTTCAACCTTCGGCGGATTCGCCGCGATGTGGAAGCTCGCGCCGCAGCTGCCACAGACGCGGCGGCCGGTCATGCGCGCTTCGATCACTTCGTCGGCGATCTCGATGGACACGACCGCGTCAAAATGGATCCCGGCCGCTTCGAGCGCCTCGGCCTGCGGGATCGTGCGGGGGACTCCATCCAGGATGAAGCCGTTCGCACAATCCGCGCGGGCGACCCGCTCGCGGACGATGCCGATGATGACATCGTCCGGAACGAGCTTGCCAGCGTCCATGAAGCTCTTGGCCTTCAGGCCAGTCTCGGTTCCGTTTTTGATCGCTTCGCGAAGAATGTTGCCGGTGGAAATGGTGGGGATGTTCAGCTTCTTGCTGATGATCTCCGCCTGTGTGCCTTTTCCGGCACCGGGAGCACCCAAAAGAATCAGCTTCATAGCATCTTCCTCCAATTACTCCAGGAAGCCTTTGTAGTGACGCATCAGCATCTGCGCCTCGAGGCTCTTGACCGTCTCAAGCGCAACACCGACGACGATGATGACGGACGTGCCGCCCACGGCGAGGGAGGTGTTCTTGATGATGATGCCGACGATGATCGGCAGGATCGCGACGATCGCCAGATACAGCGCGCCAAAGAGCGTGATCTTGTTGATAACCTTCAGGATGAAGTCCGAGGTCGGCTTGCCCGGGCGGAAGCCGGGGATGAAGCCGCCGTTCTTCTTGAGGTTATTGGCGATTTCGATCGGGTTAAACTGGATCGTTGCATAGAAGTAGCTGAACGCAATGATCAGCAGGAAGTAGCAGACGATGTAGAACGCGCTCTTCGTGTCGAAGATATAGGTGTTCATCCAGGTCCAGAAGGAGCTGCTGCCGGTGCCGGTGAAGGCGATGATCGTCGCGGGCAGAGTCGCGATGGACTGCGCGAAGATGATCGGCAGAACGCCGGACATGTTGACCTTGATCGGCAGGAACGTGCTCTGACCGCCGTACATCTTGCGGCCGACCACGCGCTTGGCGTACTGGACGGGGATCCGGCGCTCGGAATTCGTGATGAACACGATGAACACTACGATCAGCAGCATGCCGAGGACCAGCAGGATCGCGGTGTACCACTTGATCGCGCCGGAGGCCAGCGAGGAGACGAGCGTGCTGACGAGCGACGGGATACGGGAAATGATACCTGCGAACAGGATCATCGAGATGCCGTTGCCGATGCCGAACTGATCGATCTGCTCGCCCATCCACATCAGGAAGGACGCGCCGGCCATGAAGGTCACGACGATGACAAGGCCCGCAAGGAAGCCGGTCTCGTTGAGCAGGTTGTAGTTCTTGAGCATCACATAGTAGGCAAAGCCCATCAGAAGAGCAAGGCCGACCGTGGTGTAGCGGGTGATGCGCTGGATCTTCTTCTGGCCTTCCTCGCCGCCCTCCTTGGCAAGACGCTCAAGGGCGGGGATGGCGATGGCGAGAAGCTCGATGATAATGGATGCGTTGATATACGGCTGGATGCCGATGGCGAAGACCGTCGCCTGCGAGAACGCAGAACCGGACATCGCGTTGTACAGACCCAGGACCGTACCGGACAGCTGCTGGGAGAAGTAGGTCGCGAGCTCTGCTACGTTGACGTAGGGAACGGGAACGCAGGAGCCCAGGCGGTAGATCAGAAGGACGAACAGCGTGAAGAGGATCTTCTTGCGGAGCTCGGGGATCTTCCACGCATTACGGAGTGTTGTAAACACTTACACCACCTCGGCCTTTCCGCCCGCCTTTTCGATTTTTTCCTTGGCAGACTCCGAGAAGGCGGCAGCCTTCACGGTGACCTTCTTGGAAACGCTGCCGTTGCCAAGAACCTTCAGACCGTACTTGCAATCGTGCAGAATGCCTTTTTCGATCAGAGCAGCCGCGTCAACGACCGCGCCGTCTTCGAATCTGTTGAGAACCGCGACGTTCACAGCCGTCAGGGGCTCTGCGAAGATGTTGTTGAAGCCGCGCTTCGGGATGCGGCGTGCCAGAGGCATCTGGCCGCCTTCGAAGCCGATGCGGAGCTTGCCGCCCGAACGGGCCTTCTGGCCCTTGTGTCCGCGGCCTGCGGTCTTGCCGTTGCCAGTGCCGGTGCCACGGCCCTTGCGCTTATTCACATGGGTAGAACCCATAACCGGAGCAAGTTCATGTAAATTCATCTACTTGTCCTCCTTATTGTTCTTCCGTGACCTGCAGCAGATAGCCGATCTTTGCGATCTTGCCGCGAGTCTGGGTGTTGTCAGGCTGAACAGTTTCCTGACCGATCTTGCGCAGACCGAGGGAATGCGCGGTCGCAATGTGCTTTTCAAGACGGCCGTTCAGGCTCTTGACAAGCTTAATTCTAAGATTCGCCATTTTGAGCCCTCCTTAACCGACGATGTCTTCCACGTTCTTGCCTCTGATGCGCGCAACTTCCGCTGCGTCGCGCAGAGAGGTCAGACCCTGCATCGTTGCCTTGACAACGTTCTGCGGGTTGTTCGAGCGCAGGCACTTTGCACGAATGTTGGAAATGCCGACTGCTTCCATGACAGCACGGACAGCGCCGCCGGCGATGATGCCGGTGCCTTCGGGAGCCGGCTTCAGCATGACGCGGCCAGCGCCGAATTCGCCGATGATGTCGTGCGGAATCGTGGTGCCTTCGAGCGTGATCTTGACCATGTTCTTCTTCGCGTCAGCAATGCCCTTCAGGATTGCTTCGGAAACTTCAGCAGCCTTGCCGAGGCCGTAGCCAACGGTGCCCTTGCCGTCGCCGACAACAACCAGAGCGGAGAACTTCATGACACGGCCGCCCTTGACGGTCTTGGAAACGCGGTTCAGGTAAACGACCTTTTCGATCATTTCCGGGCCATTGTCTTCCTTGGGTGCGCGATCTCTATTGTAAGCCATTGTTCATCCTCCTCCGATTAGAATTCCAGGCCGCCTTCGCGGGCGCCTTCGGCAAGCTCTGCCACACGACCGTGGTAGATATAGCCGCCACGATCGAACACGACAGTGTCGATGCCCTTTGCCTTGGCGCGTTCCGCAACCAGCTTGCCGACCTTGCGGGCAGCTTCCTTGTTGCCGGTAGCGCCTTCGAAATCCTTCTCATTGGAAGCGGCGGCAACGAGCGTAACGCCGTTGACGTCGTCGATGATCTGTGCGTAGATGTTGGCGTTGCTGCGGTAGACGTTCAGGCGGGGCCGTTCTGCGGTGCCGGAGATCTTTCCGCGAACGCGGGTATGACGCTTCATACGCTGAGCGTTCTTATCAAATGTTTTCACCATAATGGCACACCTCCTAATTACTTCTTGCCGCCGGCCTTGCCTTCTTTGTGGCGAATGGTCTCAGTGGCATACTTGATGCCCTTGCCCTTGTAAGGCTCGGGAGGTCTCTTGCCTCTGACGTTCGCTGCAAACTGGCCGACCTTCTGCTTGTCGATGCCGTTGATGACGACCTTGTTGGGAGCCGGGACATCGATCGTGATGCCGTCGATCTCTTCCATGGTGACAAGGTGGGAATAGCCGAGGTTCATGACGAGCTTCTTGCCTTCCTTGCTGGCCTTATAGCCAACGCCGTTGATCTCGAGCTCTTTCTTGAAGCCATCGGTCACGCCGACGACCATGTCGTGAATCAGGCTGCGGGTCAGGCCGTGCAGGCTCTTGTGCAGCTTATCCTCGGACGGACGGCCGACATGGATCTCATTGCCTTCGACCTTGATGATCATCTCCGGGCGCATCGTCTGTGTCAGTGTGCCCTTGGGGCCCTTTACGGTAACGACGTTCGGCTCCGCGACGGAAACCTCGACGCCTGCGGGGATGGTAACGGGCATTCTGCCAATTCTAGACATTGTTCAATACCCTCCTTACCATACGAATGCCAGGACTTCGCCGCCGACATGGTTCGCACGCGCTGCCTTGTCGGTCATGACGCCCTTGGACGTGGAAATAATTGCGATGCCGAGACCCTTGAGGACTCTGGGCAGCTCGTCAGCACCGGCGTAGACACGCAGGCCGGGCTTGGAGACGCGGCGCAGGCCGCTGATGACCTTTTCCTTACCGGCAAGGTACTTCAGCTGGATGCGGATGACGCCCTGGGTGCCGTCCTCGACGACTTCGTAGCTCTTGATGTAGCCTTCGTCGAGCAGGATCTTTGCGATGGCCTTCTTCAGGTTGGAAGCGGGCACATCGACGGACTCGTGCTTTGCCGTGTTTGCATTGCGGATGCGCGTCAGCATATCGGCAACAGGATCAGTGATTTGCATGGTTTGTTCCTCCTAGTTTGAAGTTACCGCAGTGCGGTTTTGGTGGCGAGGTATCACGACTAATCCTTGCTGCCGGCCGGAGCCGGCCCGATTAACCATGACCTTTCGCCATCCATACTTTTATCGTTGGAGGGCGGCTCCCGCCGCCCTGGCGATAACAAAGAAAGCTGCGGGCTTTCGCCCTTCTTCACTCCCCGCCCTCTCAGTCTTCTGAGGGCAGATTGGTGAAGATTTTTTCGCTAGGCAAGGTCTGAGCGCGACGGCGTACCGCGTGTACGCCGAGCGTTCAGAAACGCAGCATAGCGGAAAAAGATTTACCAAGATGCCTTTCTAACTCCGGGGATCTGGCCCTTGTATGCCAGCTCGCGGAAGCAGATACGGCAGACACCGTAGTCACGCAGGTAAGCATGAGGACGGCCGCAGATCTTGCAGCGGTTGTAGTAGCGGGTGGAGAACTTGGGTTCTTCCTTCTGCTTGAGAATCATTGCTTTTCTTGCCATTACCGGTATCCTCCAATCAAGCGTAGAACGGAGCGCCGACCATGGTCAGCAGCTCTTTGGCTTCTTCGTCGGTGGTCGCGGTGGTGCAGATGCAGATGTCCATGCCGCGGATCTTGTCGACCTTGTCGTACTCGATTTCCGGGAAGATCAGCTGTTCCTTGAGACCGAAGGCGTAGTTGCCGCGGCCGTCGAAGGAGTTGGGGTTGATGCCGCGGAAGTCGCGGACACGGGGCAGAGCCACGTTGAACAGACGGTCGAGGAATTCCCACATACGGTCGCCGCGGAGGGTGACCTTGACGCCGACAGTCTCGCCTTCACGGACTTTGAAGTTCGCGACGGACTTGCGGGCCTTGGTGGTGATGGGCTTCTGGCCGGTGATGGTGGCGATGTCCTTGCAGATAGCCTCGATCTCCTTGGCGTTGCCCTTGGATTCGCCGCAGCCAACGTTGACGATGACCTTGCTCAGCTTCGGGATCTGCATCACGGACTTATACTGGAACTTGTTCATGAGGGCGGGAGCGATCTCTTCCGTGTACTTTACTTTCAGTCTAGCCATGTTTCAATCCTCCCTCTCAAATCGTCTGGCCGCACTTCTTGCAGACGCGGACCTTCTTGCCGTCGGCGAGCTTGACGGCGTGGCGGGTAGCCTTGCCGCACTTCGGGCAGACGAGCATGACCTTGGAAGCGTACATCGGGATCTCGCGGTTGATAATGCCGCCCTGATCGCCCTGCTTCTTCGGCTTGACATGGCAGGTCGCGACGTTGACGCCTTCGATGACGACCTTACCTGCAGCGGGCATAGCCTCGAGGACCTTGCCCTTCTTGCCCTTGTCCTTGCCGGACAGGACAATAACGGTATCATTCTTCTTAACGTTCATCTCTTGGTCCCCCTATTAAACTGTTTCGGGTGCCAGGGAGCAGATCTTCATGAAACCAGAGTCACGGAGCTCTCTTGCCACCGGCCCAAAAATACGGGTGCCGCGAGGACTGTTGTCATCCTTGATGAGAACGGCAGCGTTCTCGTCGAAACGGACGTAGGTACCGTCTGCACGGCGGGCGCCCTTCATGGAGCGGACGATGACGGCCTTGACGACCTCGCCCTTCTTGACCGTGCCGTTCGGCGCAGCCTTACGGACAGACGCAACAACGACGTCGCCGATGTTGCCGTACTTGCGCTTCGCACCGCCCAGAACGCGGATGCACTTGATTTCCTTGGCACCGGTATTGTCGGCAACCTTCAAATAAGTTTCGCACTGAATCATTTGTTGTCGACCTCCTTACTTTGCCTTTTCGATGATCTCTACAAGTCTCCATCTCTTGTCCTTGGACAGAGGACGGCACTCCATGACCTTGACGGTATCGCCGATGCCGGCTTCGTTCTTCTCGTCATGGGCCTTGAGCTTGTAGGTTCTCTTGATGATCTTATGATACAGCGGATGCTGTACGTTCGTCGCGATCGCAACCACGATGGTCTTGTCCATCTTATCGGAGATGACGGTACCAACTCTGGTCTTGCGGAACGCTCTGGTAGTTTCACTCATTGCAGTTTCCTCCTCAGTTACTTGGTCTCGTTCTCACGAATAATAGTTTTGATGCGGGCAATATCTTTCTTGACGGCTGCGATGCGCAGGGGGTTGTCAAGCTGGTTGGTCGCATGCTGCATTCTGAGCATGAACAGGTCCTTCTTGAGATCTGCCAGCTTGGAGTCGAGCTCAGCCGCAGACAGTTTACGGATTTCGTTTGCCTTCATCTTATTCACCACCATTCTCGGTTTCCGGGGCTTCCTTGGCAATGATCTTCGTCTTGATGGGCAGCTTGTGCTGAGCAAGACGCAGTGCCTCGCGCGCTTCCGCTTCGGAAACGCCGCCGATTTCGAACATGACTTTCTGATTCTTGACGACTGCAACCCAGTATTCCGGAGCGCCCTTGCCGGAGCCCATACGGACGCCGAGAGCCTTCTTCGAAACAGGCTTGTCGGGGAAGATCTTGATCCAGACCTGGCCGCCGCGCTTGGTGTAGCGGGTCATGGCGACACGGGCTGCTTCGATCTGATTGCCGGTGATCCAGCCCGGTTCCATTGCCTGGATACCGAACTCACCGTAGGAGACCTTGTTGCCGCGGGAGGCAGCGCCCTTCATGCGGCCTCTCTGTACGCGGCGGTACTTGGTTCTTTTCGGCATTAACATTAGCGGTTGCCTCCTTCCGTGTTGTTATTGTTGTACGGACGGCGCTCGCCGTTGTAGGGACGGCGGTCGTTGTTGTACGGACGGCGCTCGCCGTTGCCGCGGCGGTCGCCGTTACGGCGGTCGTTCGGACGGCGGTCGCGGCGCTCGCGCTTTGCGGGCTCCGGATTCTCGGAACGCAGCGTGGAGTTGAGGACCTCGCCCTTGTAGATCCAGACCTTGCAGCCGACGCGGCCGTAGGTCGTGTTGGCCTCGGCGAAGCCGTAGTCGATGTCGGCGCGGATGGTCTGCAGGGGGATGGTGCCCTCATGATAGGATTCGCTTCTGGCGATCTCGGCGCCGCCCAGACGGCCGCCGCAGGTGCACTTGATGCCCTTCGCGCCCAGACGGGTCGCGCGCTGGATGGCCTGCTTCATGGCGCGGCGGAAGGAGATACGCTTTTCGAGCTGCGCGGCGATGTTCTCCGCGACGAGCTGCGCGTTGAGGTCCGGGGAACGGACTTCGACGATGTTCAGAGCGACGGTCTTGCCGAGCTTGGCTTCGATCTTCTTGCGGAGCACTTCGATCTCCGTGCCGCCCTTGCCGATGATGACGCCGGGGCGGGAGCAGTGGATGCTGATCTTGACCTTGGCGTTGTCGCGTTCAATTTCGATCTTGGCGATACCGGCGGAGTAGAGGGTGGACTTCAGATACTTGCGGATGTTGTAGTCCTCGACGATCAGATCGCCGACCTTATCCTCACGGGCATACCAACGAGAGTCCCAATCTTTAATTACGCCGACGCGCAATCCATGGGGATTAACTTTCTGTCCCATAGTAACCTCCTGCTTAAGCCTTCTCGCTCACACCGATGGTGATGTGAGTGGTTCTCTTCAGAATGCGATTGTATCTGCCCTGCGCTCTGGGCATGCCGCGCTTGAGCGTGGGGCCCGGGTTGGCGATGGCGGTGGTAACGACCAGATTGTCGGCGTTCATGCCGTGGTTGTTCTCCGCGTTCGCAACAGCGCTCTTGAGCAGCTTGAGCATGGGCTCGGAGGCCGCCTTCGGGGTCTGCATCAGATATGCGGTTGCAGTCTTTACGTCCTTGCCGCGGATGAGGTCGCACAGAATGACGACCTTGCGCGGAGAGATACGCAGGTATTTCAAATAAGCTCTAGCTTCCATGTTTCTTGCGTCCTCCTCTTATGCGTTGGTGGTCTTGCTGCCGGAGTGACCGCGGAAGGTCCGCGTCGGGGCAAACTCGCCAAGCTTGTGGCCGACCATATCCTCGGTGATATAGACGGGTACATGACGGCGGCCGTCATGAACAGCGATCGTGTGGCCAACGAAGGAAGGGAAGATCGTGGAGCTTCTGGACCAGGTCTTGAGGACCTTCTTATCACCGGCCTTGTTGAGCTCTTCCACGCGCTTGAACAGCTCGGGCGCTACAAACGGGCCTTTTTTAATGCTTCTGCTCATCTTATATCCTCCTTACTTCGCGTTTCTGTGCTTAAAGATATACTTGTTGGTGCGGTTCTTGGTCTTGCGGGTCTTCAGGCCCATTGCAGGCTTGCCCCAAGGCGTCATAGGACCGGGATGGCCAACAGGAGACTTGCCTTCGCCGCCGCCGTGCGGGTGGTCGTTCGGGTTCATGACGGAACCGCGGACCGTCGGGCGGATGCCCATGTGGCGGGTACGGCCGGCCTTGCCGATGTGCACGTTCTCATGGTCGATGTTGCCGACCTGACCGATGACTGCGATGCAGTTCGGGCGAACGAGGCGGACTTCGCCGGACGGCAGACGGACCTGCGCGAACTGCGCGTCCTTTGCCATCAGCTGAGCGTAGTCGCCGGCGGAGCGGACGAGCTGAGCGCCGCGGCCGGGGTTGATCTCGATGTTGTGGATGATGGTACCGACGGGGATATTGGCCAGCGGCAGGCAGTTGCCGGGCTTGATATCGGCGGCGGTGGAGGAGACGACGGTGTCGCCGGCCTTCAGGCCGACAGGCGCGAGGATGTAGCGGAGCTCGCCGTCTTCGTACTTGACCAGAGCGATGAACGCGCTGCGGTTCGGGTCGTACTCGATGCGCTGAACGACTGCCGGCATGTCGAGCTTGTCGCGGCGGAAGTCGATGATGCGGTACTTGCGCTTGTTGCCGCCGCCGCGGTGGCGGACGGTGATGCGGCCGTAGCTGTTGCGGCCCGCGTTCTTCTTGACAGTCTCAAGAAGGCTGCGTTCAGGCTTTGCCTTTTTGTCTACGCCGTCGAACGCGGAAACAGTCATGTTTCTTCTCGACGGGGTATACGGCTTAAAAGATTTGATCGCCATATTGCGTTACTCTCCTTACAAATTGATTAGACCATACCCTCGAAGAACTCGATGGTCTTGGAATCGGCAGTCAGCTTGACCATGGCCTTCTTCCAGCTGGCGCGGCGGCCTGCGGGAGCGGCGCCCTGGCGCTTTTCCTTGCCTTCCATACGGATGGTGTTGACTTTTTCGACCTTCACGCCGAAGATCTCCTCGACAGCCTTCTTGATCTCGACCTTATTGGCGTCGATCGCAACCTGGAAGACGTATTTCTTTTCTTCGGTCGCTTCCATGGACTGTTCGGTGATGACGGGCTTGATGATGATATCGTAAGCGGTCTTCATTATGCGAACACCTCCTCAATCTTTGCAAGAGCAGCTTTGTCAACGACGAGCTTCTTTGCGTTCAGAATGTCGTAGACGTTGATCAGGTTGGCGAAGGTCACCAGAACGCCGGGGATGTTGGCCGCGCTCTTGACAACGATCTCGTTGTTTTCAGCGGTGACGACCAGAGCCTTGGTGTCGGCGCCGACAGCCTTCAGGAACGAAGCCATGGGCTTGGTCTTGATGGCGTCCAGCTTGATCTCGTCGATAACGACGATGTTTTCTTCCTGTGCCTTCGCGCTCAGGACGGACTTGAGAGCCAGTCTCTTGACCTTCTTGTTGAGCGTGTAGCTGTAATCGCGGGGCTTGGGTGCGAACACGATGCCGCCGTGGGTCCACTGCGGAGCGCGGATGGAGCCCTGGCGGGCACGGCCGGTGCCCTTCTGGCGCCACGGCTTGATGCCGCCGCCGGAGACCTCTGCGCGGGTCAGGGAGCTCTGCGTGCCCTGACGGCAGTTGGCCAGATGGTTCTTTACGACGTCGTGAACGACAGCCTCATTGGGCTCGATCCCGAAAATGGCATCAGAGAGCTCGATCTCGCCGACCTGCTTACCAGCCATATCAAAAACTTTAGTCTGCATGATTTACTCTCCTC
The DNA here is from genome assembly GCA_934646185.1 of uncultured Oscillospiraceae bacterium. Classification (GTDB taxonomy): domain Bacteria; phylum Bacillota; class Clostridia; order Oscillospirales; family Oscillospiraceae; genus CAG-170. The sequence goes on along the minus strand of CAKUEH010000014.1, from coordinate 33,272 downwards.
TCTCAGCGGTTTCTTGCCGAAGCCTTCTGCGGGTTGGTACGTGCCGAAGCCTTCTGCGGGTTGATGCTCGCGTTGGCAGCAGCGCCCTTGGCCTTGAAGTTCTTGACGGTGTTCTTGATGTAGACAACGCCGCCCTTCGGGCCGGGAATCGCGCCGCGAACGACGATCATGTTGAGCTCGTCGTCGACCTTGACGATGTCGAGGTTCTCAACGGTGACCTGCTCAACGCCCATCTGGCCTGCGCCATGATGGCCCTTGAAAATACGGCTGGGGGAAGAGGTGGGGCCCATGGAACCGGCCTGACGATGGACCGGGCCGCCGCCGTGGGTCATCGGGGTGCGATGGCCGCCGCAGCGCTTAACGGGGCCTTCGTAGCCGTGGCCCTTGCTGATGCCGGTGACGTCGACCTTGTCGCCGACTGCGAAAACGCTGGCCTTGATCTCGTCGCCGACGTTCATCTCGGCGGCCTTTTCCACGCGGAACTCCTTGAGGTGCTTCTTGGGGGCGACCTCCGCCTTCTTCAGATGGCCGAGCTCCGGCTTGGTCAGCTTGGATTCCTTGACGTCTTCAAAGCCAAGCTGTACGGCGTTGTAGCCGTCGGTTTCGGTGGTCTTCTTCTGGGTCACGACGCAGGGGCCTGCCTCGATAACGGTGACCGGAATGACCTTGCCGCTCTCATCGAAAATCTGGGTCATGCCCACTTTTTTGCCGATGATCGCTTTCTGCATTTGCATGTGTGTTTCCTCCTAAGTTAAGGTTATTGGTTGAGCGACTTGCGCATTGGGACGCATTGGTCGGTCAACATGACCCGTCCGTCCTCTATAGTGGCGAACCGTGGCGGGCTGCTGTAATTTGCTTTGCGGGCGGATTACAGCTTTATCTCAATTTCAACACCAGCGGGAAGGTCGAGGCTCATGAGAGCTTCCACGGTCTTCTGGTTGGGGTTGAGAATATCGATCAGTCTCTTGTGGGTTCTGCGCTCGAACTGCTCACGGGAATCCTTGTACTTGTGAACGGCGCGCAGAATGGTGACGACCTCTTTCTTGGTCGGCAGCGGGATGGGGCCGGAAACGGAAGCGCCGTTGCGCTTGGCGGTTTCGACGATCTTCTCGGCGCTGGCGTCGATGAGCTGATGATCGTAAGCCTTGAGGCGGATTCTGATCATTTCCTGATTTGCCATGTTGTGTTTTCCTCCTTGAATAAACGTACTCAGTGGTTTCTTTGATCTCTGGGTACGGTCGAGTCTCGCAATACGCTAAGCCGTGCGTATCACTCTGCGCCATGAAAAAAGACCGACGTTGTCGGCCCTTCATCACCGCAGCGATATACGCTGTACTGTGATCCTCAGCCGCCCGATGACCGGACATACTCCGCAGAAGTTACCGCCCGTGGCGCAATCTCCTGCATCATCGCAATGACACGCGCGGGTGCGTTGCGTACCCTTTTCGCGCGCTCATATATCATATAACAAATCCCCCTTGGTGTCAAGGGGGATTTTCAATATTTTTTGTTCAAAACAGCAGAACTTTCGCGCCCGGTTTTGGCCCTTTTGCCGAACCCCGGCGATCATTTTTTCCGCCATGTGCTGGGCATCAGCAGCACCAGCATTGGGTACAGCTCCAGCCGCCCCAGCAGCATGTCGACGCACAGCACGACCTTTGCCAGCGGCGAAAAGAACGCGAAATTCCCCGCCGGGCCGCACAGCCCGAGACCGGGGCCGATGTTGTTGAACGTGGCGAGCACGGCGGTCAGCGTCGTCGAGCCGTCATAGCCGTCAAGCGAGACCAGCAGCACGGACGCCGCGGCAATGAGCACATACAATATAAAATAAGTACTCACCGCGCGGACCGTCTCGCCGGAGACGGGCTTGCCGTCGACGGTGATGACCTTGACGGTGTGCGGGTGCAGGATCTTGCGCAGCTCCGCCTTGGCCGCCCGCATGAGGATGACGACGCGCGAGACCTTCAGACCGCCGCCGGTCGAGCCCGCGCTCGCGCCGACGATCATCAGAAGCGTCAGAATGACGCGCGAAAATTCCGGCCACCGGTCAAAATTCTCCGTGCCGTAGCCCGTCGTGGTGATGACGGACGAAACGGTAAACGCCGCGTGGTGCAGACTGTAGCCGAAATCGCCGTGATAGAGGCTTTTGATGTTGAACGTAATGAGCAGCGTCGAGATCACGATGATCGACACGTACCAGCGCAGCTCCGTGTTCTTCCACGCCAGATCAAATTTCCTGCGCAGGAGGAAAAAATAGATCGAGAAATTCACGCCGAACAGCGCCATGAAGACCGTCGTGACCGTCTGCGTATAGGCGCTGTAGGAGGCGAAGGAATCGTTTTTGATGGCGAAGCCGCCGGTGCCCGCCGTGCCGAACGCATTGCAGAGCGAATCGAACAGCGGATCGCCGCCCGCCAGATACAGAATGATCTGCACGACCGTCAGTCCGAAATAGATCCCGTAGAGGATCTTGGATGAATCGACCATGCGCGGGACCATCTTGGAGACCGTCGGCCCGGGGCTCTCAGCCCGCAGCAGATGGATGGCCTGCCCGCCGTCCATGCGTACAATCGCCAGCATGAACACCAGAATGCCCATGCCGCCGATCCAGTGCGACAGGCTCCGCCAGAAGACCATGCAGCGGTCAAGCGATTCGACCGCCGGGAGGATACTTGAGCCGGTCGTCGTAAAGCCGGAGATCATCTCGAACACCGCGTCGAGATAAAACGGGATCTGTCCCGAAAGCGTGAACGGCAGCGCGCCCACGAGCGACAGCACGATCCAGCTCAGCGCGACAGCGATCAGGCCCTCCTTCGCGTACATGGCGCTGCGCCGTCTGCCGCCCAGATGGAGGGCCAGCGCCCCCAGCGCGGCCGCGCCCAGCAGTACCCAGAAAAAATACCATCCGGTCTTCTCCCGGTAAAGGACAGCCACCAGCAGCGGCAGCAGCATGAGCGCGGCCTCGATCAGCAGCACCGCGCCCAGCACGTATACAATGACCCGCTTATTCATGCCCCGGCCCTCTTGCAAGGATGTCTTCGAGCCTGCCGAGTCCCGCGCTGCACGTCACGACGATGACGCTGTCGCCGGGCTCGATGGCGTCCTGGCCGCTGGGGATGATGATCTGCCCGCCCCGGCCGATGCAGCCGATCAGCAGATTCTCCCGCAGCTTCAGCTCCTGCAGCGGTACGCCGCAGAGCTTCGAGCTTTCGGACACGCGGAATTCCAGCGCCTCGGCCTTGCCGCCGACGAGCTTGTAGAGCGTCTCGATCTGCGAGCTGCTGCCGGAATTCTGCATCGCGCGGACATAGCGGCAGATGAGGTTCGACGCGGAGTTGCGCGGATTAAACACGCTGCCGAGATCCATGCTGTCGATGATGGACTGGAACGATGTACGGTTGACCTTGGTGATGACCTTGACCTTCGGCCAGGTTTTGCGGATGTACATGCCGATGAGCACGTTTTCCTCGTCGATGCCGGTCAGTGCGGCGACCGCGCCGGTCGTCTCGATGCCGCACTCGCGCAGAAACGCCTCGTTCGTGCCGTCTCCGCAGAGGATCTCCGCTTTCGGCAGCAGCACGGAAAGTTCCTCGCAGCGCTCCGGGTCGGTCTCGATGATCTTCACGTCAAGCCCGGCCTCGACGAGCTGTCTGGCCAGATAATACGCGATGCGCCCGCCGCCGATGAGCATGGCGCTGCGCACGCGGCCCGCCGCCAGCTTCATCTGCCGGAAAAACTGCTGCGCGCCCGCGTAGGACGCAACGAAGGAAATGCGGTCGCCCGTCTGCAGCCGGAACGAGCCGGAGGGGATATGGATCTCCTGCTCTCCGCGCTCGACCGCGCAGATCAGGACCTTCGCCTTTGTGATGCCGGGCAGCTCCATCAGCGTCCGGCCCGCGAGCGGCGAATCCGCCGGCAGCTGGAATTTCAAAAGCTCGACCTTGCCGCCGAAGAAGGTGTCGGTCTTGATGGCCGACGGGGTGCGCAGCGTCCGCGCCATTTCCGTCGCGCAGATGAGCTCCGGGTTGACAGACAGGCTCAGGCCCAGATCGTCGGAAATGAGCGACAGCTCCTCCGCGTATTCCGGGTTCCGGACGCGGGCGATGGTATGCTGCGCGCCGATCTTCTTCGCGATCAGGCAGCACAGCAGGTTCAGCTCATCCTGCGCCGTCACGGCAATGACCAGCTCCGCCTCGTCGACGCCCGCCTCCATCTGCGTGGCATACGTCGCGCCGTTTCCCTCGATGCTCAGAATATCCAGATCCTCGACCGTCCGCTGCAGCGGCGTGCCGCTGCGGTCGACGATGGTGATCTCATGCCCCTCGCGCGAAAGCTGCTCGGCCAGCGCGCTGCCGATCTTTCCGTCGCCCACGATCACGATCCGCATGGTCTCAACTCCTTTTTTCTCTGCATCCATTCCGAATTTGTAACAAACATTGTACCACGCCGCCCGTCTTTTTGCAACCGCCCCCCGTTAAAGCCCCCGTTCAGGAATGTTCCCTCTTGCCCGATGCGGGAAAAGGCGGTATACTAGGTTAAAATATCTGCCGCTGCTCCATGAAGCTTCGTAGGGGCCGATGCCCATCTTCGGCGCTAAGAGCCGCGCAGAGCGCGGTTGCGCCTCGAAACTAGCCTGCGGGCATCGCATCGGCCCACGCAAATTGTACTTTTTTACGGAAATCTTCGGCAAATTCGTAACATTTATAGGGCCGACAGAGTCGTCGGCCCCTACAACGCCCCTTCGTACTCCCTGTAGGGGCGGACGACTCTGTCCGCCCGCAGAACAGACTGCTTTTTACGGAAATCTTCGGCGAATCCGCACTGTCCCCTTTTTCTCACATCCACCCCACTCACGGAGGTTTATTATGAAACACCCCTATCTGCAAACCGGAAAGATCGTCAGCACGCACGGCGTGCGCGGCGAGGTCAAGCTGCTGCCCTGGGCCGACGGCCCGGAATTTCTGCTGCAGTTCCATACGCTTTATCTGGACGGAACGCCCTACAGGGTCGAACAGTCGCGTGTGCAGAAGACCTGCGTGCTGCTGAAGCTCGAGGGCGTCGACACCGTGGAGGCCGCGAGCGCGCTGCGCGGCAAGGTCGTCTCCATCGCCCGCGCGGACGCGAAGCTGCCGGAGGGCAGTGTGTTCATCGCCGATCTTCTGGGTCTGCCGGTCTACGACGGCGGGACGCTTCTCGGCACGCTGACCGAGGTCATGCCCACGCCTGCCAACGACGTGTATGTCGTAACGTCCAAGGACGGGCAGGAGCATCTGATCCCCTCCGTGCCGGATTTTGTGCTCGAACGCAATCTGGACGAGGGCTATATCAAAGTCCGTCTCATTGAAGGGATGTAACGCCATGCGCTTTGATATCATGACGCTGTTTCCGGAAGCTGTGCTGCCCATGCTGAACGCCAGCATCCTCGGCCGGGCGCAGAAAAAGGGCCTGATCGAGATCCACGCCCACCAGATCCGGGACTACACCGCAAACCGGCAAAATCAGGTCGACGATTATCCCTATGGCGGCGGACGGGGCGCCATTATGCAGTGCGACCCCCTGTGGCGCTGCTGGTGCGCGGTCTGCGACGAGATCGGCGCGCCCGTACACACGATCTTCCTCTCCCCCTGCGGCCCGGCCTTTGACCAGGCCAGGGCGCGGCAGCTTGAAGCAGACTATGACAATCTCATCCTCGTCTGCGGCCATTACGAGGGCATCGACCAGCGGTTTCTGGACGAATGCGTCGACGAGGAGATCTCCATGGGAGATTTCGTGCTGACCGGCGGCGAGATCCCCGCCATGGCGATCGTCGACGCCGTCTCGCGCCTCATCCCTGGCGTGCTCGGTGGCGAGGTCTGCTTTACCGACGAGAGCCACTGGAACGGGCTGCTCGAATACCCGCAGTATTCCCGCCCCGACGAGTGGCACGGGCTGGTCGTGCCGGAGGTTCTGCGCTCCGGCGATCACGCGAAGGTCGCCCGCTGGCAGAAAAAGCAGTCGATTTTGCGGACGCTGCACCGCAGGCCGGATCTGTTTTACAAGCTGCGCTTCCCGTACAAAACGCGGGCCGAGCGTAAATTTATCGCGGAATTGGAGGCAGAGGACGATGCGTTCCGAGATCGAGACCCTAAAAACCTGGATTACCGAAAGTGACAATATCGTGTTCTTCGGCGGGGCCGGCGTGTCGACGGAGTCCGGCATTCCGGACTTCCGCAGCACGGACGGCCTGTACCATCAGAAATTCGACTACCCGCCGGAGACCATCCTGAGTCACTCGTTTTTCTATCAGAACCCGGAGTATTTTTTCCGGTTCTACCGTGAAAAAATGCTCCCGCTCGACTATCAGCCGAACGAGGCGCACAAAAAGCTCGCCGCGCTGGAACAGGCCGGGAAGCTCCGCGCCGTCGTCACGCAGAACATCGACGGCCTGCACCAGAAGGCGGGCAGCAAAAACGTTTTCGAGCTGCACGGCTCGATCTACCGCAATTACTGCGAGAAATGCGGCAAATTCTATCCGCCGGAATATATCCGGGACTCGGACGGCGTTCCCCGCTGCGCCTGCGGCGGCCGGATCAAGCCGGACGTCGTTTTATACGAAGAAAGCCTCGATCAGAAGGTGATCGAGGGCGCGGTGAACGCGATCGCGGACGCGGAGGTGCTCATCGTCGGCGGCACGTCGCTGACGGTCTATCCGGCGGCGGGCCTCATCCGCTATTACCGCGGAAACCGGCTCGTGCTCATCAACCGCGATGAGACGCCGTATGACGGCTACGCAAATCTGATCTTCCGCGAGCCCATCGGCAAGGTATTGGGGGCAGTCTGACATGACAAGAAGTGAATTTTCCGCATGCTGCCAGTCTGTGCGCCTGCTCGACGGCGCGACGGGCAGCATGCTCCGCGCCGCCGGGATGCCGGCGGGCGTCTGCTCCGAGCGCTGGATCCTTTCGCACCCGCAGCCGCTGCTCGAGCTTCAGCGCGCGTATCTCGCCGCGGGCAGCGACGTGATTTACGCGCCCACGTTCGGGGCCAACCGCGTGCTGCTTGGCCATCATGATCTGCAAAAGGACGCCGCGGCGCTGAACCGCGATCTTGTCCAGCTCAGCCGCGAGGCGGTCGGGACCGGCGCGCTCCTCGCGGGCGACATGACCACGACGGGCCGGCCCGTAACAGCCGGCGACGACAGCGCATATGCCGAGCTTCTGGAAATTTACCGCGAGCAGGCCGAAGCGCTTTTAACCGCGGGCGTCGATCTGTTCGCCGTGGAGACGATGATGGGCGTGACGGAGTGCATGGCCGCGGTCGAGGCCATCCGGAGTCTGTGCGGCCTGCCCATTTTATGCACGCTCTCCGTCTACTCCGACGGCAAATGCTACTTTGACGGCACTGCGGAAGAGGCGGCAGAGATCCTGCCCGGCCTCGGCGCGGACGCCGTGGGACTCAACTGCTCGTCCGGGCCGGATCAGATGGGGACGGTCGTGCGCATGATGAAAAAAGCCGCGCCGGAAACCCCGATCGCGGCCAAGCCCAACGCGGGGCTGCCCACGATCACGGAGACCGGCGAGGCTGTCTATCATATGGGGCCCGAGGACTTTGCGCGGCACATGCGCGCGCTGAAGTCAGACGGCGCAAGCCTTCTCGGCGGCTGCTGCGGCACGGGGCCCGCGTACATCGAAGCGCTCCGCGCGCTGCGCTGAGCCGCTTCTTATCCGCCGAGCCTTTCGCGCAGATAGTCCCGCACCTGCGCGGGCGGCATCCCGAGAGCGAAGCCGAATTCCCCGTAGAGCATTTCCTCGGCCATGCGCCAGCTGCGAAGCTCGGTCGAATTGACGCCGCGGCGGCTTGCAGACGGGCTGTTCTGCTTGGCATGGAGCGTCTTGCACAGGCGCAGCAGCGAAACGCAGTCGTGCCCGGATAAAATGGCGCGGTAATACTCGCCCGCCGCACGGCTGTCGGGCGGCACATCTCCGAGCGGCTCGAGCTCCTTCAGGCGCGGAAGAAGCCGCTCCAGCTCCTCGCGCGTCAGAACGGGCCGCATCACGGCCTTTCCGTCGACCGGCGTATAGATCGTGCCGTCGTGATAATACGGGCGCAGGCGGTAATACGCGCGGTTTTTATCCAGTCCCGCGACCTTCAGCTTTCCGGCTTCCTCGACCCGGCACACGCCTTCCACGCCATAAACAATATATTCCCCGACTGAAAACATAGGCTTCCTCCTTCTTTTCCTGATAAACGCAACTTCTTACAGATACCAGTATACCAGATTTCAAACGGAAAGTGTAAGCCTTTTTTCAACTTTTTTTGTGTTTTTTCTCTGACCTGTACCAAAAATCCCGTTCTTCTATCACCGCACCGGTGCGGCGCTCCCGTATGGGTCTCCCCTTTCAGGGGAGGTGGCTCGGCGGAGCCGAGACGGAGAGGTTGTGCGGTAGTGTGTTGCAAATTTCGCACGGAATTCCGGCGAACTCGTAGGCATCTGCGGATTCGCCGGAATTCTTTCTCTTTTCGCAGTTGCCTGCTGCCCGACCTCTCAGTCAGCTTCGCTGACAGCTCCCCTTTCAAGGGGAGCCTTTTTCGCTCCCGCACAGTGCGTATGGGACCGTCAACATTCACGGCTTGTCCGCCGTACCTGCGCCGCCGGGGCGGCGGTGCAGGAATTCGTCGAAGGCGTCGATGCGCTCGGTCAGGGGCTTGATGGACACAAAGCGGAAGAAGCCGCCGCGCGATTGCATCTTATGCCACAGCTTCTGCACGTCGATGGCGTCGTAGACGCTCTTGTCGATCTGCGCAGCCTTTTTCTGCACGACCGCGCCCAGATGGACGGAGAAGCACAGGTCGATCAGGAAAATGCCGAAGCACACGCCGACCATAAACGAGGCCAGCGGGTGCGCCACGAACCACTCCACCAGCTTCCGCAGCCGCGGATAGAGCAGGAAGTAATACGCCAGCGACAGAACGCCCCAGAAAAACGTGAACAGCGGGCAGATGATGCCCTGAATATTCCCCCAGAGCTTGCTGTAATCCCACAGGCGCAGATGAAAGCCCTTGAAGCTCACGAGACCGACGATGTATTCCAGCAGCGTCATCGCCAGCGCCATGACGACAAACATCACGGGATAATACCAGAACGTACCGGAAAACGAGCCGAAGAGCGTATGATCGAGCTCGGAAAGGAGAAACAGCAGTACCGTGCCGAACCCGTAGAGCGGCAGGCAGGGGCCGAACAGAAAGCCAGGGTTCAGCCACTTGCGCTCCGGATTCGCGCCGGAGAAGAAGCGCCTGAAAAACAGCTCCAGCACCCATCCGCCGACGCCGCCGAAAAAGAACAGATACAGAACGATCAGAAAAATCTGAAACTTGGACATAACGACCTCCGCATTCTTTTTCCTCAGCTTACGACATTCCCCTTCCGCTGTCAAGCCAAAAGAAAACAGTGACGTTCCGTGTGAAATGTGGTATACTGTCGGCAGATCATGCAAAGGAGCTTTTCATCATGCGCGGCATTCCGTCTCTTATCACCGACATCCGGAAAAAAGTCTTTACCGAGGTCGCCCGAATGGCCTATTCCGGCGATTACACCGATATGGAGGACATCCCCTTCAAGATCGTCCCCGGCCAGAGCCCGCTGCACCGCGAGTCCGTCTTTCTCGAGCGCGCCATCGCGGGCGAGCGCGTGCGCCTCGCCATGGGCCTGTCCCTTCAGCCCGTGCAGACCCGTACGCTTCTGACCGAGGGCATGGATCAGGCGGCCATCGCCGAGCAGTATTACGAGCCGCCGCTCGTCAACATCATCCCCTACGCCTGCCACGCCTGCCCGACGAAGCAGTACCGCGTGACGGAGCTGTGTCAGGGCTGCCTTGCCTCCTCGTGCCAGCGCGTGTGCCCGAAGGGCGCCGTCAAATTCGTCAACGGCAAGAGCCGCATCGACCAGAAGCTGTGCATCAAGTGCGGCAAATGCGCCAGATCCTGTCCGTATAACGCCATCACGTATCTTGAGCGGCCCTGTCAGGCCGCCTGCGGCATGGACGCCATCGGCGTCGACGAATACGGCAAGGCGTGCATCGACTACGACCGCTGCGTCTCCTGCGGCCAGTGTCTGGTCAGCTGCCCGTTCGGCGCGATCGTCGACAAGAGCCAGATCTATCAGGTCATCCGCTCCATGCTCGAGGGCAACGAGGTCGTGGCCATCGTCGCGCCATCGTTCGTCGGGCAGTTCGGAAAGGACGTGACCGTGCCGAAGTTTTTGACCGCCATGAAGCAGCTCGGCTTTGCCGATGTGGTCGAGGTCGCGGCAGGCGCGGATATCTGCACGATTGAAGAAGCGCGCGACTTTATGGAAAAGGTCCCGCAGGAGCAGCGCTTCATGGCGACCTCCTGCTGCCCATCGTGGCGGATGATGGCGCGCAGGCTCTTCCCGGCGGAGTCCGGCAATATTTCCATGACATATACGCCCATGGTCTACACAGCGCGGCTCGTCAAACGGGACAGGCCAGACTGCAAGGTCGTCTTCGTCGGCCCGTGCGCGGCGAAGAAGCTCGAGGCCATGCAGGACGATATCCGCACGGACGTCGATTTTGTCCTGACCTACGAGGAGCTCATGGGCATCTTTAAAGCGAAGGAGATCGATTTCTCCAAACTCCCCGACAGCCCGGATCTGGACGAGGGCACGCGGGCCGGGCGCGGCTTTGCCGTCGCGGGCGGCGTGGCCGCCGCGGTGGAGGAGCTCATTCACAAGGAGCACCCGGACGTTGAGATCAAGACCCAGCGGGCCGACGGCCTGCGCGACTGCCGGAAGCTGCTGATGCTGGCCAAGGCCGGAAAGCTCGACGGCTATCTGCTCGAGGGCATGGCCTGCCCCGGCGGATGCGTGGCGGGCGCGGGCACGGTCGTGTCGGCGGATACGGCGGCAAAGAAGCTGGCGCAGCACATGGCGCAGGCCAGCGGCGAGACGGCGGAGGACAGCAAATACCGCGATCTGGCCGACCAGCTGAACTGAAAAAGGAGACGGACATGAACGCTTGCAGAAAAATCGCAGCGCTGGCGCTGTGCGCGGTGCTGCTGGTATCGCTGATCTCCACGGCCTTCGCCGCGGACACGGCCAACGCGCTGCAGTTTGACGTGAACGGCGAATTCAGAATCCTGATCGTCGCCGACACGCAGGACATCGACAAGCCGCAGAAGGAAACGATCGAATTGCTGGAGGCCGAGCTGGACGCGGCACAGCCGGACCTCGTCGTGTTTCTGGGCGACCAGATCCACGGCCCGTCGACCGGCACGAGCGTCGAGCGCACGCAGAAGGCGCTGGACGCGATCCTGCAGCCCGTGGCCGAACGGGGTCTGCAATTCGCCGTCGTCTTCGGCAACCACGACGACGAGGGCGGCGTCAGCAAGCAAACCCAGATGGCATATTACCAGAGCTACCCCGGCTGCCTCGCGTCGGCGGGTGATGTGACAGGCGTGGGCAACTATAATCTGCTTGTCTACAGCTCCGACGGCAAAACGCCGGTCGTGAACCTCTGGTTCTTCGACTCCGGCACCTACGCGCCGGAGGGACAGGGCAAATACGACTGGGTGCGGCAGGATCAGATCGACTGGTATCTGGAAACGGAAGCGGCCCTCGCCGCCCAAAACGGCGGAACGCCCGTCCCGGCCTACGCTTTCCAGCACATCATCGTGCCGGATATTTATGACGCGATGGACATCGTCCCGTCCGGCGAGAAGATAAACGGCGCGGTCGAGGGCTACGGCTGCCGCAAGGGCACGTATTATTCCGCCGCGTCCGTGATCGAGGCCGGGACGCTCGGCGAAGCGCCGTGCCCGCCGGATGTGAACGGCGGCGAATTTGCCGCGTGGAAGCAGGGCGGCGATATCGTCGCGGGCTTCTTCGGCCACGACCATGTGAACGACTTCATCATTCCCTACGAGGGTATCGATCTGATCAACACCAACGGCACCGGCTTTTACATCTACGGCGCAGGTCTGGACCACGGCGCGCGGCTCGTGACGCTGCGCGAGTCCGCCCCCGCGGCCTATGACACGCGCATGCTCTATTATAAGGATCTGATCGGCACGAAGCTGCCCTTCGGCTTTGCGGCCACCTGGGGCGCCTATGTGCAGCGCATCGTCCTGCTTGCCGTATGCGCGCTCGTGCTCGTGCTGGCGGGCGCCGCGTTCCTGACGGTACGTCTGGTAAAAAAGCGCCGGAAGCGCAATGCGGCGAAGCAGTAAGCGCCGCCCGCACCGGCTGTCCGATCGGCAAAAACGTATGGATGCAGCAGTCCGCTCTGCCCGGCTGCGTCCATGCGTTTTCTGCGCGCTTCCGGGCCGCAGGCGGTATTCGCACATAATCTTGCAAAACATCAGTGTATATGCTACACTTTTTATAGTTTTACACGAAAACAGGAGGGGTTGCATGGATCGTTACCGCATCATTGAAGTCAAGCAGAGCGTCTTTGCCGATAACGACGCGGAGGCCGCGTCGCTTCGCGCCGAGCTGCGCGCGCAGGGCACCTGCCTCATCAATCTGATGTCCTCGCCCGGCTCCGGCAAGACGACGACGCTGCTGCGCCTGCTGCCGCTGCTGCAAAAGACGCTGCGTGTGGGCGTGATGGAGGCGGATATCGACTCCGACGTCGACGCGGACACCGTCTCGCGCACCGGCGCGAAGGTCATTCAGCTGCACACGGGCGGCATGTGCCATCTCGACGCCGCCATGACCCGCGAGGGTCTGCGGCAGCTTGGAACGCAGGGGCTGGATCTCGTCATTCTGGAGAATGTCGGCAATCTTGTCTGTCCGGCAGAATTTGACACCGGCGCGCATCTGAATCTGATGATCCTGTCCGTCCCCGAGGGACACGACAAGCCGCTCAAATACCCGCTCATCTTCCAACGCTGCAGCGCAATGATCGTCAACAAGACGGACGTGCTTCCGTATTTTGATTTTGACCTGGACAAGGTCACGCAATTCGCGCGGCAGCGCAACCCCGGCATGCAGATCTTCCCGATCTCCGCCAAAACCGGCGAGGGCATCGACGCGCTCGCGGCCTGGATCTGTGCGCAGATCGATAAAGAAAAAGAGAAAAAGGAGACACGCTTATGATCGATCAGGAACTGAAGCAGCGCGCGCTGAATCCTGCCGCCAGGGACGACGCCGCACCCCGGGAGAAGATCCTCAAGCTCGGCAAAAAGATCACCGACGTCGTTGAGCACAAGCTCGGCAAGCTGAACGCGGACGACGCAGAATACTGGGGTCTGGCCGGCGTCGTGACGGATGAAATGGCCGATATCGCGCTGTCCATGAAGCTCCGCACCCCGTATACCGTCGAAGAGCTCTGGCGCATGAACAAGGTCACGGACGAGCAGAAGCCCCATTTTCAGGAGCTGCTCGACCAGATGAGCTACATCGGCCTGCTGGAATACGACTACGGCTACCACTATGACCACAACGGCCGCACCGCGCCGCCGTCCGAGCGGCGGTATATTCTCCCCATGTTCGTCCCCGGCAGCGCGGAGTTGTTCAACATGGAGGAGGACAAGGAGCTGTCCGGCAAAAATCCCCGTCTGGAGCAGCATCCGGAGCTCGCCAAATTCTTTGAGCGTATGACCTATGTGCCGCTTGCCGGCAAGACGCATCTGCTGCCGCCGGGCGGCGGCGGCGTGGGCATGCACGTCATTCCGGTCGAAAAGGCCATTTCCATGGAAAACCAGACGCTCGACATCGAGCATCTGTCCTACTGGCTGAAAAAATACGAGGGGCACATCGGCGTGGGCCAGTGCTCCTGCCGCACGAGCCGCGCCGTTCTGGGCGAGGGCTGCGCGGACGACAATATGTGCTGGTGCATCGGCGTGGGCGATTTCGCCGATTACTGCCGCGAGACGGGTAAGGGCCACGACATCACCTATGAAGAGGCCATGCACATTCTGCAGGCCGCCGAGGACAACGGCTTTGTCCATCAGATCACGAACATCGACGGCGAAAACAAGATCTTCGGCATCTGCAACTGCAATGTGAATATCTGCAACGCGCTGCGTACCTCGCAGCTGTTCAACACGCCGAATCTCTCTCGCAGCGCCTACACGGCGGAGGTCGACCGGGCCAAGTGCGTCGCCTGCGGCAAGTGCGTGGAATACTGTCCTGCGGGCGCGGTGAAGCTCGGGCAGAAGCTCTGCGACAAGCACGGCAACACCGTCGAATACCTGAGGCACGAACTCCCCTACGGCCTTAAATGGGACGAAGAGCACTGGGATCCCGATTACCGCGACAACAACCGCAAAAACTGCTATGACAAGGGCACCGCTCCCTGCAAAACCGCCTGTCCCGCGCATGTCGCCGTGCAGGGCTATCTGAAGCTCGCCGCGCAGGGCAAGTATCAGGAGGCGCTGGCGCTCATCAAAAAGGACAACCCCTTCCCCGCCGTCTGCGGCCGCGTCTGCAATAAGCGCTGCGAAGAGGCCTGCACCCGCGGCACGATCGATCAGGCCGTCGCCATCGACGCGGTCAAGAAATTCCTCGCCGAGCAGGATCTGAACGCCGAGACGCGCTATATCCCGCCCGTCGTGGTCGCCTCCAGCCGTCTGAGCGGCTGGGAGCAGAAGATCGCCATCATCGGCGCGGGCCCGGCAGGTCTTTCCGCCGCCTATTATCTGGCCACGCGCGGCTATAAGCCCACGGTCTTTGAAAAATCCGCCCGTCCCGGCGGCATGATGACCTACGGCATCCCGTCGTTCAAGCTGGAAAAAGCTATCATCGACGCGGAGATCCAGGTCCTGCGCGAGCTGGGCGTGGAGATCCGCTGCGGCGTGGAGGTCGGCAGGGATGTGACCATCCCGCAGCTGCGCGAGCAGGGCTATCTCGCGTTCTATGTCGCCATCGGCTGTCAGGGCGGACGGCTCCCGGGCGTCCCGGGCGAGCATGCCGCCGGCACCGACATTGCCGTTCATTTCCTGCATGAGGCGCTGGCCGACGAGAAGCAGCATATGGACGGCCGCATCGTCGTCATCGGCGGCGGCAACGTCGCGGTCGACTGCGCCCGCACCGCGGTGCGCTTCGGCGCGGAGGCCGTCTCGATGGTCTGTCTGGAATCGCGCGAGACCATGCCCGCCTCCAAAGACGAGATCGCCGAGGCGGAGGAAGAGCGCGTTGAGATCTGCGCCGGCTGGGGCCCGAAGGAGCTGCTGCAGGACGAAAGCGGCCATGTGACGGCCGTCGTATTCAAAAAATGCCTGCGCACCATCGACCCGGAAACGGGAAAATTCGCGCCGGTCTACGATGAGGCCGAAACGATCACGCTCCCGGCGGAGCACGTTGTCTTTGCCATCGGACAGGCCATCGAATGGGGCGGGCTTCTGACCGGCACAAAGGTCGAATTCCACCGCGGCAACTACCCTGTCGCCGACCCCCTGACCTATCAGACGGCGGAAGAGGACATTTTCGTCGGCGGCGATGTGTACCACGGCCCGAAATTCGTCATTGACGCGATTGAAGCGGGCAAGTGCGCCGCCGAATCGCTGCACCGCTATGTCCACAAGGGCGCAAGTCTCACCATCGGCCGCAACCGGCGCGACTTTGTCATGCTGGATAAGGAGAATTTCTCCGTCAACTGCTACGACCATGCCGCGCGGCAGACCGAGGCCGTCGATCCCGCCGTGGACGCGCATTCGTTCCGCGACGCGCGCAAAACGCTCACGCCCGAGCAGGTGCAGACCGAGACGGCCCGCTGCCTCGGCTGCGGCGCAAGCTGGGTCGACCCCAACAAGTGCATCGGCTGCGGCGTCTGCACAACAAAGTGCGTCTTCGACGCCATCCATCTCAAGCGCGACCATCCCGAATGCTCCACTATGATGAAGGCCGAGGATAAGCTCAAGGGCATTGCTTCCATGGCGGGCAAGCGTCTCGGCCAGACGCTGCGCGGCAGAAAGGACTGACCCATGCACGAACTTGGCGTCGTCTTCCACATCGCAGACAGTCTGGCAAAGATCGCGGAAGAGAACCATGTCGCGCGCATCAGCCGCGTCACGCTCCAGCTTGGCGAGGTGTCCACGGTCGTGCCGGAATATCTGACCGACGTCTGGAACTGGAACTGCAAGCGCACGCCGCTTCTGACCGGCTGCGCGCTCGAGATCGAGCGCATCCCCGCCGTGACGCACTGCGGCGCATGCGGGCAGGACTATCCGACCGTTCCGCAGGGCAAGCGCTGCCCCCGCTGCGGAAGCGAGGACACCTGGCTGATACAGGGCAATGAGTTTATCATCAAAGAGATCGCCGTCCCGGACGACTGAACGCACAAAACAGGCAGGGCCGATTGGCCCTGCCTGTTTTGCATGGAACGGTCTCTGCCTCAGCCCCGGCCATGCGGCGCGCCGCGCAGCAGCTTTTCCATCAGGCCCGAGCGGCGGAAGAACAGCAGCAGCGGCACGCCGAGCAGATACAAAACCACCGCCTCACCGAGCAGCACCTCGCCGCCGTTGATGAAAAATCCCTGCACGAGCGCGTCCGGCGTGAGCACATAGGCCAGCATCGCGCCGACCAGCACGGCGTTCGCGAGGATCACGGGGACCGGCACGAGCCAGTCCTTTTTCACTCTTGCGGCAAGCAGACAGCCGAACAGCGTCCCCGCCGTGCCGATGACGATATCGAGCGCGGAGACGGTCGAGAAAATGTTGGAGATCAGGCAGCCGAGCGTCAGCCCGACGGTCAGGCTCGGCTCCAGCACGACGAGCACGCACAGTGCGTCCGCGATGCGGAACTGGATGTTGCCGTAGGCAAACGAGGCGGTCAGGATCGTGATGGCCGCGTAGAGTCCGGCGACGACGCCGTTCAACGCGATCTGGCGGGTGGTGAGTTTTTTCATGGGTTGTCCTCCTTCTGCAAGCCGCGATGGAATTTGGAGGGATAAAAAAAGATGGGCGCACTGCGCCCATCCTGCTTTCCCTAGTTTTATTTAAAGACAGGATGGTTCCGAACTGTCTGCGCCCGGCCAGGTTCTCCAAAGCCGGGCGCTATGCGGTTTGCTGCTGTATTGTACCGGATCCGCGCCGGTTTGTCAACCGAGGATCTTCTGTCCGGCGACGAATTTCGCCGTCAGATTCCGGTCGTCGGCCAGATAGGCCGCGCGCTCGAGCCGGGCGCGGACGGAAAGCGCCTGCGGATGGTCAAGCGATGCGTCGTCGAGCACGACGGCGTCGAATTCGTACCCGTCCAAAAAGCTGCCGACCTTCCCAAAGAACGCGCCGCCGCCCATGGTGGCGAGATAAAACGCGCGTTCAAACGACAGCGGCTTTACCGCCTGATCGTACAGCCGCCAGCGGAGCTTGGAGGCCTGAATGGCGTGGGTCATAGCGCGCAGCATGCTCTCGTGGCTGCCGCCGGCCACGTCGGTCGCAAGGCCGACGCGCAGGCCGTCATTCAGAAATTTGTTGACCGGCGCGACGCCGGAGGCCAGATTCATGTTCGACTCCGGCGAATGCGCAATGAACACGCCGTTTTTCTTCATCAGCGCCTGCTCGTCCTCGTTCGAGTGGACGCAGTGCGCCATGATGCAGGGATAGCCGCCGCCGAAGAGGCCGAATTGCTCGTATGCGTCGCCGTAATGCTTCGAGCGCGGACACAGCTCCCGGATCCACGCGATCTCGGAGTAGTTTTCCGACAGATGGCTCTGCACAGGCACGCCGTATTTCGCCTGCAGGCGCGCAAGGCCGTACATCAGATCGTCCGTGCAGGACGGAATAAACCGCGGTGTCAGGATGGGCTTTACGTGCGTATAGCGCTCTTTCGTCTCGCAGAGCCAGCGCTCCGTGTCCCGCAGCGCCTGATTCGTCGAGATCTCGCGCAGATAGACCGGCGAATTGCGGTTCATGTTGACCTTGCCGACGCAGCAGGAAAGTCCGGCATCGTCCAGCTTCTGCATGAGCAGCTCCGTGGCGGGCACATGGATGGTGGCGAAGATAGCCGCGCGCGTGGTCGTGCTGCGCAGCAGATGATTGACAAAGCTGCCGTAGGCCCGGTCCGCGTAGTCCAGCTCCTTATATTTGGATTCCTCCGGGAAGGTATAGGTGTTCAGCCATTCCAGCAGCTCCATATCCATGCCGAGCCCGCGGAAGGCAAACTGCGGCGCGTGGACATGCAGATCCGTCATGCCCGGCAGGATCAGCCGGTCGCCGTAGTCCAGCACCGGCAGCTGCGCGTATCGCTCCGGCAGCGTCCGGAAGACGCCCGCGACGCGGCCGTCCTCGACGGCAAGATAGCTGTGCTCCATGCATACCAGCTCGTCCATACTGCGGCTGAAGCAGAGATTTCCCTTTATAACAAATGTCTTCACGATTTTGTGCTCCTTTGCAAAAACGCCCCATATGCGGCAGATCAGGCGCAGGTCCAGTGCCCTGCTGAAATATCATATCATAATAGCCCGCACAATTTCCACTTATGTTCTTGGGCGTTCTTCACGAAATCAGCCCGCCCCAATCAGGCAATTATAACAAAGCGCCGAAAAACCTAAAAGTTTTTTAGCTTCTCCTGAAACTTTTTGTGTATTTATGCCCATAAACCCGAAAAAACTGATTGCTTTTTTGCATAGAATCAATTAAAATACAACTATCCGAATTTGCCGCGCAATTCCGCGCGGCAGGATTGCGGTATTTGCCGCAAAATTTTTTAGGAGGAACGAACACATGAAAAAGATCATCGCGCTGCTTCTCGCCGTGGTCATGGTCTTCGCTCTGGTAGCCTGCGCTTCCACTGCCAAGACGGAAGAAAAGACCGACGCACCCGCCCCGGCTGAGACCACCAACGAAGAGACCACCGCTCCTGAGGAAGAGACCGACGCTCCGGCTGAGGACGAAACCGCTGAGCCCGCCGGCGACGCTGTCGGCACCGACATCAAGATCGGCGTCGTTCTCGTCGGCGACGAAAACGAAGGCTACACCTACTCCCACATTCTCGGCATCCAGGAAGCCGCCAAGGCTCTGGGCATCAGCGAGAACAACATCGTCTGGAAATACTCCATCGGCGAAGACGAGACCTGCTATGACGCTTGCGTCGACTGCGTCGACCAGGGCTGCCAGATCGTCATCACCAACTCCTACGGCCATCAGTCCTTCTGCCTGCAGGCAGCTGAGGAATATCCCGACGTGCAGTTCGTCGCGATGACCGGCGATACCGCCAGAGCTTCTGGCCTCGACAACTTCCACAACGCCTTCACCGGCATCTATGAGGCCCGCTACGTCGGCGGCGTCGTCGCCGGCATGAAGCTGCAGGAGCTCATCGACGACGGCAAGGTCGAAGACAAGAACAAGACTGCTGACGGCAAGATCAAGATCGGCTACGTCGGCGCTTATCCGTACGCAGAGGTCGTTTCCGGCTACACCGCGTTCTTCCTTGGCCTGCAGAGCATCGTTCCCGATGTCGCCATGCAGGTGCAGTACACCAACTCCTGGTTCAACATCACCGCTGAGAACGAGGCTGCCAAGGCTCTGATCGCCGACGGCTGCATCATCATCGGCCAGCACGCTGACTCCACCGGTGCTCCGGCAGCCTGCCAGGAAGCCCTCGACGCCGGCACGACCGTCTACTCCGTCGGCTACAACGTCGATATGCTCGCAGTCGCTCCGACCGCCGCTCTGACCTCTCCGACCAACGTTTGGGAAGTCTTCTATGAGTACGCATTCAACGCTGTTATGAACGGCGAGTCCTTCGACACCAACTGGTGCCAGGGCTACGAGGCTGACGCTGTCCGCATCACCGACCTTGGCCCGTCCTGCGCGGCCGGCACCGCTGAGAAGGTCGAAGAGACCATCGCGGCCATCAAGGACGGCAGCCTGCATGTCTTTGATACCAGCAAGTTCACCGTTACCGGCGACAACTTCGAGCTGACCAACACGCAGAAGTGCAAGATCGAATGTGACGCCGAGGGCCACGTGACCTCCGCCATGATGGTCGACACCGACGGTGACTGGGTTGCTGACAGCGAAGAAGGCATTGCCGATGGCTACTACCATGAGTCTTCCTATCAGTCCGCTCCGTCCTTCCAGATCCGCATCGACGGCATCACCGAGCTGAACTAATTCCGAACCCCATACAAAAAGCGGCTGCTCCGGCAGCCGCTTTTTTCTGTCTGTTTTTTTACTTTTTCGTCTGCATGACCAGCAGAATGCCCTGCTCGACCGTGATCTCCGCCTCCGGCGCGTCAAATTCGTTGCTCACGCCGAGCGGAAAGCGATTGTCGAGCGCGGCGTTTTCCAGCTCGTATTTCACGCCGCGCAGGCACACGCCCGTGCTGCTGTCTGAGAGTGAAAACACGGACAGGCCCCAGCCGGGGCGCTTTTTCAGGCGGAGCGTCCCATGCGTCAGGAAGGTGAGCTCCGAATTTTCATCCAGAATGGTCACGGACGCGCCCTGCGCGGCGGCGTTCGCCGCGTTCTGCAGATTTGCCAGCGTATGATCCAGCCGCCCGCCCAGCGCACAGACAAGCACCAGCTCCCGGAATCCGTGCGCCAGCGCGTATGTGATGGCGTGGCCGGTGTCCGTGTCGTCCTTTTCCGGTAGCAGCCGTTCAACGGCTACGCCCGGCGCGACCGCGCCGGAATAGGAATCAAAATCGCCGATGAACAGATCCGGCGTCAAGCCGAGCCGCCCGCAATAGGCGTAGCCCCGGTCGCAGGCGATGATAAAATCGCCCGGCCGCCTCTCCGGCGCGGGGCCGAAGACGCCGCCGGAGACAATGATGCAGCGGTTTTCCATGAAAACACTCCTACTTTCTTTTTTGCATGCGCCTGCGCGCATTCAAAATCATGTCCAGAAGGCTCAGCGTCAGGCTCACGCCCGCCGCGATGCCGAGCACGAACGCACTGACCCGGTAGCCGTAGAGCTGCGCCTGCGCCCAGTCCTGCCGGACGAGCGCGCTCATGGCATAATAGAGCGTCCCGCCGGGCACGAGCGGAATGAGGCCGATGATGAGATACTGCTGCGCGGGCGTCTTCTTCACGCGCGCGAGCACCTCCGACCAGACCGCCGTCACGGCGCTGGCTGCAAAGGACTGCAGAAAAACAGAGTCCGTCGCCTGCCCTGCCAGCAGATACGTCCCCCAGCACAGCGCGCCGCCCAGCGCCGCCAGCGGCAGCAGCTGTTTGCGCACATTGAAGATCAGCGCGAACCCGGCGGAGCCGAGCAGCGCCGTCAGAAGTCCGATCACATTCTGCATCCGTCACACCCCCAGCAGCCATCCGGACAGCGCGAAGCCCAAGGCCAGCGCCGCCGCCCACAAAACCGTCTCGATCAGGCGCATGACGCCCGAGATCGTATCGCCGATGAAAATATCCTTGACCGCGTTCGTAAACGCAAGACCGGGGATCAGCAGCATGATATCGCCGATGATGATCTTGTCGCCGTGCAGCACCGGAATCGCGCGGCACGCAAGACCGATCAGACTCCCGACGCAGAAGGCCGCGAGGAAGTTGAACAGCACCTTGTTCTTGCAGATCAGCGGCAGATACGTCTGCAGCAGACACAGCGCCAGCGCAAAGACCGCCGCGGCCAGCCCGTCAAGTCCCGCGCCGCCGAAGAACACCGTCAGCGCGCCCGCGGCCAGACTGCTGCCCGCGAACAGCTTCCAGCGCGCGGGGCGGCAGCCCTTCGCCAGATGCAGCCGGTCGGCCAGCTCCTGCACAGGAAAGGGCTTTTCGCAATAGCTGCGGCTGATGGCGTTGATGGCCTCCAGCTTGCCGAAGTCCGTCACGGCGGATTTTTCGATCCGCCGCGTCTGCGTGACGCTCGTCTCGTCCGGGAAGCACATCGTCAGCACGATGCTGGACGTGATGACGAACACATCCATCCGCACCGCGCCGTAAGCCAGTCCCATGCGCGTGAGCGTCTGCTCCACGCGGCGCACGTCCGCGCCGTCGGCCAGCATGCTCTCGCCAAGCTCCAACAGCGTATGGAGCATCAGCGCCGTATCCTGCACACGTCTCGCCTCCCCTGCCGGTTTTCCCTTAGTATACCACGGCGCGGACGCGTCGGCAAGCAAAAAGCAAATTGACTTTTTTCCGCTTTTATGCTTCAATATCCGCATAAAGCAAATAGGGAGATGCGCCGTATGATTTTCTTCTATACCAACCCGATCCTGATCGCCGCCGCGGTGATCCCGGCCATTTTCCTGCTCGTCCACGTCTACCGCGCGGACAAGCTGGAAAAGGAGCCCGCGCCGCTGCTCATTTCGCTCGTGCTGTACGGCATCGCCGCCACATTCATCGCGCTCCTGCTCGAGCGCTTCGGCAGCTGGCTGCTGGGCCGGTATTTCCCGGAGAACAGCACGCCGTATAACGTGCTCATGTATTTTGTCGTCGTCGCGTTTTCCGAGGAGGGCGCGAAATACTTCCTGCTCAAGCGCCGGACATGGCGCTCCGCCGCCTTCAACTGCCAGTTTGACGGCGTTGTGTACGCGGTATTCGTCGCGCTCGGCTTCGCGCTGTGGGAGAACATCAGCTATGTGCTGATGTACGGCCTGTCGACCGCGCTGGTGCGCGCTGTGACCGCCGTGCCGGGCCACGCCTGCTTCGGCGTGTTCATGGGCGTGTGGTACGGCCTTGCCAAGCGCCTGCACGGGCAGGGTAAGGACAGCGCGTCCAAGCTCTGCCGGGTGCTGGCGCTGCTCCTGCCCGCGTTCCTGCACGGCTGCTACGACTATATCGCAACGATCGAGTCCGTCCACTACGGCTGGCTGTTCGCCGCGTTCGTGGCCATTCTGTTCACGATCGCGTTCATCCTCGTCAAACGCCAGTCCCGCCGCGACCGGTACATCAACAATTACGACGCGGAATATCTGTAAGCGCAAAAGCGCCTGCCCCGTGAGGGGCAGGCGTTTGTTTATTTCATGTACAGGTGGCCGCCAAGGCATCACCGAGAGGCGTATTTGTAGGGGCGGACGACTCTGTCCGCCCGCAGAATGCAGCGCTTTTCCCGAAAATCTGCGGCGAATCCGCAGCATTTATTGGGCCGACAGAGTCGTCGGCCCCTACGGGTGCGGTACGAATCCGCCGAAGAGCTTTCGCTTTTCGCTGCTTCCCGCCGCAACCTCTCAGGCGCTTCGCGCCCGCATCCCTACCTCTTTGGCCCCTTTCAGGGGAGCCTTTGGACGTCCGAGATTCTGAGTTCTATCAAATCTCGCAGGAAAAGTCCAGAAAAACCGAAGGGGTTTTTCTGGTCGGTTCAAGGAGGTCCGGAGGGAAATCGAAATCCCTCCGGGCTCGTTTTCTTTTGCCAGCGTTTTCTTTTGGAGAAGCAAAAGAAAATGCTGTGCCGCAGTCGCTGATTTCTAAGAAGAGTTCTTGCATTGCTGAGCGCATCGTGACCGCTCAACCAGCTCCAGCTTCCATCATGGCTCCAGATTCTCCTCATAAAACAACGGGGAATCAAAAAATTCCGGCAGGCTGATGGAAAGGCCCTGACACAGCTCGTGCAGAACGCGGAGCTTCACGGAATCGTATGCACAGTGCATGATATTACCGATCGACGATTTCGGGACGCCGCTCTTTGTCGAAAGCTGATACTGCGTCATGGCTCGTGCCTGCATCAGCTCCGCCAACCGCAGACTGACCGCCTGATTCAGCTTCATCCCATCACCGCCTACTACATGTACTACGATGATTATAGGAAGCGACAATATACTTTTAGTCCCTGTAGCTGTACTAATTCACAACTTTGTGTTATAATGTTTTCATTCCAAAAACAGGGAGGTTTCATTATGACCAATTATGCAAAGCTCCATGCCCGGCTGTGCGGGGCAATCGACGAGGTTCTGGACGAGCTGGGAACGATTCCGGAGGCGTAGCATGCGCGAGAAAAGCTGCAAGCGGCAATTCTGGACGCGGAAGCACAGTATCTGGACACGGCGGAAGAAAAAATGCCCGCGGGAGACGCCTGAGCGCGTCCCCCCGCGGGCACAGTTTTATTTGTTACAGTGTCAGCTCCTCCGCCTGCTGGGCGTCTGCTCCGATCAGGGCGCGGCAGGCGCTTGTCATGGACGCGACCTGCTCCGGGCAGCGGCCGATGTAGCGGGCAGGCTCGAGCTCGGCGCGGATCTCTTCGGCCGTCATGCCGAATTCCGGCCGCGCGGCCAGCTGGGAGACCAGATCCCAGCTCTCGCCGTTTTTCATCTTCGCCGTCTCCTGCATGGACGCCTCGCGGATGATCTCGTGCAGCTGCTGGCGGTCGCCGCCGCGCTTGGCGGCGGCCATCATCAGGTTTTCCGTCGCGATGAACGGCAGATAGTCCCGCACGAGCTTCTCCACGATCTTTTCATTCACATGCAGCCCCTTCGTAACGTTCTGCACGAGCCGCAGCACGCCGTCCGTCGCCAGAAACGCCTCCGGCAGACTGATACGCCGGTTGGCCGAATCGTCGAGCGTCCGCTCGAGCCACTGCGTCATGGCCGTCATGGGCGCGTTCTGCGCGTCGGCGATCACATAGCGGGCCAGCGAGCAGATGCGCTCGCAGCGCATGGGGTTGCGCTTATACGGCATGGCGGACGAGCCGATCTGCTTGTCCTCGAACGGCTCCTCGACCTGCCGGTCGTGCTGCAGGAGCCGGATATCCGTCGCCATGCGGCAGGCGCTCTGGCAGATGGACGACAGCACGTTCAAAATCCGGCTGTCGAGCTTTCTGGGATACGTCTGCCCGCAGACGGGATAGCAGCGCGCAAAGCCGAATTCCGCGGCGATCTGCCGGTTCATCTCGTCGATCTTCGCCGTATCGCCGTCGAAGAGCTCGACGAAGCTGGCTTCCGTGCCGGTCGTGCCGCGGCAGCCGAGGAAGCGGAACGCGCGCAGCGTGTCCTGCACCTCCTCGAGATCCAGCATCAGATCCTGCAGCCACAGCGCCGCGCGCTTGCCGATGGTCGTCAGCTGCGCGGGCTGATAGTGCGTGTAGGCGAGGGCGGGCATGGCGGCATAGCGGTCGGCGAAATCGCACAGATTCCGCATGGCGGCCTTCAATTCCTTTTCCAGATAGCGCAGGGCCTCGCGGTATAAAATCAGATCTGCGTTGTCTGTCACATAGCAGCTCGTTGCCCCCAGGTGGATCACGCCCCTCGCGCCGGGCGCGTCAAGGCCGTAGGCGTAGATATGCGCCATGACGTCGTGTCGGACCTCTTTTTCCCGCGCCGCGACCACATCGTAGTCGATGGGGCTCACGTGCGCGGCCAGCTCGTCCACCTGCGCCTGCGTGATGGGCAGGCCCAGCGTGTGCTCCGCCCGCGCCAGCGCGACCCAGAGCCTGCGCCACGTCTCGTAGCGCATATCCGGGGAGAACAGGTGCAGCATCGTCTTCGACGCGTAGCGCGAGGCCAGCGGGCTTTCATACGTCGGTTTCATGGCGGCTCCTTTTAGCGGTAGATGATCTCATCGCGGCCCGCGCCGACGGAGACATAGCTGATGCGCACGCCGATGGCCTTTTCGACATATTCGACGTAATCGCGCGCGGCCTGCGGCAGATCCTCATACTTCCGGACGCCGGAGATATCACAGCCCCAGCCGGGAACGGTCGTCAGGACGGGCTTCGCCTCGTCAATGACAGCGGTGAACGGGAAATCGTCGGTCTTCTCGCCGTTGACCTCATACTGCGTGCAGACGGGGATCTGCTTCATGTAGGACAGGACGTCCAGCTTCGTGAGCGCGACCTCGGTCGCGCCCTGGATGCGGCAGCCGTAGCGCGTCGCGACCAGGTCGATGGGGCCGACGCGGCGCGGACGGCCCGTGGACGCGCCGTATTCGCCGCCGGCCACGCGCAGCTGCTCAGCCTCGTCGCCGAACCATTCCGCCGTGAACGGGCCCTCGCCCACGCAGGTGGAATACGCCTTGACAATGCCGACCGTGCGGTCGACATGGCTGCCGGGGATGCCCGCGCCGACGCAGGCATAGCCCGCGTTGGAGGAAGAGGAGGAGGTGTACGGGAAAATGCCGAAGTCGATGTCGCGCAGCGCGCCGAGCTGGGCCTCGAACATGATGTTCTTGCCGGCCTTTTCAGCCTCGTAGAGATATTTGCTGGTGTCGCAGATATAGGGTGCCAGCTTCGAGCCGAATTCACGGCACCACGCCAGCATGTCCTCGAGCTTGTACGCATCCGCGCCGTAGACATTCTGAATGGTCAGGTTTTTCCACTCCAGAATGCTGGCCAGCCGCTTTTCGAGATAGTTCGGGTACAGCAGCTCGCCCATCATGATGGTCTTCTTCTGATATTTGTCGGAGTAGACCGGCGCGATGCCGCGCAGGGTGGAACCGTATTTCTTGTCCTTCAGACGGGCCTCCTCCAGCCCGTCCAGCGCACGGTGGTACGGGAAGACGATGGTGGCGCGCTCGGAAATTTTGAAGTTCTCCGGCGTAACAGAAACGCCCGCCTTCTGCAGCGCCTCGATCTCGCCGCACAGGCTCTCCAGATCGATCACGACGCCGTTGCCCAGTACGTTCACCACGCCCGGCAGGCAGATGCCGGAGGGAATCAGATGGAGGGCAAATTTTCCGTATTCGTTCACAATGGTGTGCCCCGCATTGTTGCCGCCCTGATACCGGCAGACGATGTCATACTCTTTTGCGATGAGGTCGACCATCCGGCCCTTGCCCTCGTCGCCCCAGTTGATGCCTACGATCGCGCAGTTGCTCATAACTCAAAACTCCTTATCCGTTTTTACCGCAGTTTTAGTTTTATTTTTTCATTCCTGGCCGATTATATGCGATTTTTCCCGGTTTGTAAATGTCTGTTTTATAATGTTCATAATAAGCGTTGATTATATTCTCAATTAGGTTTATCTATTTTACTTATTGTATTTCTCTGTTTATAATGGAAAAGTTGACAACGCCGGTTTTCCGGCTATTTTGGAGGAAATTATGCTCATCAGAACGCCTGAACAGGACATTGAGCGCGTCCTGTTTACCGAAAAAGCCATTGCCGCCCGCGTCGAGCAGCTCGGCGCAGATCTGACCGCGAAGCTCGGAGACAAGCGTCCCGTGCTGGTCTGCGTGCTCAAGGGCGCGTCGTTCTTCTACATCGATCTGTGCCGCTGCATGAACTGCGCCATCGACATGGACTTCATCGCCGTCTCCAGCTACGGCGCGTCCGCGCAGTCCACCGGCGTCGTCCGTCTCATCAAGGATCTGGACAACAACATCACGGGCCGCCATGTGGTCATCGTCGAGGACATCATCGACTCGGGCCTCACCATGCAGTACCTGCGGCAGCTCTTCGGCGCGCGGAACCCCGCATCCATCACGACCATTTCATTTCTCGACAAGGCAACGCGCCATCCCGAGAGCTATAAGACCGACATGTGCGGCTTCGAGATCCCGGACGAATTCGTCGTCGGCTACGGCCTCGATTACGCAAATTTCTACCGCAATCTCCCCTACATCGGCATTCTGAAGCCGGAATGCTATAAATAAATACCGCAATCAAGCAAAGATCGTTTTACCTGCTTTGCTGCACGGTTCCGCTCTGTTTGTAGGGGCCGATGCCCACATCGGCCCACTGGGCAGATACGAATTCGTCGAATATTACCGTTGAATTGGTGCAATCTGCCGGGCCGATGTGGGCATCGGCCCCTACATTTAAACGGGCGGGCAGAGGCGTCCGCCCCTACGATATAGGATCATAACCACCGGCACTGCCGGTGGTTTTCTTTGTACAAAAACAGCGCCCGGCATTATGCCGGGCGCTGCTGCTTTATGGGGTTTTGGCGAAATTACTCGTCGATCTCGATGACGACGCCGGAACCAACGGTACGGCCGCCTTCACGGATAGCGAAGCGGAGGCCCTTCTCGATAGCGATCGGGGTGATCAGCTCGACCTTCATGTCGATGTTATCGCCAGGCATGCACATCTCAACGCCTTCGGGCAGGGAGATGATGCCGGTCACGTCAGTGGTTCTGAAGTAGAACTGCGGACGATAGTTGTTGAAGAACGGGGTATGACGGCCGCCTTCGTCCTTGGACAGAACGTAGACCTGGCCAACGAACTTGGTGTGCGGATGGATGGAGCCGGGCTTGGACAGGACCTGGCCTCTTTCGATGGACTTCTTGTCGATGCCGCGGAGCAGAGCGCCGATGTTGTCGCCAGCCTCAGCGTAGTCCATGAGCTTGTGGAACATTTCGATGTCGGTGACGACGGTGGACTTCTTCTCGTCCGCGAGGCCAACGATCTCGACGGGCTCGTTCTTCTTGATGACGCCGCGCTCGACACGACCGGTAGCGACAGTGCCGCGGCCGGAGATGGTGAAGACGTCCTCAACCGGCATCAGGAAGGGCTGGTCAGCCTTGCGGTCCGGGGTCGGGATCCAGGTGTCAACAGCCTGCATGAGCTCTTCGATGCAAGCATACTCGGGAGCCTTCGGGTCGGTGGACTCGGAAGCCAGAGCGTTCAGAGCGGAGCCGCGGATGATGGGGGTATCGTCGCCCGGGAAGCCGTAGAAGGACAGAGTCTCGCGGACTTCCATCTCGACGAGCTCAAGCAGCTCTTCATCGTCGACCTGGTCGACCTTGTTCAGGAAGACGAGGACGGAAGGAACGTTAACCTGACGGGCCAGAAGCAGATGCTCCTTGGTCTGAGCCATGGGGCCGTCGGAAGCAGCGATGACCAGGATCGCGCCGTCCATCTGAGCAGCGCCGGTGATCATGTTCTTGATGTAGTCAGCGTGGCCCGGGCAGTCGACGTGGGCGTAGTGACGGCCCTTGATCTCGACGTTGTCTTCGCCGGTCTTGTAGTTGTGGCCGATACGGTCGTTGGTCTGGTACTCGACGTGAGCGGTGTTGATGGTGATGCCGCGCTCGCGCTCTTCCGGAGCCTTATCGATGGAAGAATAGTCGGTGTACTCAGCGTCGCCGAAGAAAGCCAGGTACTTGGTGATGGCTGCGGTCAGCGTGGTCTTGCCATGGTCGATGTGGCCGATGGTGCCGACGTTGACATGGGGCTTATCCTTAATAAAATGCTGTTTTGCCATTTGGATTATCCTCCTTAGTTGATTCACTTACGGTATTATTTTTGCATCCTCTTCATCATACACGACATTTGCCGATTTGACAAGAAGAATTTCCAACGCAAACGGGTCTGATGCGATCAATATCCTCTGCGCTTCGAAATAACGGCGTCCGCCAGATTCTTGGAGAGCTCCACATAGTGGCTGGGCTCCATGGTGAACTGGCCGCGGCCCTGTGTCCTCGAGCGGAGGTTGGTTGCGTAGCCGAACATCTCGGAAAGCGGAACGAAGCAGTCGATCTGCTGCGCGCCGTTGCGCTGTGTCAGGCCCGCGATATTGCCGCGCCGGGAGGTGACGTCGCCGATGACGTCGCCCATATACTCGTCGGGGACAATGATGCAGACCTTCATGATGGGCTCGAGAATGACGGGATCCGCCTTCTGGCAGGCCTCCTTGAACGCCATGGAACCGGCGATCTTGAACGCGAGCTCAGACGAGTCGACCTCGTGATAGGAGCCGTCGTACAGCGTGACCTTCACGTCGACCACGGGGAAGCCGGCCAGAACGCCTGCCTCCATCGCGCCGCGGATGCCCTGCTCGACCGCGGGAATGAATTCCTTCGGAATCGAGCCGCCGACGGTGGCGTTGATAAACTCGAAGCCCTTGCCGCTCTCGTTGGGTTCGACGGTGA
Source organism: uncultured Oscillospiraceae bacterium (assembly GCA_934646185.1). Taxonomy (GTDB): domain Bacteria; phylum Bacillota; class Clostridia; order Oscillospirales; family Oscillospiraceae; genus CAG-170. The sequence goes on along the minus strand of CAKUEH010000014.1, from coordinate 3,638 downwards.
TCTTGACATGGCCGTACTGGCCCTTGCCGCCGGACTGACGCGCGTATTTCGTCTCCTGATTGACCTTCTTGCGAACGGTCTCTTTATAGGCGACCTGCGGCGCGCCGACGTTTGCCTCGACCTTGAACTCCCGGAGCAGGCGGTCAACGATAATCTCCAGATGAAGCTCACCCATGCCGGCGATGATCGTCTGGCCGGTCTCTTCATCGGTGTAGGTTTTGAATGTCGGATCCTCTTCAGCGAGCTTGGAAAGCGCGATGCCCATCTTTTCCTGCCCGGCCTTGGTCTTCGGCTCGATCGCCACACGGATGACGGGCTCGGGGAAGACCATGTTTTCGAGCACGATGGGGTGCTTCTCATCGCAGAGCGTATCGCCCGTGGTGGTATTCTTCAGGCCGACGGCCGCGGCGATATCGCCGGAATACACGATGGGCAGATCCTCTCTGTGGTTCGCGTGCATGAGCAGGATCCTGCCCATACGCTCGCGCTGCTTTTTGTTGGTGTTCATGACGGTCTTGCCTGCCTCCAGCGAACCGGAGTACACGCGGAAGAACGCCAGCTTGCCAACATAGGGATCCGTCATGATCTTGAAGGCCAGCGCGGCGAACGGCGCCTCGTCGGAGGGCTCGCGCGTTTCTTCCTCGTCGGTCTTCGGATTGATGCCGGTAACTGCTTTTTTGTCCAGCGGGGACGGCATATACTCGACAATCGCATCCAGCAGTTCCTGAACGCCCTTGTTCTTGTACGAAGAGCCGCAGGTGACCGGAACGATCTTGTTGCCGATCGTCGCGCGGCGCAGCGCGGCGCGGATCATCTTTTCGGGGATGTCCTCGCCCTCGAGGTACAGCGTCATGATCTGGTCGTCCTCGTCGGAGATCGACTCGAGCATGTGGTCGCGGTACTGCTTTGCAAGCTCTTCCATTTCAGCGGGGATGTCTTCCTCGCGCATGTCCTTGCCGAGCTCGTCGTAGAAGACATAGGCCTTCATCTTGATGAGATCGACCACGCCGCGGAAGGTATCTTCGCTTCCGATGGGCAGTTGGATGGGAACGGCGTTGCACTTGAGACGCTCGTCCATCATCTTCAGGACATTGAAGAAATCGGCACCTGTCATGTCCATCTTGTTCACGTAAACAAGGCGCGGGACATGGTACTGGTCGGCCTGTCTCCATACAGTCTCGGTCTGCGGCTCAACGCCGCCCTTGGCGCACAGGACCGTCACAGCGCCGTCGAGCACGCGCAGTGAGCGCTCGACCTCGACCGTGAAGTCCACATGACCCGGGGTGTCGATGATGTTGATCCGCACGCCCTTCCAATGGCAGGTGGTAGCGGCAGAGGTGATCGTGATGCCACGCTCCTGCTCCTGCTCCATCCAGTCCATGGTGGCGGTACCCTCATGGGTCTCGCCGAGTCTGTAGTTGACACCGGTGTAGAACAAGATCCGCTCGGTCGTCGTGGTCTTGCCTGCATCGATGTGTGCCATGATGCCAATATTTCTCGTATTCTCAAGTGAATATTGTCTTGGCATGCTGTTCTCCTTCTGTAATTACCAGCGGAAGTGAGAGAACGCCTTGTTGGCCTCGGCCATCTTGTGGGTGTCTTCGCGCTTCTTGACGGCGGCACCCGTGTTGTTGCAGGCATCCATGAGCTCGCCGGCGAGGCGCTCTTTCATGGTCTTCTCACTTCTTGCACGACTATAGTTAGTCAGCCAGCGCAGACCAAGGGTCTGACGTCTTTCGGGACGAACCTCGATCGGAACCTGATAGTTCGCGCCGCCGACACGGCGGGTCTTGACTTCCACGGCCGGCATGATGTTTTCCATGGCGGTCTGGAAAGCCTCGAGACCAGACTTGCCGGTCTTCTCTTCCACGATCTGGAATGCACCGTAGACGACCTTCTGGGCTACGCCCTTCTTGCCGTCGAGCATGATGCTGTTGACGAGCTTGGTCACCAGAACGGAACCGTAGATCGGATCGGGAAGGATCTCTCTCTTGGGAACATTACCTCTTCTGGGCACTGTGCTTCCCTCCTTCATAAAATGATTTCATAGGTACTTCGGAAGCCCGTAGCTTCCGTGGGTGCCTGCCAAGAGGTTCTCATAAAATATATATAAAAAACTCTCAGCAAGGCATCGCCTTGCACAAGGCAGAATTGCGATGATAGCTTGGAAGAATTACTTCTTCTTGCCGGCCTTCGGGCGCTTTGCGCCGTACTTGCTGCGGGCCTGCATACGGCCCTGAACGCCCTGGGTGTCGAGCGTACCGCGGATGATGTGGTAACGGACGCCAGGAAGGTCCTTGACACGGCCGCCGCGGATCAGAACGACGGAGTGCTCCTGCAGGTTGTGACCAACGCCGGGAATGTAAGCGGAGACCTCGTAACCGTTCGTCAGACGCACACGGGCGATCTTACGAAGAGCGGAGTTCGGCTTCTTCGGGGTGGTGGTACGAACAGCGGTGCAGACACCTCTCTTCTGAGGAGAAGACAGATCGGTAGACCGGTTCTTCAGCGTGTTGACGCCCTTCTGCAGAGCAGGAGCGGTGGACTTGTAGGTCGACTGTTCTCTTCCCTTTCTTACCAGCTGGTTAAAAGTAGGCATGTTGTTCCTCCTTTCTCGGATTGTCGCTGCTGTGCAGCATGTATTTTATCCCGAAATATCAAAGATATTCCGTTGGGACCAGAAAAAAACGCATTTCAGCGCAAAAGCGCGGCGCAGGCAGCGCCGACATGGATCCCACAGAGCTTCCCGAGCTCCTTCATCGTCGCGATCTCGACGAGCTCGACGCCGGCGGCGCGGCACTGCTCGACGAGCGGTTCGCGGAGGATGGGGTCGGCGTCGGCGGCCACATAGGCGGTTTGCACACGCCCGGCCTTCAGCGCTTTTCGAAGCTGCTTCGTACCGATCACCTTTCGGTTGCTTGTCAACCGTTCCGGCATCCAGACACCTCCATGGAAAATACGCGCAGGCAGACCCACGCAAATATGGATTATAGCAGAAATCACGAACCACGTCAATAAAAAAACGTGCAAAAAGAAAATTATTTTTTCATTTTCCCTTGAAATTGCAGGTCTTTTCGGACTTAGGCAGAATGAACAAAGACACATGTTCACCTGGCAGGGCAAAAGTCAGGCGCGGCGGATGCCGCGCCTGACTGGCTTGAGAATTTACAGCTTTTCGTCGTCGATCATTTCCTCGGTCACGATGGATTCCGGGGTGGAAAGCGTGTCGAAATCGCGGTAGGCCTTGAGGCCGGAGCCCGCGGGGATCAGCTTGCCGATGATGACGTTTTCCTTCAGACCGACCAGATGGTCGACCTTGCCCTTGATGGCCGCGTCGGTCAGGACCTTCGTCGTCTCCTGGAAGGAGGCAGCGGACAGCCACGACTCGGTCGCGAGGGACGCCTTCGTGATGCCCATGAGGATGAGGCTGTCGGTCGCGAGTCTGAGATCGGTCTCGCCGGCGTCGATGCGCGCCTGTATGGCGGCGTTGGCGTCTTCGAACTCGAACATGTCGACGACCGTGCCGGACAGCAGGTTCGTGTCGCCCGGCTCCTCGACCTTGACCTTGCGCATCATCTGACGGATGATGACCTCGATGTGCTTCTCGTTGATGTCGACGCCCTGCTGACGGTACACGG
>CAKUEH010000013.1 GCA_934646185.1 uncultured Oscillospiraceae bacterium | reverse complement strand
TGGCAAGGCTGCACTACTTGGGGAGATAGCGGTGCCCTGTTACCCGCAATCCGCTACAGCGGGGAGGAATTCCCGACCGAGGGTGTATGCTGTGCCGTCTGACCCGGATAAGCGGTGTTGAAGATCTGGTCTTGCGCAATAGGGCTCTGTGAATCGTGTCAGGTGGGGAACCAAGCAGCACTAAGCAGTCTACCCTGTGTGCCGCAAGGTTGCCGTTTCGGAGCTGGCTGTCCGGGTAACGGGTGTAGCATCCATTCGAAGAAGGGTGTGCAGTCCTGCCATGCGTCCTGCCGAAAAAGCCCCGGGCTCAATGAGCCCGGGGCTTTTGGTCGTTTATCCTACCGTTTTTCTGTCAGGATGCCGCGCAGATCATAGATCGCGTGGCGGGGGCATTTGACGGCGCACTGGCCGCAGGACAGGCAGACGGATTCGTCGATGCGGGAAAGGTTGTCCTCCACGGTGATCGCGCCTGCCGGACAGAGCTTCTGGCAGATGCCGCAGCCGATGCAGCTGACCTGACACATCTTCCGCGCGTCCTTGCCGGGATCCCTGTTGGAGCACTTGACGACGATGGGGTTCGCGCACTCGTGGATGCGGATGAGCTCGCGCGGGCATTCGCGCACGCATTTGCCGCAGGCGATGCACTTGTCCTCGTCGACCTCGGCCACGCCGTATTCATTCAGGGCAATGGCCTCGAATTTGCACACGTTCACGCAAAGCTCGCAGCCGACGCAGCCGTATTGGCAGTCTGCCGTTGCGCGGCAGCCGCCGTTGCAGGCGACGAAGGCCGCCTTATAGGGGAAGCGTTTCTTGATGGCCATGGTTACTTTCCCTTCCTTTCATACGGCGTGTTGGCAAGCGGCAGCTTCGTGCGGCGCTCGCCGTCGTAGCGGAAATAGGCGTCGGCGATGGCGGGCGCGGTGGGGATCGACGTGATTTCGCCGATACCGATCGCGCCGCAGGCGACGTCGAGGCCCGGCTTATCGACTACGATGGGTACGATCTTCGGGATCTCATGCGCCCGGAACAGGCCGAGCTCGCCGTATTTTTCGATGGGCTTGCAGTTTTCGTCGATGGGATACTGCTCGCGCAGAGCATAGCCCATGCTCATGACGACGCCGCCCTCGATCTGCCCCTCGCACGAGCGCGGGTTGACGGCTTTGCCGACGTCGTGCGCCGCGACGAGCGATTCGACCTTGCCGGTCTTCTTATCGACGACGCACATCTGCGTGGCGTAGCCGTAGGCTACGTGCGACACAGGATGCGGCACGTCCGCGCCGAGCTTATCGGTCTTGGCGAGATACTCGCCGTAGAATTCCTGCCCGGCAAGCTCCGCAAGCGTATGGGCCTCCAGTGCGGCGGCGAGCTTTTCGCAGGCTCTTCTGCACGCCTCGCCCGTCACGAGCGTCTGGCGGGAACCGGAGGTATCGCCGGAGTCCGGCGCGATCCAGGTGTTCGAGCGTTCATAGACGATATCGCCGCGCTTCAGCGGCGTATTCGTGACGATCATCTGCACGAGCACCGTGCCGACGCCCTGTCCGATGCACGAAGCGCCCGCGTAGATATGTACCTTCGCGTCGCTTTCCACGATCAGCTTGCAGCGGCCCCAGTCGGGGATGCCGACGCCGACGCCCGCGTTTTTCATCGCGCAGGCGATGCCGACGGGCTTCCCCAGCTTCATGGCCTCGTCGTAATACGGCTTGACCGCCTCGAGCGTCTCGACAAGACCCGTCTCCGAACCGACGATCTGGCCGTTCGGCAGCTCCTGTCCGGGCCGGATGGCATTGCGGTAGCGGATCTCCCACGGGGTGATGCCGATCTTGTCGGCCATTTCGTTCAGAAGCGTCTCGGTGGCGAAGCACGTCTGCGTGACGCCGAAGCCGCGGAACGCGCCCGCGGGCGGGTTGTTGGTGTAATAGGCCGTGCCCTCGATCTCGAAATTCTGATAGTTATAGGGGCCGGCGGCGTGGGTACACGCACGCTCGAGCACCGGGCCGCCCAGAGAGGCGAACGCGCCGGTATCGGAATAGACCCTGGCCTTGACGCCCTGAATGATGCCGTTTTCATCGCAGCCCATGGTGAAGTCCATCCAGAACGGGTGGCGCTTGGGGTGGATGAGCAGGGATTCCGGGCGCGTGAGCTTGACCTTGACGGTCTTTCCGGTCAGATAGGTGATGAGCGCGGCATGGTGCTGGACGCTCATGTCCTCTTTTCCGCCGAAGCCGCCGCCGACGAGCTGGTTCTGCACGCGGACCTTGTCCGAGCCCAGCAGCAGCTTGCACTCGTGCAGCGTCGTGTGCGACGACTGGTCGGTCGAAAGAACCATCACATAGCCGTCCGGATCGATGTACGAGACCGCGCACTCCGGCTCCAGGAACGCATGCTCCGTCCACGGGGTCTCAAAGTGCTGCGAGATGACATATTTGGAGTTTTGGATCGCCGTATCCGCGTCGCCGCGGGCGATATGTTTATACGCCTGCACGTTCGATTCTTCCTCGTCAAACACGCGCGGCGCGTTCTCCGCCCACGCCTCGGGCGGGTTATGGACGGCGGGCAGCGGCTCGTAGGTCACTTTTACGAGCTTTTTTGCCTTTTCCAGAATTTCCGGCGTTTCCGCGACCACCAGCGCGATCGCGTCGCCCAGATAATGCGTCAGCCCGCCGATGGGGATGAGCGAATACTGGTCGTGCTTCAGATGGCCAACCTTGTTCTCGCCGGGGATATCCGCCGCCGTAATGACGCGCACGACGCCGGGCAGCGCCTCAGCCTTCGAATCGTCGATGGCGAGGACTCTGGCCCTCGGATACTGGCTGCGCACGGCGGAGCCATAGCACATATCGGGCAGATACCAGTCGTCGGGGTATTTGCCGTAGCCCAGCACCTTTTCCTCGACGTCGATGCGGTGGACGCTCGAGCCGAGCTTCCAGTCGTCCTCCGACGGCGCGGGGACGACACCCTCGCGGCGGCATTTCGCCGCCAGACGCACGGCGTCAAAAATTTTCGCATAGCCCGTGCAGCGGCAGTAATTGTTGCGCAGGGCATAGCGGATCTGATCGTCCGTCGGGTTCAGATTCCGGTCGAGCAGCGCCTTCGTACACAGCACCATGCCCGGGATGCAGAAGCCGCACTGCACGGCCCCGGCCTCGCCGTAGGCATAGGTGTAGAGCCGCTTTTCCTCGTCTGTCAGACCCTCGACGGTAATCACATGACGGCCTGTCAGCGAATCGGTAAACGGGGTGCAGGCGCGGATGGGCTCGCCGTCAATGAGCACGGTACACGCGCCGCAGGCGCCCTCCGAACAGCCGTCCTTTACGCTGGTCAGATGCAGCGTATCGCGCAGATAGCGCAGCAGCCGCTGGTTTTTCTCTACCGTGACTTCTGTTCCGTTTACAAAAAATACGGCCATGGCAAAAAACTCCCTTCATTCGAATCTCGGCTCTCACGTCACAGCCGCGGCTGTTCTCGGCACATGGCCACCGTAATTCCGAAGTTTCCCGGCCACGGGACAAAATTCCTAAAAATCTTTTATCATTATACAATAATTTTTTGCATGTTGCAAGAAACGGGGCGGTCGATCGTTATTCTATTTATAAATAACGCCCTGCCCCTGCCAGCTGCGCTTAAAGCATGCAGATATGATATCCGTCTGTCTCCAGCGCCAGCGACTGAAACAGCGCTTCGGTCCGCTCGCGGTTTTCCGGCTCTGTGCGCCAGCCGAGGCCGCAGTCCGAGGTGATTTCGCGCGGGACGGGGATAATCCTGCCGGGAAGCCCCGCCTGTTCGCAGGCCTTTTCCGCCGCCATGACTGCGCTTGTGGTATAAAATGTGACGATGAGCCACTGCTTTTTTTCTCTCATTGCTCCGCCAGCTCCCGGACGGCGGCAATGGCTGCGTCCGTTTCCTCCTCCGTGTTGTAGTAGCCGAAGCTGAAGCGCACCGCGCCCTGCTCCACCGTCCCGAGCGCCTCATGCATGCGCGGCGCGCAGTGCGCGCCTGCCCGGACGGCGATGTCATACTCTTCGGCCAGCACGTCGGCGATCATGGACGATTCTGCATCCCGGATATTGAGCGCCACGACCGGCGCGCGCATCGGATCTGAAAAATCGCCGCAGATACGCACGCCGTCCGCGTCCTTCACGCCCTCGTAAAACCGGCGGGCCAGCGCAAGCTCGTGCGTGCGGATAGCGTCCATGCCTGTCTCCCGGATAAAATTCACGGCGGCAAGCAGGCCCGCGATGCCGTGGCCGTTGCGCGTCCCGGCCTCAAGCCTTGTGGGGTACTGCGGCGGCTGCGACGGCAGAAACGTCTGCACACCCGTCCCGCCGACGCACCAGGGGCGGATATCCACGCCCTCCGCGACGCACAGGCCGCCTGTGCCCTGCGGGCCCATGAGGCTCTTGTGGCCGGTGAAGCACAGGACGCTGATGTGCTGCGCGCGCATGTCGATGGGGAACACGCCCGCCGTCTGCGACGCGTCGACCACGAACAGCAGTCCGTGCGCCGCGCAGAACGCGCCGATGCGCGTCAGATCCAGCAGATTCCCCGTCAGGTTCGAGCCTGCCGTACACACGACGGCTTTTGTATTTTTCTGCAGCAGCCGGTCAAAATCGGCATAGTCGATACAGCCTTTCCGGGATGCGGGCAGGAAGCTGACCGAAACGCCTCGCTCCATCTCGCGGTACAGGGGGCGCAGGACGGAATTGTGCTCCAGATCGGTCGAGAGCACGTGGTCGCCCGGCGCAAACAGGCCGGAGATCGCAATGTTCAGCGCCTCGGTCGAATTGGCCGTGAAGCACACATGGTCGGCGCGTTCGCAGCCGAACAGGCCGGCCAGTGCCTCGCGCGCGGCATAGATCGTCCGGGACGCGGCGAGGCTTTCCGCGTGCGCGCTGCGGCCGCTGTTGCCCATGGTCCGCATCGCGTTCACGACCGCGTCCATGACGCACGGCGGCTTGCGCAGCGTCGTAGCCGCGTTGTCAAGATAGATCATGCCGTTTCCTCCTGTCTGGTGGTAATGTGGTCGGTTTAAGGCTCTGCACAGTCCCGGTAGGGGCGGGGCTCTGCTCCGCCCGGCAGGATGCACCGAATTATCGGAAATTCCCGGCGAATCCGTATGCACTTCTGCGTTGTACTGTAGGGGCCGATGCCCACATCGGCCCGCAGAACGCACCGCCTTTTACGAAAACCCTCCGGCAAATTCGTGACTGCCTAACGGGCCGATGTAGGCATCGGCCCCTACAACCAAACTGGTAAGTGCATACGAATTTGCCGCAAATCCTCACGCAAACGCAGCGTTTTCTGCCGGGCGGAGCAGAGCCCCGCCCCTACCAACTGCGTCTGCTTTTTGACAGTCTTCACGCAGCACAGGCACAGCGGCCTGCGTCTGATAGAGACATTATAATACAAAAACCGGACGGACTGCAATGCAGCCGGCACGGTTTTTGTTCGGCTATTTCGAAAACGCGCCGCTCACAGACGCGCGTCCGTCTGCGAAGCGCGGCGCAGGCCGCAGTCCGCCGTGATGAAAAACGCGAGCACGAAGCAGTAGAACGCAGCAGTCGCCCACGGTCTGCGGACGGCCAGACAGAGATCCCAGATCCCGTGCAGCACGACCGGCACGAGCACGGCCAGCGCGCATAAAATTGTCCGTCTGCGGCCGTCTCCCCGCTTTTCGGCCTGCTTGGCCCGGCTGAGGATCAGCCCCATCGCGACGGCAAAGAAGAAATGCCCCGGCACGGACAAAACCGCCCGCGATACCGCCGTCCGCAGGTCGGACTGCACGACGTACAGAATATTCTCCACCGCCGCGAAGCCCAGCGCAGAGGACACGGAATAGACAACCGCGTCGAACCGGTAATCGAACGCCGGGTGCTTCCACGCGGCAAGACGCACGGGGACGACCTTGCAGACCTCCTCGCTCACGGCGACCACCAGAAAATTATCCAGCAGCAAAAACGCCGCCGAGCGCTTATCCAACGCGCCGCCGAGCGTCCGCGACGCGAAAAGCTGGATCCCCGCCGCCGGGAGCGCCAGCAGCGCGCCCGACAGGATCAGAACGCCGAGCAGCCTGCGCGGCTCTTTTTCAATGCGGTCGAGCTGATAGATGCGGACAAACAGAATGACCGCCGGAACCAGCGCCGCGAGAGACAGGTAATAATTCAAAACGACTCCTCTTCTGCGTTAGCAGCTTATTTCAGCAGCTTTTTCAGATACTGCCCCGTGAAGCTCTCCGGGCAGGCGGCGATCTGCTCCGGCGTGCCGCAGGCGACGATCTGTCCGCCGCCGGAGCCGCCCTCCGGCCCAAGATCGACGATATAGTCCGCGACCTTGATGACATCGAGATTGTGCTCGATGACGAGCACGGTGTTGCCCGCGTCGACCAGCCGCTGCAAAACCTCAATCAGCTTGTGCACATCCGCCATATGAAGGCCGGTCGTCGGCTCGTCGAGGATATAGAACGTGCGGCCCGTCGCGCGGCGGGAAAGCTCCGTCGCGAGCTTGACGCGCTGTGCCTCGCCGCCGGAGAGCGTCGTGGCGCTCTGGCCGAGCTTGATATAGCCGAGGCCCACGTCAACGAGTGTGGCGATCTTATTGCGGATGCGCGGCAGATTGTCGAAGAACGCCAGCGCCTCCTCCGCCGTCATATCGAGCACGTCCGCGATGCTCTTGCCCTTGTACAGAACTTCGAGCGTCTCGCGGTTATAGCGCTTTCCATGGCAGACCTCGCAGGGGACGAAGACGTCAGCCAGAAAGTGCATCTCGATCTTCACAAGGCCGTTGCCGCTGCAGGCCTCGCAGCGGCCGCCCTTTGTGTTGAAGGAGAACCGGCCGGGGCCGTAGCCGCGTGTGCGCGCGTCAGCGGTCGACGCGAACAGGTCGCGAATGTCGTTGAACACGCCCGTATATGTCGCGGGGTTGGAGCTCGGCATGCGCCCGATGGGGCTCTGGTCGATGCCGACGACCTTGTCCAGATGCTCCAGCCCCTCGATGCGGTCAAATTTCCCCGGACGGGTGCGGGCGCGGTTGAGACTGCCCGCGAGCTTTTTATAGAGAATTTCGTTGACCAGACTCGATTTGCCCGAGCCAGACACGCCGGTCACGCACGTGAACGTGCCGAGCGGGAATTCCACGTCGATGTGGCGCAGATTGTTTTCCGCCGCGCCGAAAATTTTGAGGCTTTTTCCATTGCCCTCCCGCCGCTTTTCGGGCAGGGGGATCTTTTTCGCGCCGGACAGATACTGACCCGTGATGGAGCGCGGGGCGGCGATGATATCGTCGACCGTGCCCGCGGCGATGATCTCGCCGCCGTGGACGCCCGCGCCGGGGCCGACGTCGACGAGGAAATCGGCGGCGCGCATGGTGTCCTCGTCATGCTCGACGACGAGGACGGAGTTTCCGATGTCGCGCAGACGGCGGAGCGTGTCCAGCAGCTTGTCGTTATCGCGCTGGTGCAGGCCGATGGACGGCTCGTCGAGGATATACAGAACGCCGATGAGGCTCGAACCGATCTGCGTGGCCAGCCGGATGCGCTGGCTCTCGCCGCCGGAGAGCGTGGCGGCGGCGCGCGAGAGCGTCAGATAGCTCAGACCCACCGCCTGCAGAAACGACAGCCGGGAGCGGATCTCCCGCACGATCTGCTCGGCAATGACGGCCATGGAGCCGGTCAGCTTCAGATTGTCGATGAATTTCAGCTCCTCTGAAATGGGCATGGCGCAGAAATCCATGATGTTCATGCCGCCGACCGTGACGGCAAGGCTGATGTCGGACAGGCGCTTTCCGTGACATTTGGGGCACGGACGCTCGGACATGCACTCTTCAAGCTCCTTGCGCATGGCGTCGGACTGCGTCTCGGTGAGACGGCGGGAGACGTTGTTGACGACGCCCTCAAACGGCCGCTCGAGCGTGCCGCGGCCGTTGGCGCGCTCATAATAGATCGTGAGCTTTTCCGTGCCCGTGCCGTAGAGAATGACGTCGAGCGCCTTCTGCGGCAGCGCATCGATGGGATCGTTCAGGGAGAAATGATATTTTTTCGCCAGCGCCTCAAAATACATCCGGGCGATAGAGTCGTCGCGGACGTTGTTCCAGCCGCTGGCCTGGATCGCGCCCTGCAGGATCGACTTGGAGCGGTCGGGGATGATGAGCAGCGGGTCTGCGACCTGCTGCGTGCCGAGACCCGCGCAGACCGGGCAGGCGCCGTAGGGGTTATTGAACGAGAACATGCGCGGGGACAATTCCGGCATGGAGATGCCGCAGTCCTCGCAGGCGTAGTTCTGGGAGAAGAGCGTGTCCCTGTCCCCGTCCAGCTCGTTGAGGATGACAAGGCCGCCGGAGAGATTGGACGCCGTCTCCACGGAGTCCGTCAGTCTCCGTGCAAGGTCCGGCTTCATGATCAGCCGGTCGACGACGACCTCGATGTGGTGCTTTTTGTTCTTGTCGAGCTGGATTTCCTCCGTCAGCTCGTACAGGCTCCCATCGACGCGCACGCGGGCGTAGCCGCCGCGCCGGGCGTCCTCGAACACCTTCTGGTGCTCGCCCTTTTTGCCGCGCACGACGGGAGACAGGATCTGAAATTTTGTCCGCTCGGGCAGAGACATGATCTGGTCGACGATCTGGTCGACCGTCTGGCGGCGGATCTCCTTACCGCACTTCGGGCAGTGCGGCGTGCCGCAGCGCGCCCACAAAAGGCGCAGATAGTCATAGATCTCCGTGACCGTGCCGACCGTCGAGCGCGGATTGCGGCTGGTGGTCTTCTGGTCGATGGAGATGGCGGGAGAAAGGCCGTCGATGGAGTCGACGTCCGGCTTGTCCATCTGGCCGAGGAACATGCGCGCGTAGCTCGACAGCGACTCGACATACCGCCGCTGGCCCTCGGCAAAGATCGTATCAAAGGCCAGAGACGATTTGCCCGAGCCGGACAGGCCGGTCAGGACGACCAGCTTGTCGCGCGGGATCTCGACGGAGATATTCTTCAGATTATTGACGCGCGCACCCTGTACGCGGATACAGTTTTCCATGGTTCGCTCCTGAAAATGAGAAATTAGAAATTGAAGAAATCAGTCTGCTTATTATACCAGATTCTTTTCAAAACTACAACATGATTTTCAAACAAAAGTTTTTAAATTTAAAAAGCAGAGACTTGCGGCTTCTGACAGAACATGCTATAGTATAGAAAATTTGAGCAGCGGGGAGACAAGCACATGCGGAATCTGTCAAAGCTGGTATTCCAGCGGGTCGTGGCGGTGTCGGTCGGCATTGCGCTGCAGATCGTATTTCTGATCGTGATGGCGACGTATCTGCGGGCCGACTTTTTCTGGATCCGGATCGCCACGAACATGCTGAGCTGGGCGGTCGTGATCTATATCATCTCGTGCGGCGTCAATCCCAGCTACAAGATCGCGTGGATCGTGCTGATCCTGGCCTTCCCCGTGGCGGGGCTGACGATCTATCTGCTCTTCGGCGGCAATAAAATTTCCAGCTACGAGCACCGGAAGATGCAGTCGATCGAGGCTGTGACCATGCAGCAGTTGCACCAGGACGACGCGCCCCTGTGGGAGCTGGCCGCCGCCGGGACGCCCGCGTTCAACCATGCGCGCTATCTGCTCTCGGCCTCCGGCTACCCCATCTACGACGACGCGGACGCGGAATATTTTCCAAGCGGCGAAAGCTGCTATGCCGCGATGCTGGAGGAGCTGAAAAAGGCGGAGCGCTATATCTTCGTCGAGTTTTTTATCATCGCGACCGGGAAGATGTGGGATCTCATTCTGCAGATCCTGCGTCAAAAGGCGGCGGAGGGCATCGACGTGCGCGTCGTATACGACGATTTCGGCTGCATCACACGGCTTCCCATGGGCTACGCGAAAAAGCTGCGCGAGATGGGCATCCGCGCCCACGCCTTCAATCCCTATATCCCGATCCTCTCCGCCCGGCTCAATAACCGCGACCACCGCAAGCTCCTGATCGTCGACGGCAAGGCCGCGTTTACCGGCGGCGTCAATCTTGCCGACGAATACATCAACGAATACGAGCGCTTCGGCCACTGGAAGGACTGCGGCATTCTCGTGCGCGGCAAGGCCGTGTGGTCGATGACGGTCATGTTTCTGTCCCTCTGGGGCTATGTCGACCGGTCGGAGGAGGACGTGAGCCGCTTCCGCGTGGACTACCCGGAAAAGCAGGGAAACACCGGCTTTCTGCAGCCGTTCGCCGACAGTCCGCTCGACAACGAGGATGTCGGTGCGACGATCCTGCAGTCCGTCATCTCCTCCGCGCAGGAGCGGATGTGGATCATGACGCCGTATCTGATCCTGGACGACAAAATGACCTCGGCGCTGTGCGTCGCGGCCAAAACGGGCGTCGACGTGCGCATCATCACGCCCGGCATCCCCGACAAATGGTATGTCCACGCGGTCACGCGCGCAAACTATGAGGAGCTGACGCGCGCCGGCGTCCGTATTTTTGAATACACGCCGGGCTTTATCCACTCCAAGGTCTATCTGGCCGACACGAAGCAGACCGTCGTCGGCACGGTCAATCTGGATTTCCGCAGCCTGTATCTGCATTTTGAAGACGCCGTGTATCTCTACGACACCGCCGTGAGCGCGCAGGTGCAGGCCGATTTTGAGCAGACATTCCCCCGGTGCAGGGAGATCACCGCGGAGCAGTGCCGTCATACGCGCCTGACGCAGCGGGTGCTGCGGGTGCTTTTGCGGCTGCTCGCGCCGCTGATGTAAGAAAAACGCAGAAAGGAGCCGCGCCCATGTCCATCCACGAAGGCCATCGCGAGCGCATGCGCAGACAGCTCAAAACCAGCGGCATGGACTCTCTTTCGGATGTGCAGGTGCTGGAGGTGCTGCTGTATTACGCCGCGCCGCGCGGCGATACGAACCCGGCGGCGCACGCGCTTTTAAACCGCTTCGGGACGCTCGACGGCGTGTTCACCGCGCCGGAGTCCGAGCTTAAAAAGGTGAGCGGCGTCGGAGACGCCGCCGCGCAGCTGATCCGGCTCGTGCCGCAGGTGGCGCGCCGCTGCCTCATGAGCCGCAGCGCGCAGATCGAGATCCTGGACACCACGTCCAAATGCGGCCAGTATCTGCTGCCGTATTTCCACGGCGAAGGCGAGGAGGTCGTGTATCTTCTGTGCCTCGACGCGAAGTGCAAGGCGCTCGACTGCGTGCTCATCCACCGGGGCGGCGTGAACGTCGCGTCCATTGCCGCGCGCAAGGTCGTCAAGGCCGCGCTGGACGCGAACGCGACCTCCGTCGTGCTTGCGCACAACCACCCCAGCGGTCTCGCGCTGCCGAGCCCCGAGGACCGGCAGACCACGCTGGTGTTAAAGGCGGCGCTCGAGGCGGTCGGGATCGTGCTGGCCGACCATATCATTGTCGCGGACGACGATTTTGTCTCTCTGCGCGACGACGGCATTCTGGAGGATCCGTATGAACTTTAAGCTGCACTCCCAATTCAGGCCCACCGGCGACCAGCCGCAGGCCATCGAGAAGCTGACGCAGGGGCTCAACATGGGCCTGAGCGATCAGGTCCTGCTCGGCGTGACCGGCTCCGGCAAGACGTTCACCATGGCGAATATCATCGCCAACGTGAACAGGCCCACGCTGGTCCTCGCGCACAACAAGACGCTGGCCGCGCAGCTGTGCTCGGAATTCCGCGAGTTTTTCCCGGAAAATGCCGTGGAATATTTCATTTCCTACTACGACTATTACCAGCCTGAGGCGTACATCGCCCAGACGGACACCTACATCGAAAAGGATTCCGCCATCAACGACGAGATCGAGCGTCTGCGCCACAGCGCGACGAGCGCGCTGTCCGAGCGCCGGGACGTGATCGTCGTTTCGTCTGTTTCCTGCATCTACGGTCTGGGCGACCCGATCGACTATAAGAACATGGTCGTCTCGCTCCGCCCCGGCATGGAATACGACCGGGACGAGCTCATGCGCAAGCTGACCGAGATCCGCTACGAGCGCAACGACCTCAACTTCGTCCGCAACGCCTACCGCGTGCGCGGCGATACGCTGGAGGTCTATCCCGCCTACTGGGCCGGCCGGGCCATCCGCATTGAGTTCTTCGGCGACGAGATCGACCGCATCTCCGAGGTCAACGCCATCACGGGCGTACCCGAGCGCATTTTGAACCACGTCGCCATTTACCCCGCGTCGCATTACGTCGCGTCGAGAGAAAAAATGGCCCGCGCCATGAAGGATATTGAGGCCGAAATGTGGGAGCAGGTGCGCTTTTTCGAGGAGCACGACAAGCTGCTCGAGGCGCAGCGCATCCGCCAGCGCACACAGTACGATCTGGAAATGCTGCAGGAGATCGGCTTCTGCTCCGGCATCGAGAATTATTCCCGCGTCATTGCCGGCCGCGCCCCCGGCACCCCGCCGACGACGCTGCTGGACTACTTTCCCGACGATTTCATCCTCTTCGTCGACGAGAGCCACGTCACGCTGCCGCAGGTGCGCGCGATGTACAACGGCGACCACGCGCGCAAGAAAAGCCTCGTCGACTACGGCTTCCGCCTGCCGTCGGCGTATGATAACCGCCCTTTGACCTTCGACGAGTTTACAGACCGCATCCATCAGGCGATCTATGTCTCCGCTACGCCCGCCGAGTATGAGCGCAGCCGCGCCGGGCAGATCGCCGAGCAGGTCATCCGCCCCACGGGACTTCTCGACCCGGAGGTCTTCGTGCGCCCCATCGAGGGGCAGATCGACGATCTGATCGGCGAGATCAACGCCACGACGGACAAGGGCGAGCGCACGCTCGTCACGACGCTGACAAAGAAGATGGCGGAGGATCTGACAAAATATCTGACCGAAAACGGCATCCGCGTGCGCTATATGCACTCGGACATCGGCGCGATGGAGCGCATGGAGATCATCCGCGACCTGCGCATGGCGAAATTCGACGTACTGATCGGCATCAATCTGCTGCGCGAGGGCCTCGATCTGCCCGAGGTATCGCTCATCGCGATCCTCGACGCCGACAAGGAGGGCTTCCTGCGCTCGGAAACGAGCCTCATCCAGACCATCGGCCGCGCCGCGCGAAACGCGCAGGGCCGCGTGCTGCTCTACGCGGATAAGATCACGCCCGCCATGCGCGCCGCAATGGACGAAACGGCAAGACGCCGCCAGATCCAGGACGCGTATAACAAGGCGCACGGCATCGTGCCGAAGACCATCGTCAAATCCATCCGGGATCTGATCGAGATCTCCGCCTCCCCCACCCAGGAGCACAAGGGCAAGGGCGGCGTGAAGATGACGCGGCAGGAGCTTGCGCGCGAGATCGAAAAGCTCGAGGCGCAGATGCGCAAGGCCGCGCACATGATGGAATACGAATACGCCGCCGTGCTGCGCGACGAGATCATCCGTCTGCGCACGGAGGCGGACAAAAAGTAACATGACGACACGAAAAGAGCTCCTGCCGGGCGTGTTTCTCACGGCTGTGCAGGACGGGCGGTTCAAGACCGCCTGCTTCAGCCTCAGCTTTCTAAGGCCGCTTCGCGCAGGCGAGGCGTCCATGAACGCCCTGCTGCCGAGCGTTCTGCTGCGCGGCAGCGAAAAAACGCCCTCCATCCGCGCCATCGCAAACCGGCTGGACGAGCTGCACGGCGCGTCTGTCGGCGCGCTGGTGCGCAAGAAGGGAGAAATTCAGCTGACGGGCCTGTTTGCCGACTGTCTGGAGGATGCATACGCGGGCGAGCCCGTGTTTTCGCGGCTGCTGGACTTTGTATCGGAGCTGCTGTTCTGCCCGCGGACGGAAAACGGCGTATTTTTATCGGAGCCTGTGCGGCAGGAGCGGGAGAATCTGCGAAACGCCATGCAGAGCGTGCTGGACGACAAGGGCGCTTACTGCGAGCGGCAGCTGCTGCGATCCATGTGCCGGGGCGAGCGCTATGCCTGCGGCCGTCTCGGAGAGCCGGAGGCGCTGGAAGGACTTGATGAACGCGCCCTCTGGCGGCAGTATGAGACTGTGCTGGCCGCGTCGCGCGCGGAGCTGTTCTATCTCGGCAGCAAATCTGTCGGCGAAGCGGAAGCGCTGCTGCAGCCGCTTCTGGCGCGTCTGCCGCGCAGAGCATGCGTCCCGGTCGGGACTGCGCCCGGCCCGCAGCCGCAGGCGCTGCGGCGGTTTTCCGAAGCAATGCCGCTTGCGCAGAGCCGGCTTTCCATCGGCTTCCGCACGGACGTGACGCTGCAAGGCGCGCGGTATCCCGCGCTGCTGCTTCTGAACGCGATGCTCGGCGGGGGCGAGCAGAACCGGCTCTATTCCGTCGTGCGCGGGCAGCTGGCCCTGTGCTACGAGGCCGGAAGCTGGTACGACGGCCACAAGGGCATCCTCGCCGCGTCCGCCGGATGTGGCCGCGCGGATCTGCCCGCCGCGGAGCAGGAAATCCTGCGTCAGCTTGCAGAGCTGGCCGCGGGCCGCTTTTCGCAGGCGGAGCTGGAGACGGCCCGCACGGGGCTGCTTTCCGATCTGCGATTGCTGTGCGACAGTCCCGGCAGGCTCGACGAATTTTACACAGGCCGCGCGGCGGCGGACGTTTCGCAGACGCCTGCCGGACTTGCCGCCGCGCTCCGCGCCGTTACGGCGGAGGATGTCTGCGCCGCCGCGCGCGGCGTGCGGCCCGATACGGTCTATACGCTGGAGGAAGCATGAGCTGGAAGGACTATCCCGCGCTCGGTGAGCGCTGCTATACGGAAACGCTCCCGAACGGACTGCAGCTGCGCGTCGTGCCGAAGCCGGGCTTTGCCGGGAAATTCGCGTTTCTGGGCGTGAATTTCGGCTCGTGCGACACACAGCTCCCGCTAAGCAGCGGCTGGCAGACCATGCCGGACGGCACGGCGCATTTTCTCGAGCACCGCATGTTCTGCCTGCCGGACTGCGACCCGGAGGCGGAATTTTCCCGCCTCGGCGCAGAGTCGAACGCCTTTACCGACTACGCCATGACCGGCTATTATTTCACCTGCACCGACCGCTTCGACGACTGCCTGCGTCTGCTCCTGCGCATGGTCTCGACGCCGTACTTTCCGCCCGAGGCCATGGCGGCCGAGCGCGCCGTCATCGCGGACGAGATCGCGCTCTATGACGATTCGCCCGAGGACTGCGCGCAGGAGCGGCTGTGCCGCGCGCTCTACCGCCGCCACCCCATCCGCATCCCCATCGCGGGCTCCCGCCGCTCCATCCGCGCCGTCACGCCGGAGCTGCTGCGACGCTGCTTTGACGCATATTACGTTCCGTCGAACATGGCGCTCATCGTCATGGGCGACGTGGACGCGCAGGCCGTCTCGCGTTTCGCGCGGGAATGCCTGCCGCCGGATTTTTCCCCGCCTCCCGCGCGCCCCTGCGGCGAGGAAGAACCCGCGCGCGCGTTCCGGCACAGAATGCGCCGGACGCTGCCGGTCAGCCAGCCGGTCTTTTCCATCGGCTTCAAGGCAGCGCCGTCTGCAAGCCCGCTCCTGCAGGAGCTGACGGGCCAGCTTGCCGCCGAGCTGCTGCTGGGCGAGAGCTCCGCGCTCTACGAGCGCCTGTACACGGACGGTCTGATCGACGCGGAGTTTTCCCCCGGCTTCACGCGCGTACCCGGCGCGGCATTTTTGCAGGCGGGCGGCGCGGGCCGCGGCTCGGAGGCCGTGCTGGAGGCCATTTTGCAGGCGCCAAAGACCGGCTTTCCGCCCGAGCGATTCATGCGGCTGAAAAAATCCGTGCGCGGCAGACTCCTGCGGGAGCTTGACGGATTCGAATCAACCTGCTATCGTATATGCGAGGCTGTATTCGCAGGCGAAGACTGCTTCTGCGACTTTGCCCTGCTGGATTCCATCACGCTTTCCGCCACGGAAGCGTTCCTGACGCAGACGATCACACCGGAACGCGCCGCGCTCAGCGTTATTGTGCCGGAAGAAGCATAAATTTCAGCCGCCCCAGCTGTAGGGGCCGATGCCCGCATCGGCCCGGCAGAACGCACCGTTTTTACGGTAATTTTCGGCGAATTCGTACCTGCCCATCGGGCCGATGTGGGCATCGGCCCCTACAAAACGTATGCACCAAAGGCTCCCCTTGGGCTCAAGGGGAGCTGGCGCGCAGCGCCTGAGGGGATTCGAACTTCGCAAATTTCGGAGCACTCTGAATCTTGCAGCAAATCCCCTCCGTCATTTTTTTCGAAAATGCCGCCTCCCCTTCCCGCGCGGGGCGCGGCAAGAGGAGGCCTTGGATCTGGCCGCCGGAGGCATCCGCCTCTCAATTCATCAGGAGGAATTCATATGTTTCTCGCATCCCCTATCACGTTCCCGAATCTCGGTATCGAGATCAACTCCAGTCCCGTGGCCTTTACGGTCTTCGGGAAGGACATCTACTGGTACGGCATCATCATCGCCGCCGGATTTCTGCTGGCCGTGTTCTATATGCTCTCGCGGGCGAAGGACTTCGGCATCACGCAGGACGATGTGCTCGACATGATCCTCTGGGCTGTGCCCATCGGCGTTGTCTGCGCGCGGCTGTATTACTGCATTTTCTATTGGGAGCTCTACGCCGACGATCCCATCTCCATCCTCTACATCTGGGAGGGCGGACTTGCCATCTACGGCGGCATCATCGGCGGCGCGATCACGCTGCTCGTCGTTGCAAGGGTCAAGAAGATTCCGGCCCCCGTCCTGCTCGACGTAGCGGGCATGGGCGTCATCATCGGCCAGCTCGTGGGCCGCTGGGGCAACTTCATGAACCGCGAGGCGCACGGCGCCGTGACGGATACGTTTTTGAAGATGGGCCTGCAGGACGCGTCCGGCGCCGTGACGTATTACCACCCGACGTTCCTGTATGAATCTGTCTGGAACCTCATCGGCTTCCTCGGCCTGCATTTCTTCTCGAAGAAGCGGAAATTCGACGGCGAAGTGTTCCTTCTGTACGTGGCGTGGTACGGCCTCGGCCGCGTCTGGATCGAGGGTCTGCGCACCGACAGCCTGTACCTGTTCTCCACCGGCATTCGCGTCAGCCAGCTCGTGGCGGCAGTCTCCTTCCTTGCCGCGGCGGGGATCCTTGCGTGGGTGCTCGTCAAAAAGAAGCCCGCGCGCGATACGCTCTACGCCAACCGCCATCCTGCCGAACCGCAGGAGGACGAAAAACAGGCCGATTAAAAGAAAATTTACAAAATAACTGACATTGCGCGGCACTTGCCTATTCCATTTTTTTCGGACAGGTGCTATACTACAAGAAATAAAAAAGCAATTATGCTGCTGAAAGGAGTTTCTCCATGCGTTTTTCTGAAAATTTTGAAGCTGCAAAGAACATGGCCGTAGAGGCCGCCCAGACCGCCGCCGCAAAGGCGAAGGAGCTGGCCGCCGTCGCAAAGGCCAACATTGCCATCTATGCCGAGGAAGACAAGGTCAAGAAGGCCGAGATCGAGCTGGGCAAGCTGTACTACCGCGACTATGCCGTCGGCGAAGAGCTCGACACCGCCGAGTATCTGCCGTGGTGCCAGAAGATCGACGAGTCCAAGAAGGCCATCGCCGAGTTGAAGGACTTCATCGCCTCCCTCCGCGAGGAGGAAGAGCCCGCCGAGACCGAAGCCGCTCCCACGGAAGACGATTTTGAGATCGTCGTCGCCGACGAGCCCAAGGCCGATCAGACCCCCGCTGCCGAGGCTCCGAAGACGGAAGAGACTCCCGTTGAAGAGACTCCCGCCGAGGAAGCCGCCAAGACGGAAGAATAAGCCTGTCAGAACCGGACGCACTGCTCGCAGTGCGCCCGGTTTTTCTGCATTTTGAAGGAGACGGCCCATGCGACGGCTCTGCCTGTTTTCCGGCGGCTTCGCCATAGCCGCCGCTCTGTATCTGTTTCTGCTGCATGGCGCGCCGGGTATGCTGCTCGCCGCGCTTGCGGCAGTCTGCGCGCTTCTGTTCCTGCTCCGCCGCCCGATCGCGCGCCGCGCGGCGGTCTGCGTGCTGGGCCTTTTGGCCGGACTTGCCTGGTGCCGCGGGTACGAGGCGCTTTTTCTGCGCCCGTTCGAGGCCCTTTCCGGCAAAACGGCCGCGTTTTCCGCGCAGGCTCTGGCCGCGCCGCAGGCGAGCAGCTATGGACAGTCCGTCTCTGCCCGGCTGACGCTGGACGGAAAAAGCTGCACAGCCATTCTTTACTTTGACGAGGCCGACGGCGAGATCCTGCCCGGGAGCCTCCTGTCCGGCACAGCGAAGCTCACCACGGCGCAGGAAAAGCACGCGCGCGGCAATGATTATGATCTGTCCCGCAGCGTGTTTCTCACGGCAAGCTGCCGCGGGACGCTGCACGCCGAGCCGGGACGCGCGTCGGCTTGGCTTGCTCCTGCTCTGCTGGCTGAACGCCTCCGCGCAGCGATCCGGGCCGCGTTTCCGCCCGATACGGCGGGCTTTATGCAGGCGCTGCTGCTGGGCGATAAATCGGGACTCAGCTACGAGGACAAGAACGATCTGGCCATCGCGGGCATTTACCATGCCGTCGCCGTGTCCGGCATGCATGTTTCGATCCTGCTCGGCATGATCCTGCTGCTGTGCGGCGGGAACCACCGGCTTGCAGCGGTGCTCGGTCTGCCTGCCGCCGCGTTTTTCATCGTCATGACCGGCGCGCCGGCCTCCGCGGTCCGCGCGGGCGTGATGCAGGCGATGGTTCTGTGCGCGCCGCTCGCGCGGCGGGAAAACGACCCGCCGACGACCATCTGCGCGGCCCTTCTCGTGCTGCTGGCGCAGAATCCGTGGGCGCTTCTGAACGTGGGCTTGCAGCTCTCGTTTGCCTCGACGGCGGGGATCGTCTTCTTCGCGGGCGGGCTTTACCGGAGCCTCTCGGAAAACCGGCTCCTCTCGCGCCTGCTGCGGCCAAAAACAGTCCTCAGCTCGCTCCTGCGCGCCATGCTGACGGCGCTCTGCTGCACGATCTCGTCCATGGTCTTCGCGCTTCCCATCACGGCGCTCCAGTTTAGGACCGTCTCGCTTGCCGCGCCGGTCGTGAACGTGCTGGCGCTGTGGATGCTCTCGATCGTCTTCTGCGGCGGACTGCTGACGGCGCTGCTCGCGCTGGCTCTCCCGGCGGCGGCAGGCGTCTGCGCGTGGGTGCTCAGCTGGCCGGTGCGGCTGGTGCTGCTGATCGTGCGCGGGGCGGCAGAGCTCCCCTTCGCGGCGCTTTATCTCGAAACCGGGTATCTCATCGCGGCGGCGGTCTTTCTCTATGGCCTCGCGCTTCTGCTCGCGCTGCGCCCGAGGGCCGTCCGGTTTTGGCAGGCCGCGGCGGTGGCCGTGCTCGTCACGGCGTGCTGCATGGGGCTTTCCTGCGCGGATTACGCGCTGCCGGACGCCAGCTTTTCCATGCTCGACGTCGGGCAGGGGCAGTGCCTCGTCAGCCGCAGCGGCAAACGCATTAGCATGATCGACTGCGGCGGGCAGGAGGATGCCAGCGGAGAGACCGCCGCGCGGTTCCTGCTCGCGCGCGGCGTGACACAGGTCGACCGGCTCATTCTCACGCACTTTGACGCCGACCACTGCAACGGCGTCCGGCAGCTTCTGCGGCGTGTGCGCGTCAGGACGCTCTATGTGCCGGATCTGTCGCCGGAAAACGGCCTTCGCACAAAAATCCTTTTCGCCGCCGCGCAGGCCGGCGCTGAAATTCGCTTCGTCACGAACGATCTGACGCTCCCGGACGGGATGCGCATTTTTGCGCCCATCGGAAGCGCGGAGGAAGCCAATGCCGGGCTTTGCGTCTTGGCAGCGGACGAAAAATATGATATTCTAATGACCGGCGATCTGTCCGAGCAGGCGGAATACCGGCTGCTGTCCACGCACGAGCTGCCGCATGCCGCCGTGCTTGTCGCGGGGCACCACGGCGCGGCCGCGTCCACATCGGAGGCGCTCCTGCGCGCGGTCAGGCCGGAGGCCGTGCTCATCTCCGTGGGCGCGGACAACCGCTTCGGACATCCGGCGGACGAGACGCTCCGCCGCATCGAAAAAGCCGGAGCGGCGGTCTTCCGCACGGATCTTTCCGGCACCATCACCATCAGGGGGTAAGCACATGGCAAAAAAAGCGCCTGACGACGGCTCTGCCGAGGCTGTGCGCCGCTTTAAGGCGGATCTGAAGGCAGGGACGCTCGGCAGCTTTTATATCATCTGCGGCGAGGAGGCGTTTCTGCGCAGCCATTACGTGGATCTCGTCACGAAAAAGCTCACCGACGGCCCGGCGGGCGAATTCAATTTTCACCGCTTTTCCGCCGACGACTGCACGCCGCAGGCGCTGGCCGACGCGATCGACGCCATGCCCATGATGGCCGAGCGGACGCTCGTGCGCGTGGATGATGTCGACCTGTTCAAGCAGCCGGAGGGCGCGCGGGAGCAATACGCCGCCATTTTATCCGACATCCCAGACTACTGCTGCGTGCTGTTCGTCTACGACACGGTGGAGTTTAAACTCAACGGCACGATGAAAAAGCTGGCCGCCGCCGTCAGGGAGCACGCGCAGATCCTATCGTTCGGCAAGCAGTCCGAGCGCGATCTGTGCTCGTGGATCACGCGCCATTTCCGCGCGCACGGCAAGAGCGTCACGGACGAGCTGTGCCAGTATCTGATCTTCCGCACCGACGGGCTCATGACCACGCTCGGGGGCGAGATCGACAAGATCGCCGCCTATCAGGAGGGCGAGACTATCACGCGCGGGGCCATCGACGCGGTGGTCATCCCGGCGCTCAGCGCGCAGACCTTCGACATCAGCGACGCCGTCGTGAACCGGGACTTTGAAAAGGCGCTTTTTAAACTGCAGGAGCTTTACGCCATGCAGACCGATCCCATCGCCGTGCTGGGCGCCATCGGCGCGCAGCTGCGCCGGCTTTACTACGCGCGCGTCCTTCTCTCCGCCGGCGGCGGACAGAAGGAGCTGATGGAGCTGACGGGGCTCAAGAGCTATCCCGCGGGTCTTACTATGACGGCGGCCCGCCGCGTGACCGACCGCTTCTGCCAGAGCGCGATCCAGCTCGTTCTGGATACGGATCTCGCCATGAAGACGAGCGCGGGTGAGCAGGAGCAGCTTCTGGAGCTGCTGATCGTCCGGCTCGCGCAGGAGGCGCAGCATGGATAAGCGGAAGCTCCGGCAGTCCATCGTCGTCGAAGGAAAATACGACCAGAACACGCTCCGCCAGATCGTCGACACGGCCATCTTTACGACAAACGGCTTTACCGATATGAAGGATCCGGCGCTCCTGCGTCTGCTGCGGCAGGCCGCGCAGACGACCGGCCTTGTGATCCTGACCGATTCGGACGGCGCGGGTTTTCTCATCCGCAACACGCTCAAGAGCGCGCTGCCGGAACAGGGCGTGCTGCACGCCTATATTCCCGACTTGCCCGGCAAGGAAAAACGAAAGGCAGCCCCCGGAAAAGAGGGGCTGCTCGGCGTGGAGGGCATGACGCCCGAAATTCTTCTGAAGGCCCTGCGCGACGCGGGCGCGGAGTTTGAGGACGGCGGCGCGCCTCCGCCCGCAAGGGAGCCTATCACCAAACAGGATCTGTTTTCCCTCGGCCTTTCCGGCGGCCCGGAGAGCGCGAAAAAGCGTGCCGCGCTTTTAAAGGCGCTCAGCCTGCCCGCGCACATGAGCGCAAACGCGCTGCTGCAGGCGCTCAATGTCCTGTTTTCCCGCGAAGAATTTTTCGCACAGGCCCGCCGCATTCTGGAGCAGGCATAAGCAAAAGACCGCCCGCGGGCGGTCTTTTCCTTATTCCGGCTGGCAGAGCGTGAAGCGGCTGCGGTCGGCGCGGAGCAGGCCCTCGCGCTGCATGCGCGAGAGCTCGGCGGACATGGCGCTGCGGTTGACGGACAGGAAATCGGCCAGCTGCTGCCGGTCGAAGGGGATGCGGAAGCTGGCGCTGCCGGCCCTGCGCGCCTGCGCGGACAGATAGGCCAGCAGCTTTTCGCGCGTTGTGCGCTGCGAGAGGAAGCCCGCCTTTTCATTCAGCTGCATGTTTTTCTCCGCCAGCACCCGGATGAGGTTCTGCGAAAGCGCCTTGTGCTGCGCGCAGGCCTTGCCGCAGGGCGAAAAAACGGCGCGCACGTTCAGATACAGGACGCTCCCGTCCGTTTTGCACAGAACGCTCACCGGCGAGACGGCCTGCGCGCAGGCGAACGCCTCGGCAAACAGCCCGCCCGGCCCGACGGCGGCGAGCAGATTGCGGTTGCCCCAGAAATCCTCCTGTAAGATCTCGGCCTCGCCGGACAGGATGATCCCGGCCCATGCCGCCTGCTCTCCCGCGCGCAGCAGAAACTGTCCGCGCCGGAAGCTCGCCCGGCGCGCGGACAGACACGGCAGCATCTGCCGGAGCTGCGCCTCATCCAGTCCCTGAAACAGCGCGCATTCGGTCAGGATCGCCAGATCCTCCATGATTTGATCCTCCTTTGTTGGAAAAACAACATACATTGTTTCTTCATTATCGTATACTATGGCCAGAAAGTCAAGTAACCGATTGCTGCGTCATCGGTTACGCAGAAGGAGGCGAGGAACATGATCATGGACGGCTGCCAGGGAAAGCCGAGAACGCCGACCATTGAGGACCGGATCTGCCCGAACTGTGGCAATCCCATCGAAATTTTTTCCACAGACACGGAGGTCGCCTGCGACAGATGCGGCTTCGTCGTGTACAACGACAAGCTCAGCTGCGTGCAGTGGTGCAAATACGCGAAGCAGTGCGTGGGCGAGGAAACGTATGAAAAGCTCATGATCATCGCGCGGCGCAACCAGGAAAAGGCCGACGCCGAGCGGCGCGCGAGATTGGAAGCCAGGAAAAATCAGGAGGAACACACATGAAACGGACCATCATCGAGATCGACGAGGCGGCCTGCACGGGCTGCGGCCTGTGCGCGCAGGCGTGCCACGAGGGCGCGATCGCCATCATAGACGGCAAGGCGAAGCTGATCCGGGACGATTACTGCGACGGGCTCGGCAACTGCCTGCCGGTCTGTCCGGTGGACGCGATCCGCTTTATCGAGCGCGAAGCGGCGGCATATGACGAAGAAGCCGTCAAACAGGCGAAGCGCGACCGGCTGACGGCGGAAGCAGTCAAGGCCGTGCAGGCTGCAAAAACGCCGGGCGCAAAGGCGCCGGACAGGCTGGCCTGCGGCTGCGCGGGCACGCAGGTGCGGACGCTTGCGCAGGAGACCGGCAGCCAGAACGCGCCCGCGCAGCCGGGCCGTCTGCAGAACTGGCCGGTGCAGCTGCAGCTCGTGCCGGTGCGCGCGCCGTATTTTGACGGCTGCGACCTGCTCATCGCAGCCGACTGCACGGCATACGCCTGCGGCAGCTTCCACGCGGACTTCATCCGCGGCCGCGTCACGCTCATCGGCTGTCCGAAGCTCGACCGCGCGGACTATGAAGAAAAGCTGACGGCAATCCTGACGGAAAACGACGTGCGCAGCGTGACGCTCACGCGCATGGAGGTGCCGTGCTGCGGCGGGCTGGAATATGCCGCGCGGCAGGCCGCTGCGGCAAGCGGAAAGGATCTTCCCATGCGCGTCGTGACGTTCACGGCGGAGGGCAGGATCCTGCCGCAGGGCGTCTGACACGGAAAAACAGCGGAAAACCCGGATCCCGCAGCTGTGCGGGATCCGGGTTTTTATGCAGAACATCCAAATTTATTTTGGAAATTTTACAAAAATGTAGAAAAATATTGGATGCACTTGACGCGGCGGGCTAGCGGTCATATAATCGCGTTTGGAAGCTGGGCCCAAAAAAGATACTGCAATTTATTTTTATTTTTCTTCTTTTATGTCATTTTTAACGTTTTCTTTACTCTATAAATTTTATGTCGAAGGACAGCGAGAAGTTTCTGGCGCAAATTTCGGAAAATAAATTGAAAAAATTTCCATATTGTGCTACATTAGTGATGTCGCAGCGATAAAAAGTCAGTGTCTGACACAAACCATATGATGAGGAGAGGTCAAAAATGGAAAACCGTGTCAAAATTCTGATCGCAGATGGAAATGAGGAATTCTGTGGTCACGTCAAACGCCGTCTGGAACAGGTTCCCGGCTATGAAATCGTCGGTACGGCAGCCGACGGGCAGCGCGCAGTTGAACTCCTGCGCGCCGCAAAACCGGACATCCTGGTGCTGGATCTGATGCTGTCAAAGCTGGACGGCATCGCGGTCCTGAAAAAGGCGCGTGAGATGGACAAGCCGCCGGCGGCGCTGGTGCTGACGGGCTTTATGACGGAATACGTCGCGAATATGGCGGCGAGTCTCGGCGTGCAGTACTTCATGACGAAGCCGTGCGAGCTCGACGCCGTGGCCGAGCGTATCCACGAGATGACCGCGATCGACGGCCAGCTCCGTCAGAACGCCCAGCGGCGGCAGGAGGTCAACATCGAGGCGATGGTCACCTCCATCATCCACGAGATCGGCGTCCCGGCGCACATCAAGGGCTATCAGTATCTGCGCGAGGCGATCATGATCGCCGTACAGGATATGGACGTCATCAACGCCATCACAAAGGTCCTGTACCCGCAGGTCGCCAAGACGTTCGCGACCACGCCGTCTCGCGTCGAGCGTGCCATCCGCCACGCCATCGAGGTCGCATGGGACAGGGGCGATCTGGAAACGCTCCAGCGCTTCTTCGGCTACACCGTGTCGAACACAAAGGGCAAGCCGACAAACTCCGAGTTCATCGCACTCATCGCCGACAAGCTCCAGCTGCAGCTGAAAAACGGTCAGGTGATCTGAGCGGCGTGATACGCGCACTCAGGGCTCCCCTTGGGCACAAGGGGAGCTGGCCCGAAGGGCCTGAGAGGATTCGAACGTTACAAATTTCGGAACGCTTTGAAATTTGCATCTGCACTACGGAATCCCCTCAGTCAGCTTCGCTGACAGCTCCCCTTTGTTCAAAGGGGAGCCTTTTTGCGCTTCCGGGCAGATTTTTTGTGTTCCGCGTAAATTTTTCTTGCGTATCGGGGAAAAGTATGGTATGATCTGTGCAGGCAGTTAAGGTTCTCTAACCGCCATGGTGCGGACGTCATCCTCTCGCCGTCCGCAATGCGGGCAGATCGCGGGGCGTACTATATCCGCAGGTTAGAGATATCTAACTAATTTCAAACCGAAAGGACGAGCCTATGAGCGTTGTAATTCTTGGCGGCAACGAATGTATGGAGCGCCGCTACCGGGAGCTTTGCGAAAGCTACCAATGTCAGTCGAAGATCTTCACCAAGCCCGCCGGCGGCCTGCGGAACAAGCTGGGCAGCCCGGATCTGACGATCTTTTTCACCAATACCATGTCCCACAAGATGGTGCAGGGCGCGCTGAGCGAGCTCAAGGGCCGCGGGACGATCATCGAGCGCTGCCACACCAGCTCCCTGTCCGCGCTGCGCGGCATTCTGGACAAATACGCAGCGCAGGAGGCCTGCTGATGTCGGAGGAGATGGTCGTGCGGCAGGCCGCGCCGACGCTGGCCGGGATCAAGACCGGGAGCCTGTTTCCATGTCCGTGCGCGGAAAAGGACGCGCTGCTGCGCGAGATCCGCGCGTTCAACCGGCGCTATCTTTCCCGCGGGCTGTGCCTGCTGCCGCTGCGGTTCACGGAGGGAAAGGCGCTTTTGTACCTCTACCGCCCGGCGGCGCTGCAGCGCGATCTGCGCGCGCAGACGGCAAAGTCGCTGCTGGCGGACGCGGGCTATCCCTGCGGCAGCTGCGGCGGGTGTGTCGCGCGGTTGGTGCGGCGCATGCGCGAAGGCGCGGAATTCCCGCACGAGGTCGGCCTGTTTCTCAGCTATCCGCCGGAGGACGTGAAGGGATTCATCGAGAATCACGCGGCAAACGCCAAATGCACGGGCATCTGGAAGGTCTACAGCGACGAACGGCAGGCGCGGCAGACCTTTGCCCGCTATAAAAAATGTACGCAAACCTACTGCGAGCGCTGGCGCTCCGGCGTGGAGCTGGACCGGCTGGCGGTCGCAGACAGAATAGAAAGGAAGTCCTGAATATGAAAAAAACAGCAGTCATTTACTGGAGCGGCACCGGCAACACCGAGGCCATGGCAAACGCCGTCGCAGAAGGCATGCGTGAGGCGGGCGCGGAGTGCGCCGTCTGGACGCCCGCGGACGTCAGCGCGGACGCGGTGAAGGAGCTGGACGCCGCCGCGCTCGGCTGCCCGGCGATGGGCGCTGAGGAGCTGGAAGAGACGGAATTCGCGCCGATGTTCGACGCGGTGAAACCGGCCCTCGCGGGCAAGGCCGTCGGCCTGTTCGGCTCCTACGGCTGGGGCGACGGCGAATGGATGCGCACGTGGGAAGAAGACTGCGGCTCCGCCGGGATCAACCGCGCGGCGGACAGCGTCATCTGCTGCGAAGCGCCGGACGACGAGGCGCTCGCCGCCTGCCGCGCGCTGGGCAAAAAGCTGGCTGAATAACGCTTGACAGTGCCGGCCCCCCGATGCTATATATAGAAAAAACAGGATCGGAAGGCATTGAAACATGGTACAGATCACAAAAGAGAGCGGCATGCAGAATGCCGGCGTCCCGTTTGCATGGGTCGAGGTGCAGTACCCGGACAAGGCGCAGTGGGATGAGGTCGGATTCTACGATATGGTAGAGCGGCACCTTGCCGCGCTGCGGGAGCGGTACCGGGACTACGTCCGCGCGGACGTGTTCGGACAGGATCTGTATTTCCGCTACTTCCGGAAATTCAAAAAGACGTATCCTGTTATGATGCAGTTCGAATCCGTGCTGCTCAAGGGCCGGGAATTTCCGCGTTGGAACGCCGTGACCGCCGTGCCGTTTCTGGTCGAGCTGGAAACGCATGTGCTCTGCGGCACACACGACATTGACCGCCTGATGGGGCCAGTCGCGCTGTATCAGGCGGAAAGCAAGGAACTGTTCGAGGGTCTGCGCGGCGAAGAGGTCCACACCTACCCCGGCGACGTCGCCGGACGGGACGCGGGCGGCATCATCTTCAGCATGATCGCCGGCGCGGACGCAAGGACATACGCGCGGGAAGAAAGCCGCCATGTGTTCTACCCCGTCTTCGGCGTCCCCGGACAGGCGCCCGACGCACTGCAAACCGCGCAGGCGCGTCTTGCAGAATATGCGGCGCTTCTCGCAAAAGACGCGCAGATCGCCTGTGAACGGATCTGAACAGCAAGCAAAAAGCGGCGGCCGGGAAACCCGGCCGCCGCGAATTTGCGGCTTCCCAGGCGGGCAGGCAGAGCCCCTTCCCTATCGGCTGCGTTTGCATTTCAGCCGCAGCGTGCGCACATCCCGCCGCGCCGCTGCATACACTACCTGTATTCTTGATATACAGGAGGGGCATTCTATGGCGGCGACGCGGTATTTTCTGGGCGGCAATACGGCCTCCGGCTTTGTCTCGTTTTACGGGCAGTTCTGCCGGGGGCCGGAGGATTTTCTGTGGGTGATCAAGGGCGGGCCGGGCTGCGGCAAGTCGAGCTTTATGAAGACCATCGGCAAAGCGGCGGAGCAGGCCGGGCTGGATGTCGAATACGTCCTGTGCTCCGGAGACCCGGATTCGGTGGACGGCGTATATCTCCCGGCCCTGCACACCGGCTACGCCGACGGCACGGCTCCGCATGTGCTCGAGGCCGTCACGCCGGGGGCGGCAGGGCTGTATCTCGACCTGGGGCAGTTTTATGACCGCATTGCCCTGCAGAAAGAGCGCCGCGCCATCGAGCTTCTGCAGACGCGCTACCGCGCGCTCTACCGCGAGGCATATGCGCGTCTCGCGGCGCATGCGCGCCCGTCCTGCCCGCTTCCGGCGCAGGAGGAGCGGAAACAGCGCTTCCTGCGGGCCGTCACCTGCCGGGGTCTATATTCTGCCGAGCCGCCCGCAGGCGCGGTGCAGCTGGTGTCTGAGGAGGAGCTTGAAGCGCTCCGCGCGCGTCAGGACGCGGTCCTGTATCAGAACCCGCTGTTCCCGGATGAGACGGAGGCCGTGTATCTTCCGGACGAGAAGCGCTATTACCGCGGGCCGGATACCCCGCTGCCCGATCTGTCGGACGTGACCGCCCTTCTCGCGCAGGCGAAGGCCCTGCATGACGAGCTGGAGGCCGTCTATAACCCGCACGTGGATTTCACGCGCGTCTATGCCTTGGCAAACACCCACGTCATGCGCTTGTTCAAAGAAATTTAAGTTGTATCTGCGGGGAAATTGTAGTAAAATATAGTGAAATTCGAGAACATCCTACTCAGGAGGGAATACCAATGAAAAAACCGATCGTACTTGTGATCATGGACGGCGTCGGACGCGGCGACGGAGGCCCCGGCGACGCGGTCAAGCAGGCCAACACCCCGACGCTCGACAAGCTGATGGCCACCTGCCCCACGACGTGGCTCAAGGCGCACGGCACCGCCGTCGGCCTGCCCACGGACGACGATATGGGCAACTCCGAGGTCGGCCATAACGCCCTCGGCTGCGGCCAGATCTATTCGCAGGGCGCGAAGCTCGTGCAGGAGTCCATTGAATCCGGCTCCCTGTACCAGTCCAAGACGTGGATCGACCTGACGGACAACTGCCTGCAAAACGGCAAGGCCCTGCACTTCATCGGCCTGCTGTCCGACGGCAACGTCCATTCCAATATCTCGCACCTGATCGCGATGCTGAAAAAGGCGCGCGAGATGGATCTGAAAAAGGTCTATTGCCACATTCTGCTCGACGGCCGCGACGTCCCCGCGACGAGCGCGCTGGACTATGTCGACCAGCTCGAATCCGTTCTGGCGGAGCTGAACGACGCGGAGCATGCATATAAAATTGCCTCCGGCGGCGGCCGCATGGTCATCACGATGGACCGCTACGAGGCCAACTGGCCGATGGTCGAAAAGGGCTGGCGCACGCATGTGCAGGCCGAGGGCCGTCAGTTCGCCTCCGCACGGGAAGCCATCGAGACCTACCGCGCCGAGAACCCCGGCATGATTGACCAGGATCTGCTGCCGTTCGTCGTCGGACATGACGGCAAGCCCGTCGCAAAGATTGAAAACGGCGACAGCGTCATTCTCTTCAATTTCCGCGGCGACCGCGCGCAGGAGATCTCTCTGGCCTTTGACCGCAAGGACTTTGACAAGTTTGACCGCGGCGACTATACCGGCGTGAAGTTTGCCGGCATGCTGGAATACGACGGCGACCTCAAGATCCCGATGCACTATCTGGTCGAGCCGCCTGTCATCCGCAACACGCTGACCGAGGTCCTGTGCAAGGCGGGCGTCCATGAATACGCCGTGTCCGAGACGCAGAAATACGGCCACGTCACCTACTTCTGGAACGGCAACCGCTCCGGCAAGGTCGACGAGAGCCTCGAGGACTATGCCGAGGTCCCGTCCGACGTCATCCCGTTTGAGCAGGCGCCCGCGATGAAGTCCGTGGAGATCACCGACCTTCTGGTCGAGGCTATGGCCTCCGGCAAGTACCAGTTCCTGCGCTGCAACTACCCGAACGGCGACATGGTCGGCCACACCGGCGTTCTGAGCGCCGTCATTACCGCGATGGAGGCCGTCGACGCAGGTCTGGCCCGCGTGAAGGAAGCCGCCGACAAGTACGGCTACACTCTGCTCGTCACCGCCGACCACGGCAACGCCGA
This sequence comes from uncultured Oscillospiraceae bacterium, assembly GCA_934646185.1. Classification (GTDB taxonomy): domain Bacteria; phylum Bacillota; class Clostridia; order Oscillospirales; family Oscillospiraceae; genus CAG-170. The sequence continues at coordinate 39,004 of CAKUEH010000013.1, read as the reverse complement.
CCAGATGCTGGAGACCAAGAAGGGCAAGACCAGCGTGCGCACCGCGCATTCTCTGAACCCCGTTCCCTTCATCATCTACGATCCCGACAACAAGTACGAGATCAAGGACGGCCATTACGGCCTTGCCAACGTCGCGCCGACCATCGTGACCATGATGGGCCTCGAGACCCCCGACTGCTGGCAGCCGAGCATGATCTGATTTTCGCACTGGCGCGGGAGCGCCCCTAAGGCTCCCCTTGGGCTCTCAAGGGGAGCTGGCCCGAAGGGCCTGAGGGGATTCGAATGCCGCAAATTTCTGAGCACTCTGATATCTGCGGCAAATCCCCTCCGTCATTTTCTTCGAAAATGCCACCTCCCCTTATCATGCGGGGCATGACAAGGGGAGGCGTTGGCCTGCTTCGCAGGCGTGAAAACCCCGTCCGCCCAAACTCTTCCTCGGAGGTACCCATGCGAAAGAAACTCACGCTGATCCTGATTTTGATTCTGGTGCTGGTGCAGTTGTGCGCCTGCGGCAAGCCGCAGGCGGAGTCCTCACCGGCAGCAGAATCCGAAGCAGCAGCTTCTTCCGGCACCGCGTCCAAAGCGCCTCCGGCGGAGCCGGACGCGCCGGATTCTCCCCCGGCCCGCACGCCGGAGCGGATTTTGAAGTCCACAAAGTATACCGCCGAGGTCTATACCGAGACCGTGCAGTACGGGCAGTATCAAATCGAGAGCTGCGAGTACGCCGTCTCTGACGGCGTACTCGCAGCACGGTACCGTGCTGCTGGCAAAAGCCCGTACGTCCGCTTTTTCGACCAGACCGTCACGGAGTCCGGAACAGTCTGGTATTATGACAAAAGCGCGGGCGACTGGCGCTCGCAGGCGCTGGGCGATGGGCTGTACGTCTCTCCCGTCGTGGTGGTGGAGCTGGCCTCCGGACAGACGTATTTCCTTGCGCTGCCGCGCACGTTCGTCATGCGCGAAAACGGGTCGCGGGAGCATCTGCCGGAGCAGGACGGCGTCCTGCGCACCACAAAGACCCGCAGCGGCGGCGTTCGCATCACGATGGACGGCTACGAGCTTGAGCCCGACTGCGTGGTCGACGCGCTCATCCTGACCGCGCCGTTCGGGCTGGACTGGAGCGTGGACAACTGTGCAAAGGCCTGGGTCACGTATGTGAAAAACGGTGATTCGCACTGGTGTTTTGACGGCTATTTCCGCAAATCGCCCTCCAACTATATCCCGTCCGGCGAGAATTATTATTACTGCTGCGCCGCAAGCTACTGCATCCGCGGCTATCTCAGCCGGATGTCCCGCTGCAAGGAGGCGCCCGCGCTCGTCATCCTGTCGCTCGACGCCATGGCGCAGCGGCAGAACCAGTACGGCTATGTGCCCACGACGCCCGGCAGCGAATGGCTGCAGGGAGATTACGGCATCGGGCCGGGCTTTTACGACACCCGGTTCAACACCGATCTGCTCGAGCTCTACATCAAGGCCGCCCGCCGTCTCGGCAAGGGCATGTTCGAAGAAACGATGACCCGCTATCTCGGCTTCTACACCCAGCTTGCCGGTACGAGCCACATCACCACGGAAAACGGCGGCTGGCTGATCCCCGACTACTGGCACCCGGACGAGCTGACCGCCCCGCACACCTCGCTCAACCATCAGGCGTCGGAATGCCTGGCCCTGTATCACGCGGCGGATCTTCTGAACCGGAAGGATCTGCGCGAGCTGGCCGACCGCATGCTGCTGGCCATCGAGGACACCGGCTCCGGCTGGGTCATGCCGAACCACAACCTCTATTACAGCGTCAAGCCCGATGGAACGTATGTCGAGGGCGACTATCCGTACCTGACGTACAACGATCTATTCTATCTGCGCAAATATCTGACCGGCTTCGGCAAAGAGGAAAACGAGACGCTGACGTATCTGATGGGTGAAAAGCTCCAATGGATGCAGAAAAACGGGGTGACCGGTTATGAAAAAGGCTGAAACCCGTTTTTTGACTTGTACTTTCCCGGCAAATCGGTTAAAATGAATTGAATATCCCAGAAGGAGGAATCTTGATGATCCGTATGAATACAGACGCCGGCCAGATCACGGTCGACAGCGCTGTCTATACCAATATCGCGGGCTTTGCGGCGACCAACTGCTTCGGCGTCAAGGGCATGGCCGTGCGCTCCATGACGGACGGGCTGGTCCACCTGCTGCGCAGGGAGGCCATGGGCAAGGGCGTCAAGGTCACGTTCAGCCCCGACAATTCCATTTCCATCGATCTGCATATCATGGTCGACAAGAGCGTCAACCTCAGCGCCATCGCGTCCTCCATCATCAGCGAGGTCCGCTATTTCGTCACCAAGTCCACGGGCACCGAGGTGCGTGCCGTGAACGTATTCGTCGACTCCATTTCCGTCGACTGATATCGATCCCAATTCACGCGCGCATACAGGGCGCTCACGGAGGTAAACCATGATCAAAACTATTGACGGCGCGGCGTTCAGCCGGATGATGCTCTCCGCCGCTGCCGAGATCGACCTGAACAAGCAGAAGGTCAACGAGCTGAACGTCTTCCCCGTCCCCGACGGAGATACCGGCACAAATATGAGCATGACGCTCTCCGCCGCCAGCACGGAGCTGCGCAAGGCGGACGGCATCACGCTCACCAAGGCCGCCGACAAGACGGCCTCCGCGCTCCTGCGCGGCGCAAGAGGCAACTCGGGCGTCATTCTGTCTCTTCTGTTCCGCGGCTTTTCCAAGTCGCTCAAGGGAAAGCTCGAGGCCGACGGCAAGGATTTTGCCGACGCGCTGACCGCAGGCGTCGAGGCGGCGTATAAGGCGGTCATGAAGCCCGCCGAGGGCACCATCCTGACCGTCTCCCGCCTCACGGCAGACGCCGCGCGCGATCTGGCCGAAGAAAACGCTGAGATCGAGTATGTTCTGCAGCACTGCCTCGACACGGCGCACGCCGCGCTGGACAACACGGTCAACCAGAACCCGGTCCTGAAAAAGGCCGGTGTCGTCGACGCGGGCGGCATGGGCTTCTGCCTCATTCTGCACGGCATGCTCGAGAGCCTGCGTGGCAACGATATCGTCTGCGAGGATACCGGCGCGGTGAACGAAGAGGCCGATTTCGGCATTTTCGACTCCGAGGATATCACGTTCGCCTTCGACACGGTCTTCATCGTGCGCAAGCGCGAGGACATTACCTCGCTCGACCCGCTGCGCGAATATCTCGGCAGCATCGGCGACAGTCTTGTCATCGGCGAGGACGACGAGGCGTTCAAGGTCCACGTACATACGAACATTCCGGGCGACGCGCTGAGCGAGGCCCAGAAGTACGGTACGCTGGAGCTTGCAAAGATCGAAAACATGCGCCTGCAGCACGACGATCTGACCGCGGGCCGCAAGGCCCGGTCGACCGATGATCTGGAGGCCGTGGAAAAAGAGCTGGAAAACCAGCCCGCGAAGCAGGACGCTCCTGCAGAGCCCGAAAAGCGCTACGGCAGCGTCGCCGTGTGCGCGGGCGCGGGTCTGGCCGGCGTGTTCCGCGATCTCGGCGTCGACGAGATCATCGAGGGCGGCCAGACGATGAATCCCTCGACGGAGGATATCCTGCGGGCGATCGAAAAGACCCCTGCGGAGATTGTCTTCGTCCTGCCCAACAACAAGAACATCATCATGGCCGCGCAGGCGGCGGCAGAGCTGGCCTCGCGCGAGGTCGTGGTCGTCCCGACCAAAACCGTCCCGCAGGGCATCAGCGCCATGCTCTCGTTCGACCCCGGCATGGAGCCGAGTGAAAACGAAGCGGCCATGACCGACTGCCTCTCCGGCGTCATGACCATGCAGATCACCTATGCCGCGCGCGACTCGGACTTTGACGGCTTCGACATTCACGCGGGCGACTATCTCGGCCTGTGCGACGGCGCGCTGGCCGGAACGACGCGCGATATCACCGAGCTTCTCGCGCGCCTTGCGGACAAGGCTGCGGAGGCCGAGAAGGAATTCATCAACATCTTCTACGGCGCGGACATTCAGGAATCTGACGCGGAGGCGGCGCTGGAGCTGTTCCGGCAGCACGCGCCCAACGCAGAGGTCAACCTCGTCTCCGGCGGCCAGCCGATCTACTATTATCTGATCTCGGCAGAATAAACGTCACGCCCCTGCTCCAGACCGGAGCAGGGGCGTTTTTTTGCGGTGCTTACAGGCTGCCCAGATGGCGCGGGATGTAGGCGCCGATGGGGCCGGTCTTCATCTCGCCGTGATCGACGGCGAGCGTTCCGCGCAGATAAACCTGCGCGATGGAGCCCCTGGTCTTGAAGCCCTCATAGGGCGTGTAGCCTGCGGCGGAGAGCTGCGTCTGCGCCGTGATGACCGAGTCGGCCTCGGGGTCGTAGACGACGATGTCCGCGTCGCTGCCGGGGGCGAGGATGCCCTTGCGCGGGTACGCGCCGTAGAGCCGGGCGGGGTTTTCGGACAGAAGCGCGCACATCTGCTCCTTCGTGATGCGGCCTTCGGCCACGCCCGCCGTATAGAGCAGCTCGCCGCGCGTCTCCACGCCGGGCAGTCCGCCGGGGATCTTCGTAAAGTCGCCGCGTCCGGCGTCCTTCTGCTGCAGGGTAAAGCTGCAGTGGTCGGTCGAGACGGTCTGGATGGTGCCGTTGGCAAGGGCCTTCCACAAGACCGCCTGATCTTCCTTCTTGCGCATGGGCGGCGCGCAGATATAGCGGGCGGAGGCGGAATAGTCGTCCTGGTCATAGACGCTGTCGTCCAGCAGCAGATAGTGCGGGCAGGTTTCGACATAGACCTTCTGTCCGCGTTCGCGCGCGTGCATGACCTCGAGCAGCGCTTCCTTCGTGCTCAGATGTACGATCACGACCGGAACGTCCGCGACCTCCGCGATGCGCAGCAGATGCGCGACCGCCTCCGCCTCGAGCGGGTTCGGGCGGCACTCGGGATGGGACGACGGGGCCGTCTTTCCCTCCGCCTTGTGCTGCGCGATCAGCGCGTCGATCACGCCCGCGTTTTCGCAGTGGACGCCGGCGATGCCGCCGTATTTTTTCAGCTCCAGCAGCGCCGAGAACAGATCCTGATCGCCGATCATCATAGCGGGATACGTCATGTACATTTTGAACGACGGGATGCCCGCTTCAAACATGGCGGGGATCTCGTTTTTGATGCCCTCGTTCCAGTCGTCGATGGTCATGTGGAAGCTGTAGTCGCAGCTCGACCGGCCGTCGGCCTTTTTATGCCAGAACTTCAGACCATAATCCAGCGTCTCGCCCTTGTTCGGGCAGGCAAAGTCGATGACCATCGTCGTGCCGCCGTGGATGGCGCTGCGCGTGCCGGTGTCGAAGTTGTCGGCGGTCGTGGTGTTGCAGACGTCGAGGTCAAAATGCGTGTGCGCGTCGATAAAGCCGGGGAAGAGGAGCTTGCCGCGCACGTCGACGACCTTCGCGCCGTCCGCCGGGAGACCTTCGCCGACAGCGGCGATCTTCTCGCCGTCCACCAGCACATCCGCGATGCGGGAGCCTGCCGCAGAGACGACCGTGCCGCCCTTGAGTAACGTTTTCATGATAACATTCTTCCTTTCTTGCAAAATCGGTTCAGCGCACGCCGGTCGAGCCGAAGCCGCCCCGGTCCGTGCCGGAGAGCGTATCGCATTCTTCAAAGTCGATCGGCGGCTGCACCTCGTAGATGCGGAACTGACAGATGCGGTCGCCCTTTTCGATCACGGTGTCGCGCGTGGCGTAGACCGGCAGCTTCCATTCGTCGTTCGTGCCGCAGTAGCTGTTGTCGATCACGCCGACGGAGTTGGCCTGCAGAATGCCCCAGCGCTTGAACGTGGATGAGCGCGGAGCCGTGCGGGCCTCGTAGCCCTCCGGCAGCTGCATCGATACGCCCAGCGGGATGAGGGCGAAGTCGCCCGCGCGGAGCTCCATGGTCTGCGCGCAGTACAGATCGATCCAGTCGCCCTTGCCGGTTTTTTGCAGGCGGGGCAGATCGTCGGAAAAATAGTGGATCTTGATCACAGGCATAAAATTCCTCCTACTGCCGCTCGTCCCAGAGGACGACGGCTCCGGTTTTCAGACTCGCGGGCACGTCGATCAGCCGCTGATTGGACGAGCCGCGGAAGCGGAGATTCAGGTTCTTGAGGCTTGCGACGAACGGCCCGTCGACCAGCACGTCGAGATAGGACAGCAGCTCCTGCGTGACCTCCCACGGGCCGAGCTTCTTTGCCAGAATGTCGCGGTCGAAGAGATAGCCGGTGAACGACCAGATGGATTTTTCGGGATAGGCCGCCTTGATCCTGCGTGAAAGCGCCAGCAGTCCCGGCTGGTTCTCCTGCTCAAACGGCTCGCCGCCCAGATACGTGATGCCCCGGATGTAGGCGGGCGCCAGCATGGCGAGGATCTTGTCCATCACCGCCTCGTCAAACGGCTCGCCGTAGGAAAAGTCCCACGTTTCGGGATTGAAGCAGTCCTTGCAGTGATGCCGGCAGCCGGAGACGAACAGGCTGACCCGCACGCCGGGTCCGTTGGCAATGTCGCAGGTTTTGATCGTCGCGTAGTTCATTGCGGCACCTCGCTCTCCTTTTTTATTATCGTATCACGCCGCCGGGAGCTTTGCAAGCGGGGCGCCGTGTTTTTCGGCAGTTTTGCGTCTTGCTTCCACCGGCTGGATGTTGTAGAATAGGCGTCAGTTGACAAAGGAGGCGGGCGGATATGAAGTACATTGCGATCTGCGGCACCGTGGGCGCGGGAAAGACGACGCTTCTGCAGCGGCTCACGGCATATTTCGGCCCGCGCGCCGCGTTTCATGAGGAGCGTCCGCAGGACAATCCCTATATCAACGAATACTATTCCGACTCCAGACGCTGGTCGTTTCACTCGCAGGTCAGCTTTCTCTCGCTGTATTTTGACGATGAAAAATGGCGGCCGGAGATCGGCGATACCGAGTTTTTCTTCTTCGACCGCGCATTTCTGGAGAATCTGGTCATCGCGAAATACCGCCTGAACCAGCAGGATCTGACGCAGGACGAATACGGCATCCTCTGCAAGCTGGCAAACGGCATTGCCTCGCTGATGCCGCCGGTCGACAAATATCTCTATCTCGACTGCTCCGTCAGCACGATCATCGAGCACATGCGCCAGCGCGGGCGGGAATACGAGGATGATCTCGATCTCATGTATGTGTACGAGCTCAAGGAGCTTTACGACGAATGGGCCGAAACGCTCCCGCCGGAGCGGACGCTGCGCATCAACATGGACGGCGGGGAATACGATCTGAATGAGATCGTGCGGTTTTTGGAGGCGTGAGCATGCAGAAGCAGGATCGGCCTGTCGCGTTTTTTGACTCCGGCCTCGGCGGGATCAGCGTCCTGCGCGAGACGGTGCGGCTGCTGCCGCAGGAGAATTATCTGTACTACGGCGACTCGCTCCACGCGCCCTATGGCGTCAAGAGCGAGGCGCAGATCCGGGCGCTGAGCCTTGCGGCGGCAGAGCGTCTGGTAAACGCTGGGGCCAAGGCCATCGTCGTGGCCTGCAACACGGCGACGTCCGCCGCCATCGGCCTGCTGCGGCAAGTCTACCCGGATCTTCCCGTGATCGGGACGGAGCCCGCGCTCAAGCCTGCCGTTGAAAAGTACCCCGGCGGCAGGATCCTGGTCATGGCGACGCCCATGACCATCCGGCAGGAGAAATTTCAGGCGCTCAAGCGCCAGTTTGATAGCCGGGCGCAGATCACCGGCCTGCCGTGCGAGGGACTTATGGAGTTTGTCGAGCGCGGAGAGCTGCGCGGAAGCGCCGTGGAGGCGTATCTGGAAGAAAAGCTCGCGCCGTATCTGCGCGAGCCGGTCGACGCGATCGTGCTCGGCTGCACGCACTATCCGTTCCTGACGGGCGCGATCCGCAGGATCGTGGGGCCGGAGCCGGAGATCATGGACGGCAGTCACGGCGTCGCGATGCAGCTCGAGCGGAAGCTCGCCCAGAGCGGGATGCTGCGCACGGGCAGCGAACCGGGGACGGCGGTTTTCGAGAATTCCCTCGACGAGCCGGAGATCCTCGCCCTCAGCCGGGCGCTGTTCCGGTACCGGGATGAATAAAAAACTACGCGGTGTCCGGGCCTCCGGGCGCCGCGGCTTTTTCCGCTGGTGCAGCTATGCGGCTCAAGCATTCCCGGCGGCCCCTACAGAGCGCGGTGCGGATCAGCGGGTACTCATCGGGCGCATTTCGGGATGCGGCGGGATGTGCGCAAAATCAGAAAAACAGCGTCCATGGGAACCTGGCCGGAGGCTGCGCCTCGAAGACGGCCGCGTCCTTCCCGTCCGGAAAGGACAGCCGGTACGACCAGAGCGCGCAGGCGCAACGGCTGCAGCGGCTGCCGTATTTTCCGTCGCCCAGCAGCGGCAGGCCCCGCGAGGCGAACTGAACGCGGATCTGGTGCGTGCGCCCCGTTTCGAGCCGGATGCGCGCAAGGCTCAGCCCGTCCTGTTCCGCGAGGATCTCATAGCGCAGCCGCGCCTGCTTCACACCGCCGCGCGGCCGTCTGACCACATACGTCTTGTTTTTCACCCGGTCGTGGAACAGCAGATCCTCCAGCGTCCCGGCCTTCTCCGCCGGGCAGCCGGTCAGAACGGCCAGATACGTCTTTTCCATCTGTCCCTGTCCCATCGCCTGCGTCAGCCGCGCGGCCTCCCGCGCCGTTTTCGCGTAGACCATCACGCCGCCGACCGTCTGGTCGAGCCGGTGGACGGGAAATATTTCGCAGCCCAGCTGCGCGGAGAGCAGCTGCGGCAGCGCCTCCGCCTGCGTCCCCTGCGCGGCAATGCCGGCAGGCTTGACGCAGACAAGATACCGCGCTGTTTCCTTCAGGATCTCGATCATACGCTTCGCCTCACTTTGGAGATATTCTATCAGAAAAACAATCCGTACGCAACGGCTTGCAATCCGCAAAAACTCCCGGTATAATACAGAAAAAACAAAGAGAAACGGAGCAGCTGTCATGACAACCGAACAATACCGGAAGCGATCGGGCTTTTCGATCTTCCTGTCCTTCTTCAAGCCCCACCGGGGGCTGTTTTTTCTCGATATGGCCTGCGCGCTGGTCGTGTCGATGATCGATCTGGCGTACCCCATTATCTCGCGCTACGCCATGCGCACGCTGCTGCCGCAGAGCGCGTACCGCACGTTCTTCACGATCATGCTGATCGTGCTGGCAGCGTACGCGCTGCGGTCGGTGCTGTATTTCATCATCACCTACTGGGGCCACACCTTCGGCATCCGCGTGGAGGCCGACATCCGCGCGGCCCTGTTCGGCCACATGCAGGAGCTGGGCTTTGAATTCTTCGACCGCAACCGCACCGGCCAGCTCATGAGCCGCATGACGACCGACCTCTTTGAGATCACCGAGCTTGCCCACCACGGGCCGGAGGATCTGTTCATCTCGCTCGTGACCATCGTCGGCGCGCTGACCGTCATGGCGACGATCGAATGGCGGCTGGCGCTGGTCGTGGCGATCATGATCCCGGTGTTCATCGCCGTTATCGTCTCGCGCCGCAGGGCGATGCGCGAGGCCTCCCGCCGTGTGAAGAAAAAGACCGGCGCGATCAACGCCGACATCGAATCCGCCCTCTCCGGCATCCGCACGGCCAAGGCGTTTGCCAACGAGCACGTGGAAGAAGAAAAATTCGACCGCTCGAACGACATTTACAAGACCTCCAAAAAGATGTTCCACCGGGAAATGGGCATTTTCATGGCCGTGATGGAGTTTTTCACGAGCTCTCTGTCCGTGGCCGTCGTGACGGTGGGCGGCTTGCTCATCATGAAGGGCCAGATGGACGCGGTCGATCTTCTGACGTTTACGCTCTATATCGCGTCCTTTGTCAATCCCATCCGGAAGCTCGCAAACTTCACGGAGCTGTTCTCCAACGGCACGGCGGGCTTTGAGCGGTTTCTCGAGATCATGCGCACCGCGCCGGAGCTGCATGACGCGCCGGACGCGGCCGAGCTGACGCACGTGCGCGGCGAGATTGGTGTCCAGAACGTGAGCTTTTCCTATGAAGACGATCCAGAAGTCCTGCACGATGTGTCCCTGCACGTCCCGGCGGGCCAGACCGTCGCCATCGTCGGCCCGTCCGGCGGCGGCAAGAGCACGCTCTGCCAGCTGATCCCCCGCTTTTACGACGTGACCGGCGGCTCGATCACCGTCGACGGCCATGACGTGCGCGGCGTCACGCAGGAATCCCTGCGCCGCTCCATCGGCATCGTGCAGCAGGACGTGTTCCTGTTCGCGGACTCCATTCTGGAAAACATCCGCTACGGCCGGCCCGGCGCGACGATGGAGGAGATCGTCGACGCGGCGAAGCGCGCGGAGATCTACGACGATATCATGGCCATGCCCGACGGCTTCGACACCTACGTCGGCGAGCGCGGAACGCTCCTGTCCGGCGGGCAGAAGCAGCGTATCTCCATCGCGCGCATCTTCCTCAAAAACCCGCCCATCCTCATTCTCGACGAGGCGACGAGCGCGCTCGACACGCTGACGGAGGCGAAGATCCAGCACGCGTTTGACGAGCTGGCCAAAAACCGCACCACGCTCATCATCGCCCACCGCCTGTCCACCATCCGCGCCGCGGGCGAGATCGTCGTCATTGCCGACGGCCGCATCGCCGAGCGCGGCACGAATGAGGAGCTTCTCAAACGGGACGGCATCTACGCCAGCCTCTGCCGGACGCAGAATCTGCTGGCATAAGCAAAAAACGCCCCGCGCTTCCGGGATGGAAGCGCGGGGCGGTCTGTATGATGGAAGATCAGAAGATCGCAACGACAGCGCCGTTGTAGGTCTTTTCGATGTAGTCCTTCACAGCGTCGGACTGCAGCGCCTTGACGAGCGCCTGGATCTTGGCGCTGTTCTCATCGCCTGCGCGGCAGGCGATGATGTTGGCGTAGGTCTGCGCAGCGTCGCCGGAGGCGTCTTCGATCGCGAGAGCGTCAGAGGCGTGGAGGCCTGCCTGCAGGGCGTAGTTGCCGTTGATGACGGCCACGGTGCCGGGGTTGGAGTTTGCCAGCTGTGCGGGGACGGTATCGGCCTGCAGCGGCTGCACGTCATGGCCCTTGGCGTCGACGATGTCCAGCGTGGTCACGCCCTTTTCAGCGGAAGCGTCGGCGGGCAGCTCAATGAGGCCTTCCTGCGCCAGAAGGAGCAGCGCGCGCGTCTCGTTGGAGTCGTCGGCGGGGATCAGGATGGTCGCGTCGGAAGCAATGTCGGCAACGGATGCGACATCGTTGGCATAGAGGCCGAACGGCTCATAGTGGATCTTGGCGGCGGAGACGAGATCGGTACCGTTGGAGGCGTTGAAGCTGTTCAGATACGGGGTGTGCTGGAAGTAGTTCGCGTCCAGAGAGCCGTCAGCCAGGGACTGGTTGGGCAGGACGTAGTCGTCGTAGATCACGATCTGGAGGTCATAGCCCTCGGCGGCCAGCGTGTCCTTGACCTGCTCGAGGATCTCGGCGTGCGGAGTGGAGGAAGCGCCGACCTTCAGCGTTTCGAGCTTGCCGTCGGTGGAAGCGGCGGTGTCGGTGGAAGCAGTCTCAGTGGAAGCGGGTTCGCTCTTGGAAGCGCAGCCGGCGAGCGCGGCGACGAGCAGCAGAGCGGAAAGAACGATTGCAAGTACCTTTTTCATGATAATATCTCCTTTATAAAGTTTGAAAAAATCGGTTTGTTTCTGGTGTACGGACGGCTTCGGTCACATTCGGCCGCATCGCCAGTTGATGCGGAGCAGCCGCTCAAAGATCAGTCTCATGGAATGTTCCTTTCAGCGTGCACGCTTGTCGGTCTTCCGGACAACAGTCGTGCCCACGATCTGGATGAGCTGAACGATCGCGACGATCAGCAGTACGCAGACCCAGACGACGAGCTTCTGGCTTCTCTGGTGGCCGTGGATGATGGCGATCTGGCCGAGCCCCGTGCCGCCCAGCGTCGCGGCAAGGGCCGTGTAGCTGAGAATGGTGACGGTCGAAATGACGCAGCCGGAAATGAGCGACGGCTTTGCCTCAGGCAGCAGCACGTGCCAGATGATCTGGAGATTCGTGCAGCCCATGGCCTGCGCGGCCTCGATGACGCCCGCGGGAACCTCCTTCAAAGACGATTCGACCATGCGCGCCACATACGGCGCGGCGGCGATGATGAGCGTGACGATGACCGCGCCGTTGCCGGTCGAGGTGCCGAGCAGCAGTTTTGCCGCGGGGATCATGGCGACCATGAGGATGACCGCCGGGATGGAGCGGAAGAAATTCACGATGAATCCGAGCACGGTGTTGACGCCCTTATTGGGGTGCAACCCGTCCTTGTCCGTCGCCCAGAGGATGACGCCGAGCGGCAGGCCGATGAGATAGGCGAAGATCGTGGTGAGGACGGTCATGTAGACCGTCTGCCAGATGCCGAGCTGGATGATGTTGTTATCCCAGAGCTTTACGAAATATTCCGTAGCCATTTACCGCTCCTCCTTCCACGTCAGACCGCTGTTTTTCAGCCAGCTGACGACCTTTTCCGCGTCATGCTCGTCGTTCGGCAGCTCGAGGATCATGTGGCCGTAGGCCGCGCCCTCGACGGATTTCGTATCGGCGAACAGCACGTTCACCGGCACGCGGCAGGCCAGGATCATTTCGGAAATGACGGGCTTCTGCGTGTCCTCGCCGTTGAAGATGAGGCGGAGCTTGCGCCCGCCGGTCGTGGGATCGAGCACCGGGCGCTCCTGCGGGAGAACGAGCTCCCGCGCGATACCGGACTGCGGGTTCGTAAAGACGTCCGCCACGCGGCCTTCTTCGGCGATGCAGCTCTTGTCGATGACGGCCACGCGGTCGCAGATCTGGTCGATGACCTTCATCTCGTGCGTGATGACGATGATCGTCACGCCGAGCGTTTTGTTGATCTCACGCAGCAGCTCGAGAATGGAGCGCGTCGTGTTGGGGTCGAGGGCGCTGGTCGCCTCGTCGCACAGCAGATACCGGGGATTGGTCGCCAGCGCGCGGGCGATGGCCACGCGCTGCTTCTGTCCGCCGGACAGCTGGGAGGGGAAGCTCACGGCCTTGTCGGCAAGGCCGACGACCTTCAAAAGCTCCGCCGCGCGCTTTCTTGCCTCCGCCTTCGGCGTGCCGGAAATCTCAAGCGGGAAACAGACGTTGCGCAGGACCGTGCGCTGCTCGAGCAGGTTGAAGCTCTGGAAGATCATGCCGATCTGCCGGCGGACCTGCAGCAGCTCCTTTTCGCTGAGCGCCGTCAGATTCTGTCCGTCGACCCAGACCTCGCCGGAGGTCGGACGCTCGAGCAGGTTGATGCAGCGCACGAGCGTCGATTTGCCCGCGCCGGACAGGCCGATGATGCCAAAGATCTCGCCGTCCGCGATGGTCAGGTTCACATCCTTCAGCGCTTCCACGCTGCCGGAGGCCGAGGAATAGATTTTGCCGAGGTGTTTCAGCTCGATCATGGGAAATCCCCTTCCACAGTGTTTTAGTAGGTTATCTGGAACAAATAAAAAGAGCCGGGAAACTCACATCGTTTCTCAGCTCCGGAATTGGCCTTCTGTCTGCCAATATGGAAATTTATGAAACAAAGCGAGCCGATTTTTGAGTACGCGAAAACATGCACATGCAGCGCATGCACATGGGCATCATCATAGCGGTCGTAAACAGCTTTTTCATCGCGTGTCGGCTCCTTTCCTGATTTCTGGGGCCATTATATATGGCCGGTCAGAAAATGTCAATGGCAGATTCGCAACAAAAATCCGGCGCTTTTGGCCGGATTTTTGTCAGTCTGTCAAAAATCACCCGTTCTCCGGGGCTTCGACCTCGTTCGCCTGCTGGACGACGACGGTCTGCCGCGGCTCGTCCGAAAATTCGAGCTGGAGCACGGCCTGCGGGAAATTGACCGAGCAGGACGCGCACTTTCCGCGCTCGGCCGCAAGCCGCCCGGCGATCGCGAGCAGCTGCTGCAGAAGCTCCCGGTTCAGTCCCCCGCCGCGCCAGTGGAACACGAACACGGGCCGTTTTTTCCGAAGCGCCTGCGCAAGGCGCTTTTCCAGCTCCTCCGGCTTCGTGAACGAGACGCTCCGGTAATAAAAGCTCTTCCCGTCCGTGCAGGCGGGGACGGGAAGGACAAGCGGCGTGTGGTCGCGGAAGAGTCTGCCGTCGTCGAGATTGAAATAGTCGTACCGTTTTTCGCCCCGCTGGAGCGAATTGTCAAACGTTGCGTCGAGATGGTAATACCGCCCGCCGATGCGCACGACGTTCCATGCGTGGCGGTATTTGATCCCGCGCGCGGGATCCGCCTCGCTGAGCGCGACGATGCACCACAGGCCCAGCCGGTCGCACAGCGCCTTGACCGTCTTGGCAATGCCCTCGCACACGCCGACGCCCTGCGTCATGGGGCCGAGGATCTCATGGGAATACGGCTTTTTGAGCTTGTCGTAGCGCACGTTTTCCAGAATGAAGTCGTGTATGGCAAGCTCCTGTTCCAGCTCCGTCTTTCCTTCGAGCGGCCGCGTCAGCCGGGCCAGCCGGGCGTCTGCCGCCTGCTGGTGTGCGCGGATCTTCGCCTTGTCAAACAGATACTCCGGCAAAAGCTCCAGATGCGCCGCCCCGGCCATCCACCGGCAGCGGTAGCCGGCGACATAAAAGAGCAGCGGCTCGTCGAGCTTCAGCCGCAGATACACGTCCGCAAGCTGCTTTTCGTCCAGCATCGGGATGCGGACGCTCGCTGCAAGCGCGCGAAAGCCGCCCAGAAGCGCGTCATATACGCTCTGGAGCGGCCGGGAAAGCTGTCCGTAATAATATCGCATGGCACCCTCAAAACCGCAGCTGCGCGGGCTGCAGCTCGTCCAGCCCGGACAGTGTCCGCACCGGGACCGCGCCGCGCGCGATCAAAGCCTCCGCGCCCTCGGAGCCGTCGGCATTTACAAACACCGGGCTCCAGCCGCGCTTTAAATTCTCCGTCGTCCCGTCCCACGTGCCGCCGGTTCCGGCGCGGCACTGCGCGACGAGCGTTTTTTCGCCCATGGCGTGGATATAATGGTTCCGCGTCAGCGCCCGCTGCGCGGAAAACGGCAGATCATAGCCCTGTTCGGCCAGATACAGAACATGCGCCCGCGCCGGGCAGTCCAGAAGACTTCCCGCCGGGAAAAGCACGGCGGAGCCGCCCGCGCTTAGACAGGCGTCCTGCGCCGCGCGGTCCGCGCCCATCGCGCCGCCGGAGCAGACTGCAAAGCCGGAGGCGGCGATGAGCCGCCCGGCGGCCTCCGCGAACGCGCGCCCGCCCTCCGTCAGCTCGCGCGAGCCGACGACGGACACGCAGCGCGCGGCAAGCAGCGCCTCGTCGCCCTTCGCGAACAGCACTGCCGGGCAGCGTCGGCCAAGCGTCTGCCGCAGCCGCGCGGGATAGCGCGCCGACAATCGCGTAACAGGGACGATCCCGTTCCGCTCCGCCGCGCGCAGATAGCGCGCGAGCTGTGTTTCGCGCGACAAAAGCCGTGTGATGCGCCCGCACTGCTCCGGCGCATAGCCGAGCCTTGCCAGATCGCGCGCGGTCAGCTCCCGCAGCGGGTCCTCGCCGCCCGGGCCGAGCGCGCGCACGCGCCGGGAAAGCTCCTGCAGCTGCGCCGCGGTCAGGGGCCGGTCTTCGTCTTCCGGCAGCGCGCAGCAGAGCAGCAGAAGCCCCTGCTCGCCCGCCGTCAACGGAAACGGCGGCGCGGCAGCGCCTTTTTGGGCTTCGGCGGCTCCTCCTCGACGAGCGCGCCGTCCTCCGCGAATTTCACGGGCTGGATGGTATAGTGGGAATATTTCGCGATCTCCGCCAGCTTCGCCTGCTCCGGGAACGTGCCGAGGATGGACACGGCGATGCCCTTTTTCCGGGCGCGGCCCGTGCGGCCGATGCGGTGGATATAATACTCGTTCTCCTCCGGCACGTCGTAATTGATGACGCAGTCCACATCGTCGACGTCGATGCCGCGGGAGGCGACGTCGGTCGCGATGAGAATGGGGAGCTTGCCCTCTTTAAACGTGCGCATGGTCTTCTCGCGCTTCTGCTGCGGGATATCGCCGTGGATGCAGTCGGCGTCGAGGCCCATGCGGGCAAGATCGTCGCGCAGGCGCTGGCACATGACCTTCGTGTTGCAGAAGACGATGGTGCGCTCGAGCCGGAGCGTGCGGATGAGCCGGCTCGTCATCTCGATCTTCTCAAGCGGCGGGCAGGTGATGGAATACTGGGTGATGTCCGGGCGGTTGTCGGTGTCGGCGGGGACGGTGATCTCGACCTCGTCGCGCTGATACATCCACGAGACGGTCATGACCTCCTGCGAGATGGTCGCGGAGAACAGGCCGAGATTGCGGCGGTTTTTGACCTTTTCGATGATCTTCGTCACGTCGTCGAAAAAGCCCATGTCGAGCATGCGGTCGGCCTCGTCTAGCACGACGGTCTGCACCTTGTCGAATGAGAGCGTGCGGCGCTTGTAATGATCCATCAGCCGCCCCGGCGTGGCCACGACGATCTGCGGATGGTTCTTCAGCTGCTTGATCTGGCCCTCGATCTTCGCGCCGCCGTAGACCACGGCCACGCGGATATTCTTATAATAGGTGAGCAGCCCGCGCAGCTCGTCGCAGATCTGGATGGCAAGCTCGCGCGTCGGGGCCAGGATCAGGCCCTGCAGATCCTCGCTTTCCGCGTCGATGTGCTCGATCATGGGGATGCCGAAGGCAAACGTCTTGCCCGTGCCGGTCGGGGCCTTGGCAATGACGTCCTTCCACTGCATGAATTCCGGGATGGCCTCGGCCTGGATGCGGGTCGGATAGCCGTAGCCCTTCTTCTCCAGCGCCTGTAAAATCTCTTCCGACAGGCCGAGGTCGGCAAATGTCAAATTCTGTTCCATAGGGATCTCTTCCTTATTCTAAGTTCTGGCGAAAATCGCAATTTTTTTAATCATATCACACTTTTGCCGCATTTCCAATCCCCTTCCCGGAAAAAAGCAGACGCTTTTTTCGCTTGCTTCCGTCCGGGCCGCGCGGTATAATAACAGTTAACACACCTGAAAGAGGCGGACGCTATGACAAATTTCCTGCTGCGGCGCTTTGTTCCGGACTATCAGAATACCGCGGACCCCGCCGTGCGCGAACGATACGGCAAGCTGGCCGGGATCACGGGGATCGTCTGCAATGCGCTGCTGTTCGCGATCAAGCTGCTGGCCGGTACGCTTTCCGGCAGCGTCTCCATCACGGCGGACGCCGTGAACAACCTCTCCGACGCCTCAAGCTCGCTTGTGACGCTGCTGGGCTTCCGGCTGGCCGCCCGGCCGGCCGACGAAGAGCACCCCTACGGCCACGCGCGGATGGAATACCTGTCCGGCCTCGCCGTGGCGGTGATGATCCTTGTGATCGGCGTGGAGCTGGTCAAAAGCTCGATCCAGAAGATCCTGCACCCGGAGGCGGCTGCGTTTTCGGCGCTGACCGCCGCCGTGCTGGTGGCTTCCATTCTGCTGAAGCTCTGGATGGCGCGGTTCGACCGGACGCTCGGCAGGCGGATCGGCTCCGCCGCGCTGCACGCGGCGGCGGCAGACAGCCGCAGCGACGTGATCGCGACCGGCGCGGTGCTGGCCGCCTGTGCGCTCGGGAAGCTGACGGGGCTGATGATCGACGGCTGGGCCGGGCTTCTGGTGGCGCTGTTTATCCTCTGGTCGGGCGTCGGCGTCGCGAAGGACACCATCGACCCGCTTCTCGGCGCGAAGCCGGACGAGGAGCTCGTGCGCGCGATCGCGTATCTCATGACCTCGCACGTGAATATCCTCGGCTTCCATGACCTCATGGTACACGATTACGGCCCCGGCCGCCGCTTTGCCAGCGTCCACGCCGAGATCGACCACCGCATCGACCCGCTCATCGCCCACGAGCTGCTCGACGAGATCGAGCGGCAGGCCAAAAAGGAGCTGCACGTCGATCTTGTCATCCACTATGACCCCATCGTCACCGACGATCCGGAGGTCTGCGCCGTGCGCACGCGGGTGCTTTCGATCCTGCACGGGATCGATCCGCGCCTGTCCCTTCACGATTTCCGTCTGGTCTCCGGGCCGCACCATGTGAACGTCATCTTCGACATGGTGATCCCGCCGGACGAGGCAGACAGCGCCGAACAGCTGCGAAAGCAGGTCGAAGCGCAGCTGCAGGACGGGAAAAAGACCTATCATCTCATCGTCACGTTCGACACCGCAGCCTTCAACGAGCTGTCGACGGAGGCGGGAGAATAGCCGTCTGTCCGCATGCCGCAGCCGCCCGGCGCAGTCCGCGCCGGGCGGTTTTTACGGTTTCTTCGCAAAAGTCAAGTAGCAAAACTGTCAGAAATTTGCGGCGTGTTTTTGACGCTCTTCACAAATCTTCACAAAGTAAAAACAATTTTCATATTTTTCTTTACATATTTTTCACAACGTGCTATCATATTTTTACTGATTTTTATCAGCAATTTTAGATAGGAGAAGGAAAGCATGAAAGAAAAGAAAAAACTCGGTCTGCCGGCATGGATCTTTATCGGCATGATCGCCGGTATCATCGCCGGTCTCATCTTCGCGTTCGCCGGTCTCGGTGATTTCACCACGGAATGGATCAAGCCCATCGGCACGATCTACGTCAACCTCCTGAAATTCCTGGTCGTCCCGGTCGTCCTGTTCTCGATCGCTGACGGCGTCATCAGTCTGAAGGATCTCAAGCGCGTCGGCTCCGTCGGCGTCAAGACGTTTGTGTACTATATGTGCACCACCGCTCTGGCCGTCGTCATCGGCCTCGTGCTGGTCAATCTCTTCAAGGGCAGCTTCACCCCGCTGCCGTCCGCAGATCTGGGCGCGCTGGAATATGAGGCGAAGGAAGCGCCGTCCGTCATGCAGGTCATCGTGAACATCTTCCCGTCCAACCTGCTCCAGCCGATGGTCTCCTCCGACATGCTGCCGGTCATCGTCATCGCCATTTTCCTCGGCGCGGGCGTTCTGGCTGCAGGCGAAAAGGGCCAGAAGATCGCTGAGCTCATCAACTGCATGGAAGAAGTCATCATGAAGATCATGATGATGATCATCAAGTTCACCCCGATCGGCGTGTTCTGCCTCATGACCAACGTCGTCGCCGTCAACGGCGCCGACATCATCGGCAAGCTGGCGCTCATCATCGGCGTCGCCTATATCGGTTACATCGTCCATGTCGTCGTGGTCTACGGTCTGTCCGTCAAGTTCCTGGCCAAGATGAGCCCGCTCGCATTCTTCAAGGGCATCGCCCCGGCCATGATCACCGCGTTCACCACCACGTCCTCCAATGCGACGCTGCCCGTTAACATCGAGTGCTGCAACAAGATGGGCGCAGAGCCTGAGATCAGCTCCTTCGTCCTGCCGCTCGGTGCAACGATCAACATGGACGGCACGGCCATCTATCAGGCCGTCTGCGCAGTCTTCATTGCCTGCTGCTACGGCGTCCAGCTGACGCTCGGCGATATGGCCATGATCGTTCTGACCGCCACGCTCGCCTCTGTCGGTACTGCCGGTGTCTCCGGCGCTGGCATGATCATGCTGGCGATGGTCCTGACCCAGGTCGGTCTACCGGTCGAAGGCATCGCGATCATCGCGGGCGTCGACAAGCTGTTTGACATGGGCCGCACGACTCTGAACATCACCGGCGACGCGACCTGCGCGCTGTTCATCTCCCGCCTCGAGCGCGAGAAGGCCGCCAAGAAGGAAGCCGCTGCTGCAAAATAAAAAATTCCCGAAACACAAAAGCCCGCCGAAAGGCGGGCTTTTTGCCATATTCATGGGCGCTTCAGCGCGCGGCGGCTTTTTCCATCAGCTTCTGATAGACCGGGCGCATGGCTGGCTCGGAGACAGAGGATAAAACGTCATGTACCGAAAGCCAGCGCACGGCGCTGTTTTCATCCGGCTTGCAGCGGATAGGGGCCAGATCGTCGGCCTCGAGCAGATACGTCGCGTTCAGGTGCAGATGCGCGCAGACGAATTTCCCGCGCTTGACATGCGGCGCGACGTGCAGGATCTCAAGCGAAAAGATCTCCGGGGAGACGGGCGCGGCCAGCACGCCGGATTCCTCATTAGCTTCCCGCAGAGCGACGGAAAGAAGATCTGATTCTCCATCGGCGTGTCCGCCGAGCCATGCCCAGGACTGATAGAGATTGTGATAGGCCATGAGCACCTTCGTCCTGTCCGGATTCACGATCCAGCAGGATGCGGTGAAATGCGCTGTGGCGTTTTCGCGCGTAAGGAGATCGGAGAAGCAGTCCATGTCGGCCAGCATCTGCCGCCGGTCTGCCTCCTCCTGCTCGTTATAAGGCGCAAACGCCTCGATCTGCGTGCGCAGGCGGGTAAGCTCACGCATTTTCGTAGGCCATCATCTTGTCGATGCGCCGCTGGTGGCGTTCGACGCCGGAAAACGCCGTGTCCAGCCACACGTCGACGATCTCAAGCGCCAGCATCTCGCCCGTCACGGCTGCGCCGAGGGCCATCATGTTGGTGTCGTTGTGCTCGCGGGTGAGTCTTGCGGACATGGGGTTATCGAGCAGCGCGCAGCGCACGCCCTTGACCTTGTTGGCCGTGATGGACACGCCGATGCCGGTCGTGCAGCAGACGATGCCGCGGTCGCATTCGCCGCTGGCGACGGCCTGCGCCGCCGGGCCCGCGAAGTCGGGATAGTCGCAGCTGTCCTTGGTGTAGCAGCCGAAGTCCTTGCAGGCAAAGCCGCGCGATTCCAGGTGCTTCATGATGGCGTTCTTGAGGTCAAGCGCGCCGTGGTCACATGCGAGAGCGATCATAGGGGTGTTCCTCCTGCGGTTTTTTCCTTTATTATACCGCAGGAGGCGCGAAATGCAAGCGGAATCGAAGGCGCGCTTCTGCGTTTTAATGGTGTACGCTCAGGAAGATCTCGATGACTTTGCCGCTGTCGTCAAACCGCAGCGTGGCGCAGAAATTTTCCGTATACAATCTCATGTGATAGCGGGTATCCGCACCGAGAAACGCATACGAAGACGCCGCATTGCTGCCATACAGATGCTGTGTGCGGTAATGATCCTGCGGCAGCGTCAGAATCTTCATCTGCGGGTCGACCGGGATGGTGTCCAGAATGCTTTGCAGACTGCTGCCGATCGCCGCGCCGCGCAGGAAGGCCGGAGAGAATGTGCCGCTGTCCGCGGTTTGCGAAATCGCAACAGAATCCAGCCGCAGCACGCGGTCAGAATCCGGCGTAAAATAATAGCTCACGCCGTCGACGGTGAAATTATCGCCCGGCATCCGGCCGCGCCAGACGCGGCTGTTCCGGTAGCTCTGCGCTGTTTTCACCGCCGTCTCATAGTCCATGCCGAGATAGACGCCGTTGGGCAGCGTCAGCTCGCATGGCTGGACGGGAACGGTCTCATCCGTCTCTGCCGCCGCAGGCGGTTCGTTCGGGCCGGAAAGGAACACGTCCGACAGCAGGAAATTGACATTCGCCGTTCCAGACAGGAAGAAGACCTCCATGTTTCCGGCAGACAGCAGCCCGGTGTGGGCGTCCTGCTCGGAAATGCCGAGAAACGCCGCCGTGTCCTCGTATTCCGATTGCAAGAACCAGTAGACGGCGTTTTCCCGCGGGCCGTCGACGACGGTCTCCGCGCCGGTTTCCGCAGAGCGGGACACCAGCGACGTCTTCCAGTGCCGGTTACAGCCGGCTCTTCCCTCGGGGCACAAGGCAGCGTCATACCGCACCAGCAGCCGGTACGCGCCGACCTGCGCCAGAAGCGTCGTGTCCAGCACGGTGCCGTCGGTATCCAGCGGGGTGAAGCTGGCCGCCATCTGCTTCAGAAGCTGCCCCTCATAGCGGGTCTGCAGATATGGGTTATATCCCGAGGACGTTTCCCTGTCCTCGCCCAGCGTCCAGTGCACGCGTACCTCATAGCAGCCGTCGGCTGCGCCGAAGAGGTACACCAGCGTGTTTTCTGTGCCGGAGGCCAGCGTGAAGACCGTATAGCGGCTGGCCAGATGAGAATCGTAATCGGCATAGTCCGCGATACGGCTGGAAACGTCTGTACCGGCGAGGAATTCCGCTTTGAGCGTTGAACCTGTCAGGTGCTCACTGGATACCAGACCGGTTTCATCGTAAATCCAGCCGGTCGTGGGCAGATACGCGCCCCAGCCTCCGGCCTCGTCCGGGAAGGTGCGAAGGTACGCGTCGATGTGAACGGCTTCGCCATAGCCGTCCATGCCGTTGTAAAAGCCCGGATAGAAGTAGCCCTGCATGGTATTCACGCCGTGCGTCGCGGCGTAAATGTCGCGCAGATAGTCCGTCAGGTGGCCGGACTGCTCATAGACGGCCAGCGCCGTGCCGTCCGTGTCCTTTGTCCAGCCGAGCAGCCGGTAGCTCTGCGTTTCGCTGCGATAGGTAACGGTCACGAGATAGCGGGTGCTGTCCACCAGATATTCCTGCCCATCGATATACGACAGGCCGGTATCGGCGCCCAGCAGGAAGGTGCGCCCGTCAGCATTTACCGGTGCGATCGCAATTTTGTAGCTCCAGAGCTGCAGCTCTCCCTCCGGGTCGAGGCCGGAAAGGGATGCAAGCTGCTCGAGGTTCACCAGCTGCGCGTCCTGCACCGTATCTGTGACGGTCTCAAATCCGCCGTCGGTCAGCACCTTGTATTCGACCGGCTCCGGTAAAATGACCTGCGCGATATAATATTCAGCGTAGTCCTGTATGCTGGAAAAGAATTCGCTTGTCGGCGGAGTGCTGTCCACCTCTGCGGGGCCGTCCGAAACAGAGGCCGGTGCGTCGTCCTCCGGCTGCTCTGTGTCTGTCTTCGGGTCGGTCAGGAAGCACACGGCCACGGCAATGGACACGACGACCGCCGCCAGCACGAGCCAGAACGCGGGCTTTTTGTAATTTAAAACGGACTTGATGCGGCTCTTGACGCCCGTCTCGCCGAAGGCGAGCGGGCAGGCCGTGATGAGCTTCCGCGGCACGCTGCACGCCAGCAGCGCACGGGAATAAGCCGCCTTGCACCCTTCGCCCAGCTCCCGCACGACCTTTTCGTCGCACGCGGCCTCAATGTCGCGGCAGAACAGGATGTAGGCCAGCCAGCAGACCGGATTGAACCAGTACGCGGTCAGGATCAGATACCCCAGCGGCTTCCACAGCTGGTCGCCGCGCCGCAGATGCGCGCGCTCGTGCGCCAGGACCATGTCCTGCGCACCGGGCTCCAGCCCGAAGGGCAGATAAATTCTCGGCCGCAGCACGCCGAGGATGAACGGGGACGGAACGAATTCCGACTGGAACACGTTCCCCTCCAGCCGCACCGCCGTGCGCACGCGAAGCCGCAGGCGCAGCGCGGAAATGGCCGCGTACAGAAGCAGCGCCGCACAGCCGCCGAGCCAGCCCCACGCGGCAAGCTCTGTCAGGATTTGCAGCGGGTTCGCGCTCTGCACGGGGTTGGGCGTGAACGCGGCCTGTAAGGGCGGGTTTACAATGGCGTCGACCGCCGGGATGCCGCTCGTGATGGCGGGCGCGGCGGAATAGACGATCTCCGGCTGCACAGGCTCCGCGCTCGGGATGAGGCTCAGGACGCTTTCAATCGAAACCGGGCACAAAAGCCGCACCGCCGCCAGCACCCACAGGGCGCACAGCAGCCATTTAGGCGCTTTTTTGAACACCAGCCGCACCAGCACGACCGCGAGGATCAGAACCGCCGCGGACAGGCTGCGGTTGAGAAAACCGAGAAAAAGATTGCTCATGGCTGCTTCTCCTCATAGCCGTCGATCATGGTGCGCAGCCGGTCGACCTCGTCCTGCGAGAGCTTTGTCTTGCGCGCGAACGCCGCGACGAACGCGGGAAGCGAGCCCTCAAACGTCTTTTCGACCAGCTCGTCCAGCTCCGCCGCCTGCGCCTCGTCCTTGGAGACGAGAGAGCAGACGACACCGTTTTCGTTTTTCACGACGCCGCGCTCAGATAACCGATGGATGACCGTATACGTCGTCGTCCGGCTCCAGCCAAGCTTTTCCTTGCACAGCTTCGCCAGCTCCGCGCTGGGCAGCGGCTCATGCTCCCATAAAATCAGGCAGAACCGGTATTCGCTCTCAAAAATCTTCGGGGTGGACATTGGGTGCTCCCTCCTTGTCTAATGCGTTAGACTCTAATTGTAGTCTAACGCATTAGACGAAATTTGTCAAGCCCCTTGCGCAGAAAAACGAACGTCCCAAAGCCTCCCCTGAAAAGGGAGGCGGCTCGGCGAAGCCGAGTCGGAGAGGTTCTGCAGCAGGGAGCTGCAGATTATGCACGGAATTTCGGCAAAAACGTATGCACTTGCCCACGCGTTTGTAGGGGTCGATGCCCACATCGACCCACGCAGATCGTAGCTTTTTTACGGAAATCTTCGGCGAATTCGTAACTTCCGGGAGGGCCGATGTGGGCATCGGCCCCTACATTGAAATATGGCAATGCCTGCGAATTCGCCGAAAGACTTTCAGAGATGTGAAAGCCTCCTCTTGCCGCGCCCCGCGCGGGAAGGGGAGGTGGCATTTTCGAAGAAAATGACGGAGGGGATTTGTTACAAGTTTCAGAGTGCTCCGGAATTTGCAGCGTTCGAATCCCCTCAGGCCCTTCGGGCCAGCTCCCCTTGTGCCCAAGGGGAGCCTTTGGCTCGCGGGGGTTCAAGAAGTTGACACGGGGCAGCGTTTCGCGGTATGATAGCAGAAACGCACCGCCGGGAAAACCGGCAGAAAGGCATTCCCATGAGACTTGATAAATATCTGAAGGTTTCCCGCCTCATCAAGCGCCGCACAGTCGCGAACGAGGCCTGCGACAATACCCGTGTGACGGTCAACGGCAAGCCCGCCAAGGCCAGCTATGACGTCAAGGTCGGCGATCATATCGCCATCGCCTTCGGCACGCGGACCGTCACGGTCGAGGTGCTCGCCGTGGCCGAGGCCGTGCGCAAGGACGACGCGGCGGCCATGTACCGCGAAATATAGCGGATCATATTGCTGCATACGATCCTGTTTCCCGCGTATATATGTAGGGAGAAGCCGGCACGTCCGGACAAAAGAAAGGATGATACCATGCAGCAGGCGCTGATCGAAACGAATCTGGCCCAGCAGCCGCACCGGCTGACGCTCGACTCGCGCAGCCGTCTTTCCATCACAGGCGTTCTGGAGGTCGAGAGCTTTGACGACACGGAGATCCTTCTGACCTCCACGCGCGGCCCGATGTCCATCCGCGGACAGGGGCTGCATCTGCAGCAGCTGTCCATCGACGGCGGGCAGGTCCTGGTCGACGGGAGCGTCGACGCGATCTCGTACGAGGACGATATCCCGCGCGGCGGCTTTTTCGCCCGGCTGTTCGGCTGATGGAGATCCCCGTCTCGGCGCAGGCGCTGACCTTTGCGCAGGGCGCGCTGCTGGGGCTCGGGCTGTGTCTGGCCTACGATCTGCTGCGGGCGCTGCGGCAGCTTTGTCCGCGGACGGAGCTTGCGGCGGACGCACTGTTCGGGCTGCTGCTCGCGGCCTCGTTTTTGTCCTTCGCGCTCACGGCGGGACAGGGGCAGTTCCGGCTGTATGTGTTCCTCGCCGTATTTTTGACCGCCGTTTTGTATTTCCTGACGCTCAGCCCGCTCGTGCTGCGCGTGTTCCGGGCGTTTTGGGGGCTGCTGGGGCAGATCTTGCGGACGCTGCTCGCGCCGCTGCGCCTTTTTTTGAAATTTCTCAAAAAAATTTCAAAAACCCTCTTTGCAAGCTGCCGAAAATGGGGTACAATGGCCTGTAAGTATATTCTCGATTGGAAACACGCACAACTGGAAAGGAGCAGACGCCGGAATGAAATTCGTCAAGTCGTCTCTGCTGGTCAAGCTGGTGATTCTGATCCTCGTTGTGTACGCCACTGTTACCCTGGTGCGCCTTCGCTCCCAGATCAGCGAAAAGGAGGCCGAGGCCGCCGGACTGACAAGCTCCATCGCAGGCACACAGCAGGAAAATGACCGTCTGCAGAGTTCGATCGACGCGCTTGATACGCCCGAGGGGCTCGAACAGGTCGCGCGCGACCAGCTCGGCATGGTCTCGGAGGGCGAGATCGTCTTTGAAGACGTCGGCGATTAAGGAACATCACAGAAAACGGGGGATCGGAACAGAAAGATGCAGTTGAAGGTTGGAGAAATTGTTGAAGGGACTGTCAAGAGTCTGACAAAATTCGGCGCGTTCGTCGCACTGGACGCAAACACGACCGGGCTTGTCCACATTTCCGAGGTCGCGCATGCCTATGTGAGCGATCTGCACGAGTATCTGACCGAGGGGCAGACCGTCAAGGTCATGGTCATCGGGCTGGAAGGCGGAAAGATCAATCTTTCCATCAAGCGCACCCTGCCTGCGCCCACGCGCGAGCAGAGCCAGCGTCCGCGCGGCAGCTTCCAGCAGCGGCAGCCCCAGCCGAACCGGCAGCAGCCGCCCGCGCCGCAGCAGAAATCGTTCGACGATATGCTCAAGCAGTTCATGTCCGAGTCCGACAGCAAAATGTCCTCCATCCGCGCCTATTCCGACCACAAGACCAAGACCAGAAGAAGATAAAAAAATCAAACGCCCCGGAGCGGTCTGCCGCGCCGGGGCGAGGAGTTATTTATGAATGTTATCATCACCGGCGGCTCGCGCGGCATCGGAGCCGCGGCTGTGCGCGCGTTTTCCGCGCGCGGCGACCGGGTC
Organism: uncultured Oscillospiraceae bacterium; assembly: GCA_934646185.1. Lineage (GTDB taxonomy): Bacteria > Bacillota > Clostridia > Oscillospirales > Oscillospiraceae > CAG-170. The sequence goes on along the minus strand of CAKUEH010000013.1, from coordinate 12,300 downwards.
GCGTTCCTCTATGAAAAGGAGACCGAACAGGCGGCGGCTGTCGCCGCCGAAACAGGCGCGCTCGCCGTACGCTGCGACGTGTCGGACGAAGCGGCGGTGAACGCCGCGTTCGCACAGCTCCCCGGCGCGGATGTGCTCATCAACAACGCGGGGATCGCGGATTACGATCTCATCAATGTCATTACGCCCGAGCGCTGGCGCAGGCTGTTCGCCGTCAACGTCGACGGCGCGTTCTACTGCATCCGCGCAGCCCTCCCCTACATGCTGCAGCGGCAGTCCGGCTGCATTCTCAACGTCAGCTCCATGTGGGGCCAGGTCGGCGCGTCGTGCGAGGCGGCGTATTCGGCGACGAAGGGCGCGATCCTCGCCCTGACCAAGGCGCTGGCGCAGGAGCTCGGGCCGTCCGGCATCCGCGTGAACGCCGTCGCGCCGGGCGTCATTCAGACCGACATGTGCGCGCACGTAGACTCCGCCGTCATGGAGAGCCTGCGGCAGCAGACGCCCATCGAGCGGCTGGGCACGCCGGAGGATATCGCGCGGGCGATGGTCTATCTGGCGGACGCTTCGTTTATTACCGGGCAGGTCCTGCCCGTCAACGGAGGATTCGTCATCACGTAATTACACAAAGGAGGAACCCATGAAACGCTTCTTGCAAAGACTCCCGCTCCTGCTCGCCGTGCTTCTGCTGCTGACCACAGCAGTCCTCGCCGACATGGGGCCCAAGCCGCAGCTCACCGTCGTTGTGGAGCATGCACCGTCGGAGCTGTATTACCTCGACCTGCTTGCCGAGGGCGAATACGAGTACGACCCTGACTTCGCCATGGATGAGACCGGTCTCGACCCCGAGCTGCTGGCCGCATTCCGAGCCGCGATCCCCGACGGCTGGCATGCCTGCATCGCCGAGGGCACGACCGGCGCTCCGATCTGGGGAGAGCTCACCGGTGATCCGGTAGCAACCACATATCATCACAGCTTCCGCTATTACGGCGTCCCGGAGACATACCGCATTCTGATCGTCACGGCCTCCGGCGAGACGTTTTTGTCGGACGTGCTGACGCGCAGGACGCTGCAGTCCTCCGTCACGGTCGACTGGCCGGCAAAAACGGCGAAGCCGCCGCTGCAGTCCGAAGGGTATCTGCTGCAATTTGCCGCGACGTTCGTGCCGACGATTCTCATCGAGCTGGTCGTTCTGCTGCTGTTCGGGTTTAAGCTGAAGGAAAACTGGAAGCCGTTCCTGCTCGTCAATCTCGTGACGCAGGGGCTGCTGCACGGGTATTTTGCCCTGTTCGCTGTCAACAACGGCGTCGGGCCGTGGTATTTCATGCTCTTTATCCCGGCAGAGCTGGTGATCGCGCTGATCGAGGCGTATATCTACCGCGCCGTGCTCAAGGGCCGGTCAAAGCGCCGCGCATTTTTCTGCGGCCTGTGCGCCAACGTCTGCTCGGCCGCGCTGGGGTATTTCCTCGCAGAACCGGTCTGGCGGTTCGTGGTATCCATCAGCTGACAATAAACAGACGCAGAGCGGGCGCGGCCGATCGGCCGCGCCCGCTCTGCGTGTCAAAAAGTCCGATTTTCAAAAGTGGTACAAAATATGCCGTCCGTGTAGGGGCTGATTGGCCGCGCCCGCTCTTTGCGTTTATACCATCCGGCAGCAGGACTCGCAGTCTTCCTTTTTGGGGAATTTGCTGTGGTCGTACTCGATGTGGTTTTTCTCGTAATAGTCCTGAATGGCGGACTTGACGGCCTCCTCGGCCAGAACGGAGCAGTGCAGCTTGTGCGCGGGCAGACCGCCCAGCGCGTCGACGACCTCCTGATTGGTCAGCGCCAGCGCGTCCTCCAGCGTCCGGCCCTTGATCATCTCCGTCGCGATGGAGCTCGACGCGATCGCGCTGCCGCAGCCGAATGTCTCAAACTTTACATCCTCGATTTTGTTGTCCTGAATTTTCAGGTACATCTTCATGATATCGCCGCACTTGGCGTTGCCGACCTCGCCGACGCCGTCCGCGTCCGCGATCTCGCCGACATTGCGCGGGTGCATGAAATGATCCATGACCGTTTCGGTATACAGTGCCATGATAAAACCCTCCTTACAGCGTAAACTGCCGCTTGCCGCTCATCAGGTCCTTCCAGACCGGCGACATGTTCCGCAGATATTCCACGATCGGCGGAAGCTCGGCAAGGATATAGTCGATCTCTTCTTCGGTGTTGTCCTCGCAGATGGTCAGGCGCAGCGAGCCGTGCGCGACCTCGTGGGGCCGTCCGATGGCCAGCAGCACATGGCTGGGGTCGAGCGAGCCGGACGTGCAGGCGGAGCCGGACGACGCGCTGATGCCCTTCGCGTCGAGCAGCAGCAGAAGGCTCTCGCCCTCAATGCCCTCGAAGCAGAAATTCACATTGCCGGGCAGCCGCGGCTCACGCGCGCCGTTGAGCGCGCAGTGCGGGATTCTGGCAATGCCGTCGATGAGCTTGTCCCGCAGGGCCGTGACCTTCTTCGTGTTCTCGTCCATGTTGGCGCAGGCTTCCTTTAAAGCCGCCGCCATGGCCGCGATGCCGGGGACATTTTCCGTGCCGCCGCGCTTGCCGCGCTCCTGCGCGCCGCCCTCGATGAGGTTCGTGAGGATGATGCCGCGCCGCGCGTAGAGCATGCCGACGCCCTTCGGGCCGTGGAACTTGTGCGCGGACAGGCTGAGCATGTCGATGTGCATGGCGTTCACGTCGATCTTCACGTGGCCCGCCGCCTGCACCGCGTCGGTGTGGAACAGTACGCCGCGTTCATGGCACACCGCGCCGATCGCCTCGATCGGCTGGATGGTGCCGATCTCATTGTTTGCAAACATGATGGTCACGAGGCAGGTGTCGTCGCGGATGGCGTCCGCGACCTGCTGCGCCGAGACAAGACCGTCCTCGTGTACGTCCAGCAGCGTCACCTCAAAGCCCTGCTTTTCCAGCCGCTTCAGCGTGTGCAGAACGGCGTGATGCTCGAACGTGGTGGAAATGATGTGCTTTTTGCCCTTGCGCGCGCCGAGATAGGCGGCGGAGGTAATGGCCTGATTGTCGGCCTCGCTGCCGCCGGAGGTGAAATAGATCTCGCGCGGCTGCGCGCCGAAGCAGGCGGCCATATCGGCCCGCGCCGTCTCGAGCACCTCCTTGGCCTGCTGGCCGATGGTGTAGAGGCTCGACGGGTTGCCGAAGGTGTTGTTCAGGTGATAGGTCATCGTGTCGATGGCCGTCTGGTGCATTCTGGTGGTCGCTGCGTTGTCCGCATAGACTTGCATCAAATATCAGCTCCTTTGCAGGGAATTCTTTCTTATGGCTTGAGCATAGCATATATTCCCCATAAAGTCAATAGGTTTATAGGCTGAATAGCGCCGCTTGACAAGAGCACACATGCCCGCAGGACGCTCCGGCCCGCCTTTCGCTGCGTTATCGTCCTTGACATACGCCGGTATGCCTGCGTCCTCTGCCTTGCGAAAAACGCGCCGGAACGCCCTGCGGGTCTTCGAGTTTTCCCGGAGGATAAACGGCAGCTGGCAAGGCAGACGAGGCAGATGGGCTGTCGCCCATCAACGAGGATAACGACGCCAGCGGTCGTTTAGACCCGGGAAAACCATGTGTGCTCTTGTCAAGCGACGCTAAATTCAGAAAAAATTAAGGCTTTCTTCATTTGGGTTTGGTTGTTTTTCCGGTAATTTTTGTGTATGATAAGCTATACAAACTTTCGGAGGTACGGCTATGGCAAATATTCTGGATTATCTGGACTGGCGCGGCGATCTGACGCTGGCGGAGCGCGGGTTCAACGAGGTCGACAATCTGCTGATGGCGGAGCTGTGCTTTCTGGACTTTTCCGGCATCGTCCCGGCGGACTTCTCCGCACCCACTCCCCTGCCGGACGCCATGCGGAAATACGACGCGGCGCGGCCGCAGGAGACGATGGGCGTACTGGTGCCGGAGCAGATCCCGGAGCTCGGACGCAAAATGGCGGCGAGCCGCCGCTTTTCCGATCTGACGCTCTGCGGCTATGTCAGCCGCATTGACGAGGAAACGCAGACGCAGTTTTCCGCGCTGACGATCCTGCTGCCGGACAGGACGGCCTATATCGCCTTCCGCGGCACCGACGACACGATCGTCGGCTGGAAGGAGGATTTCAATCTGGCGTTTTTGCCGGTCGTCCCGGCGCAGAAAATGGCGGCAGCGTATCTGACTGCGGCCGCCGCAGCGCTCCCGTCGCAGCCGCTTCGCGTGGGCGGGCATTCCAAAGGCGGCAATCTCGCGGTCTATAGCGCGGTGTTCTGCGGCGAAGCCGTACAGAACCAGCTCATGCGCGTATACAACAACGACGGCCCCGGCTTCCGCACGTCGCTGCTGGGTCTGCCGGAGCATAAAAACGTCGCGGATAAGATCACGACCATTCTGCCGGAATCGTCCGTCGTCGGCATGCTGCTCGAGCACGAGGAGCGCTATGAGGTCGTGCGCAGCACGCAGAGCGGCCTGTGGCAGCACGACGGCTTTTCGTGGCAGGTGCGCGGGGAAAAATTTGAGCATCTGCCGGATCTGACCGAGGGCGGCAAGCTCGTCGACGAGACGATCCGCACGTTCATCCTCTCCCTGAGTCCGGAGCAGCGCGTGGCCTTTACCGACGCGCTGTTCGACATCCTCACCTGCACCGACGCCGATACCCTGACCGACCTCAAGGAGGGCGGACTGAAGACCGCCGCGGCCATGCTCAAAAAATACCGGACGCTGGATAAGCCCACGCGCCACGCGCTGGGCAGCACACTGCGCCTGTTCATGGCGGCCGGTGCGAAAACGGCGGCGTCCGAGCTCAACCCCGTGGGCCTGCTCCTGCGCCACCTGCCGCTGCAGAAGCTGGCAGACGATCTGGACGTGGATGAGACATAAACAGTTAAAAAGACTTGCAGCAGATAGAAAAAGGCTCCCCTTGCCGCGCCCCGCGCGGTAAGGGGAGCCTTTCTTCTGTCCGGTCATTCCATCATGGAGCGGGTCTGTTCCTCGCGGTACTGGCGGGTGTAGAGCTGGTAATAGGCGCCCTTCGCGTCCATCAGGGAGCGGTGCGTGCCGCTCTCGATGATCCTGCCGTCGTGAACGACCAGGATCACGTCCGCGCGGCGGATGGTCGACAGGCGGTGGGCGATGATGAACGAGGTACGCCCCGCCATGACCTTTTCGATGGCGTCCTGAATGAGCCGCTCGGTCACGGTGTCGACGGAGCTGGTCGCCTCGTCGAGCACGAAGATGCGCGGGTCGGCCAGCAGCGCGCGGGCAAACGACAGCAGCTGCTTTTCGCCCGTGGAGAGCGTGTTGCCGCCCTCGCCGATGTCAGAGTTGTAGCCGTCCGGCAGGCGGGCAATGATCTGGTCGGCGGAGACGGCCTTTACAGCCGCCTCGATCTCGTCCATCGTCGCGTCGGGCCTGCCGTAGCGCAGGTTTTCCAGGACCGTGCCGGAGAACAGGTGCGGCGTCTGCAGTACGTAGCCGATGTTCGAGTGCAGCCAGAGCTGGCTGCGTTCGCGCGCGTCGCGGCCGTCAATGAGAACGCGGCCCTGCGTCGGTTCGAAGAAGCGGCAGACGAGGTTGACCAGCGTGGATTTTCCCGCGCCCGTCTCGCCGACGATGGCGACGTTCGTGCCCTGCGGGACTTTCAGATTAAAGTGCTCCAGCACGTTTTCGCTGCCGTCGGGATAGCGGAAGGTAACGTCCTGAAATTCGATATCGCCGTAAAGTGGCTCCCAGTTTTCCTTTTTGGGGTGGAAAGCGCCGCCGTATCGTTCCGTGACCTCCGGCGTGTCGCTGACGTCGGATTCCGTTTCCAGAAGCCTTGTGACGCGCTCGACGTTGACCTGCACGTTGACCAGCGCGGACATGACCTGCACGAGCCACTGCACCGGCTCCATCATGCCCTGCGCGTAGTTCATGAACACAGACAGCGTGCCGATGAGAATGACGCCGTCTCTCGTAATGACGCCGCCGCGCCACAAAACGATCGCCAGCGCAATGGACGCGGCAAAGGCCGTCGTGGACATGAACACGCCCCGGAAGTGCATGGCGCGGACGCTCAAACGCTTCATTTCACCGGTCAGATCGTCAAATTCCCGCTCGACCTTGTCCTCGATGACCAGCGTTTTGGTCGTCTTCGCGCCGGTGATGCCCTCGTTGAACGCGCCGGTGATCTTCGAATTCTGCTCGCGCACGCGCCGGTGGAAGAAGACGAGCTTTTTCTGGAAATACGCGCCCGAGAGCACCAGTACCGGCACGATGACCATCACGCACAGCGCCAGCTTCCAGTTGAGCGCGAACATCATCACGATCGCCAGCAGCAGATACGCGATGTACCAAACGGCCTCCATCAGCCCCCAGGCCAGCGTGCTTGCGATGCGGTCGGTGTCGGACATGACGCGCGCGTGGGTATAACCGACGCTGTTCTGGTTGAAGTAGGAGAAGGACAGCGTTTGCAGGTGGTTGAACGTCTCGCGCTTTAAGTCGCGGCCGATATAGAGCTCGGCCTTGCACGCGCCGTAGGCGGAAATGTAGTTGGTCGCAGTCTGGACGATCATGACCAGAATGTACAGCGCCAGCCAGCCGCCGACGCCCTGCATGGTTTTATCGGCGATAAAATGGTCGATGGCGTGCTGCTGGAACAGGGGGATGATCGCGTCCATGCCGCTGCCGACCGTGCCGGTCACGACCATCCAGAAAAACAGCATTTTATAGGGCTTTAAATAAGGGGCCAGCTTCGGGATGCCGAAAAACGGCAGGCCCTTTTTTTCTTTTTCCTGCTTCATGCCGGCTCCTCCTCTCCGATGGACATCTGCATATCATAGATCTGCCGGAACAGGCCGGGCTGCCGCAGCAGCTCCTGCGGCGTGCCGCGCTGGAGGACCTTTCCGTGCTCCAGCACCAGTATATTATCGCAGTCCATGAGCGTCGTGATGCGGTGGGAAATAATGATCGTCGTCGTCCCGGCGAGATCGCGCTTCAGCGCTTCGCGGATGTGCTCGTCTGTCTGCGTGTCGACGGCGGACAGGGAATCGTCGAAGACCATCACGGGCGTTTTCTTCGTCAGCATCCGCGCGATGGCCACGCGCTGCTTCTGGCCGCCCGAGAGCGTCACGCCGCGCTCGCCGACCATGGTGTCATAGCCGTTTGCAAACTGCTCGATATCGGACGCGATGCAGGCCGTTTCCGCGGCCCTGCGCACAGCGTCTTTGTCCGCGCCGCAGATGCCGATGTTCTCCTCGATCGTGCGCGAGAACAAGAACGGCTCCTGCAGCACGACGCCGACATGATCGCGCACCCACGCTGCGGGCATATCGGCAAGGTTCTCCCCGCCGACCGTCACGCGGCCCTCCGACGGCGCGTAGAGCCTGCACAGAAGCAGCAGCAGGCTGCTCTTGCCGGAGCCCGTGCCGCCCAGAATGCCGAAGCTCGACCCGGCGGGAATGGTAAAGGACACGTCCGAGAGCACGTCCGGGCCGGTCTCATAGCGGAACGAGACGTGGTCGAAGACGATATCGCCGTCCATGGGCAGCGCCTTCGCGTCCGGCTTGTCCTGCTCGCAGGGGGCGTCGAGAATTTCTCCGATACGGGACACGGAGACGCCCGCCTTGCTCATCTCGGAGATCACGCGGCCCAGACGGCGCACGGGAGAAATGCTCATGGTGTTGTAAATGGCAAAGGAGACGAATTCGCCCTCGGTCATCTCGCCGCGCACGCACAGAATGCTGCCGATCAGCACGACGAGCATCGTCTGGATGCAGGCTGTCGCGTCGCCGACGGCCCAGAAGTCCGAAAGCGTGCGGCACAGGCGCACCCAGAGCGTGGTATAGTCCTCATTCTGCTTTTCAAAGCGCTGCCGCTCGTATTCCTCGCGGCCAAAGGCGCGCACGACGCGCACGCCCGTGAGATTTTCCTGCGCGATGGTGGACAGCACGCCCTCGGATTCGTCGCAGGCGGTGTAGCGCTCACGGATGGAGTTGTGGAACAGCAGAGAATAGACGATGATGATCGGGAACATAATTGCCGGCACGAGCGCCAGCTTCCAGTTCATGAGCGCCATGCACACGAGCGCGAACACGATCATCGCCACCGCGCGGAACACGGAGACGAATTGCTCTTCAAAGAAGGTCTTGATGCGCTCGACGTCCGAGGTGCAGCGCTGGATGATATCGCCGGTGGGGTTCTGCATGTGCCACTTCCACGGCAGGTGCTGGATGTGGTGATACAAAAGATCCCGGCTCGTCTTGACAAGCGTTTCGCCCGCCTTGGAGCTGTAGATGTTCACGCAGTAGCGCATCACGGCCGACAGGAGGCCGAGTCCCGCCATAAAGGCCGCCGGGATCCACAAATTCTGCCGCAGATAGGCCGCGCCGCCGAGCGCCGCGACGATGGGTCGCGCCGCCGCGGACTTCACAGGATTTGTTCCGATCAGAGAGTCGACGCTCACGCGGATGATCTGCGGGATGACAAGCTCGCAGAGCGTAAAGAGCAGGCTTGCGGCAATGCAGGCGGCAAAATACCGCCAGCTTCCGCGCAGCAGCCGCGCAAGCGTCCGCCCGTTGGAGCGTTTTTTCTTCTGTTTCAGAGTTTTCGCCTCGCTTTCTTTCGAAGACAGGCCGAGGGCGGAATTGGGAACGCCAATTCCGCCCTTGTGGCCGCGAACAATATTTCTGGAATCACTATACCGTACTTGTTCCGGGAAGTCAAGAATTATTATGCGATGCCGGTCAGATCGTAGCCGTCGAGCCACGCCTTGGCCTGTTCGCACACGCCGCGCAGGCAGCTTTCCTCAAACGGGCTGTCCAGCTCCGCGTTTTTCAGAAGCCCCGTAAAGACCCTGCTGCCGCCCTGACGGGTGTAGGCCATGTAGTGCTTCCAGGCGTCGTCCTTGTCCTTCTGGATGCGCGCCCAGAACTGCAGCGCGACGGTCTGCGCCAGGCAGTAGTCGATATAGTAGAACGGGTTCACGTAGATGTGCAGCTGCCGCTGCCAGCCCTCGCCGTCGCCGTAGAACGGGATCTCGCTGCCGAGCTTCATCCACGGCATATACACGCCCAGAAGCTCCTTCCACACCGCATGGCGCTCCGCCGGGGTCATGTCCGGCTTTTCATAGACGATATGCTGGAAGTGGTCGACCATCGTGCCGTAGGGGATGAAGGTCAGCGCGCCGGCCAGATGGCTGTAGCGGAATTTGCGGGTATCATCGCCGAAGAAGCCCTCGGCCCACGGCCAGGCGAAGAATTCCATGGACATGGAGTGTACCTCGCAGCCCTCGAGGCTCGGCCAGATTGTCTCGGTCGGGATGCGGTCGCGGTTGAGCCAGGCGGCGAAGGCGTGGCCCGCCTCGTGCGTCACGACCTCAACGTCGTGCTGCGTGCCGTTGAAGTTGGCGAAGATAAACGGAACATGATATTCGCCCAGGCTCGTGCAGTAGCCGCCCGCGCGCTTGCCGGGGGTGGAGAGCACGTCCAGCAGCTCGTTGTCGAGCATGGTGTTGAAGAATTCGCCGGTCTCGGGAGAAAGCGCCTCGTAGAACCGCTTGCCCTGCGCGAGAATGTCGTCCGGGGTGCCGCAGGGCTTCGGATTGCCGCTGCGGAAGCCAAGGGCATTGTCGGCAAAGGTCATGGGATAGGACTTGCCGAGACGCTTTGCCTGCGCCTCATAGACGGACGCCGCCACGGGCACGACGTATTTGATAACGGCGGCGCGGAATTTCTCCACGTCCTGCTTTGTGTAGCAGTTGCGGCCCATGCGGTAATAGCCGAGCTCGGTATAGCCGTCGTAGCCCAGCTTGCGGCCCATCGCGTCGCGCAGCTTCACGAGCTTGTCATAGATCTCGTCGAGCTCCGGCTGGTGCGCCTTGTACCAGCCGCCCTCGGCCTGCCACGCGGCCAGACGCCGCGCGTCGTCGGGATCGTTCTTGAAGGGGGACAGCTGCGAGATGGTGTAGGTACCGCCCTCAAACTCGATCTGCGCGCTGGCGATCAGCTTCTGATAGTCCTGCACGAGCTGGTTTTCCTGCTTGAGCTCCTCGACGATGGCGGGAGAGAAGGCCTTGCGGGCGATCTCGGCGTTGAGGAACATCAGATCGCCGTATTCCGCCGCAAATTCCTTTCGGAACGGGCTTTCCAGCATCGCCGCCGTCCACGCGTCGTCATAGGCGCGCAGCTCGGGCCCGGCCTCGTTCCAGAATTCCTCTTCGGCGTCATAAAATTTGTCGCGGGTGTCGATGGAGTTGCGGACGCTCGAGAGCGTGGCGAGCGTATCGATGTGCATCGACAGCTTCTGCTGGGCGAGGAACGCCTCGCGCGCGGAAGCATAGTCCGGCGCGGCCTTCAGCCGGTCGGTCAGTGCCTGAAGCTGCTGCTTCAGCTCGTTCAGATCGGGCCGTGCATACGGCATTTCAGAAAATTTCATGGAAATCTCCCTTCATTAATATAATACTCTGTTTGGATTATAGCATATCACGTCCATGTTTCGCAATGCCCGTGTCTTGCATCTGCGGACAAATCATGATACGATGAAAAAAAGGAGGCTGAACCTATGACAAATAAACAGAAATTTGACCGGCTGCGTAAGCTTCTGGACGAGGCCGACGTCTATGCCCGTGCCGTGGGCAAGCTGGACTTCGATATGCAGTGCTGCGCGCCGAAGGACGGCATGGAGCAGGCGGGCGCGGATATGGCCGTGTTATCCGACCGGTATTTCCGGCTCACGCACACCAGGCGCTACGCCCAGCTCGTAACCGAGCTGTACGCGGACAGCGAGGGACTGACGCCGGTGCAGAAAAAGGTCGTGGAGCACCTGTGTGAGGCGTGGGAGAAGGAAAAGAACATCCCGGCGAAGCTCAATTATGAGATGAGCCTTGCCTATAACCGTGCCTATTCCAAATGGCTGGAGGCGAAGCAGGCGGCGGATTTTTCCCTGTTCCGCGATTCGCTGGCCGAGATCATTTCCTATACGCACAAGGCGCTCGATCTGCGCGAGGAGAAAAAGCCGACATACTACGACGCGCTGCTGGACGACACCGAAAAGGGCGGCAGCATCGCCCAGCTCGACGCGTTTTTTGACGCGCTGCGCGCGCGGATCGTCCCGCTGGTGCGGCGCATTCAGGCGGAGGGCAAGCCCATCCGCACGGATTTCATGTCCCGCCCGTGCCCCATTTCGCAGCAGGAGGCGTTCTCCAAGTATCTGCTGGAGCTGGAGGGCTTAAAGCAGGATGCGCTCGTCCTCATGACGACCGAGCATCCGTTCACCACAAACTTCGGCCCCAAAGACGTGCGCGTCACGACGCATTATTATGAGAACAATTTCGTCTCCAACATCTTCACCACGCTCCATGAGGGCGGCCACGCGCTGTTCATGCAGAATGAGCCGGAGGAATTTTACCGCGAACACGCCGCAGACTCCATGACGAACGGGATGCACGAGTGCATTTCCCGCTTCTACGAAAACCTGATCGGCCGCAGCGAGGCGTTTGTGCACTTCATCTATCCCAAGCTGCAGGAGCTGAGCGGCGGTACGTTTGCCGACGTTTCCGAACGGCAGCTTTATGAGGCTGTCAATGCCGCCGCGCCAGGCCTCAACCGCTGCGACGCAGACGAGTTGACCTACTGCCTGCACATTATGATCCGCCATGAACTGGAAAAGGCGTTCATGAACGGCGAGATCACGGTCGATGAAATTCCCGCGCTCTGGAATCAGAAATACCAGGACTATCTCGGCGTCGCCGTCCCGGACGACGCGCAGGGCTGTCTGCAGGATGTCCACTGGACGATGCCCGCAGGGTACTTCCCGTCCTACGCGCTCGGCTCTGCCTACGGCGTGCAGATCCTGCGGACGATGGAAAAGGACTTCGACGTCTTCGCCTGCGCGGCAAGGGGCGATCTGCTCCCCATCCGCGACTGGCTGAAGGAGCACGTGTTCTCCATCGCCTCCGTCACGACGCCCGACGAATGGATCCGCGCCATCACCGGCGAGAGTCTGAACCCGGACTATTTCCTGACCTACCTGGAAGAGAAATTCTCCGCGCTCTACGAGCTGGCATAACCCGCCCGGCATCTGGACAGCCGCGCGGCTCTGCCTATCGGCAGAGCCGCCGGGCGTTTCGCCGCAGCCGTCTCTCTGTTTTCGCAACTTTTTCCGCACTTCCCGCTTGACAAGCGGGAATATCTGTGCTAATATATCCGAGCAGTCGAAAGACTGCAGCTGCGCGAGTGGTGGAATTGGCAGACTCGCTAGATTCAGGTTCTAGTGTCCACTCCGGACGTGCGGGTTCAAGTCCCG
>CAKUEH010000012.1 GCA_934646185.1 uncultured Oscillospiraceae bacterium | reverse complement strand
GACCTTGCGCATCATCTGACGGATGATGACCTCGATGTGCTTCTCGTTGATGTCGACGCCCTGCTGACGGTACACGGCGAGAACGCCCTGCGTCAGATAATCCTGCACGGCCTCGACGCCGGAGATGCGCAGCACGTCGTGCGGGTTCAGCGCGCCGTCGGTGATGGGCTCGCCCTTGCGCACGCGCTTGCCGTGCTCGACCTTCAGGCCGACGGAATACGGCACCTGATACTGCTTGACCTCGCCGTCGTCGGCGGTGATGGTGATGTTGCGCAGCGCCGTGCGGTGCGAATCGTCGACGTCGACGACGCCGTCGATCTCGGAGATCTGCGCCATCTTCTTCGGCTTTCTGGCCTCGAACAATTCCTCAACACGGGGAAGACCCTGCGTGATATCGTCGCCCGCGACGCCGCCGGTGTGGAAGGTACGCATGGTCAGCTGCGTGCCCGGCTCGCCGATGGACTGCGCGGCGATGATGCCGACGGCCTCGCCGAGGTTGACGAGCTCGCTCGTCGCCAGGTTCATGCCGTAGCAGCGCGCGCACACGCCGGAGCGGGCCTTGCAGCCGAGGACGGAGCGGACATAGACCTTGTCAATGCCGTGGGCCGCAAACTTGGCGGCATCCTCCTCGCGGAGCATGACGTCCTTGGAGTGCAGCAGCTCGCCCGTCTGCGGATCGGTGATGTCGTAGACCGGATAGCGGCCGCGGATACGGTTGCCGAAGGAGTCGATGAGCTGGCCCTTTTCGTAGTAGTCGCCCTTCCAGCTGCCGTTGGTGGAGCCGCAGTCGTTTTCGCGGATGATGACGTCCTGGCAGACGTCGACCATGCGGCGGGTCAGATAGCCGGAGTCGGCGGTACGAAGCGCCGTATCGGTCATGCCCTTTCGAGCGCCTCGGGAGGAGATGAAGTATTCCAGAGCGGACAGACCCTCACGGAAATTCGCCTTAATAGGAATTTCGATTGTGCGGCCGTTCGTATCTGCCATCAGGCCGCGCATACCGGCCAGCTGACGGATCTGGTTCATGCTGCCTCGCGCGCCGGAGTCAGCCATCATGAAGATCGGGTTGAAGCGCTTGAGGTTCGACTGCAGCGCGTCGGTGACGTCCTTGATGGACTTTTCCCACTGCTGAACGGTCAGGCGGTAGCGCTCGTCGTTGGTGATGAAGCCGCGCTTGTACTGGCGGTCGATCTTGACGACCTCCTTCTCGGCCTCGTGGATGAGCTCGTACTTCTTCTCCGGGATCTCCATATCGGCGATGGAAACGGTGATGGAGGCTCTGGTGGAGTATTTATAGCCGAGAGCCTTGACCTTGTCGAGCATTTCGGTCGACTGCGTGAAGCCGTTGATGCGGATACACTTGTCGATGATCTTGCCGAGCTGCTTTTTGCCGACGACGAAGTCGATCTCCAGCGGGAACAGATCGTCGACCGTCTCGCGCTTCTTGAAGCCGAGGTTCTGCGGGATCGCGTCGTTGATAATGAGGCGGCCCACGGTCGCGTCGATGATGCGGTGCTCCTTCTTGCCGTCGATCTCAAGCTCCTTCCAGACCTTGATGGGATCGTGCATGGCGATCATGCCGTCGGCGTAGGCCATCATGGCCTCGTCCTCGTCATGATAATACTTGAAGTATTCCTTCGGACGGACATCGCCCGCCTCATGCGCCTGCTGGGCATACGCGCCGACGGTGCGGATATAGATATGGTTTTCTTCCTTGATATCGGCATCCGCGTCCCAGATGTTCCAGACGTAGATGACCTCGTCCGGCTGGATCTCGCCCGCGTCCAGCGCGGCCACGGCCTGCGCCAGCGTCTGATAGGAGCCGGGGATCGTCTCCGGACGATCCGTCTCGTTATCGAGCAGCGCGCCGCGGGTGCGCAGATAATACTGATACCCTTCGGATTCGGGATCGTCCCAGACGTTCTTGACCCAGATGGGCTTCTCATACGGCAGCTTGCCGCACTCGAGCAGCGGGAAGATCTCGTGGAGGGTGTCATATGCATCGACGTCATAGCGCTGATACGTCAGATAATACGTGCCGAGGATCATATCCTGCGTCGGGACCGTGACGGGCTTGCCGTCCTGCGGACGCAGAAGGTTGTTGGCGGAGAGCATCAGGATGCGGGCCTCTGCCTGCGCCTCGGCGGACAGGGGCACGTGGATGGCCATCTGGTCGCCGTCGAAGTCGGCGTTGAACGCGGTGCAGCACAGCGGATGGAGCTTGAGCGCGCGGCCCTCGACCAGAACCGGCTCGAACGCCTGAATGCCGAGGCGGTGCAGCGTCGGCGCACGGTTGAGCATGACCGGGCGATCCTTGATGATGTCCTCCAGCGCGTCCCAGACCTCGTCCTTGCCCTTGTCGATCATCTTCTTGGCGGACTTGATGTTGTTGGCAAGACCGTCCTCGACGAGCTTCTTCATGACGAACGGGCGGAACAGCTCGATGGCCATTTCCTTCGGCACGCCGCACTGATAGAGCTTGAGCTCCGGGCCGACGACGATAACGGAACGGCCGGAATAGTCGACGCGCTTGCCGAGCAGGTTCTGGCGGAAGCGGCCCTGCTTGCCCTTGAGCATATCGCTGAGGGACTTGAGCGCGCGGTTATTGGCGCCCGTGACGGCTCTTCCGCGGCGGCCGTTGTCAATCAGAGCGTCGACGGCCTCCTGCAGCATGCGCTTTTCGTTGCGGACGATGATGTCCGGCGCCTGCAGCTGGATGAGTCTCTTGAGGCGGTTATTGCGGTTGATGACGCGGCGGTAGAGGTCGTTCAGGTCGGAGGTCGCGAAGCGGCCGCCGTCCAGCTGGACCATCGGGCGCAGCTCCGGCGGAATGACCGGCAGCACATCCATGACCATCCACGTCGGGTCGTTGCCGGACATGCGGAACGACTCAACGACCTCGAGACGCTTGATGATGCGCAGCTTCTTCTGGCCGGAGGCGTCCTTGAGCTCGTTTTTGAGCTGCTCGGAGAGCTCTTCCAGATCGATCTGCTGCAGAAGCTCCTTCACGGCCTCGGCGCCCATGCCGGCCTTGAAGTCGTCCTCATACTTTTCGCGCATATCGCGGTATTCTTTTTCGGACAGGATCTGGTTCTTGGCCAGCGGGCAGTCGCCGGGATCGGTGACGATATAGTTGGCGAAGTACAGAACCTTTTCGAGAATGCGGGGGCTGATATCCAGAAGCAGGCCCATGCGGGACGGGATGCCCTTGAAATACCAGATGTGGCTGCACGGAGCGGCGAGCTCGATATGGCCCATGCGCTCGCGGCGGACTTTGGCGCGCGTGACCTCGACGCCGCAGCGGTCGCAGATCTTGCCCTTGTAGCGGATCTTCTTATACTTGCCGCAGTGGCATTCCCAGTCCTTCGTCGGGCCAAAGATGCGCTCGCAGTACAGACCGTCGCGCTCGGGCTTCAGGGTGCGGTAGTTGATGGTTTCCGGCTTCTTGACCTCTCCGTAGGACCATTCGCGGATCTTATCCGGGGAAGCAATACCGATCTGGATTGCGCTGAATGTTGCATGACTCATTGTATTGCCGCCTCCTTCTTATACATTCTCCGAATCATCGGAGTCCATGGTATAGCTGTCGTTCAGCAGGCCGAAGACGTCGTCCTCGTCCTGGATCTCAAAGCCCGCGTCGGCCGCCTCGTCGGCGTCGACATCCTTGCCGTTCGGCAGATCGTCGTCCATCGTGATCTCGTCGTCAGGCAGCGCCTTGCCGCCCGCGCCGTAGATGGAATCATCGTCATCGTCGTCCTTGAGGTCGACCTCTTCGCCGTCTTCGCCGAGGATCTTGACGTCCAGGCACAGAGACTGCAGCTCCTTGACGAGGACCTTGAACGATTCGGGCACGCCCGGGGTCGGGACGTTGTGGCCCTTGACGATGGCTTCATACGTCTTGACACGGCCCGTCACGTCGTCGGACTTGACCGTGAGGATCTCCTGCAGCGTATACGCCGCGCCGTAGGCCTCGAGGGCCCAGACTTCCATTTCGCCGAAGCGCTGGCCGCCGAACTGCGCCTTGCCGCCGAGCGGCTGCTGCGTGACGAGAGAGTACGGGCCGGTGGAACGGGCGTGGATCTTATCGTCGACCAGATGGTGGAGCTTGAGGTAGTACGGGTAGCCGACCGTGACGCGCTGGTCAAACGGTTCGCCCGTGCGGCCGTCATAGAGAACGGTCTTGCCGTCCTCGGCGACGCCGCCCTGCTTGAGAAGCTCGCGGATCTCCTTTTCGTTCGCGCCGTTGAAGATCGGCGTCGCGACCTTCCAGCCCAGCGCGTGGGCCGCGTAGCCCAGATGGACCTCCAGGACCTGACCGATGTTCATACGGGACGGGACGCCCAGCGGGTTCAGAACGATATCGAGCGGGGTGCCGTCGGGCAGGAAGGGCATATCCTCCTGCGGCAGGATGCGGGACACGACGCCCTTGTTGCCGTGGCGGCCGGCCATCTTATCGCCGACGGAGATCTTTCTCTTCTGGGCGATATAGACGCGGACGACCTTGTTGACGCCGGGGGCCAGCTCGTCGCCGTTTTCACGGGTGAAGACCTTGACGTCGACGATGATGCCAGCTTCGCCGTGCGGGACCTTCAGAGAGGAATCGCGGACCTCGCGCGCCTTTTCGCCGAAGATGGCGCGCAGCAGACGCTCCTCCGCGGTCAGCTCGGTCTCGCCCTTCGGGGTGACCTTGCCGACGAGGTAATCGCCGGAGGTGACCTCCGCGCCGATGCGGATGATGCCGTTTTCGTCGAGATCCTTGAGGGTGTCCTCGCCGACGTTCGGGATATCACGGGTGATCTCCTCCATGCCGAGCTTGGTGTCGCGGGATTCGGTCTCATACTCCTCGATATGGATGGAGGTGAAGACGTCCTCGCGGACAAGGCGTTCATTCAGCAGGATGGCGTCCTCGTAGTTGTAGCCTTCCCACGTCATGAAGCCGATGAGCACATTCTTGCCGAGCGCGATCTCACCCTGCGAGCAGGCGGGGCCGTCGGCGATGACCTGACCGGCCTCCACGCGCTCGCCGACCGTGACGATCGGGCGCTGGTTGATGCAGGTGCCCTGGTTGGAGCGGGCAAACTTCGTGAGGGTATAATCGGCGGTGTTGCCGTCGTCATAGCTGACGGAAACGTTCGTCGCAGAAACGCGGGTGACGACGCCGGGGCCCTTGGCCGTGATGCAGACCTCGGAGTCGACGGCGCACTTGTGCTCGATGCCGGTGGCGACGATCGGAGCCTCGGTGACCATCAGCGGCACGGCCTGACGCTGCATGTTCGCGCCCATCAGCGCGCGGTTCGCGTCGTCGTTCTCGAGGAACGGGATGAACGCGGTCGCGATGGAGGTCATCATGTTCGGGGAGACGTCAACGTAGTCGATCAGCTCGCGCTCGACGGAGATGATCTCGTCGCGGTGGCGGCAGATGACGCGCGCGTTCTGGAAGCGGCCTTCCTCATCCAGAGGCTCGGCGGCCTGCGCGACGTAATAGTCGTCTTCGACGTCGGCGGTCATGTATTCGACCACGTCCGTGACCTTGCCGGTCGCCTTGTCGACCTTGCGGAACGGCGCTTCGATGAAGCCGTATTCGTTGATCTTGGCGTAGGACGCCAGATAGTTGATCAGGCCGATGTTCGGGCCTTCAGGCGTCTCGATCGGGCACATACGGCCATAGTGGGTATAGTGGATGTCTCGGACGTCGAAGGACGCGCGCTCACGCGACAGACCGCCGGGGCCGAGGGCGGACAGACGGCGCTTGTGCGTCAGCTCTGCCAGCGGGTTGTTCTGATCCATGAACTGCGACAGCGGGGAGGAGCCGAAGAACTCCTTGATGACCGCCGTGACAGGCCGGATGTTGATGAGGCTCTGCGGCGTGACAACGTCGAGATCCTGCACGGTCATGCGCTCGCGGATGACGCGCTCGAGGCGGGTGAAGCCGACGCGGAACTGGTTCTGCAGCAGCTCGCCCACGCAGCGCAGACGGCGGTTGCCAAGATGGTCGATATCGTCCTTCGTGCCCGCGCCCTGCACCATGCAGCACAGGTAGTTGATGGAGGCGAGGATATCGTCTCTCGTGATGTGCATCGGGATGAGGTCGCTGCGGCGGGCCTCGATAGCCTCTTCCCAGCCGTCGGCGGGAACGGTCTCGAGCATTTCGCGCAGGACGCTGAACGAGACCTTTTCCTTGATGCCGTACTGCGCCGGGTCAAAGTCGACGAATTTCGCCATGTCGACCATGCCGTTGGAGAACACGACGACCTCGCGGCCGTTCACGTCGATCACGGCGCGGCTGACGCCGCGGCTGGAGATCTCGTGCGCCTTGGCGCGGTTGATCGTCTCGCCGTTCATGGCGATGATCTCGCCGGTCATGGGGTCGGTCACGGGCTGGGCCAGCGTCTGGCCGTTCAGACGGCTCCAGATGTCGAGCTTCTTGTTGAACTTATAGCGGCCGACCTTGCTCACGTCATAGCGGCGCGCGTCGAAGAACAGCGCCTCGAGATAGCTCTCGGAGCTTTCGACTGTGGGCGGCTCGCCCGGACGCAGGCGGCGGTAAATTTCAAGCAGGGATTCCTCGCGCGTCTTGCACGGATCCTTGTCCATGGTCGCCTTGATAAGCGGATCTTCGCCGAACATTTCGGTGATCTGGCCGTCGGTCGCCACACCGAGGGCTCGGATGAGGCACGTGATGGGCAGCTTGCGGTTTTTGTCGATGCGGACCCAGAAGACGTTGTTGAAATCCGTCTCGTATTCCAGCCAGGCGCCGCGGTACGGGATGACCGTCGCGGAGTAGATGTGCTGGTCGGTCTTGTCGACCTCGTCGCCGAAGTAGACGCCGGGGCTTCTGACGATCTGGGAGACGATGACGCGCTCTGCGCCGTTGATGACGAAGGTGCCGCCGTTGGTCATGAGCGGGAAGTCGCCCATGAAGATCTCCTGCTCCTTGATTTCGTCGGTCTCCTTGTTGTGCAGGCGCACGCGAACCTTGATGGGCTTGGCGTACGTTGCGTCGCGCTCCTTGCACTCGTCCACGGAGTACTTGGGCGGCTCGTTCATGGAGTAATCGAGGAAGCTCAGCTCGAGATTGCCGGTATAGTCGGTAATGGTATCGACGTCGCGGAACACCTCGCGCAGACCCTCGCGCAGGAACCACTCATAGGAATCCTTCTGGATCTTGAGCATGTTCGGCAGCTCCAGGATCTGCTCCTGTTTGGCAAAGCTCTTGCGGAGCGTCTTGCCCATCATGACATCCTTTGTGATCGCCATGTAAAGTCATCACAGCCTTTCTGTAGTTGTCTTATGACACGCCTGGTTGCGTTGTTTATTTCTTCCCATTTCCGCTTGCGCACAGGGGCTTGCGGTGCTATAATCACAACAGATAGTGGTGAAAATTGCGAATGGCCCTACGCAGGCATTATGGACTTACATTCTATCAGCTTTTGTCCGGAATGTCAATTCGTCCGGCCTATTTTTGTGAATTATTTTCTGTTGACAACCGGCGCATCCAGACGGATGCGCCGGTTTTTATACATCAAAAAACAAAATATCCAAAGCCGTCATAGGTAAATTGACTTCCCTGCAGCTCAATGTTACAATGAGAAAGTAAAAATCAGGATGAACAGGAGGCAATCAGGGGACATATGAACAGAGCTATCATCATTGCAGCAATCATTCTTGTGCTTGTCATAACCATTCTGCTGATTATTCTGCTCCGCGGGCAAAACACGCTTCTGCTCAAAATTTTTTCAACCGCAGCGCTCCTTTGCCTTTTCAAACAGCTTCTAAAGACGAAGAAAGCCGAATAATACGGGCAGTACACCGCAAAATTTGAAGCTTGCTTTTGCGACGCACTGGCGCGGGAGCGCCCAAGGCTCCCCTTGGGCTCAAGGGGAGCTGTCAGCGAAGCTGACTGAGAGGATTCGAATGCAGCAAATTTCGAAGCGCTCTGAAACTTGCTGCAAATCCCCTCCGTCATTTGCTTCGCAAATGCCACCTCCCCTTATCATGCGGGGCATGACAAGGGGAGGCTTAGGTGCGTGCGATTTTGCCGTAAATTTTCGTAAAAAAGCGCTGCATTCTGCAGGCGGACAGAGTCGTCCGCCCCTACGTTTGAAATGGGCAAGCGACCCCCGCAACCGCGGGTTGCTTGCGCTCCGCTCCGTTTTATGCTAAAGTTTTCCCGAGGAGATGATCGCATGAATACGAAAGATATTTTACTGCAATTAAGAACACAGAAGGGCCTCTCGCAGGAGCAGCTGGCCGAGCGGGTCTTTGTGACCCGGCAGGCCGTGTCGCGCTGGGAGACCGGCGAGACCACGCCGAACACCGAAACGCTCAAGCTGCTCTCGGGCCTGTATGACGTCTCGATCAACACGCTGCTCGGCTCCCCGCGGCAGCTGATCTGTCAGTGCTGCGGCATGCCGCTCGAGGACGCCACCACCAGCAAAGAGCCGGACGGCGCCTTCAACGAGGACTACTGCAAGTGGTGCTACACGGACGGCACGTTCAAATACACGAGCCCGGAGCAGCTGATCGATTTCTGCGTGGAGCATATGGCAAGCGACGCCTGGCCCAAGGAACAGGTCCGCGCGCACATGGAAGCCGTCGTGCCGCACCTGAAGCACTGGAAAAAGTGACCGCCCTTTCCCCGAATATGCAAAAAAACGCCGCCCGTCCGGGCGGCGTTTTTGATTCTGGATGATGGGGGTTACTGATCCTCTTCGGGCTCCTCGTCTTCCATGTCGAATTCCAGCTCTTCGCCGCAATTCGGGCAGGTCGTCGCGCCCTCGTCGAGCATTTCCTCGTCGATGGTGATCACTTCGCCGCAGGTCGGGCACTTGACCTCGTACAGCGTCTCGCTGCCGAAGTCATACTCGTCCTGATTGTCGTCCTCGTCGGCGTCTTCGTAGTCGTCGTCCTCGTCGTAGTCGTCATACTCGTCGTCATCGTCGTCCATCAGGTAATCGTCGATGTTGTCGAGATCCTCTTCGATGCAGTCGAGCTCATCGGAAATGCAGTCCACGACTTCTTCCAGATCGGAAACATTTTCAGCCACGTCCTGAAGCATGCTGATGATCTCGGAGATCAGCTTGCCCTCGTTGGTTTCGGTGTCGAGCTTCATGCCCTCCATCAGGCCCTTGAGATATGCGGATTTTTCAGAAAGCGTCATCGTAAAATCTCCTTTCCGGCAGTATGCCTCTCGTTGACGTTCGGATCAGCCCTTGACACGGCCCAGATACTCGCCCGTGCGGGTGTCGATCTGGATCTTTTCGCCCTCATTGATGAACAGCGGGACCTTGATCTCCGCGCCGGTCTCGACGGTCGCGGGCTTGGTGACGTTGGTGGCGGTGTCGCCCTTGACGCCCGGATCAGCCTTGGTGACGGTCAGCTCGACGAAGTTCGGGGTCTCGACGCTGAAGACGTTGCCCTTGTAGCTCAGGAGCTTGACCGGGGTGTTTTCCTTGATGAATTTGAAGGAGTCGTCGAGCATGTCCTTGCTGACGGGAACCATGTCGTAGGTCTCCTGATCCATGAAGTAGTACAGATCGCCGTCGTTGTAGCTGTACTCATAATCCTTGCGCTCGATGAAGGCTTCCTCAAACTTTGCGGTGGGGTTGAAAGAAGTCTCGGTCACGGCGCCGGTCACGACGTTCTTCATCTTCGTGCGGACGAACGCAGCGCCCTTGCCGGGCTTGACATGCTGGAATTCGACGACCTGCATGATCTTGCCGTCCATCTCGAAGGTTTTACCGTTTCTGAAATCACCAGCGGTAATAGTAGCCATAAAATTATTCCTCCAATATATGTGTAGACTACACCAACAAATAAAATAGCTTTTTGATTTTACACTATTTTGCTTGGCTTTTCAAGATATTCTTATAAAATAATCAAATTTTTCGGGCTCTTCGTCAGGATCTCGCAGCCGTCTTCCGTGATGACCGTCACGTCCTCGATGCGCACGCCGAATTCGTCCGGGATGTAGATGCCCGGCTCCGCCGATACGACCGCGCCGGCCGGCATGGGCTTGTTGTTGCGCAGGTTGGCGTTCGGGGCCTCGTGGATGAGAAGACCGAGACTGTGGCCGTAGCTGTGGCCGAAGCATCCCTCAAAGCCCGCGGCGTTGATGACGTTCCGCGCAGCCGCGTCCATCTCCTTGCCGGTGACGCCCGCCTTCGTCGCGGCGATACCGGCCAGCTGCGCCTCGAGCACGGTATGATAGACCTTGTCCATCTTCTCGGACACATAGCCCAGAGCGATGGTGCGGGTCATATCGGAGCAGTAGCCGTGGTACAGGCAGCCGAAGTCCATCGTGACAAAATCGCCGTACTGCAGAACGCGCTCGGACGGAACGCCGTGCGGCAGGCTGGTGTTGGGGCCGGAAACGGTGATGGGGTCGAACGACGGGCCCTCGGAGCCGTATTTGTAGAGCCGGTAGATGAGCTCCGCGCACAGCTCCTTTTCCGTCATGCCCGGATGGATGACGTTCAGAAGATCCGAGAACGTGCGGTCGGTGATCTCCTGCGCCTTTTTCATGTACTCGATCTCCCACGGCTCCTTGCTCGCGCGCGGGGCGTTGATCTCGGCGGCATAGGGATGCAGGACGGCGTTGAGCTTCGTGTTGTAGAGCGTATACTCCTCCACGGTCAGCGTATCGTCCTCAAAGCCGATGGTCTTGACGGTGTTGTCGGAGATGGCCTCGTTGATGAGCTTCGTATACGGATGCTCCGTGTCGACCATCTTCACGGCAAAGCCGGGCAGATTCTTCTGCGCCGACTCGATATAGCGGAAGTCGGTGAAGTAATAGCTCTGCGTTCTGCCGATGACGGCGACGCCCTCCGCGATGCAGTATTCCGCGGCATACTGCCGGTTATGCTTCGACGTCAGCAGCAGCGCGTCGACCTCGCCCTTCGCGATAAGATTCTGGTACTTTTCAATGTTTTTCATGTTGGATCCTCCATTTTCCGATTGCAATCAAGGGAAGCTCGGCCACATGCCGGAGCTTGAGCCATATGGTATGATTATGGATCGCAGAGATCAGGATCGACTGCACGCCCGCGCAGTTTGCGCCCAGCACGTCCGTGTAGATCTGGTCGCCCACGAGCGCGCAGCGCGCAGGCTCCAGCGAAAAGCGGTCCAGACACGCACGGATACCGCGCGAAAAGGGCTTTTTCGCATGCGTGATGCAGTCCAGCCCGTATTTTTTACAGAATTCCACAACGCGCGGCTTTCTGCTGTTCGACACGACGCACAGCCCGATCCCGGACGCCTGCATGGCTCCCAGCCACGCAGTCATTTCCACGGTCGGTTCGCTCGTCGTGTAGGGGACGATGGTGTTGTCAAAATCCAGCATCAGAAACGAGACGCCGCGCGCGGTCAGAGCCTCTGCGCGCACATCGGTCAGATGCGGGTAGATCATGCGGGGCAAAAACGAAAACGGCATAGCTTTTCCTGCAACTTCATAATTTTACACATAGCATTATATCACAGGAAAGGCGGCTTGTCCATGATTCTGTATCCATTTCCGTCCGGTTCTGCCTCCGGCTGCGGCATTGCGGGCTTTGACGAGGAAAAAAAAGCGCCCGCCGCGGAGCTGTATCTGCTCGCGCCGGGGACTGTGCCGCCCGCGGAATTCGGCGGGGGCTTTCTGTTCTGCGAAGCGCCGGACTGCCGCGACACGCGGCTTTTGCAGCCCGTGCAGACCGCCGCGCCGGACGCGCCCGCCGTCTGGTGCGACACGCAGATCTCCGGCGGCAGTCTGGAGGGGTATCTGCGCGCGCTGCTCCCGGTCTGGGGCGACCGGCTCTGGGTGTATCTCGCGCCCATCCGCATGCTGTTCCCCGTCCCCTGCCCCTCCGGCGTCGGGACGCCGCTGGACGAGACCGCGGCAGACGCGCTGATCGCGCGGCATCCGTCGCACTTCTCCCCGGAGCTCGCCTGCCGCTACTGCTTTTTCCGGGACGAGGCCGGAGCCGCGCGCGTTCTCCTGTTCGACACAGAGGAAACGTGCCGGGAAAAGCTCACGCTCCTGCGCAGGCTCGGCGTGCGCCGGGTGTTTGGGGCGATCCCGCAGGTATAAAGCTCCCTCGGCCAAAACGGAGCGCAGCCGGTAGGGGCGGAAATCCGGCATAAATGTTTTGGATAAACAAACAAGGCTCCCCCGTCTAAAGTAAGAGAGGGAGCCTTTTATGCCTGAACCCGCGCTTACTGCGCTGTCTCCGACAGCTCGAGGCCGGGGTTGCGTTTGAGGATGAAGTTGATCGACCACTGCGAGGCGAAGACCAGAAGGCTCCGGCCGCGGTAGTCCTCGAGAAGCTCGGCGTCGGTGGACAGGTACAGATCCTTCAGATCCGTGACCGGCGCTTTGGTGATGAACCGCAGCTGCTCATACGGCAGCTGCTGCATGCGCAGGTCGACGCCGTATTCGGCCTTCATGCGGTATTGGAAGACGTCGAACTGCAGCGTGCCGACGACGCCGACGATGACCTCCTCCATGCCGGAATTCGGCACCTTGAAGATCTGGATGGCGCCCTCCTGCGCGATCTGCTCCGTTCCCTTGAGGAACTGCTTGCGCTTCATGGAGTCTTTGGCGCTGACTCTGGCAAAGTGCTCCGGCGCGAAGGTCGGGATGCCGCCGAACTTGAATTTTTTGCCCGGCACGGTGATGGTGTCGCCGATGGAGAAAATGCCGGGGTCGAACACGCCGATGATATCGCCCGCATACGCCTCGTCGACGATCTCGCGCTCGGAGGCCATGAGCTGCTGCGGCTGCGACAGGCGCATTTTCTTGCCGCTCTGGACATGATAATATTCCGCGTCGCGCTGGAACTGGCCGGAGCAGATGCGCATGAAGGCCAGCCGGTCGCGGTGGGCCTTGTTCATGTTCGCCTGAATTTTAAAGACGAACGCGGAAAAGTCCGGGCTGAACGTGTCGATCACGCCGCAGTCGGCCTCGCGCGGCAGAGGGCTCGGCGTCATGCGCAGGAATTCCTCCAGGAACGGCTCTACGCCGAAATTCGTCAGCGCCGAGCCGAAGAACACCGGCGAAAGACGGCCCGCGCGCACCTCGTCCAGATCGAATTCCCGGCCCGCGCCGAGCAGCTCCACATCGTCGATCAGCTGCTGATGCCGCTTTTCGCCGATGAGCTGCGCGACCTGCGGGTCGTACAGATCAATTTCCATCTTGTCCGCGCGGTTCTTGCCGGACACGCCGGAAAAGAAGATCAGCTGGCTGGAACGGCGGTCGTACACGCCCTGGAATTCCCGGCCGGAGCCCATGGGCCAGTTGCAGGCATACGTCTCGATGCCGAGCTCGTTTTCCAACTCGTCCAGCAGCTCAAACGGATCGCGCGCCTCGCGGTCCATCTTATTGACAAACGTAAAGATCGGGATATGGCGCATGGCGCAGACCTTGAAGAGCTTTCTGGTCTGCGGCTCGACGCCCTTCGCGCCGTCGATGACCATGACGGCGGAGTCCGCCGCCATGAGCGTGCGGTAGGTGTCCTCGGAAAAGTCCTGATGGCCGGGGGTGTCGAGAATGTTGATGCAGAAGCCCTCGTACTGGAACTGCATGACGGACGAGGTGACCGAGATGCCTCTTTGCTTCTCGATCTCCATCCAGTCGGACACGGCGGCGCGGGAATTCTTCTTGCCCTTGACCGCGCCCGCCTGCGCGATGGCCCCGCCGTAGAGCAGGAATTTTTCCGTCAGGGTCGTTTTACCGGCGTCGGGGTGCGAAATGATCGCAAACGTTCTGCGCCGGGAGATCTCTTCTTTCAGGGATGCCATGTATGTTCCTCCAAATTCAGTTTGTTTTTGATTGAATCGTCAGCCGCTACATGGGTCGCCCTCCAAATCATTTCTTTATTTATACACAACTGGTTTAGTTTATCACAGAATCTGCCCGTTTACAAGCGTGTTTACCGGAAAAATCACAGCAGAAGCGCCAGCAGCGCCTCCGGCGTCTGCGCCAGATAGTCCGCCCCGGCAGCCTCCAGCTCCTCCCGGCTGCCGTAGCCATAGAGCACGCCGACGGTCTGAACACCGGCCGCGTGGCCGCCGTAAATATCATATTCCCGGTCGCCGGACAAAATGGCGCGGGAGGGCTCAGTGCAGCCCGCCTCGCGCAGCGCGCGGCGCACGACGCTGACCTTCTTCCCGGCCTCCGGGTCGTCGGCCAGTCCGCCGCACACGCCGTCAAAATACCGCATCAGGTCAAAATGCATCAGCACCTGCCGCGCCATGCTCTCGAGCTTGGACGTGGCGACGTACATCCGCTTCCCTGCCGCCCGCAGCGCCTGCAGGCACTCCCGCACGCCGGGATACGGCTCGTTTTCCAGCCAGCCCGTCTCGCGGTAGTACGCGCGGAAGCGGTCGATGGCCGTCTGAACGTCCGCCTGCGGCAGATAGACCGCGAACGACTCGACCAGCGGCGGGCCGACAAAGTATCGCAGCTCCCGCTCGCGCAGCCCGGTGATCCCGAAGGACGCCAGCGCGGTCCCGGCCGCGTGCATGATCCCCGGCCCGGAATCCGTCAGCGTTCCGTCCAGATCAAATAATAAAACATCCCAACCCATCGTGTCTCCCATCAGCCGAGCTTGACATATTCCTCATCCGAAACCGGCTCGCACCATTCGTTCCGGGTGTTCTCACCGGGGACCTCGACGGCGATGTGGCTGAACCAGCTGTTCGCCTTCGCCCCGTGCCAGTGCTTGACCTCCGCCGGGATGGTGACGACCATGCCGGGCGTCAGGCTCACGGCGCTCTTGCCCTCCTCCTGATACCAGCCCTCTCCGGCCGTGCAGATCAGCAGCTGTCCGCCGCCTTTGCTTGCGTGGTGGATGTGCCAGTTGTTCCGGCAGCCCGGCTCAAAGGTCACGTTGGCCAGAAACACAGGACAGGCCCCGGGCGCGGTCAGCGGCTTCAGATAGGACTGACCGGTAAAATACTGCGCATACGCGTCGTTCGGCGCGCCGATCCCGAACGCGTCCTGCTGTTCAAAGACTTCTCTGCTGACAGTGCTCATAATAATGCTCCTTTCACGCGCAATGGCTTCTGTCTGAATTTTATTTGTTTATCATACCGCACAGCCGATGATTCCGCAAGATGAAAAGCAAAGGCGCAAGCGCAGTTGGTAGGGGCAGGGCTCTGTCCACCCGCGGAATGCACGGTTTTATTGAAAACTTATAGCGAATCCGTATGCACCCAAGCCTCCCCTTGCCATGCCCCGCATGGTAAGGGGAGGTGGCATTTGCGTCAGCAAATGACGGAGGGGATTTGTTGCAAGGTTCAGAGCACTCCGGAATTTGCGGCGTTCGAATCCCCTCAGTCAGCTTCGCTGACAGCTCCCCTTGAGCCCAAGGGGAGCCTTGAGCGCTCCCGTGCCAGTGCATCACAGAAAAACAGGGGCCGGCGTTTGCCGGCCCCTGCGGGATTGATTTTTGTTTTACAGTCTGATCAGCCGTTCGTCGGCGTTGAAACTCCGGTGGCGCGGATGGATTTGACGTATTTGGCGTTCAGGTACGCGCAGACCTCGTTGTACCAGATCTCGTACCAGGCGCCGTCGTCCGTCTCGTCCGAGACGCCGGTGACAGCGACGACCGTGTCGGTCGGCATGGTCATGAGGACGTCGCTGTTGGTCGACGGAGCGGTACGCACATTCACATCATTCGTCGTGGCCATGCTTTCGGCCTTCGGCGTGATGGTAAGCTCCTGCACGTCGGCGGGCCACTTGGCCGTGTCGCGCTCCGGCGTGCCGCCGAGATGGTTGGAGGCAAAGATGGACGCGATGGTGCAGCTGCTCTTGGTGACGAGCATGGCGACCTGTCCGTTATAGCGCACAGAGCCGTTCCAGGTGTTGTCCTTCCAGTCGAGCGCGACCTCGTAGATCTGGCCGTCCACATCGACGGTGTACTGATACTCCGCCGTCTTGCCGGTCTTTTTATAGTTGGCCTCGATCAGCACAGCGGACAATTCTGCCGCATCGATTTCGGGCAGCGTCACGGGATCGTCCTTGCCGTAGGTCACGACGGCGCTCGTGCTGGGCTGCGGCTCGGCGGCCTGCGGGACGGTGATCATGAACTGGCCGTTCGTGTCCTGCTCGTCAAACTGGAACATCAGCTCCTGCGACGTGCCGCGCGGGACGAGCGTGAAGCCCTTGTCGCTGGTCGTGACGGTGTAGAGGCCGGAGGATTCGTAGAACGTGCGGAACATGCCGGAGAGCGTCTGCCCGTCGGGCAGCTTGCTGACGCCGCAGGTATACGGCGTGCCCGGCTGGATCGCGGCGAACATCGTATCGCGCAGCGACGCGTCCGTGATGAGGTGCAGCGGCAGGAGCATATCGAGCGTGCCGGAATCGAGCGCGATCTCGCGGTGCTCGCCCATGAAGAAATACCACTGCTCGTTGGTGTTCTTCGGGTCCTTGACATACAGGCACCAGGTGTCCGTTCCGCCGGACTCGTTCGGCTTTGTATAGACGCCGCAGTCGCCGTAGCTGTTGGTATAGGTCTCGGCGGTAACGCCGTCGTTGTTCTTGGTGATGAGCTTACTCAGGGCGCTCAGCTTTTTCTTTGTCGTGAACTGATATCCGCCGTAGGAGACAAAGTCCGACTCGTTGAGCTCGGCGGACAGGGGCAGATCGATGGTCGTGCCGGTGGAAAACGCTTTGGCCTGAATCACGGTGTCGCTGCCCTTGGAGCAGCCGCGCGCGACCAGCACAATGATGAGCACCAGCAGCACGAGCGCCGCGACCGCGATCAGCAGCGGCAGATTTCTGCGCAGCCAGATGCTTTGCTTTCTTCTTCTGTTCATAGCCGTACCTCCATGTTGTGTTCGGGGCTGCGAAGCGCGGGGATAGACTCCGCGCAGTATATTCATGATTATGATAGCACAGCTTTTTAAAAATAGCAATTCTTCATAAAAAAATAAGATTTGGCGATTTTCCTTGCGAAGCGCCGAGCAAGCTGGTATGATGTCAGAAAAAGACTGACAGGAGGGTTCCGCCTTGCGCTTCAGATGTCTGGTCATGGATCATGACGACACCACGGTCAACAGCACCGCCACCATCCATTTCCCGTCGTTCCTCGCCTATTTAAAGCTCGTGCGCCCGGAGGCGTCGTATACGCTGGAGGAGTATTTCCGCAAAAACTTCGACCCCGGCATCATGGCGCTGTTTACCGGCGAGCTCGGCTTTTCGGAGGAAGAGCTCGAAGGCGAATTCCGCTTCTGGCAGGACTGGGTGCGCACGCGCGTGCCGGACGCCTACCCCGGCATCCGCGAGATCCTGCGGCGGCACAGGGACGAGGGCGGGTACATCGCCGTCGTCTCGCACTCCATGCGTGAAAACATCGAACGCGACTACCGTGAAAATGGTCTGCCGGAGCCGGATATCATCTTCGGCTGGGAGCAGCCGCCCGAGCAGCGCAAGCCGCACACCTGGCCGCTGGACAGGATCATGGAGCGCTTCGGCCTCAAGCCGCAGGAGCTTCTCGTCGTCGACGATCTGAAGCCCGGCTATGACATGGCGCGCGCCGCAGGCGTTCCCTTTGCCGCCGCCGGCTGGGCGAACGACATCCCGGAGATTGAGCGGTTCATGCGGCAAAACTGCGATTTCTACTGCAAGACCGTCGCCGACCTCGACCGGCTTCTGGACGAATAAACAGCGCCGCCCGCGTTTTTAACGCGGGCGGCCGGTTTTTACAGTCTCTGATTTTTTGCCAGCTGACGGTTTTTATAGGCGGGGTCGCCGGTGACCTCGCGGAGGATAGTGATCTCGGGCGGCGCGGTGAGCGCGGGCGCGTCTTCCGGCAGCGCGGCGCGCATGATGGCCCGGTCCTGCGAAAACGGATACACGTCGATCTCGAACCGGCAGCCGTGATAGACGAAGCGGTACTTCGTCTTGTGGACGGTGTGCAGGCTCGTGTCGCCCTCCATGAGATAGCGGATGTACTCCTTTTCGGAGATCGGCTTCTCCGTCTCCCACTGACCGGAGCCGGTCGTGCGCTTTTCCGTATAGAAATAGAGATAATCCCCGCCGTTTTTCTGCTGGCGGACGCGGCGGACGATGTTGGGGTTGGCGCGGGTGAGATAGGTCTGCATCATGTCAATGCTGGCAGCGTGATACGTCTGCTCGAGCGTCTGGAGCGTGGGCAGCGCGATGAGGTATTTGTGCCAGACCTCCTGCTGCGTGGGACGGCCGAGAGCCTCGTAGACGGCGCGCAGGCCGCGCGCGATCTTGTCCTCAAAATCGACAGAATTGTCGATGACGCGCAGATTCGGGTGCGCGCGCCATGCGCGCAGCGTCAGATCGTCCTTCTCCCGCGCAAGCTCCAGCGGCTCATAGCGCGCTTCGTTGCCGAAATTGTAGGCAAACTCCGCGCCCTTGGCGCAGGAGACGAGGTGCAGAACCGCGTCATAGTGGGAAAGCGCCTGCTGCTCGGTCAGGCCGAAACGCGCGAGCACCTGACGGAATTCCTCGTCGGAGATATAGGCCTTATCGTCGAAGAGCGCGCGGTCGTACAGCACGATGACGTGCTCCTCCGGCACCATCTGCGCCGCCTTGAGCGCGAGCTGCTCCTTGTGCAGCTGGTCGGAGACGACAAAATCCTGAAAGTCCAGCATGGACACGCAGCCGCCGAAGGGCTTGATACCGAAGCCGGAGATGAGCTCCGTCGCGGTCTCGGGGATGGTGATGACCTTCCAGCCCTCGTCCTGCTTGAATTCCTTGAGAATGCGGCTGATGAGCGTCGTCTTGCCCGCGGCAGGCCCGCCGGTCAGCACGATGCGCGTGATCTGTTTTGCCAAAAGGACCGCTCCTTTTTTTGTCAGGGGACCGCCGATCCAATGCCCTTGCGCGCTGAGAGACTGTCAAAAAAATCACTTTGTCTGTTTCATGCTGCAATTTCTCTGGTTTGTTCGTAGGGGCCGATGCCCACATCGGCCCGGCAGATCGCACTGTTTTTACGGAAATCTGCGGCAAATTCGCAGCTTCCCAATGGGCCGATGTGGGCATCGGCCCCTACACGGGCAGTGCTTTTTGCATCGTTTCATGAAAATCAGACTTTTTTAGACACCCTGTCAATGCCCTCGGACGTTGAATCAGATCCTCCCAATTATTTTATAATTTTATAGTACCATCGTTCTGCGGCAAAAGCAAGAAAAAGTATTTTCAGGCCCCGCGTTCATGGATTATTCAAGCAAAACAGGAAGCGGTATGCCATAATATATTATTCGAAAGGATCCACAGGAGGGGGTATGGGTATGCAGGATTTTGTGGTATTCGATCATGTCTGCAAGACCTATCAGATGGGAGACGTGCGCATCGACGCGCTGAAGGACGCCTCCTTTACGATCGCGGAGGGCGAGATCTGCGTGATCGTCGGGCAGTCCGGCGCGGGCAAGACGACGCTTTTAAACATTCTCGGCGGCATGGACCGGCTCTCCTCCGGCCATGTGCTGCTGGCGGGCGAGGACGTGGCGGGCTACGACCGCAGGCGTCTGACGGCCTATCGCCGGCACGAGGTCGGGTTCGTCTTTCAGTTTTATAATCTGCTGCCCAACATGACGGCGCTGGAAAATGTGCAGATCGCGGGGCAGCTCTGCAAAGATCCCATTCCGGCGGACGAGGTCCTGCGGCAGGTCGGTCTCGGCGAGCGCATGCAGAATTTCCCCGCCCAGCTCTCCGGCGGCGAGCAGCAGCGCGTGGCCATCGCGCGGGCGCTGGCCAAAAAGCCGCGGCTTTTGCTGTGCGACGAGCCGACCGGCGCGCTCGACTATCAGACCGGCAAGCAGATCCTCGCGCTTCTGCAGCGGCAGAGCCGGGAAAACGGCATGACCGTCGTCATCATCACACACAATTCCGCCCTGACCGCCATGGCCGACCGCGTCATCCGCGTCAAGAGCGGGCAGATCACCGGCGTGCGGCAGAACGACGCGCCCGTGCCGGTGGAAAGCATCGAATGGTGACGGGCATGCTGAAGCTGACATTGCGCCAGATCCGCGGCAGTCTTACCCGGTTTCTGGCGATCGCGGCGATCGTCGCGCTGGGCGTGGGCTTTTTCTGCGGCCTGCGGCTGACGAAGACCGCGATGGTACATACGCTGGACGACTATGCCGAGACGCACCGGATGTACGATTTCCGGCTCGTCAGCACCATCGGCTTTGACGAGACGGACGCGGAGTCCCTCGCCGCCGATCCGCGCGTGGATGCCTGCGAGGGCGAAAAGAGCGCGGACGCGCTGGCCTCCGTCGCGGGCGGCGCGGCAAAGCCGTGCCGGTTTTTGTCCCTGCCCGCGCAGATCGACCTGCCGGGGCTCAAATGCGGCAGACTTCCGCAGACGGCGGACGAGTGTCTGGCCGACGGGCTGCTGTATTCCGAAAAGGATCTCGGCAGGACGGTCGTTCTGACGGAGGAAAACGACGCGGACACGCTGGACAGCTTTAACCGGCGGGAATTCACCATCACCGGCATCGCGAAGAGCGTGCTGTATATCAATTATGAACGCGGCGGCACCTCCATCGGCAGCGGAACGCTCTCGTCGTTTGTATACATCCTGCCGGAGGCGTTCGCGCTGGAATATGATACGTCCCTTTATCTACGGCTGGCCGGGCCGCGGGGCGAGGTCTATTCCGACGGCTATACCGCCTGCATCGACGCCGCGGAGCCCTGGGTCACCCAGCTTGCAGAAGACGCGGCCGACACGCGCAGCGGCAGGCTCCATGACGAGGCCGCGCAGACGCTTGCCGACGCGCGCGAAACGCTCGACAAAAAGCAGAAGGAGCTTTCCGACGCCCGGCAGCAGCTTTCTGATGCTGAACAGGAGCTGGAAGACGCCAGGCAGGCGTATCAGGACGGCGAAAAAAAGCTGGAAGACGCGAAGCGCGAGACGCAGGCGGAGCTGGCGGACGCCTGGCAGACGCTCACCGACGGGCAGAAAACGCTGGAGGAAAACGAGCAGAAGCTCGCCGACGCACGGACAGAGCTGGAGGACGGCGAGAAGCAGCTGGCAGAAGGCCAGGCGGAATATGAAACAAACAGCGCCGAGTTTGAAAAGGCGAAGGACAGCGCGTGGAGCGAGCTGAGCGCCGCCTCCGCGCAGCTCGAGCAGGCGCAGGCCCAGCTCACGGCTAGCCAGACGCAGCTGGACGCGCAGCGGACGGCGCTGGAGGCGCAGCAGACGCAGCTCGATCAGGCGCTCGCCGCCGGGGTTATCTCGCAGGAGGAGGCCGCCGTGCAGCAGGCGCAGCTGAACGCCGCGTTCGCGCAGCTCAAGCAGGCGCAGGCGCAGCTGGACGAGGGAAAGAAGTCGCTTGAAAGCGGACGCGCGGAGCTGGACGCCGCGAGCGCCTCTGCAAGCCAGTCGATCCGCGAGAACCAGAGGAAGCTGGACGAGGCAAAGGCCACGCTGGAGGAAAAGCAGCAGGAGCTGGCAGACGCGAAGCAGCAGCTCGAGAGCGGCGAAAAAGAGCTGGAAGACGCGAAGCAGGAGCTGGAAGACGGCTGGACAGACTATTACACGGGCAGGGCCGAGGCTGAAAAGCGGATCTCGGACGCCGAACAGGAGCTGGCGGACGCCAAACAGCAGATCGCCGACGGCGAGCAGTCGCTTGCCGACGCGAAGCGGGAGCTGGCGGACGGAGAACAGAAGCTCGCGGACGCCGAGCAGGAATACCGGGACGGCGAAGACGAGCTTGCAAAGCTCGAAGACGCGGACGTGTTCGTACTGGATCGCAGCAGCAACGTCGGCTACGCCTGTTTTGAGAGCGATTCCGACATCGTGCGCGGCGTGTCGAGGGTGTTCCCGCTGTTTTTCTTCGCCGTGGCCGCGCTGGTCTGCATCACGACCATGACCCGCATGGTCGACGAGCAGCGGACGCAGGCGGGCGTTCTGAAGGCGCTTGGATATTCCAACGGCGCGATTTTATCCCAATACTTCCTTTACGCCGGGACCGCCTCGATCCTCGGCTGCGTGCTCGGCATCGCGGCGGGCTCGTATTTCCTGCCGAAAATGATCTGGCACGCCTATAATATCATGTACGGCTTTACCGGCATTCTGTATGCCTTCGACTGGCCGCTTGCGCTCATTTCGTCCGGCGCGTACCTGCTGTGCGCGCTCGGCACGACCTGGTACGTCGTACACGCCGAGCTGCGGCAACCGGCGGCGGAGCTCATCCGCCCCAAGGCGCCGAAGGCGGGAAAGCGCATCCTGCTCGAGCGGCTCCCGCTCATCTGGAACCGGCTGCCGTTTCTGCACAAGGTCTCCATCCGGAACATTATGCGCTTTCAAAAGCGCATGATCATGATGATGATCGGCATCGGCGGCTGCACGGCCCTGCTCATCACGGGCTTCGGCATCCAGGACTCCATCAGCAGCGTCGTCGATTACCAGTACGACGAGATCACCCGCTACGACGCCGCCGTGACCTTCCGGCACGCGCTGAGCGGCAGCGAGCAGGAAGACTTCCTCTCCGTCTGTGACGAAAGCGGCGCGGAAGGCTGCCTGTTCGTCGCGGAAAAGAGTCTGGACGCCTCCTCCGGCGGCACGGTCAAGACGACGAACGTCGTCTGCCCGGAAGCGGGCAGCGTGGACGGCTTCATTGACCTGCACACGCAGGAAAAGACGCCGGTCACCTATCCGCAGGACGGCGGCTGCATCATCAGCCGGGGACTTGCGCAGGCGCTGCATCTGTCGGCGGGCAGCACCATCACCCTGCAGACGAGCGACCTGCGCCGGACGGAGCTGATCGTCGAGGCCGTGTTTGAAAACTATGTTTATAATTACGTCTATCTGACGCAGACTACCTGGCAGGACATCTTCGGCGAAGCGCCCGGATACGAGGCCGCGTGGCTCACCTACCGGACGGACGAGGACGCGCAGGCGGCCTCCGCAGCGCTCGCGGGCGCGGAAAATGCCGCGGCCGTCACGCTCAGCCGTGATTTCCGCAGCCGCGTGGCGACGATGATGCAGAGCCTGCGGTATATCGTGCTGGTCGTCGTGCTGGGCGCGGCGGCGCTGGCGTTCATCGTGCTGTATAACCTCACGAACATCAACATCACCGAACGCGAACGCGAGATCGCGACCATCAAGGTGCTCGGCTTCTATGACAGCGAGACGAACCGCTACGTCTTCCGCGAAAACATCATCCTGACCGTCCTCGGCGCGCTTGTGGGGCTTCCGATGGGAAAGCTGCTGCACGCGTATGTCATGGGGCAGATCAGGATCGATCTCATGTGCTTCGACGTGCGCGTCGCGCCGCTGAGCTATCTCATCTCGGCCGCGCTGACGCTGGTGTTCGGTCTGCTCGTCAATCTCGTGCTGCGTCGGAAGATCCGCGCGGTCGACATGTCCCAGGCGCTCAAATCCATCGAATAACAGAAAGAAGAGAAGAGACAGTCCATGAAGAAATTGCTTGTTTACCTGCGGCCGTACCGCCTGCAGGCCATTCTGGCCCCGTGCTTCAAGCTGCTCGAAGCCGCGTTTGAGCTGCTCGTGCCGCTCATCATGGCGGATATCATCGACGTCGGCATTTCGTCCGGCGATACGGCGTATATCCTGAGAAAATGCCTCGTGCTGGCAGGACTCGGGCTTTGCGGCTTTGCCAGCGCCACATGCGCGCAGTATTTTTCCGCCAAGGCCGCGACCGGCGCGACGGGCCGTCTGCGCCGCGCGCTGTTCGCGCACATCCAGTCGCTGTCCTACGCCGAGCTTGACCGGCTCGGCACGGCCACGCTCGTCACACGCATGACGAGCGACATGAATCAGGTGCAGACGGGGCTCAACCTGACGCTCCGGCTGCTGCTGCGCTCGCCCATCGTGGTCTTCGGCGCGATGATCATGGCCTTTACCATCGACACAAGATCGGCCCTCATCTTCGCCGTGGCGATCCCGGCGCTCTTTGCCGTCGTGTTCGCCATCATGCTCAGCTGCATCCCGCTCTACCGGCGCGTGCAGACGCAGCTCGACGGCGTGACCGGCGCGGCGCAGGAGAATCTGTCCGGCGTGCGCGTCATCCGCGCCTTTACGCGCGAGCAGACGGAGACGGAGAGCTTTGAGGAAAAAGCTGGAAATTTGTTCTCCGCGCAGCAGTTTGTCGGAAGGCTCTCTGCGCTGCTCAATCCCCTGACGTATGTCATCATCAATCTGGCCATCGTGGCGATTTTGCGCGTGGGCGGCGTCCGGGTAAACGAGGGCGCCATCACGCAGGGCCAGCTGATCGCGCTTTATAATTACATGTCGCAGATCCTGGTCGAGCTCATCAAATTCGCCAATCTGATCCTGAACATCACGAAATCCGCCGCCTGCGCGGGCCGCATCTCGCAGGTGCTGGACACAAAGTCCAGCATGGCAGACGGCGCGGACGCGCTGCCGGACGGCGCGGGAGCGCCGGAGCTGGAGCTCCGGCACGTCAGCTTCCGCTATCCACAGGCGGGCGCGGACGCGCTGACCGATATCAGCCTCTGCGCCGCGCCGGGCGAGACGATCGGCATCATCGGCGGCACGGGCTCCGGCAAGTCGACGCTGGCGAATCTCATCCCTCGCTTCTACGACGCGACGGAGGGCTGCGTCCTTGTGCGGGGCGAGGACGTAAAATCGCTCCGCCTGCAGGCGCTTCGGACGCGCATCGGCGTCGTGCCGCAGAAGGCGCTGCTCTTCTCCGGCACCATCCGGGAAAACCTCCGCTGGGGCAATGCGGACGCATCCGACGAGGCGCTCTGGGACGCGCTGCGCGCGGCGCAGGCCGACGGGGTCGTGCAGGATAAGACCGGGCAGCTGGACGCGCCGGTCGAGCCCGGCGGGCGCAATTTCTCCGGCGGCCAGCGCCAGCGGCTGACCATCGCCCGCGCGCTCGTGCGCAGACCTGAAATTCTGATCCTGGACGACAGCGCCTCCGCGCTGGACTTCGCGACGGACGCCGCGCTGCGCAAGGCGCTCGCGAAGCTGCCTTGGAAGCCCACGGTCGTGCTGATCTCGCAGCGCGTGTCGTCCATCCGGCACGCGGATAAGATCCTCGTGCTCGACGACGGCCGCATGGCCGGTCTCGGGACGCACGCGGAGCTGATGAACACCTGCCCGGTCTATCAGGAGATCTGCCGGTCGCAGGAGAAGGGGGAGGCGAGCGCATCATGAAGCATACATCCTCCTGGGCGCTGCGGCGCGTTTTAAAAAGCCTCGGGCGGTATCTGCCGCTGCTGCTCGTGTCCTTGCTGCTGGCCGCGGCCAGCGTGGCGGGCACGCTTTATATCCCCATTCTGGTCGGCGACACGATCGACCGGATCGTCGGCCCCGGACAGGTCGATTTTGCCGCCGTGGGCAGTCTGGCCGTCAAAATTGCGGTGCTTGCCGGGCTGACGGCAATTTTGCAGTGGGTCATGACGGCCATTCACAACCGCGTCTGCTTCTGCGTGACGCGCGATGTGCGCCGGCAGGCGTTTTCCCATCTGCAGCGGCTCCCGCTCGCATATCTCGACAGCCACCCCTCCGGCGATACGCTCAGCCGTATGATCGCCGACGTCGACCAGTTCGCCGACGGCCTGCTCATGGGCTTCACACAGCTGTTCACCGGCGTTCTGACCATTGTGGGCACGCTCGGCTTCATGCTCTCGATCAGCTGGAAGATCACGCTCGTGGTCGTGCTGCTGACGCCGCTTTCGCTGCTGGTGGCGAAATTCATCGCGGGGCATACCTATTCCATGTTCCAGCTGCAGTCCAAGGCGCGCGGCGAGCAGACCGCCCTGATTGGCGAGCAGCTGAACGGCCAGCGCATCGTGCAGGCGTTCTCCCACGAGGCCGAGAGCCTGCGCCAGTTTGACGAGATCAACGACCGCCTGACGGCCCACACCATGCGCGCGACCTTCTTCTCGTCCATGACGAACCCGTCCACGCGCATCATCTATAACATCATCTATGCCTGCGTCGGCTTTACCGGCGCGCTCAGCGCCGTGGCGGGCGCGATCACGGTCGGCGGGCTGTCGTGCTTCCTCAGCTACGCAAACCAGTATGCCAAGCCCTTCAACGAGATCACCGGCGTGGTCACGGAGCTTCAGAACGCGCTGGCCTGCGCCGCGCGGGTATTCGAGCTCATCGACGAGCCCGCCGAGGTGCCGGACGCGCCGGACGCGAAGACGCTCGAGGCCGTCTCCGGCAGCGTGGAGATTCAAAACGTCGCGTTCTCCTATACGCCGGAGCAGCATCTGATCGAAGATCTGAACCTCTCCGTAAAGCCCGGCCAGCGCATCGCCATCGTCGGCCCGACGGGCTGCGGCAAGACGACGCTCATCAACCTGCTCATGCGCTTTTACGACGTGAAGGACGGTTCGATCTGCGTCGACGGCAGCGAGATCCGCTCCGTCACGCGCGAGAGCCTGCGCCGCCAGTACGGCATGGTCTTGCAGGACACGTGGCTGAAGACTGCCTCCGTGCGCGAGAATATCCGCCTTGCAAAGCCCGACGCGACGGACGCCGAGGTCGAAGCCGCCGCGCGCATGGCGCACGCGGACGCTTTCATCCGCCGTCTGCCGGAGGGGTATGACACGGTGCTGTCCGACACGGGCGGCGCGCTGTCCGCCGGACAGCGGCAGCTGCTGTGCATCGCGCGCGTCATGCTCTGCCTGCCGCCCATGCTCATTCTCGACGAAGCGACCAGCTCCATCGACACGCGCACCGAGGCGCACATCCAGCAGGCGTTCGACACCATGATGCAGGGCCGGACGAGCTTCGTCGTCGCCCACCGCCTGTCCACCATCCGCGAAGCGGACGTGATCCTCGTCATGAAGGACGGCCACATCATCGAACAGGGCCGCCATGAGGATCTGCTTGCAAAAAACGGCTTCTACGCAAAGCTGTACCACAGCCAGTTTGAGGGGTAACGCCCACATAGCCTCCCCTTGCCGCGCCCCGCGCGGTAAGGGGAGGTGGCATTTTCAAAGAAAATGGCGGAGAGGATCTGCTGCAAGGTTCAGAGTGCTCCAAAATTTGTGACGTTCGAATCCCCTCAGTCAGCTTCGCTGACAGCTCCCCTTGAGCCCAAGGGGAGCCTTGGGCACGCTGTATATCGGGCTGTGATATAAAAATCCGCCGGGACCGAACGTGGTTCCGGCGGATTTTTCAGGCTTTTTGAGGCGCCTGCTGCGCCGTGCGCAGACGGCGGCAGCAGCGGATAAAGTAGAGGATCTCCGCGGCGGCGGTGATCGTCCAGGAGAAGATATAGAGCAGATACAAAGACGGGATGGTGTGGAAATGCGCGAAGATCGTATAGACCCAGATCACGCGGAACACGCACGAGCCCATGATGACAATGACCGTCGGCACAAAGCTGCGGCCGATGCCGCGGCAGGCGGCGATGGTGCAGTCCATGAAGGCGCTGACGCAGTAGGAAAAGCACATGATCCGCATCCGCTCCATGCCCGCGGCGACGACATCCGCGTCGTTCGTGAAGATATACAGAAACGGCTCTCCGCAGAGTAAAAACGCCACGCCCAGCACCGCCGCGATCGCGAACGAATAGCCAAGGCTGATGTAATAGCTCTTCATCATCCGGTCTTTCTTGCCCGCGCCCCAGTTCTGGCCCATGAAGGTCGAGCAGGCGGTATAGAACGCGGCCATGACGTTGTAGATCACGTTGTCCACGTTGACGGCGGCGGCGTTGCCGGAGACGACGGTCGAGTCAAACGAGTTGATGCCGACCTGGATGAACAGATTCGCGACGGCGAAGATCATATGCTGAATGCCCGCCGGGATGCCGAGGCCGAGGATGCGCCCGGCCTCGCCGCCGTGCAGCCGCAGAAGCCGCCATTCCACGCGGCAGCTGTCCGTCAGACGCGTCATGTGCAGAAGCACCAGCACAGCCGACAGATACTGCGAAATGACGCTTGCCAGCGCCACGCCGTCGGCGGCCATCTTGCAGACGATGACGAAGAACAGGTTCAGGATCACGTTCAGAATCCCCGCCGCCGTCAGATAGGCCAGGGGCCGCTTCGTGTCGCCGCTGGCGCTCAGGACGGCGTTGCCGAAGTTGAAAACGCCGAGCGCCGGCATGCCGAGCGCGTAGATGCGGAAGTAGAGCACCGCGCCGGGCAGCAGATCGTCCTTTGTTTTCAGCAGCTCCAGCATCGGCGCGGCCAGAAAAAAGCACAGCCCCGCGATCACGAGGCCCGACAGCGTGCACAAGATCAGCGCCGTGTGGACGCAGTTGCGCGTGTCCTCCTCCTGCCGCGCGCCGAGATACTGCGCCACGCGGACATTGACGCCGTTGGACAGGCCGATCAGAAAGCCCGTGAACAGCGTGACGAGCGTCGACGTCGAGCCGACGGAGCCCAGCGCCGTCGCGCTGGAGAATTTTCCGACGACGGCCACGTCCGCCATATTGAACAGCACCTGCAGAAGCTGCGAAAAGATCAGCGGGACGCTGAACAGCAGAATGTTTTTGTATAACGACCCTTCGGTCATCTGGATACCGCCCGCGCGGGCGGAAAGCGTTCTTGCCATAACGACACATCCTCTTTTTATGTCATTTGCCGCAAAAGCTCCCCTATTATAGAGCCTTTCCCTCTGCGCGTCAAGCGGAAAAAAGAGCTCCCGGACGTGCCGCAGCGCGTCCGGGACAGGGTCTATTTTTCCGCCCGGATGAGGTTCTGATAGAACCGCACTGCGCCGGGCAGACAGTTATATTCAATGTTCTCGTTCAGGCCGTGCATGCCCTTCATCTGCTCCGGGCCGTAGATCACGGGCGCGAAGCGGATGCAGCTTTTGCAGACGGGCTGGTAAAACTGCGCGTCGGTCGCGCCGGTCATGACGTAGGGGCTCGCGGCAAGGCCGGGAAAGGTCTCGCCGATGACGCGCGTGAAGAGCGTGAACGCCTCGCCGTGGATATCGACCGGGGGCGTAAAATCGTTCGAATGGAGCACCTCGGTCGAAAGCCCGTGCTTTTCGGCCAGCCTTTGGATGATCGCGAGGCTTTCCTGCTCGCCCTGATGCGGGATAAAGCGCATGTTGGCGCCCAGCGTCGCCTCCTGCGGAATGACGTTATACGCGTCGGAGCCGGACTGCGTGGTAAACGCGATGGTGGTCTTCAGCATCGCGCCCGCCTGCGCGCTGACGGCGGGGAGGACGGCCTTTAGAAGCGGGGAAAACAGCCACAGATTGCCCAGCAGCAGCCGCAATCCGAACGACGACGCGTAGCCCGACAGCGTCCGGAACATGGCTGCGACCTCCGGCAGGAGCTTCTTTTTGAAGGGGCTGTGCGTCTCGACCTCGTTTACAAACGCGGCAAGCCGCGCGATGGGCGTGTGCTTTCCCGGCGCGCTGGCATGGCCGCCGGTGGACTTTGCCGTGAATTTCACGTCGGCCTTGCCCTTTTCAAACACGCCGACCATGGCGAAGTTGCCAGGAATGCCGCCGATGGGCTCGGAAATGATGCCGCCGCCCTCGTCACAGAGCAGAAACAGCTCAACGCCGCGGCGCTGCAGCTCCTTGACCAGCTTCGGCGCGCCGTCGCCCGCCCACTCTTCCGTGCAGGACGAGGCCAGATACACGTCCGTGGGCGGCGTAAAGCCCTCGGCCAGCAGCTGCTCGACGGCCTCAAAGAAGGCCATGACGGAGCATTTCGTGTCCGAAGCGCCGCGCCCCCAGACCTTGCCGTCCGCGATATCGCCGGAGAACGGCGCATGGAGCCACTCCCCCTCCGCCGGAACGACGTCCTGATGGCTCATGAGCAGGATCGGCTTTTCCGAGGACCGGCCCTTCCAGTAAAAGAGCAGATTGCCGTCGATCTCGGTCTTTTCCAGCTTCGAGAAGACCAGCGGGAACAGCTCCGCGAGCGTTTTATGGAACGCGCGGAATGTTTCCGGATCGTCGCCGCCCGTGTGAGAGGTCGTGTCGACCTGGATCATGGCGGACAGCTTTTGGGCCAGCCGCAGCGCTTCCTGTTCGTCCTCCTGCGGCCTGTAATCCGACGTTTTTTTCGGACTGAGCAGCGTCCGGACGACCGCAATGAGCACCAGCAGCACCAGAACGCCCGGGATCAGCAGCAGATATCTCATGCCTGCGCCTCCTTGTCGGTCTTTTTCTTTTTATAGATCGTATACGCAATGCCGATGGCCAGCGCACCGGAGGGGATGATCATAAAGCTGGTAGACGAAATGAGCCCCGGCACGAGCGTGAACAGCACGCTCATCACAGCCAGCGGCGCGATCGCCACAACGATATTCTTCCGGTAATACTGATACGCCATCGCGCCGAAGAGCGCCGGGACGACGTTTGCGAACGCGGGCTGCAGCGCGGGACTCTGCAAAACCGGCTGCAGCGGCTGCAGAGCCAGCACGCCGAGCGCCAGAATGACGATCGTCACAAGCGACGATGCGGCAATCGAGAGCGTGGAGACGATCTCGTTTTCCGCCGTGCCGGTCTTGACGCCCGCCAGATCGCGGGCGTTCACCGCGCAGGGGATCTTCATGTTGATGAGATTGCCGGTGATGAACGCGAGATAGCCGCCGCCCGCGCCGAGCATCGGCGTGTAGATCAGAAATTCCGCGACGCTGCTGACCGTCCACACGAGGCCGACGGACAAAAAGCCCCGCGCCGTCGCGCCCAGGTCGGGATACGCGCCGAGCAGCCCGCCGATGACGAACGGCGCGCCGAGCAGCAGCGCGACGGTCAGGATACTCAATACGCGGCCAAGCACATGCGTCTGTTTGCTGTACTGCGCCCAGAGGGCGTCCTTCTGTTTCTGTTCCATGTATCCGCCCTCCTTACAGCAGTCCGACCAGCACGGCGGCCGCCATGCCCGCGAGCATGCTGCCCGCGATCGAGAAATTTTCGACCCATGTGACGTGCTTTTTCTCCGCCAGATACACAAACAGCGCCATCACGCCCGCTGACACCGCCGCGACCAGCAGTGGCGTCCAGTCCCCGGAGAAGGTGAACAGGCCGTTCGAGGAAATAAAGCCGCCGAGATAGCTGCCGATGTACGCGCTGACAAGGCCGATGAACATCGCCGTCATGGCAAGATCGCCGAAGCCCGCCGCACCCTTGCCGCTGCCGGAGCCGGACGAGAGCTTTTTCGTATACCGCTTATTGAAGAAGATAGACAGGACGATACCCCAGATGATGCAGAGGCTCATGAGAAGGGCGATGGTCGCAAAGCCCTGCGGGGTCATTTCGGCGGCGGACAGGCTCTTCATGCCGACCTGCTCGGCCGCCGCCTGCGCCACCTGCGTCTCATAGTGGAGCGCGCCGATGACGGACAATCTCAGCCACGGCCACGGCGTGCCGAGGCTGCCGGACAGCGCGATAACGCCCAGCAGAATGCCGACGCTCGGCAGCGCCGAAAACGTCGCGCTGGAAACGACCACGCGCTTTAATTTGACCGGATCCATGCCGAGCGCAAGCCCGGCCCTCCATGCGCGGACAAGGAACACGATGCAGATGAGCGCCACGAACGCGACAATGCCGCCGCAGATGGCGTACATCGCCGGACTGTTAAGCTGCGATAAAATAGACATAAGCACACTCCTCCCTTTTCTGTGACCAGTATAGCACGCTTCCGCGCGAAAACCTAGCCGGTTTCAAAAAACACATTACGTTTCGTTTTGTACTGCACCCAGATAATCTTCTCTGGTGATCATCATGTGGAGAAAACCATTTTCCACGCCCAATTCCTTGAAGCCTGCTTTGCGATGGGTTTCCCATGCGGCAATTTCGTTTCGTGCGGCCTCGAAGTCGTTATGGATTCTGGAAATACCGCAGACACGGAACGCATGATCCAGCAGCAGTCTCAGCGCAGGAACGGCATAGCCCTTGCCGCGGAAGGGGGCGTACATCACGATGCCCATATCCCACCAGTCCTTTTCCGGGGTATAGTGGAAGTTCACATCACCGATCCATGCGCCATCCAGACTGCGTTTGATATAAGCATAGAAGCAATCCGGCTCATTTCCGATCCATCTATCGTACCAGTCAGGCAGCACCTCATCCGGATGATCAATGCAGCCGGTGTCCCGATGGTATCCCGCGTAGTCAACATTCCAGCCAGCGTTGTAGGACATTGTTTCCGGATCAGACGTCATCTGTTGATAAAACCACAGATCTTCCAGCTTGGGGATGTATAGTTCAAGTTTTTCCATATAGTTTACTCCTTGCTCTTCGTTCCGATCTGCTTGTCCTGCTGTCATTTTGAGCACAATCGTATCATAGCATAAGCCAGTCTGTTTTTGAATGGCATTGTATTGCTGCTCATATATTTTCGTACCAACTGCCTCCATGTTTTTCTGTTTTTATATATTCGAACAAATTTTCTAATAATGCTTGCATTCTTTCCTCACCGGGTGGTATGATAAGAGCAGAACATGACAGGAGGCGGGGCGGGTGTATCTGGCGATCGATCTGAAATCCTTTTATGCGTCGGTGGAATGCGCGGCGCGGGGGCTGGATCCGTTAAAAACAAATCTCGTCGTGGCGGATGCGGCGCGGACGGAGAAGACGATCTGTCTGGCCGTCTCGCCGTCTTTAAAGGCATACGGCATCGCGGGCCGGGCGCGGCTGTTCGAGGTGCTG
This sequence comes from uncultured Oscillospiraceae bacterium, assembly GCA_934646185.1. Classification (GTDB taxonomy): domain Bacteria; phylum Bacillota; class Clostridia; order Oscillospirales; family Oscillospiraceae; genus CAG-170. The sequence continues at coordinate 36,824 of CAKUEH010000012.1, read as the reverse complement.
CAGCGCGTCGAACAGATAAACGCCGTGCGGCGGGAGCGCGCGCCGGGCCGGCAGCTGCGCGGCGAAAGCACCGACGCGGACGAGCTTGCCGCGCACCCGGAGCTGGCGCTCTCCTTCATCACCGCGCCGCCGCAGATGGCAGCATACATGCAGATCTCCGCGCAGATCTATCAGATCTACCTCAAATATTTCGCGCCGGAGGATATTCACGTCTACTCCATCGACGAGGTCTTCATCGACGCCGCGCCGTATCTGCGCACCTACGGCCAGACGCCGCGGGAGCTGGCGCGGACGGTCATTCTGGACGTGCTGCGCACGACCGGCATCACCGCGACCGCCGGAATCGGCACGAATCTGTATCTGGCAAAGGTCGCCATGGACATCGGGGCCAAGCACGTGGAGCCGGACGAAAACGGCGTGCGCATCGCCGCCCTCACCGAGCGCAGCTACCGCGAAACGCTCTGGGCGCACCGGCCGCTGACGGATTTCTGGCGCGTCGGACGCGGGATCGCGCAAAGGCTCGAGGCAAAGGGGCTGTTCACGATGGGCGATATCGCCCGCTGCTCGCTCGGAAAGCCGGATGAATTTTACAATGAGGAGCTGCTGTACCGCATGTTCGGCGTGAACGCGGAGCTGCTGATCGACCACGCATGGGGCGTGGAGCCGTGTACGCTCGCGGATATCAAGGCCTACCGGCCGCAGGCGCACAGCATCAGCTCCGGGCAGGTGCTGCAATGCCCGTATGTGTTTGAAAAGGCCCGGCTCGTGGCGCGGGAGATGGCGGACGCGCTGGCGCTGGAGCTGACGCGGCAGGGACTCGTGACCGGTCAGCTCGTCCTGACCGTCGGTTATGACCGCGAGAGCCTGACGGATCCCGCCTGCCCGCCGTACCGCGGCCCGGTCACGACCGACCGTTACGGGCGGCGCGTGCCGAAAGCCGCGCACGGCTCGGAGAATCTTCAGGCGCCGACCGCGTCGTCCAGAGAAATTCTGGAGGCGCTGACGGCGCTGTTTGACCGGATCGTGGACCGCGGGCTGCTCGTGCGGCTGATGTATGTCGTGGCGAACCGCGTGCAGCGGGAGCAGGACGCGCAGCCGGAGACGGAATACGTCCAGCTCGACCTGTTCGCTGATGAGACGGCCCTTGCCGCCCGGCGCGAGGCCGAACAGGCCGCGCGCGAGCGCGAGCGCCGCATGCAGGGCGCGCTGCTGTCCATCCGCGAAAAATACGGGAAGAACGCCATTCTGAAGGGCATGAGCCTCCGCGACGGCGCGACCGCCCGCCAGCGAAACGAACAGATCGGCGGGCATAAGGCATAGAAAAAGCAGCCCCCGGCAGGGAGGCTGCGACAAAACAGAATGAGATTTTGCCGGTTTGCAGGCTGGTCATGCCTCCGGCGGCCCATTCTTTTCCGCCTTGCCGGAAAAGAATGGGGAGAAAAGGGGGCACTGGGTACGAGTTGGTGCATCCTGCGGGTACGATTCAGGCAAGCACCTGATTGATAGCCGCTGCGAACACCCATCCTCACCCTACGGGCGCTATGGTACGCGCCGCCTGTTACGGTACACCGAATTTATGCGCAGTTGCGATTTCATATCTGCGGTAAAAACGCTTTACGTTCAAAATTTGCTGGGCAGTACGGCTTTGCCGCAGCCCCAAAGCCTCCCCTTGTCGTGCCCTGCACGATAAGGGGAGGTGGCATTTGCGAAGCAAATGACGGAGGGGATTTGCCGCAAATTTCAGAGTGCGCCGAAATTCGCGAGGTTCGAATCCCCTCAGGCGCTGCGCTTATTTTACCGCCTGCACAAACGCGGCCTTGTCTTCGGCTTTGAAGAATGCGCTGCCGGCGACGAGGACGTTGGCGCCTGCCGCGGTGCAGACTTTCGCGGTCTGCGCGTTGACGCCGCCGTCGACCTCCAGCTCGCAGCCGGGATTCTGTTCATCAATATACGCGCGGATGGCCTGCACCTTGGGCATCATATCGGCCATGAAGCTCTGGCCGCCGAAGCCCGGCTCGACCGTCATGACCAGGATCAGGTCGACAAGGCCGATAAACGGCAGCACAGCCTCCGCCGGCGTTTTGGGCTTGACGCAGATCGCGGGCTTTTTGCCGCAGGCGCGGATGATACGGAGGGCCTCAAGCGTGTTTTCCTGCGTGTCGGCCTCGACATGGACGGTCACGATGTCCGCGCCGGCCTGGCAGAAGCGCTCGGCATAGCGCACGGGCCGGTCGATCATCAGATGTACGTCGAGCGTCAGATCCGTCACCTTGCGGATGCAGGATAAAACGGGCAGGCCGATCGAAATATTGGGAACAAACAGACCGTCCATAACGTCAATATGTACATACTCGGCGCCCGCCTGCTTGATCGTATCGATCTCACGCTCCAGATTTGCAAAATCTGCTGCCAGGATCGAGGGGGATACACGGATCATAGGAAATGCCTCCAATACATAAAATAAAGCCGCGCACCGCCGCTTGGCCGCCGGCATAGGTATGGATATGCGGGAACGGGCCGGGCAGGATGCTTCCGCAGCTTCTCCCGCGCAGCCGGCTCTTGCCGCTGCGGAGGCCCTCGCGGCCTCCGCCTCATTATTATACTGTGTGCCGCAGCCGGTGTCAATCCGGTCTGACAGTTGACTTTCTGCCGCGTTTGTACTACTATTATTTTGAGAGAATATCCAGAAAAATGCTTCGCTTTGCGAAGGAAGGACTACCATGGACGAACAGAAAGAGAAACAGAATGCGAAAAAGAAGCGCTCCGCGCTTCCGATCTACGCCATCGGCGCGGTGTGGCTGCTGTACGCGAAAAAGCTGGACAGCTTCCGGGGCATCGTCTCCTGCGCGGTCGTGTCGCTGATCGTGTACGCGATCCTGCGCATCGTGATGCGCGGGAAAAAGACGGAGGAGCCGACGAAGGCCGCCGAGCCTGAGCAGCCCCAGCCGAAGCAGGAGGAAAAACAGCCCGAGCCGCAGCCGGAGTCCGGGGAAAAGCTCCCGCCCGAGCTGCAGTCGGTCATCTATCAGGGCAAGCGCGCCATCGCCGATATCCGGCGAATGAACGACGAGATCCCCGACGAGCGCATGAGCGCCCAGATCGACCTCATCGAGCGCCTGACGGCCCAGATCTTCGACTGCGTGCGGCAGCACCCGGAGAAGCTCAGCCAGATCCGGCAGTTCCTCAACTACTATCTGCCGACCACGATCAAGCTCATGGAGCAGTATGTCACGCTCCAGAACCAGAGCGTCAAAACGGAGAACATCACCGAGGGCATGCAGAAGATTGAGGATCTGCTCGACAAGGTCATCGTTGCCTTCCAGCGGCAGCTCGACGCGCTGTTTGAGGCCGACGTCGTCGACATCACCGCCGATATCCGCGTGATGGAGCAGATGATGGCCAGCGAGGGACTGACGAACAAGAAGGATTTTGCATAACCGGATTATTTACAGATACAGGAGGAACAAACGATGGACGAGTACATCCCCCAGCTCACCCTGACGCCGGATCTGAACGCGCAGCCGCAGCCGGAGGTCAAAAAGGAAGACGATCTCATCACAAAGGCGCAGGCCGCGCCGGAGGCTGGCCCGGATCTTTCCGCGCTCTCCGAGCAGGAGCAGCAGGCGGTTCTGGCATTTTCCAAACAGATCGATCTGGAAAACGCACAGCAGATCCTCGAATACGGCGCGTCCGCGCAGAAGAATATCGCAGATTTTTCCGACACGGCGCTGGCCAAGGTCAAGACCGGCGATCTCGGCGAGATCGGCACGATGCTCTCGGGTCTTCTCGTTGAGCTCAAGACAATGGACGAGCCGGAGAAGAAGGGCATCGCGGGTCTGTTCCGCAAGGCAAAGATCAACGCCGAGGAGATGAAGAGCCGCTTCGCGACGGCGGAGGTCAACGTCGACCGCATCTCCGGGGAGCTGGAAAAGCACAAGGTCACGCTCATGAAGGACGTGGCCGTGATGGACCAGATGTACGAGCGGAACCTCCAATACTTCAAGGAGCTGACCATGTATATCCTGGCCGGCAAGCAGAAGCTGGCCGAGGCCCGCAATACCACGCTGCGCGAGCTGCGGGAAAAGGCCGAGGCGTCGAACCTGCCCGAGGATGCGCAGGCGGCCAACGACTTTGAGAACAAATGCGTCCGGTTTGAAAAGAAGCTCCACGATCTGGAGCTTACGCGCATGATCTCGCTGCAGACCGCGCCGCAGATCCGTATGATCCAGAACAACGACACCGCGCTCGTCGAAAAGATCCAGACCTCCGTGCTCAACACCATCCCGCTGTGGAAAAACCAGATGGTGCTGACGCTCGGCATCGAGAATTCCCGCCGCGCCATGGAGGCCCAGCGGCAGGTCACGGACATGACGAACGCGCTGCTGCAGAAAAACGCCGATATGCTGCACATGGCCTCCGTCGAGACGGCGAAGGAATCCGAGCGCGGCATCGTCGACATGGAAACGCTCAAGCACACCAACGAGCAGCTAATCTCCACGCTCGACGAGGTGCTGCAGATCCAGACCGACGGCGCGAAAAAGCGGCAGGAGGCCGAGGCAGAGCTTCGCCGGCTGGAGGGCGAGCTGAAGCAGAAGCTCCTGCAGCCGCGCAGCTGATACTTTAAAAAGGAGCAGGCATGAAATTCTTTCAGAAAACGGGCGTTGCCGTCGTCTTCACGGTGCTGATGATCGCCGCGGCGCTCTTTATCGGGCTGTCCCCGGTTCTTAAAAGCGAACCGGCGCCCGAACCCGCGGCCCAGACGGCCGCGCAGGAGCAGACCGTCGCCCAGATGCCCGCCGAAGAGCAGACGGCGCAGACAGTCTCCAATACGGCGGCGGACGAGACGATCTCCGACAAATATATCCGCGACGACGCGGGACTGTTCACCCGCAGCGGAGAAACCGCCATTCAGGATCACAACAAAAAGATCTACAGCAAGACCGGCAGCCGCATCGCCATTCTGACGACGGACAGCACCGGTGGCAGGACGATCGAAGACTATACGAACAGCGCGTTCGATTCGATGGGCCTGAGCGAGTATGACATGCTCTTCGCCATCGATACGGGCGCGGAGCAGTGGTATGTGACGACAGGCGCGTATGTCGCAGACTACACCGACAGCAAGCTGGCGTCGATCTTCCAGGACGGCTTTGCCGCCATTCTGGACGGCGACGCGGACGACGCGGCAGACACGATGTACGAGGATCTGTACAGCTGGTGCAAAACCAGCCTGAACGGAACCGCGAACGAGGATTACGTGCCCGCACAGGACACCGGACGTGTCAGGAGGAAAAGCATGATCGGTACGATTATCACGATTCTGGTCATTTTCTGGATCATCAAGGCCATCTTCGGCTCCGGCCGCAGAGGCGGCGGGAGCGGCGGAGGCGGCGGGTTCTGGTCGGGCCTGTTCTTGGGCTCGCTGTTCTCGAACCACCATCACCATCACGGCCCCGGCCCGGGGCCCGGCCCCAGACCCGGCCCGCGTCCCGGCGGATTCGGCGGAGGCCCCAGACCGGGCGGCTTCGGCGGCGACCCGAGACCCGGCGGCGGCAGCCGCGGCGGCTTTGGCGGAGGCCGGGGCGGCTTTGGCGGCCGAAGATAAAAAAATTTCCAGCATGAAGCGCCCGTTTGCGCACATACTAAGTCCGTACCTTAAAAAGGAGGATGTTTTGTATGAGCTTTGCAAACGAAAAGGCCAACCACGCGATCGAGTGCCATGTCACCCAGTGCAACAACCACTGCGGCTGCGAGGATTACTGTACCCTCGATAAGGTCTGCATCGGCACGCATGAATGCGACCCGACAGTTGATCAGTGCACCGACTGCCTGTCCTTCGTCAAGAAGTAAACACGACCGGCAAAAGCCACGCCGCAGCAAGCGCTGCGGCGTGGCTTGTATTGTATCTCCTGTTTTTATTTCCGGATCGACAGCTCCAGCAGGGCGAGCGCTTCGCGCAGGCTGGAATAGAAGCCTGCCGCCATGCGCGGCAGGGGCTTGGCCTCCTGATACCAGTCGCACTGCTCCAGCTCTATATTGCCGAGCGTCCGCGCAAGGCTCCCGCCGAGGCCCATCGCCTCGGCATAGGGCAGGATCCGGTAAAAATACTGGCTGTCCTGCGCGATCCGGGCTTGCAGCTGACTCTGCGTGACGCGCCGGAGGAATTTGCGGTAGCCCAGCGCCTGCGCGACGATCTCGTCGCCGAAGGCCGTGCGTCTGCCGCCGTGGAGCGTCAGAACGCCGATCAGCACCTCGCAGACGACCACCAGCAGCACTGCCAGCACACCCTCGCCGAGCTGCGCCAGCACCAGAAGCGCGATCGCGCACAGCGCCGCCAGCACCACCATCGGCCGCTTTCCCTGATAATACGCCGAGGGCGCATACTGGATCACGCCGGACAGCACGCCGCCGAGCACAAAGATCACGACCAGCAGCAGCCAGCGCACAAAGCCTGACGGAAGCAGCGGGCTCGCCGCCTCCGCCGCGGCCAGCGCGCCGGCCAGAAGGCCGAGCGCGCGCATGATGAACGGATTTCCGCTGGATCTCTGATACAGCCGCTTTGTCCAGTAGCGCCGCAGCACCTCGTCGGCCTTTTCCGCCGTGCGCTTGTACAGAAGGCTTGCGCCCTCGACCACGTCGCCCTGCGAAAAGAGCATCCGGAACAGCCGGATCTCCGCCGGGCGGCGCTCATTGCCCATGTCGACGCGGCAGCGCAGCGCCACGCGCGCGTTTTTGCCGCAGAAGATCGTTAAGTACCCGAGGCTGGCCCAATGGCAGACCAGCATATTGAACTGGATCGGCCCGCCCGCCAGCAGAAACGGCATATCGCACGGCAGCGCGGCGTCCGGCGGCAGCATGCGCGACGATGCGCGCACCGGCGCGCTGCGCAGCGCCGAGAGCCAGTAGCCGAAGGCCAGCGCAAGAAACAGCAGGATAAACGCCATGCCCACCCAGCTGAACGAGAGCGCGGTATACGCGCCGGAGAAATAGGCCTTGTCCAGCGTGAGCGTCATTTCCAGCGATTCATGATCCTTCAGCCCCGTCGCGATCACGCCCGTGATGCGCGATTCGGCGACATCCAGATCGATATAGTCTGAGATCACATCGCCGTAATACCCGCTCGTAAAGGCCGGATAGCGCTCAAACGGCTTGGGCATGGTGACGGTAAAGACGTATTTGGAGATGGGATAGCCCCATTTCGCGCTCATGAGCGGAAGCGTGAGCGTCTGCACGCCGTCGGCCTCGCTGGCAAGTCCCGAGATCGTGTACATGACCGTGAATGAGCGCGACCCGGTAAAGCCGTTCGCGTCGGTCAGCACGAGCACGGGGCAGTCGCCGTCGGTCTGCTTCTGCGCGTCGTAGCCCGCGACGGAGGCCTTTTTCGCGCCCGGGCTGAGCGGAAAGCGCAGCTGCGTCTGCGCGCCGCTGATCTCCAGCGTAAAGCTCTGCGTGACCTGGCAGGAACCGCTGCCGGTCAGGGTGCAGTCTGTTTTCATTTCGGAAATAATGGGCTCCGCCGCGCAAACGCCCGTGCAGAGCGCCAGCAGGCATGCCAGCAGAAGCAGCAGCCGCTTCATACGATCACCTCTCGCGTTCAGTTTCTCTCAATTTACCACAAACGCGCCCGTTTTGCAACCATGGCCGCTTCCGCAGAGGTTCCTATGCGTTCCCCTTCAAAATCTCCAGCGCCTGCTTCGTGTCGCAGTCGAACAGCTCGCGCTCCCCCGCCTCGACGAGCAGCAGCGCGTCCTCGTGCCGCCGGATGACGGACGAGCCGCCCCGGTCTGCCTCCAGCGCGCAAAGCTCCGGGAAGAACCGCGCCGGGAACAGGCACGGATTGCCGCGGTTTCCGCTGTGCGCGGCCGCGGCGATGCACTCCGGGCGCTCCCGCCAGGCGTCCACGACGCGCCGCACCGTCCCGGCTCGCAGCAGCGGCTGGTCGGCGACCATGTATAAGATCCCGGCGCAGTCCGCCATCGCCTGCGTACCGAGACGGATGGTGCGGCTGATGCCGTCCTCCGGGCGGTCATTCAGGATCGCATCAAAGCCCGCGCGCGCGGCCTCTTCCAGAAGCGGCGGATACTGCGAGACGACCGTGACGCGGGCAAAGAGCCCTTCCGGGATCGCCGCGAGCGCAAGCGAAAACAGGCTCTGTCCGTCAAAGCGCGCGGTCAGCTTGTTTTCCCCGAAGCGGGAGGCATTCCCGGCCGCCATGACAAGACAGCCGGCGCGAAGCGCAGAATAATCAGCCATATTTGTATGCTCCTTGTGATTTTCTACAAAACAGTATAGCTATTTTTGCATATTTGCGCAAGAATCATGCGGCTTTTTCGACATTCGCGAAAAAATTCGTTATTCAGAAAGTAGGATAATGCTTTTGCTTTCTCTTGAAAATGCAATATGCTACAATAGAAACAAATCAAAGTGGAGAACTGGCGGAAACCGCATGAAAACAGGCGGCTTTCGTCCATCACCCAGCAAAATGGAGGTAACCGAATGAACATCGTAGGCAAGAGCGAGGTTCGTGTCGACGCCTTTGACAAGGCGACCGGCCGGACAAAATACTATGATGATCTGGCCCCGAAGGATGCGCTGCTCGTCAGAGTCAAGCATTCGACCATTGCGCATGGCTTCGTCAAGTCGGTCGACATCAGCAAGGCCGAGAAGATCCCCGGCGTTGTCAAGATCCTGACCTGCTTCGACGTGCCGGACATCCCGTTCCCCACGGCCGGCCATCCGTGGTCGATGGATCCGTCCCATCAGGACATTGCCGACCGGCATCTGCTGAACCGGCACGTGCGCTATTACGGCGACGATGTCTGCGCCGTCATTGCGGAGGATGAGGTCGCGGCCATGCAGGCCGTGCGCGCCATCGAGGTCGAATACGAAGAGCTGCCGTTCGTGCTGGACGTGCAGAAGGCCATGGAGCCCGGCGCGCCGCAGCTGCACGAGGCCTTCCCCAACAACATTCTCAAGCATACGACCGCCGCGGCGGGCAATTACGCCGAGGCGATCAAGGAGCCCGGCCTTATCAAAGTCGAGGGTTGGTACGAAACGCCCACCGTGCAGCACTGCCACATTGAAAACCACGGCTGCTTCTGCTACGCGGAAAACGGCCGTCTGGTCGTGACCAGCTCCACGCAGATCCCGCATATCGTGCGCCGCATCGTCGGACAGGCCCTTGGCCGTCCGTGGGGCGATATCCGCGTGATCAAGCCGTACATCGGCGGCGGCTTCGGCAACAAGCAGGACGGTCTGTACGAGCCGCTGTGCGCATGGTGCTGCACGCAGGTCGGCGGCCGCTGCGTCAAGCTCGACTGCTCGCGCGAGGAGACCTTCGTCTCCAACCGCGTCCGCCATGCCATCCGCACGCACATCATCTCGTGGCTGCGCAGGGACGGCACCATCGCCGCCAGGAAGGTCGAGTGCTTCTCCAATCAGGGCTCCTACGCCTCCCACGGCCATTCGATCGTGGCAAAGGCGCTCGGCTCTTTTAACCAGCACTATCCCTGCCCCAACTTTGAGGGCGACGCCTACACCGTCTTCACCAACCGCCCGGCGGCAGGCGCCATGCGCGGCTACGGCATGCCGCAGGCGTCGTTCGCGGACGAGTCCCACGCGGAGCAGTGCGCGGAGGCCGTCGGCATGACGCCTCTGGCTTACCGCTGGCAGAACCTGATGAAGCCCGGCTACGTCGACGGCTTCTCGAAGAACGAGCTCTACGAGGACTCCTACCGGCAGTGTATGGAAAAGGGCATGAAGGCCATCGGTTATGAGAAAAAGCGCAAGGCCTACGCCAACCAGACCGGCCCCATCCGCCGCGGCATCGGCCTTGCGACCTTCTGGTACAATACCGCCGTCTTCCCCATCTCGCTGGAGACCTCCTCCTGCCGTCTGCAGCTGAATCTCGACGGCACGGTCAATCTGCAGGTCGGCGAGACCGAGATCGGCCAGGGCGCGGACACGGCCTACGCGCAGATGTGCGCGGAGATCCTTGGCCTGTCCGATTACAAGAAAGTACATGTTCTGTCCTGTCAGGACACCGACGTGACCCCGACGGGCCTCGGCGCCTACGCCTCCCGTCAGACCTTCACCGCGGGCTTCTCCATCCGGCAGACGTCCGAACTGCTGAAGCGGAAGATCCTCGAATACGCCTGCGAGGTCACGCGGCAGGCGACCTACAATATGGACATCATCGACTCCAACATCGTCCGCGTCACCGACGGCCGCGTGCTGATGAGCCTGTCCGAGCTGTCCATGACCGCGCAGTATAACCCGGTCCATTCCGAGCATCTGACGGCGGAATCGACCTATACCATCCGCAACAACGCCTATTCCTTCGGCTGCACGTTCGCCGAGGTCGAGGTCGATATCCCGATGTGCAAAGTCAAGCTGCTGAACATCGTGAACGTCCACGACTGCGGCAAGCTCATCAACCCCGCGCTCGCCGAGGCGCAGGTACACGGCGGCATGTCCATGGGTATCGGCTACGGCCTGTCCGAGCAGCTGCTGTTCGATGAGAAGACCGGACGGCCCCTCAACAACAACCTGCTCGACTACAAGCTCTCGACCTTCATGGATCATCCGAATCTCGAGGCGGAGTTTGTGGAAAACTACGAGCCGACCTCCGCGTTCGGCACCAAGGCGCTGGGCGAGCCGCCCGCCTGCTCCCCGGCTCCCGCCATCCGCAACGCCATTTATCACGCGACCGGCGTCGCCATCAACCAGGCGCCGATCACGCCGCACGTCCTCTTCGCCAAATTCACCGAAGCGGGTCTGATTCAGGACTGAGGGAGGGAACAGACTATGTATGATATGAAAGCGCTCTATGAAGCGTACAGCGTAGAAGAAGCCGTGAAGCTCCGGCTGGAGCATCCCGAGGCGCAGGTCATCGCGGGCGGCACGGACGTGCTCGTTCAGATGCGCGAAGGCCGCCGCGCGGGCAAGGAGCTCATCTCCATCCAGAAGATCGACTCCATGCGCGGCGTGTGCATGGACGAGCAGGAGAACATCCGCATCGGCTCGCTCACGACCTTCTCCCACATCACGCACAATCCCATCATCATCGAGAAGATCAACGTGCTGGGCGAAGCCGTCGACATGGTCGGCGGCCCGCAGATCCGCAACGCCGGCACCATCGGCGGCAACACCTGCAACGGCGTGACCTCCGCGGACTCCGCCTCGACGCTCCACGCATGGGAAGCCATCGTCGAGCTGACCGGCGTGAACGGCAAGCGCTATCTGCCCATCAAGGACTTCTACATCAAGGCCGGTACGGTCGACATCAACGTCGCCGAGGGCGAGATCCAGACCGCGATCCTGATCCCGAAGGCCTCGTGGGAAAACACGAAGGGCTTCTACATCAAATACGGCATGCGCAACGCCATGGAGATCGCCACGACCGGCTGCTCCGTCAACGTGCGGCTGTCCGAGGACAAGAAGACGTTCGACCGCGTGCGCATCGCCTACGGCGTCGCGGGCCCCGTGCCCATGCGCGCCCCGAGCGCCGAGGCCGTCGTAAACGGCCAGCCCGTCACGATGGAAAACATCGAGGCGTTCTCCAGGGCCGTTCTCGAGGACATCAATCCCCGTGATTCCTGGCGTGCCAGCAAGGCCTTCCGCAAGCACATCGCCGTGGAAATGGCCAAACGCGCGCTCATTGAGTCTGTCAAACGCTGCGGAGGTGAGATCTGATGGCACAATACGCGCTTGTCAAATGCAACATCAACGGAAAAGACGTAGAGAAGATCGTCGACGTCCGCGCGAGTCTGACGGACATGCTCCGCAATGATTTCCGGCTCACGTCCGTGAAAAAGGGCTGCGAGGTCGGCGAATGCGGCGCATGCACCGCGCTCATCGACGGCGAGGCGATCAACACCTGCCTGTATCTGGCCGTCTGGGCCGAGGGCAAGCATATCCTCACGCTCGAGGGGCTCATGAACCCCGACGGCACGCTTTCGGATGTCCAGAAGGCCTTCATGGACGAGACGTCCATCCAGTGCGGCTTCTGCATCCCCGGCTTCATCCTGACGGCGACCGAGATCGTCAATTCCGGCAAGGAATACACGGACGATGAGCTGCGCAAGCTCCTCTCCGGCCACCTGTGCCGCTGCACGGGCTACCAGAACATCTTCCGCGCCGTCAAAAAAACCATGCTCCGCCGCCTCGGCAAAAACGAGGAAGCAGAGCTGGTGCGGTAAATTACAAACAGCATCCTCATAGGGGGCCGACAGAGTCTGTCGGCCCCCTTCAGCGTGTCAAAACGCCTGATTTTCAAGAGCGGTACAAAAACGCCGCCCGTGTAGGGGCCGATGCCCACATCGGCCCTTTTGGCAGTTTCGAATTCGCCGAAGATTGCCGAAAAATCGGCGCGGTCTGCGTGGGCCGATGTGGGCATCGGCCCCTACAGAGTGCTGCACAAATTTGCAGCTGCCTGCTGCGTGGACAGAGTCGTCCGCCCCTGCGAAAGCCGTGAAAATCCCGCATATATACAAAACCCCGCCCCCGGCGTGAGCCGGGGGCGGGGTTGGTTTAATTGGGGATCAGTCGAACGTCAGGAAGCGGTGGAGCATGACGGCGACCTGGGCGCGGGTGGCGTTGCCCTTCGCGGTGAGGTAGGTCTTGCCGCCGTTGGGCGTGCCGGTGATGATGCCGCTGCCGACGGCCCACTGCATCGCCGTGACGGCGAAGGAGCTGACCTGCGTCTGGTCGGCATAGCCGCTCAGAGAACCGGTCACGGTCGGGCTGCCCGCGTAGCGGTACAGGATGGCCGCGATCTGCTCACGGGTGATGTTGCCGTCCGGGTCAAAGGTCGTGGCGGTCGCGCCGTTGACAATGCCGAGGCTGGAGGCCCAGAGGACCGCGTTGTAGTAATACTTGCCCTGCTTGTTGTCGGTAAACTTGTTGGTGATACCGGCGACGGTGGGCTCGCCTGCCGCGCGGTAGAGGACCGTGACGAGCATGGCGCGGGTCATCTTGGCGCGCGGCCCAAAGATCTTCGGGTTCTTGGTGCTGTTGCCATTGATGATGCCGTTCATGAACATGAAGTCAACGGAGTTGGCTGCCCAATTAAAGTTGCCTGTCACGTCGGTGAACTGGTTGGAGGACGTCTGCTGGTTGACCTTGAAGGTCAGCGTGCCCTTCGTGCTGCCGTCGATGGTGTAGGTGATGTCGACGCTCTTGCTGTCGGCCAGCGGCAGGACATAGAGGTTGTCGAGGCTGTTGGAGCCGGTGAAGTAGAACTTCGTGCTGCCGAGATCCTTGCTGGTCAGCGCGGTGCAGCTCTTGATGCTGGTGTAGCTGGAATAGAGCTTGCCGCCGACGACGCGGTCGATGGTGATATAGGTGCTGCCGGTGGCGTTATCGGGCGCGAGCTCCGTCGCGATGCCCATGGAGCGGAACGTTGCGCCGGTGGAGTTCAGCGTGTGGGTGTCGTTGACATAGACCACGAGCTGGCCGCTCACCGTGCCGGACGAGCCGGTCGCCGTGAAGGGGATGGTGACGGAATACTTCGACACGGTGGTGCCCGCGATGAAGTAGACGTTCTTCAGCAGATTCGTGCCGCTCGAGACGCTGTAGGACTCGCTGCCGACCTTGCCGGAGCTGGTCGTGCTGCCCTTGTACAGGCCGCCGCGGATATCGGTGTTCGAGCCGAAGGTCACGGTGCTCAGGCCGGAGCCGTAGACAGACTGGAAGTCGGTGACGACCATCTGCTGCTTCTCGTTGGCCGCGATGTGGTACTCGACGGTGTTCGCGCTGGTCATGACGAGGATCTTGCCGGTCGCGATCTGGGCGCTGCCGTCATAGGCGGCGTATTCGATCTCGTGCGTGCCGGAGGTACGCGTCGGGCGGTAGGCCATCTTGCTGACCTCGCTGGCGGAATACTTGGTCGAGGTACCGACGGTGTTGGACAGGGAGCTCGTCGTGTAGAGCGTGCCGTTGGCCGGGGACTTGAAGGTGAAGGTGCTGGGCGTGGTCTTGCACGCATCCTTGACCGCCGCGGCGATCTTGCTGCCGTCGAGCAGGACATAGCTGTCGTTCTCGCCGAGCGTCAGACGGACGGTATCGGCGGTGGGAACGGTGACGGTGAAGGTCTTTTCGGCGGCGTATTTCTTTGCGCCGACGGTGGCCTCAGCCTTGATGGTGACCGTGCCGCCCGCCTTGGCCGTTGCGGTGACGGAGGGGCTGCTGCTGGTGCTGGTTTTGCTGGAGAGCTTGACGATGTTCTCGTCGCTCGATGTCCAGGTGACCGTGTAGGTCTTGCCGGTCACGTTCGTCAGCGTGCCGTTGACATAGTCCTGCGGCGTGCCGGTGATGGTGAAGGTGTCGCCGGCCTTGGCCGTCGTCGGGTTGAAGACGATGTTGATGTGGTTCTCACCGGTGACGTTGATAATGGCCGTGCGGGTATCGACCGAGGAAGACCCGGCCGTCACGCGGCAGCGGAAGACATATGTGCCGGTGCCGGTGATGTACTGCTTCAGGTTCGTCAGCGTAGACGTATGGCTCTTTTTGCCGCTTGCGCCCTTATCGCGGTAGATCACGGTATCGCCGCTGCTGGACTGGTCGCTGCTCATGTACCAGACGAAAGAGTCAGCCGTAAAGGCGCTGTTGTCCGTGCTGGCCTCCGTGACCAGATTGGCAAACGTGTCGGTCAGCTTATACGATGCGTTTGCGGGCTCTCTGTCCAGAGAGATATCGGAAAGAGTATACGGACTGCTCGTATATGTAGGCACCACTCTACCCTTATCATCTTTCTTAGGGTTCGGGTTTGCCCTGTCGTAATAGAACTCGTGATTGCTGCTCTTCAGACCGTTGATGTCATAATCGAACGTGACGGTGCTGCCGTCTTTGTTGATCTTGACGTTCTTGACCGGCAGCTCCACGGTGGACTTGTAGCCGGCATACATGTTGGTCTGGACTTCGACGACCGCCTTGGTCTGTGCAAAGCGCTCTTCCAGAACGCTGTTGCTCGCCTTGCCGATCGTGGTGCCGAGGCTCGGCTTGGTGGTCACGACATACGCGCGGCCCTGATAGACCTCGACCGAATAGGTCGCGGTCACATTGTTGTCGACCGTCGCGGTGATCTGCGCGCTGCCCGCCTTCTTCGGCGTCAGCGTCGCCGTCTCGCCGTTGCCCGTGACCGTAACGATCTCGGGGTTCTTGGTCGACCAGCGGATGCGGCTGTAAGCCTCCTCCAGCTCTTTCTGCTTGTCGGACGCAAGCAGCGCCGCGGGCGCCGTGATGCGCGCTTCGAGGGTAATGCTGTTAATGATCGAAGTAGTAGTGATCGCCGTACCACTGGACATATTGATCGCATAGCCATTGCTTGCATTGTACTTATACGGATCCTGCAGGCCGAAGAAGAGCGTCTTCTCCACAAGCTGGCTCTGCTGCGACAAATTCGTGTTCACAACGTCCATCGCCGTGACGGACATGCCGGAATCCCGGACGCTGACCGTGCAGACCTTGTAATCGCCGACGATTTTTACCTTATCTGCCGTTGTTGTTCCGGACGGATTCGTCTGATCGATCTGCGCATAGGTCAGATTCTTGTTGCTCTTTTGCAGGCAGATATAGATCTTCGTAGCAGCACAGGCCGAGACAGGGCGGATCGTCGCGCCCGTTCCCGTGGTGGTGTCCACGTAAATATTCGTGCTGTCATAGACATACATCAGCTTGGCATCCTCGCCGGTGACGCCGGTCACGGTCGGAGTGAGCGTACCGGTCGTAGGATTCGTGCCGCCGACGATCAGATCGTAATTCGTCTGATTGTCCGGGAGGTTCACCTTGATCGCGGTCTTGCCCGAGATGTTGAACAGGATATACTTATCCTTCGCGTATGTCGACGTGGAATCCACCCACTGGTTGTCTTTATTCTTATACTGTACCTTCGCCGTAACTCTCGCGTAGCCGGCATCGACAGCTGTCAGCGTCGTTGTCGCCGTGTAGGTCGTATAACCGCTCGAGCTTGTTGTGGCGCTCAGCGCTACGGTCTTTGTACGCGTTCGTTTTCCAGTTAGTTTTCCCCCCGCATCTTTGATAGGGTCGAATCCCGCATGATCGGTGTCGCTTTCAAACACGACCTGCACCTTATCCTGGTTCCAATTCTGTGCACCGCTGACCGAGACCGTCGCCGTGAGCGTCCGCGTGTCGCCCTCGTAAAGCGAGGTCGACGAGTTGTACGCATTGTTGGCGTCGCTCTGCGTGAGCGTCAGGCTGTACGCATCCTGCACGTAGACCGTGAAGGTGTCGATCGTGGTCTGATAGCCGCCCTTCTTGCCGGTAGCCGTGACGGTGAAGTACGACGAGCTGGCTCTGACGCCTTCCACAAGCTGGTGGCCTTTTCCAGTGGCCCCATCTACTGTCTTCAAATATGTTTTATTCTGATCGCTGCACGTCCAGGTGAGGTCTGAGACGTCTTCCGCCGTGGTCGCCGCGCTCGACAGATCGATCGTCGCGCCGGGCGCCACACTGTACACCTCATATGCAGCCAGCGCCGCCGGAACCATCGCCAACACCATGGCGAGGACCAGCAGCAGGCTCATGAATCTTCCAAATGTACGCTTCATAAGTGCACCTCTTTCAATTTGCGGCCTGTTGCAGCCGCAGATTTTTATGTAATCAGTTTACCATAAAAATTAAAAATTGCAACCAATTTTTACGAAAATGTCTGTTTTTCCAAGCATTTCAGCCCCTTTCGCCCCATGTTGCGAGGTAGACGTAACACCCGCCACAAGATATTGTGGCGCGCGCTCCCCCGCCCCGTGCGCTTCCTCTGTCTATACGCAAAAAATCCGCGCAGGTTGCATCCCCATAAAAATTTTCCGCCCTCCCAACCCCCGGGAGGACGGCGCTTGACAAATCGGATCCGTCTGGTATAATAAACATAGCAAGGGCGCTGCCGGCAAACGGTTAGCTCCCTGGCGGTTAAGTCAAAAAGAGGTAACCGTTAGCTTGGGAGGCTAGGGCGGTTACTTCTTTTTGTATATCTGAACGAACAAACTACAAATGCCAATGATCACGAGGCAAAGCTGTAAAACTTCGGATGTACTCATTGTGCAGTCCCCCTTTCCGAAGATCAGGGGACAAGAAGCGCCCCCTGTCATACGTCAGGGGAACTAACCGCTTGCCGCTTATCGGCAGCGCCGGTATTATTTTACCAAACGAATCGAAAAATGTCAACAAAAGGCTCCCCTTGGGCACAAGGGGGGCCTTTATTTGTGTGTATGTATCTGGCACTCTGCCTATTCCAGCGCCTCGTACAGTGGGCGCAGCTCTTCGAGCTTGGCGAGGCTGCAGGTGGCGTTCCAGGCCATGAAGCCGCCGTTCAGGCCCTCCTCCTTCAGCGCGCGGATCTCGTCGCCGATCTCCTGCACGCTGTATTCGTTATAGGGCGGCTGGATGGCGTTGTAGGCCTGGATCCACGTGCGGTCGAGCGCGGGCGTGGGCGTTTCGGCCTGCCGCTTGGCAGCGGATTCGG
This sequence comes from uncultured Oscillospiraceae bacterium, assembly GCA_934646185.1. Taxonomy (GTDB): domain Bacteria; phylum Bacillota; class Clostridia; order Oscillospirales; family Oscillospiraceae; genus CAG-170. The sequence continues at coordinate 19,345 of CAKUEH010000012.1, read as the reverse complement.
CCCAGTCGAGCAGCGTCTCATACGGATGCTCCCACGGGCGGTACGTGCCGTTGCGGGCAAAATGGTCGGGATACGGCATGCCGGAGATCACGTCGACGACGTTGCTGATGGCAGGCCAGTACTGGCCGTAGGCCGTGACATAGTTGCCGCTCGTCTCGCCGAAGACGTCCGCGCCGACGTACACACCGTATTCGTGCAGAATATCTGTGGCGTACATCAGAAAGCGCTGGATGGCCTGCGCCTTCGTCTCGCCGTATTCGTTGCGGAAGTCGATATCGCCCGAGGCTTCGTATTGGTCGGTGTTGTCCGGGAAGCGGACGTAGTCGAACTGGATCTCGTCGAAGCCCATGGTCTCGACCGCGTCGATGGCCAGCGCGACCTTATACTCCCACACGTAGCGGCAGAACGCGCTCGGCCAGTAGCTGGCCGCGACGTACAGCGGCTCGCCGGAGCCGTCGGCAATGGCGTATTCCGGGTGATCCTGGCAGAAGAAGGAGTCGTTGAACGTGGTCAGACGGCCGATGGCATAGAAGCCCGCGTCCTTGATCTTCCGGATGACCTCCTGATATTCCGCGACGGTATTATTGGCATACTGGTACGCCGTGGGGGAATATTCCTCGTACACCGGCGAATCGTAGCCGATGGACGTGCCGTCCATGATGTTGACGACAAAGGCGTTGATCTTCGTGGACTTTGCGTATTCGAGGTACTTGTCGATGTCCTTTAAGATCGCCGGGTCGCAGGTGAGATAAATGGCGTAGCAGGGGTTCGGCATTTTGTTGTCTGCGAAATTGGCCTTGGTGCGGGGGAAATAATCGAGGCTCTCCGCGTCGCCGCCGCCCCATTTGTCGCCGCGTCCGGCGTGGATGGCGTAGACGCCGAAGCGGTCGTATACATCGTTGGCCTCCTCCTGCACCGTCGAGACGTACTGGCCGCTGATGTAGCCCGTCTGGCCCTGATAGGACACCCGATACAGATCGACGACGCCGTTCGTCGTGCCCTCGTAGCTCAGAACCTGCAGCTCCGTCCCCTTTTCGACCAGCGTCCCGAGCTCGAGCGAGTCCTTGTCCGGGCGCAGATTCTGCGGCGTGCGGACATAGACGGTCTTCTCGGCGATCACGGCGTCCGGATCCTGCGTCAGGTTTTCCTCGGAGACGTAGCCGCAGTCGAGCGTGGAGAAATAGGTCAGGTAATACCGCACGCCGTCGCGCTCGACAGACTTGTCGGTCGAATACGTGATCTGCATGCCGCGCGCGACCGTCCCGGCCTCGGAGAGCTCCTCGGTGTAATACGGCACCTGCGTCGTGATGGCGCAGATAAAGCCCGACTCGTAGCGCGGCGTCTCATCCTGCGCCGTCTCCGGCTCGGCAGGCGCTTTGGGCGAGGCCCCGGCGATCACGCAGACGAACAGGATCAGCGCGATCAGGATCAGGACCGTGATCATCACGCCCCAGGTATGCTCGCGCAAAAACCGCTTCGCCTGCGCAAGCCGCTTCGCGCGCAGCTTCCGCTTCGCCGCGGCGGGCATTCGCTTTGTTCTGCGTAGTCTCATATGCACTCCCAATCGCCCGCGAAAAGCGGGCGCTGTCAATCAAGATAGATCGATTATACTACATTTTGCTCTGGATTTCTACCTTTTTTGGAAGATCGTCCCTGATTCGACCGGAATTTTCCCTCTTTTTTCGCGTTTTTCCTCCACTTTGCGAAAAATCTCTTTCTTCTTCGCCGCAGGTGTGGTACGATACGATACGATATTTTTTCAGAAGAGAGGCCGTATCCATGCTTGGGGTTCTTGTCAACGCGCTGGCCATCCTTGCCGGAGGCTCCGTCGGGCTGCTGGCGAAAAAGGGCATACCGGAGAAAATCACAAACGCGATCATGACCGCCATCGCGCTGTGCGTGATCTACATCGGCGTCAGCGGGATGCTGAAGGGCGAAAACACGCTCGTTCTGATCGTCTCGATGGTGCTCGGCACCGCCGTGGGGACGCTTTTGGATCTCGACGGCCGCATCGAGCGTCTCGGCAGCAGACTTGAGCGCCGGTTTCAGCGCGGCGGGAAAAGCACCCCCATCGCCGAGGGCTTCGTGACGGCTTCGCTGCTGTTCTGCGTGGGGGCCATGGCGATCCTCGGCAGCTTCAACGCGGGTCTGAAGCAGGACCATGAGCTGCTGTTCACAAAATCCCTGCTCGACGGCATTTCGTCGTGCATGCTGTCGGTCTCGCTGGGGCTGGGCGTGCTGTTTTCCTCTGTGCCCCTGTTCGTGTATCAGGGTCTGCTTGCCCTTCTGGCGCACGTCATCGCGCCGCTGCTGTCCGACGCAGCCATCGCGGAGATCACGTGCTGCGGCTCGGTGATGATCCTCGCCATCGGGCTCAACATGCTCCACCTCACAAAGATCAAGACCGCCGATCTGCTGCCCGCCGTGCTCTTTGCGCCGGTGCTGACCTGGGCGTTCTCCTTCCTGCCGGTGTGAGCTTATCCCGCGCGTCCGGTGTTTTGCCGGGCGCTTTTTTTGTAAATGCTATGGAAAACGTGCCGGTTTTATAGTAAAATAAACACAGATCTGCGTCCCGCCGCATAGAATAGCGCGGAGGGATGCGGGATGATCTGGATGATCGTATGCGCGGTGCTGGCGTCTGCCGGGCTGCTTTTCATTGTATGGGCGCTTCTGGGCTGGTGCGTCCTGCCGCAGAGGCGCGAGGCCGTCACCGTCTACCGCCTGTCCGCGTCCGAGCCGCAGCTCGAGCGGCAGGTGCGGGCGTTTGTCTGGTCGCGCGAGAGCGGCCTTTCGGGCGGGCGGCTGATCCTGGCGGGCGGAGAAGAGCCGCCGGAGACCGCGGCGCTGGCAAAGCGTCTGGCCGCGCAGTATGCCTGCGTGGAATACCGCCCCTGCGCGGCATGTCGGGAGTAAGAAGCATGGAACAGGAATCGCAAATGATACAGGGGACCGTTCTGGCGGTCATTTATCAGAATCCGGAAAACGGCTACTGTGTACTGAAGGTCCGCACGGAGCAGGGGGAAAGCGTCACCGTCGTCGGCACCATCCCCATGTGCGTCGTGGGCGAGCGGCTTGCCATTGTCGGCCGCTGGACGCGCCACCAGTCGTTCGGCCAGCAGTTTGAGGCCGAGTTTTTAGAGCGCCTCATGCCGGAGACGGTGAGCGAGATCCTGGCGTTTTTGTCCTCCCGCGCCGTCAAGGGCATCGGGCCGAAAATGGCGGAGAAGATCGTCGCCCGCTTCGGCGAGCAGAGTCTGAACGTGCTGGAGCAGGATCCCATGCAGCTGACGCAGATCCCCGGCATCAGCGAAAAAAAAGCGCAGGAGATGTCCGAGAGCTTCCAGCGGCAGTCCGGCATCCGGCGTCTCATTGAATTTCTGACCATTTATCACCTGCCGGCCCAGCTTGCCGTGCGGCTCTACCGCGCCTACGGCGAGCTTGCGCAGGAAGCGCTGCGCGACGACCCGTATCTGCTGACCGACGGCTATTACCGCGCGGATTTCTCGCAGGTCGACGCCTTTGCCATCGCCCTCGGCGTCAGCGCCGACGACGAGCGGCGCGTGGAGGCTGGCATTTTATTTGAATTATCCTACAATCTCGGCGCGGGCCACACGTTTATCCCGCAGGACAAGCTGCGCGCGGCGACGTGCGCGCTGCTCGAGCTGGACGGCGAGACGATCGACGCCGGCATGCTCCGCCTGCAGGAGCAGGGACGGATGGAGCTGAGCCCGGTCGCAGGGCTCACGGCCTGCTATCTGCCGGAGCTTTACGAGGCGGAGACGTATGTCTGCCGGAGAATTCTATCCATGGCGGACGGCGAATACCCAGAGCCCGGACGGATCGACGATCTGGTCGCGGAGATCGAGGCCCGGCAGGGCATCGACTACGCGCCGGAGCAGCGCAGCGCCATCCGCGCGGCGGCCTCCCGGCAGCTCCTGATCGTGACGGGCGGCCCCGGCACGGGCAAGACGACGGTCATGTCCGGCATTCTGCGGCTGTTTGACGCGCTGAAGCTCAAGACGCAGCTGGCCGCGCCGACAGGCCGGGCCGCGAAAAGGCTTTCCGAGGTCACGGGCCGCGAGGCCTCGACCATCCACCGGCTTTTAGAGGCGCAGTTTGACGAGGCGACGGGCCGGATGGCCTTTTTCCACGACGAGGACGCGCCGCTTTCCTGCGACGCGATGATTGTGGACGAGACATCCATGGTAGACTTGCAGCTCATGGCGTCGCTTCTGAAGGCACTGAAGCCCGGCTGCCGCCTGCTTCTGGTCGGCGACCCGGATCAGCTGCCGCCGGTCGGCGCGGGAAACGTCTTTTCCGACCTCATCCGCAGCGGCGTGGTGCAGACCGTCCGCCTGACCGAGATCTTCCGGCAGGCACGAAGGAGCCTCATCGTCATGAACGCCCACGCGGTCAATCAGGGAGAGCTCCCCGTGCTCACGGCGACCGACCGAGACTTTTTCTTCCTGCGCCGCCGCGACCCTGCCGCCGCCGTGACGACCATACAGGAGCTGTGCCGGACGCGGCTGCCGAAAAACATGGGCATCCAGCCGTCCGACATTCAGGTGCTCAGCCCCAGCCGCAAGCACGAGACGGGCACAAAGGCCCTGAATCTTGCGCTGCAGGCCGTGCTCAATCCGCCCGCGGAGGGCAAAAAAGAAAAAAAACATGGAGATTTTTCCTTCCGGACCGGCGATCGGGTAATGCAAATCCGGAATAACTATGATATAATGTGGAAACGGGCCGACGGACTCGGCGCGGGAACGGGCATTTTCAACGGCGATATCGGCACCGTCACGGACATCAGCTTTCAGGACGAGACCATGACCGTCCAGTTTGACGACCGGACGGCGGAATACGCCTTCGACATGCTCTCCGAGCTGGAGCCGGCCTATGCCATGACCGTCCATAAAAGCCAGGGCAGCGAATACCGCGCGGTCATCCTGTCGCTCTGCGGCGGGCCGCAGATGCTCCTGACGCGCAGCGTTCTGTATACCGCCATCACCCGTGCGCGAGAGCTGCTGATCATCGTCGGCAATGAGGAGACCGTCGCCGCCATGACGCGCAACGACCGCCGCCAGCGGCGCTATTCCGGTCTCAAGCTCCGGCTGGAGGGCAAGGCATGAGCGTTCTTTCGTGGCTGCTTGATCTGCTCTACCCGCCGAAATGCGTCGTCTGCGGCAGACTCCTGACGGCAAAGGGCCCGGTGTGCCCGCGCTGCATGGACACGCTCCCGGAGTTTGACGGTGCGGCGCCCTCCGTGCGCTTTACGAGCGGCGGCGTGGTCAGCTTTTTCTACGAGGGGAAGCTGCGCGAGTCGTTCCTGCGCTTCAAATTCGGCGGGACGGCGTTTTACGCGCAGACCTACGGCGCATGGATGGCCCACACGATCCGCGATAAGCTCGCGGAAACATACGACGTGCTCACCTGGGCGCCGGTCAGCCGCGCAAGAAAGCGCAGGCGCGGCTATGACCAGTCGGTGCTTCTGTGCCGCGAGATCGGGACCCGGCTCGGACTGGAACCCGTGCAGACGCTGCGGAAGATCAAGGATCCGCCCGCGCAGTCCACGCTCGCAGGTGCCGAACAGCGGCGGGCAAACGTCTCCGGCGCGTACCGGGCCGAAAAGCCCGAGCGCTTTGCGGGAAAGCGCGTTCTCATCATCGACGACATTGTAACGACCGGCGCAACGCTGGCAGAGTGCAGCCGCACGCTGCTGCAGGCAGGCGCGTCGGACGTTGTTTACGCGGCGTTTGCCGCGCCGAGAAAACAAGACTGAAGGATAACAAAGCTATGAAACTGATTCGTGATATCGGCATCGACCTTGGCACGGCGAACGTGCTCTGCTATGTGGAGGGCCGCGGCATCGTCCTGCGCGAGCCGTCGGTCGTGGCGGTGGACAAGAACACCGGCAAGGTGCTGCAGGTCGGCGCGGCCGCGCGCAACATGCTCGGCCGCACGCCGGGCAACATCGTCGCCGTGCGCCCGCTGCGCGACGGCGTCATCACCGACTATGAAATGACGGAGAAAATGCTGGAGCAGTTTCTCAAAAAGATCAACAAATTCACGCTCGTCAAGCCCCGTGTCATCGTCTCCGTTCCGTCCGGCATCACCGAGGTCGAAGAGCGCGCGGTCATTCAGGCCGCCATGGAGGCCGGCGCACGCCGCGTGTATCTGATCGAAGAGCCGTTCGCCGCCGCGCTCGGCGCGAAGCTGGCGATCTCCGGGCCGGAGGGCCATATGGTCGTCGACATCGGCGGCGGCACGACGGACATCGCCGTCCTGAGTCTGAACGGCATCGCGACGTCCTCGTCCATCAAGGTCGCGGGCGACACGTTCGACGAGGCGGTCGCGGCCTATATGCGCAAGCGCTACGGCATGCTCATCGGCCTGAACACGGCTGAGGAGGTCAAGATCACCATCGGCTGCGTCTACCCGCGCCCGCAGGAGCTCACGATGCTCGTCAAGGGCCGCGACGCGAAGACAGGCCTGCCGAACGAGGTGACGATCTCGTCGGCGGAAACGCTCGAGGCGTTCAAGCGCCCGGCGCGGCAGATCGTCGACGAAGTCCTTACCGTTCTGGAGCATTCCTCGCCGGAGCTGGTGGCCGACATCGCGCAGAACGGCATCGTCCTCACGGGCGGCGGCAGTCTGCTCTACGGCTTTGACAAGCTCATCGCCGAGCGCACGGAGATCGCCTGCTCCATCGCGGACGACGCGGACTCCTGCGTGGCCAACGGCTGCGGCCGGAGCCTGCAGTGGATCAGCTCCATGCAGGAGGGCACCATCAACCTGGCCCGCCGCAAGCTGATGAAGGAACAGTAACAGAAATACAAAAAGCCCGGCGCGCCGGGCTTTTTTCGATCGGAGAACGGAATTTGAAAAAGACGCTGGATGCCAATCAGCTGAAGCTGATCGCGATTTTCGCCATGACGATCGACCATATCGCATGGCTGCTCTTCCCCGGCTATTCGAGCGGGGCGCTGCCGGTCGTGATGCACATCATCGGCCGTCTGACCTGCCCCATCATGTGCTTTTTTCTCGCCGAGGGCTATTACCACACGCGAAACGTCAGCAAATACACCTTCCGCCTGTTCCTGTTCGCCGTCATTTCGCATTTCGCATATATTTTCGCGTCCAATGACTTTGTGGACGCCCGCTCGTTCATCCCGTTCTATTTCGGGAGCATCCTGAACCAGACGAGCGTCATGTGGCCGCTCGCGTGGGGTCTTGTGATGCTGCGCGTGGCGAACAGCGAACGCTTTACCCAGCTGCAGAAGACGCTTCTGGTCATGCTCATCTGCCTGGTCAGCTTTCCGAGCGACTGGAGCTGCATCGCGAGCCTGTGCGTGCTGGCATTCGGCACGAACCGCGGCGATCTGAAAGCGCAGGGCCGGTGGATGCTGTTTTTTGTGGCGATCTACGCGGTCGTGTATTTCTTCGCGCTCGACAAGCTCTACGGCATTTTGCAGATGGCCGTGGCGCTGTCGCTGCCGCTGCTCGCACGCTACAACGGCCAGCGCGGAAAAAACGCGCGGGTCAACAAATTCCTCAAATGGTTCTTCTATCTCTACTATCCCCTGCACCTGACCATCCTCGGTGCGATCCAGTATTTCCGCTGACGCAAAACCGCCTCCCGGCCTGTGCCGGGAGGCGGTTTTGATCACAGATGGGAAATGCTTATCTGGTCAGCGCGGCGGTGTCCTGCGCGATCATGAGCTCTTCGTTGGTCGGGATGACCCAGACGGTGACCTTGGAGTCGGGCGTGGAGATGACGACCTCTTCGCCGCGGAGCTTGTTCTTCTCCGGGTCGAGCTTGACGCCGAGGTATTCCAGACCGTCGCAGATGGAAGCGCGCATGGAGCCGGAGTTTTCGCCGACGCCGGCGGTAAAGACGATGCAGTCCACGCCGCCCAGAGCCGCGGCGTAGGCGCCGATGTACTTGCGGACTTCGTAGGCAAACTTGTCGAGCGCCAGCTGCGCGGCCTCGTTGCCCTTTTCAGCGGCGGCGTCCAGATCGCGGAAGTCGGAGGAAACGCCGTCGGACAGGGCCAGAACGCCGGACTTCTTGTTGAGCATGGTCAGGCAGTCGTCGGCGGACATGTTGTACTTGTTCATGATGAACTGCGCGACGCAGGTGTCGATATCGCCCGCGCGGGTGCCCATCGGGACGCCGGCCAGAGGAGACAGGCCCATGGAAGTATCCTGGCACTTGCCGTCCTTGACAGCGGACAGGGACGAGCCGTTGCCCAGATGGCAGACGATGACGCGGTGCGCGTTCTCAACGCCGCCCATCAGCTCGATGCAACGCTTGGACACGAAGCGGTGGGACGTGCCGTGGAAGCCGTAGCGGCGCAGATGATCCTCGGTGTAATACTTGGTGGGGATGGCGTAGCGGTAGGCCTTCGGGGGCATGGTCATATGGAACGCGGTGTCGAACACGGCGACCTGGGGCTTGCCCGGCATGGCCTTTTCGCAGGCCTCGATGCCCATGAGGTTGGCGGGGTTGTGCAGCGGGCCGAGGGGGATGCAGTCGCGGATGGCCTGCTTGCAGGCCTCGTCGATGATGCAGCTCTCGACAAACTTGTCGCCGCCGTGCAGGACGCGATGGCCGACTGCGTCGATCTCGTCAACGGACTTGATCACGCCGTCCTGCGGATCGACCAGAATGGCCATGACCGCCTCGATTGCTTCCTTATGGGTGGGCATGGGGATGTCCTTTTCCACCTTCTTGCCGCTTGCGGGGACCTTGTGCGTCAGACGGCCGTCCAGACCGATACGCTCGCACAGACCCTTGGCGGTGACATCGCCGGTGTCCGGGTTCATGAGCTGGTACTTGAGGCTGGAGCTGCCAGCGTTGATAACCAGAATATTCATACTTCCATTCACTCCTGTATTTCTTTTTTCAGTAATCTATGGTACTATATATGATAGCTATTGTTCATCATACAACAAAATCCAAACAGAAACAAGAGCTTTGCAAGATTTTTTTACCGGAGGTTCTCCTATGCGGACGGTCGGCGTGATCTGCGAATACAATCCCTTTCATCTCGGCCACGCGCGGCAGCTGGAGCTGATCCGGCGGCAGCTGGGGCCGGAGACGGCCATCGTCTGCCTGATGAGCGGAAATTACGTGCAGCGCGGGGAGCCCGCGGTCTTTGACAAATGCGTCCGGGCCCGGGCGGCAGTGGAGGCGGGGGCCAGCCTCGTGCTGGAGCTGCCGGTCACATACGCGCTTCAGTCGGCGGAGGGCTTCGCCGTGGGCGGCGTGCGCATTTTGTCCGGCCTCGGCTGCGGCTTTCTCGGCTTCGGCTGCGAGTCCGGAGACGGAGACGCGATCCTCCGCGCGGCGGAGGCTTCCCGCCTGCCGGGATTTGAACAGGCACTGCACGCGGATCTGCAGACCGGTCTCAGCTACGCCGCCGCGCGGCAGCGGGCGCTGGAGGCGCTCGGGCAGGACGGACGACTGCTCATGAAGCCCAACGACATTCTGGCCTTCGAATACTGCCGCGCGATCCTCGTGCAGAACAGTCCCATGCGCCCGCTGGCCGTCCTGCGTCCCGGCGATTATCACGCGGACACGCCGGACGCGGAGAACCCGTCCGCCACGGCGGTGCGGCGGCTGATCCTGTCGGGCGGCGATTGGCGGCGGTACGTCCCGGCAGTCTGCACGTATGAAGCCGCCGTGCCGCACGCGCTTTTCCAGGGCGAGCGGGCAATGCTCGCGCGGCTGCGCGGCATGACGCAGACGGACTGGGCGCGGGCCGCGCACGGCTCGGAGGGCCTATGGTCAAAGGTCTGGAAGGCCGTGCAGACGCAGCCGGATTACGAGCGCATCCTCGAAGCGGCAAAATCGAAGCGCTATCCGCGCACAAGACTCCAGCGGCTGCTGCTGTGCGCGTATCTCGGTATTGACGCCGGGCAGCTTGCAGAGGTGCCGCCCTATGTCCGTGCGCTTGCCTTTGACGAGCGGGGACAGACGCTTTTGCGGCAGGCAAAAAAGAAAGCGCGCATCGCGCTTGTCAATGCGGGGCAGCGTCCGCCGGATCTGCCGTATTACGCAATGGAATGCCGCGCTGCAGATCTGTATACGCTCTTTGGCGCGCCGGGTACGTGCTGCTGCGCCGGAATGGAACAGAAGTATAGAATTTTCCGGAAGAAAAAATGAAAAATTGCGGTATTTTCTAAAAACCGCTTGACATATCATGCCTCCTGTGCTACTGTGTTAATCACTTAATACAACAGCACAGGAGGTGACTTCATGTCCTGGCAATTTCAGGCCGATCAACCCATCTATACGCAGCTCGTCGCGCGCTTGCAGCAGCAGATCGTTTCCGGCGTCTATCCGCCCGGGAGCAAGCTTCCATCGGTGCGCGAGCTTGCAGCCGATGCCGGTGTCAACCCGAATACCGTGCAGCGCGCCTTTGCCGATCTGGAGCGCGCGGGACTGATCTACACGCAGCGCACCGCCGGCAAGTTCGTCACCGAGGATGCAGCCGCCGTCGCCGCTGCGCGCCGCTCGCTCGCCGAGGCGCAGACCCGGCAGTATCTCGCGGCCATGCGCGCGCTTGGCTGCGGAAAGCAGGAAATTCACAATCTATTCGATCAAATGGAGGAACAGGAACATGCCGATCTTTGAATGCCGCGCGCTGGAAAAGCGCTATGGCGCGGCCATGGCGCTCGACCATATCGATCTTACGCTCGAGCCTGGCCGCATCGTCGGCCTGCTTGGGCCAAACGGCAGCGGAAAATCCACCCTGATCAAGCTTGCCATGGGGCTGCTGCAGCCCACCAGCGGAGAAGTGCTGATCGGCGGCCAGGCACCGTCACCGCAGACCAACGCCGTCGTGTCCTATCTGCCAGACCGCATCACGCTCAGCCCCTGGATGAAGACGCGCCAGCTGCTTGATTTCTATGGCGACTTCTTTGCCGATTTTGACCGCGCAGCCGCCGAACGGATGCTCTCGCAGCTCGGTCTGGATCTCAACCAGTCCGTCCGTCAGATGTCCAAGGGCATGAAGGAAAAGGTCCAGCTCGTGCTTACCATGAGCCGCAGAGCGAAGCTCTATCTGCTCGACGAGCCGATCGGCGGCGTCGATCCCGCCACGCGCGATTATATCCTGCATACCATTATTTCAAACTATAACCCCGAGGCTGCCGTCATCATCAGTACGCATCTGATCGCCGATGTCGAGCCGGTGCTTGATGATGTCATTTTCCTCGATCATGGACACGTCGCGCTGCACGAGAGCTGCGAGGAGATCCGCGAGACGCGCGGCCAGTCGGTCGACGCCCTGTTCCGGGAGGTATTCAAATGCTGGGAAAACTGATCAAACACGAGTTCCGCGCCACAGGCCGTCTGATGGCGCCGCTGTTCGGCGCGCTCTTGCTGCTGGCTGTCTTTGCCCGCGTCACAAATCAGATCCTGCAGCAGGTGCCGAATCCCACGCGCGTCCTCTATATTGTCAGCGTCCTGCTCGCCATTGTCTATGTGCTGGCGGGTCTTGGCGTGATGGTCTTCTCCACCGTTCTGATGATCAAGCGCTTCCACCAGAACTTCCTTACCGACGAGGGCTATCTCATGTTCACGCTTCCCGTCGGTGTCCACAGCCTGCTCTGGTCGAAGCTGCTCACCGCCGCGCTCTTTTTCCTGTTCACGTTTGCGGCGGAGCTGCTTGCCCTCGCCATCGTGATCTGGCAGGGCGGCGTGTCGGCAGGCGTTTATAACAACTTTATATCCGGACTGCGCGAGCTGGGCAGCTATTACACCGGTAACGGCATCGCCATTGCGCTGGAGACCTTTGCGATGCTGTTCGTCAGCCTGCTTGTCACCTGCCTGCTGTTCTACGCGCCCATGTCCATCGGCTACAGCTTTGCCAACCATAAGGGGCTTCTTTCCGTCGTGTTCTATTTTGTCATTCAGGCCGTGCTGCAGATCTTCGGCGTCTCCACGCTTGCAGGCCTTGCAGATGACAGCTCCCTCCTGAACCACCTGCTGCAAAATGTCTTTTCAGGCGGCCGCATGGTCATCGTCAATGGGGTCGTCAGTGAGGCTCCGCACGCCGTCGCCCAGTTTTTCCACGGTACCATGCTCCTGTCCCTGCTCGCAGAGCTTGTCCTCGGCGCGATCCTCTATTTTCTCACCTACTTCATGCTCCGCCGGCACCGGAACCTCCAGTAAACAGCTTTTCGGCCTGCAGCCCGGCGGCTGCAGGCCGGTTTTTGCGTTCCGGAAGAAAAAATGAAAATTATCCTTGCATTCTGGCGCATCCTGTGGTACTATATCTAGGCGTTTGAACCAAGGGAAGGGCAGTCTGCCTTTTTACAGAAATCTGATGAGAGAGGTGAAACTCATGAAGGAAGGTATCCATCCCAAGTACGAACAGACTACTATCAGATGCGCGTGTGGTGCAGTTATTGAGACTGGTTCTACCAAAAAGGACATTAAGGTTGAAATTTGCTCCAAGTGTCACCCGTTCTACACCGGCAAGCAGAAGCTTGTTGACACCGGTGGACGTGTCGACCGTTTCAACAAGAAATACGGCCTGAAGTAAGAAGACAGTCCGCACCGCGTATCGGTGCGGACTTTTTTCATGCTTGTCGCAATTTGTAAAAAACTTACGGATCGGAACAGATGGAAGAACTGAATCAGAAAACAATCGACCGGGCCGTGCTCGTGGGCCTGAACGCGGACTGCTTTACAAAGGAAGAGACCGCGACGGAAACGACCCTTGACGAGCTCGAGGCCCTTCTCAATACCGCAGGCGGCGAATGCGCCGGAAAGGTCCTGCAGAACAAGCATACCCCCGACCCCCGCTCGTTCATCGGCGAAGGCAAGGCCGAGGAGGTCCGGCAGCTCGTGCTGGAAACGTGCGCGAACATGGTCATTTTCGACAATGATCTCACGCCCTCGCAGACGCGGACGCTGGAGGATATTTTAAAAACGACCGTGCTCGACCGCAGCGCGCTCATCCTCGATATTTTTGCCCAGCGCGCCAAAACGCGCGAAGGAAAGCTGCAGGTCGAGCTGGCGCAGTATCAGTATTACCTGCCCCGGCTCACGGTCTGGAACGAGGAAATGGGCCGCCTCGGCGGCGGCATCGGCACAAGAGGCCCCGGCGAAACGCAGCTGGAGACCGACAGGCGCTACATCCGCTCGCGCATCCAGAAGCTGCGCGAAAATCTCGAGCTCGTGCGCAAGACCCGCGCCGAGCAGCGCCGCAGGCGGCAGAAAAACGAGCTGCCCGTCGTGGCGCTCGTCGGCTATACGAACGCGGGCAAGTCGACGCTTCTGAACGCGCTCACGGGCTCTGATATCCCGGCGAACAACCGCCTGTTCGACACGCTCGACACCACGACGCGGCAGCTGACCGTCTCCGATACGTGTCAGGCGCTGCTGTCGGACACGGTCGGCTTTATCGCGAAGCTGCCGCACCATCTGGTCGAGGCGTTCCGCGCCACGCTCGAGGAGCTGGAATACGCAGATCTGCTCATCCATGTCATCGACAGCGCCGACCCCGAGCGCGAGGATCATATCGCGGTCGTGAACCGCCTGATCGCGGAGCTGGCAAAGCCCGGCACGCCCGTACTCGAGTGCTATAACAAGTGCGATCTCGTCCCGGACGACGAGATCCCGCGCGGGAGCGATAAGGTCGCGATCTCGGCGGCGAACGGCTATGGGCTGGGCACGCTCAGGCAGGCCATCGAGACGCAGCTCGGCCGCGGCAAGCACCATGTAAAGCTGCTGCTTCCGTATCAGCAGGGCGGCATGATCGCCGCGCTCCACGACACGGCGCAGGTGCTCTCCACGGAATATGCAGATCGTGGGATCCAAATCGACGCAGTCCTGGATGAAACCTTATACGGCAGATTGCGTCAGTATGTAATAGAGGAAGCGTAATGGAACAGTTTCTGATCCCCGCCGGAGAAGGCGCGTCGGAATATATCGAGAAAAAATCCCGCTTTCTGGGCCTGATCGTCCCCGTCACGACGGAGGCCGAGGCACGGGCGCGGCTGGAGGCCGTCAAAAAGCGGGAATACGACGCGCGGCACAACTGCTGGGCCTATATCCTGCATACCGGCCAGAAGCGCTACAGCGACGACGGCGAGCCGCAGGGCACCGCCGGTCAGCCGATTTTGAACGTGCTCGAGCGCGAGGGCGTGCAGGATGTGCTGTGCGTCGTGACGCGGTATTTCGGCGGGATCCTTCTGGGCGCGGGCGGCCTGTGCCGCGCGTACACGAAAGCCGCAAAGGACGCGCTGGATAACGCGGGCATTTCCGAGCTGCGCCCGTGGAGCGTGCTGCGCCTTGACTGCCCCTACGCGCTCTTTGAGCGCGTGAAGCTGGAGGCAGAAAAGCGCGGCGGGCTGCTCAGGGACACGGATTATGGCGCGCAGATCGCCATGACCGCCCTTCTGCCCGAGCCGGAGGAGGCCGCGTTCACGCTCGCCCTGCGGGAGCTCTCCGCCGGGAGCCTCCGCCCGGAACGGACGGGAACGGAGCTGCGCGGCGTGAAAGTCCGATAGGATTCAAAGAAAATTCACGCAAATTCCACAGGAAATTCAAAAATAGCAGATATTCTGACAAGGTAAGGTGGGATGGATATGACCGTGCGCGAACGGATGGAGCAGGAGGAATACGAGTTTTTATCCCCGCAGGCGCAGAAGGCCGCCGAGACAAAGGGCAGGCCGAAGCCGGAGGAAGACAACGACGTGCGCACCTGCTACCAGCGCGACGCAGACCGCATTCTCCACAGCAAATCCTTCCGCCGTCTGATGCACAAGACGCAGGTATTCCTGTCCCCCGAGGGCGATCATTACCGCACCCGCATGACCCACACGCTCGAGGTCGCTCGCATTGCGCGGACGATCTGCCGCGGGCTGCGGCTCAATCAGGATCTGGCGGAGGCCGCGGCCTACGGCCACGATCTGGGCCACACGCCCTTCGGCCACGCGGGAGAAAAGGCGCTGTCCAGCATGCTGGACCGGCCGTTCCGCCACAACGAGCAGTCGCTGCGCGTGGTGGACAAGCTCGAGCGCGACGGCACGGGGCTGAACCTGGCCTACGAGGTGCGCATGGGCATCCTCGGCCACACGGGAGACTTTATCCCCGAGACGCTCGAGGGCCAAATCGTGCGCACGTCCGACCGCATCGCCTACATCAACCACGACATCGACGACGCCATGCGCGCCGGGATCCTGACCGAGGCGGATATCCCGCCGGAGATCGCGGAGATCCTCGGACACTCGCATTCGCAGCGGATCAACACGCTGGTCGAAAACATGATCGAAAACACGCTGCTGACCGGCACGCTCGGCATGCAGCCGGACGTGGCGCAGGCTATGGACCGGCTGCGCACGTTCATGTTTGCCCGCGTCTATACGAACCCCGTCGCCAAGGGCGAGGAATCGAAGGCGAAGGACATGCTGTGCCGGCTGTTTGAGTATTACATGAAAAACCCCGAAAAGCTGCCGCCGGACTTTCTGCCGCAGCTGGATTTCGACGGCATGGAGCGCATCGTCTGCGACTACATCGCCGGCATGACCGACCGCTACGCGGTCTATAAGTATTCGGAGCTGTTTATTCCCGCCACGTGGCAGGTACGCTGAGTCGCCGCCGCGCGCGATTTTTGTAGGGGCCGATGCCCATCTTCGGCGCTAAGAGCCGCGCAAAGCGCGGTTGCGCCTCGAAACTAGCCTACGGGCATCGCATCGGCCTGGCAGAACGCACCGATTTTACGGTAGTCTACAGCGAATTCAGAACTTCCCAATGGGCCGATGTAGGCATCGGCCCCTACAACTGGCGCGCAGCGCCTGAGGGGATTCGAACGCCGCAAATTACGGAGCACTCTGATATCTGCAACACATCCCCTCCGTCATTTGCTTCGCAAATGCCACCTCCCCTTATCATGCGGGGCATGACAAGGGCAGGCTTTGAGGTGCACCGTTTCAGATTTAACCCACCGCATAGGAAAGAAAGGAGGTCGATCCCGTGGCGTTTCCGCAGCCGTTTCTGGACGCGCTCGCCGAGCGCAATCCCATCGACGAGGTCGTGGGGCAATATGTGAGCCTGACGCGCCGGGGTTCGAACCTCTTCGGGCTCTGTCCGTTCCACTCGGAAAAAACGGCGTCGTTCTCCGTCGCACCGGACAAGGGCATTTATTACTGCTTCGGCTGCCACGCGGGCGGCGGTGTCATCAACTTCATCATGCAGATCGAGGGGCTGGACTATCCCGACGCGGTGCGGTTTCTGGCAAAGCGCGCGGGGCTCGAGGTCCCGGAGGACGAGAATTATCACTCGCAGTACCAGAAGCAGGAGCGGCTCTGGGCGCTGTGCAAGGACGCGGCGCGGTTTTTCCGCCAGCAGCTGTTCTCCCCCATCGGCAAGGAGGCGCAGGCGTACATACAAAAGCGGGCGCTCAGCATGGAGACCGTCAAGCGCTTCGGACTCGGCTTCAGCCCGAACGCCTGGTCGTCGCTCACGGACGCGATGAAGGAAAAGGGCTATCGGCTCGACGAGCTGATCGACGCGGGGCTTGCCCTGCGGGGCAAAAACGGCGGCGTGTACGACCGGTTCCGCAACCGGCTCATGTTCCCCATCATTGACATCCGGAACAACATCATCGGCTTCGGCGGCCGCGTGATGGACGATTCCACGCCGAAATATCTGAATTCGCCTGAAACGATCATCTTCAACAAGCGCAAAAATCTGTTTGCGCTCAACATCGCCCGCAAGAGCAAGCAGGGCCGCATCATCCTGACCGAGGGCTATATGGACGCCATCGCCCTGCACCAGTACGGGTTCGACTGCGCCGTCGCCTCGCTCGGCACGTCTCTGACGGAGGAGCACGCGAACATCCTTGCCAAGTACACCAATCAGGTCATCCTGACCTACGACGGCGACGAGGCCGGGCAGAACGCCACGCGCCGCGCCATCCCCATGCTCGAGAAGACCGGCATTCAGGTGCGCGTTCTGCGCATGCAGGGCGCGAAGGATCCGGACGAGTTTTTGAAAAAATACGGTGCGCAGCGCTTTGAGGTGCTGCTGGACGCCTGCCAGAATCAGGCCGAATACCGGCTGGACAGCTTAAAGCGCAAGTATGATCTCACGCTCGACGATCAGCGCGTGGAATTCCTGAATCAGGCCGCCGCGCTCATCGCCACGTTCCCGAACGCGGTGCAGCGCGAGGTCTACGGCCGCCGCGCGGCCGAGGCCGCCGGCATCACGCCGGAGGCCATGCAGCTGGAAGTGAAAAAGGCCTACCGCAAAGCCCGCGCCATCGAGCAGAAAAAGCAGGAGGCACAGGAGCTCGACATCGCGCGCCAGCGCGCGCCGAAGACCCGCGCCATCCGCTATGACAATCTCCGCTCGGCGACAGCCGAGGAGGGTCTTGTGTGTATGCTCCTGCGCGAGCCGGAGCTGATCGCGAGCGTAAAGCTCCCGGCGGAGGCATTTTCGGTCGACCTGTTCGGCCGGGTGCTGACGGAGCTGCGCCGGCGCGTGCAGTCCGGGCGGCCCGCAACACTCGCCGCGCTCGAGCCGGATCTCTCCCCGGAGGAAATGGCGCATCTGTCCTACATCATGAGCCGGGACACGTCTCCCGTTTCCGATGAAGCGTTCGCGGATTATCTGCGCGTGATCCAGGAAGAATATGAGGGCCGGAGTCTGACGCGCTCGGAAGACAGTCTGCGGCTGCTGGCCGAACAGATGAAATCAACAAAACAGTATGGAGGGTAAGCAATGGGAAAGGAAATGGACCTTCTGCAGAAAATGGATCTCACGGCGGAAAACCGGCAAAAGCTCGAAACGCTGATTACCGAGGCAAAAAAGACCGGAAAGGTCTCCTCCAAGCACCTGGTCGAAACGCTCGACGACGTGGACGCCACGCAGGAGCAGACCGAGCGGTTTTATGACATTCTCGAGCAGGCCGGGATCGAGATCGACGTCTCCGACGTGCTGGATCTCATCGGCTCGGCCGACATGGACAATCCCACGCTCAGCGAAATGCAGGCCATCGAGGACGAGGGTCTGCCCGAGGATCTGGACGAGCCCGAGGCGCTGCCTGAGGATGTGGAAAACGCCCGGCTGGACGACCCTGTGCGCATGTATCTCAAGGAGATCGGCCGCATCAAGCTCCTCTCGCCTGAGGAAGAGCAGGAGATCGCCAAAAAAATGGCCGAGGGCGACGAGGACGCGCGCAAGCGCATGTCCGAAGCCAATCTGCGCCTCGTCGTGTCGATCGCGAAGCGCTATGTGGGCCGCGGGATGCAGCTGCTCGATCTCATCCAGGAGGGCAATCTGGGCCTTATGAAGGCCGTTGAGAAATTCGACTATACGAAGGGCTATAAATTCTCCACCTACGCGACCTGGTGGATCCGCCAGTCCATCACCCGCGCCATCGCCGACCAGGCGCGCACGATCCGCATCCCGGTGCACATGGTCGAGACGATCAACCGCGTGCTGCGCACGTCGCACTCCATGGTGCAGAAGCTCGGCCGCGAGCCGACGACGAAGGAGATCGCAGACGAGCTGCACATCGAGCAGAGCAAGGTCGAGGAGGTCCTGAAGATCGCGCAGGAGCCAGTCTCCCTCGAAACGCCGATCGGCGAGGAGGAGGACAGCCATCTGGGCGACTTCATCCAGGACGACGAGGCCTCGCAGCCGTCGGAGGAGGCGACCTACACGCTGCTGCGCGAGCAGCTCGAAGAGGTTTTGTCCACGCTGACCCCGCGCGAGGAGCAGGTGCTGCGCATGCGCTTCGGTCTGACCGACGGCAAGCCGCACACGCTCGAAGAGGTCGGCAAGGAGTTTGACGTCACGCGCGAGCGCATCCGACAGATCGAATCCAAGGCGCTGCGCAAGCTGCGCCATCCGTCCAGAAGCAAGAAGCTGCGCGACTTCCTGAACTGAAAGAAAAGAAATTCGAAATTACAGAATATTTACACTTTTGTGCTTGACAACCGGGAAAATATTCGTATCATAGTCTTATGCAATTTGAAACCGCAAAACCGTAACAACGGAGGAATTCAAGATGTTTGAGAAGATTCAGGCGTATCTGGCCTCGCAGCTCGATATCCCGGCGGACGAGATCACCCGCGACACCACGTTCGAAAGCCTCGGCGTCGATTCGCTGGATACCGTCGAAATGGTCATGGATCTGGAAGAGCAGCTCGGCGTGGATCTGGAGCTGGAGGAAAAGATCGCGACCGTCGGCGAGCTGGTCGATTTCGTCGAAAGCAAGCTGGACTGAAAATCTCAGCGGCGAGACGCATGGCAAGGCTGCACTACTTGGGGAGATAGCGGTGCCCTGTTACCCGCAATCCGCTACAGCGGGGAGGAATTCCCGAC
>CAKUEH010000011.1 GCA_934646185.1 uncultured Oscillospiraceae bacterium | reverse complement strand
TCATCCATGTTGATGTACACGGCGTGGCCGCCGGCGGGAAGGACGACGCCCTTGACGCCTGCCTTGTAGAAGCCCTGTGCAAGGTATTCGCACTGAGAAACACGCTCGTGCATGTAGTTGAAGTCGCAGCTCTCGTACATACCGACAGCCAGCGCCATGATGTCACGGCCGGACATGCCGCCGTAGGAGTCGTTGCCGTAGCAGGAGATCTGCTTGACCTTCAGCAGAACGCCGACGTCGGTCTTGACGGTGCCGTCCTCGTTGAAGTCGGAGAATTTCTGCCAGAACAGGCCCTTATCGCGGAAGGCAACCATACCGCCCATGTTGGCGTGGCCGTCCTTCTTCGCGGACATGCAGAAGCCGTCGCAGTAGGAGAACATCTCGGTGGCGATCTCGGCGATGGACTTGTCGGCGTAGCCCTCTTCGTTCATCTTGATGAAGTAGCAGTTTTCCGCCCAGCGTGCAACGTCGAAGATCAGGGGGATGTTGTACTTGTGCGCGACGCGGTTGATCTCACGGATGTTGCCCATGGAGACCGGCTGGCCGCAGATGGGGTTGTTGGTGATGCAGGTGAAGACCAGCGGGACATTCTCGGGGCCGACAGCGGTGATGAGCTGCTCGAGCTTTTCGATGTCCATGTTGCCCTTGAACGGGTTCTTCTCATACTTGCCGCCTTCGGGTACCTGGTACAGAAGCTCCTTATGATAGAGGTTTCTGGGGATGGAGCCCATCTGCTTGATGTTGCCCTCGGTGGTGTCGAAGTGGCCGTTGGAGGGGATGGTGAAGACCTTGCCCGGATGGCGGGCAGCGAGGATCTTCTTGACAATCTCCATCAGCACGGATTCCGCCGCACGGCCCTGCTGGATGATGAAGGTGTTGGGGCGCTCCATCTGGGCTGCGCCGCCGTTAAAGAGGCCTCCCTCGTATTCGGGCAGGTAGACCTTTTCCATCATGGTCTCGACGTCGCGGCAGTCGGTGCGGACGAGGTCGAGGATCTTTTTCCAGTTCTTTTCGCCGCCGCGCTCAAAGATGTCGCGGAAGGTGTCGAGCAGGACATAGTAGCCGGTGTTGCGGCCATACGCCTCGTCGCCCAGGAACAGGGAAGCCCACTGGTGGTTGGTCATGGCGGTGGTGCCGGAGTCGGAGAGCATATCGACCGTCAGCATGCCGGCGGGGAATGCAAACTCGTTGTAATGGGTGGCCTTCAGGACGCGCTCGCGCTGCTCGACGGTAACGTCGGGAATGTCGCGGACGGCAAAGGTAAAGTGATGGGGTGCGGGGACATTCAGCGGATATTCGTGACTCATAATACTGACCTCCATTAGTATTGGCGTTTTACGCCGATTGTTTTGGAGATACCCCGGTCGTCGCAGACAGGCTTTTCTGCCGGCGCCTGGCGGACAGTATCAATTTACGGATTCTTTGCTCTGCTTACAGCACGGCGATGCACTCGATCTCGACGAGCGCGTCTTTCGGAAGACGGGCGACCTCAACTGCGCTGCGCGCGGGGCATGCGCCCTCGAAGAACGTGGCGTATACGCCGTTCATGGCCGCAAAGTTGTTCATGTCGCTGAGGAAAACGGTCGTCTTGATGACGTTTTCCATGGCCGCGCCTGCCGCCGCGAGAACTGCCTTGCAGTTTTCAAGGGACTGACGAGTCTGCTCCTCGATGGTCGCGGGGAACGCGCCGGTCGCCGGGTCGATGGGCAGCTGGCCGGACGTGATGATCAGGCTGCCTGCCTGAATGCCCTGCGAATACGGGCCGATGGCCGCGGGGGCCTTTTCAGTAGAAATGACGGTTTTCATAAACTGTCCTCACCTCCTCATTATGATAAGAGTTTATCATTTTGAAATCCGGTTGTCAATATAATTACTGTAAACCAGCATAATAAAAACTTAAAATTGTGCGTTATGCACAATTTTGAGTCGTGTTTTTCGTATGTTAAAAAATATTTTCTCGCAATGAGAAAATATTGCGAGAAAAATGGCCCGATTTCGTTGCTTTCGCGAAAAAACTGTGCTAGTATGAGAAACAAGAGACGTTTCATAAGGAGGACACCCCATGACGGAACAGATGCTTCGGCAGTATACCGTGTTGGTCGAATACCTCGGCGCGACGCTCGGCCCGGATTACGAGGTCGTGCTGCATGAGATCCTGCCGGAAACCAGCCGCGTGGCCGCCATCGCCAACGGCTCCATCAGCGGCCGCAGCGTCGGCGCGCCGATCACGAACGCGGCGCTGCGCATGATCATGCAGAAGCAGTATGAGACGAGCGACTATAACCTGAATTACACCGGCCAGCTCGCAAACGGAAAGACCATCCGGTCGAGCACCATGTTCATCAAGGATAACGGCAAGCTGGTGGGGCTTCTGTGCATCAATTTTGACGACAGCCGGTTCCACGAGATCAGCGACGCCATTCTGAAGCTCATCCATCCGGACGATTTTGTCCACCACCACTACTTCCCTGTCGACGCGCCGGCCAAGCAGCCCATGCAGCCGCAGCACGCGGCAAGCGTCCCGGCGGAGCATTTCCAGTCGGATATGAACAGCCTCATGGAGGAGCTGTTCGAGACGGTCACAAGGTCCGTCGACGTGCCGCTCGACCGCCTGACGCAGGCTGAGCGCACCCGGATCATCGCCCAGCTGCACGAACAGGGCATGTTCGAGCTGCGCGGCGCGGTGCAGTTCACGGTCAAAAAGCTGTCCTGTTCGCAGGCAAGCATTTACCGGTATATCAAGAAGGCAAAGGCGGGAGAGAAAGCGCAGAACGGGTGAGCTTTTGATATGACCGCACCAAAGCCTCCCCTTGTCGTGCCCTGCACGATAAGGGGAGGTGGCATTTTCGAAGAAAATGACGAAGGGGATATGCAGCATATTTCAAAGTGCTCCGTAATTTGCTGCATTCGAATCCCCTCAGTCAGCTTCGCTGACAGCTCCCCTTGAGCCCAAGGGGAGCCTTTAGATGCCGCGCACCCGGACGTATGATGCGTCCGGGTGCGCGGTTTTTATTTGAGTTCCCATTCTTTGAGCTGGCTGGCCAGCTCGTACAGGCGTTCGTAGCTGTCGTAGCGGGTCTGGCCGATCCTTCCCTCGGCGAGGGCCCTGCGGACAGCGCAGCCGGGTTCTTTGCGGTGGGCGCAGTCGGGAAACTGGCAATGGCCGAGATACGGGGCGAATTCCGGGAAGGCGTACTGCAGCTGCTCCTTATGCACCAGCTCCATGCGCTCGGTGTCGAACGCGGAGAAGCCGGGGGTGTCGGCGACAAAGGTGTCGTTTCCGAGGCTGTAGAGCTCAATGTGGCGCGTCGTGTGGCGGCCGCGGCCGAGCTTTTCCGAGACCTCGCCGACAGGGAGACTGAGCTGCGGGCAGGCGCGGTTGAGAAGGCTCGATTTGCCGACGCCGGAGTTGCCGGTCAGGCAGGAGAGCTTTCCCGCGAGCGCATCGCGCAGGGCGTCGATCCCCTCGCCCGTTTCCGCGCTCGTGACGAGCACGGGGACGCCCGCTCTGCGGTAGATCTCCGCGAGCGGCTGCGCCGGGGCCAGATCGTCCTTGTTGACGACGACGAGGGCCGGGACGCTCTGCAGCTGGGCGATGGCGAGGACGCGGTCGATCAGAAACGGTTCCGTCACCGGGATGGCGCAGGAGGCCAGCACGACGAGCTGGTCGATGTTGGCGACCGCCGGGCGGATGAAGGCGTTTTTCCGGGGCAGAAGCTCCTCCAGAACGCCCTTGTCTGCCTGCCGCGTGATGCGGACAAAGTCTCCGACGAGCGGCGACTGATCCTGCCGCCGGAAGCGGCCTCTGGCGCGGCACTCGACGACGCCGTCCTCTGTCTGTACATAATAGAAGCCGCTCAGGGCTTTGATGATGCGATATTCTTCCATGCGCTTACTCAAACAGGATCAGCTGCGAATCGTAGAGCGCGCCGTCAAGATAAACATCGACTGGAAGCGTGCCCTTGCCTCTGACAGTCACTTCGACGATCATGGCGCGGTCGTCCGTGATCGACACGGAGGATGGGCCGTACTGCAGCACGCCGTCCACGTAGACGGTGAGCTCGTACAGGCCGCTCTTGTCCGGGAGCGTGACCGTGATGGTCTTCTCCACGGTCTTCTCCTGCACGACGACCTCGATCATGTTGGACTTGGTGGTCTTCGTATCGTCGCCGAGAGAATTCTCCACGACGCAGAAATAGTAATACGTGCCGGGGACGGAGGTATCGGCCTCGCAGGTGGTGTTCCCTTCCCTGCTGCGCGAGACGAGCGCGGCGTTTTCATAGCTGCCGTCGGCGCTCATGTACCAGGCGTAGCGGAGCGTCCCGTCGTCGGCGGAATAGGCGGAAATGGAGAGCGTGACGGTATCGCCCTGCAAAACGGCCTGATCCTGCGTGAGATTCGTCACGACCGGCGTTTCGGCCTCCTGCGGCCCCTTGGACACACGCAGGTTGATGACGGTATCCTTTTTGACCATCTGGCCGCCGTCGATCGACTGGAACGTGACCGTGCCCTTGGGCAGATCGCTGTCGTCGCTGCGGATGCTGCCGTTCTGCAGACCGGCGTCCGTGATCATCTGCAGCGCCTTGTCCACGTCCTCGCCGACGAGCGTCGGAACCTCGATCAGCTCGATATCCGGGCCGAGCGAGACGGTGAGCGTGACGGTCTGGCCGCTGGTGAGCGGCGTACCGCTGGACGGGTCTGTCTGGATGACATAGCCCTCGGTGTAGATATCGTCCTTGCGCTCTTCGATCCGGATATCCAGATCGAGGCCGAGGGCGTTCAGCTGCTGCTCAGCGTTCTGCCGCGTGAGATTGACGATCGGCGGCATTTTCGTCTCGCTGACGCCCGCGGAGACGGTCAGCTTGATGGTGCTGCCGACCTTCGCCTGTTTTTCGGGCAGCGGCGACTGATCGATCACGACGCCCGCCTCATACTGGCTGCTTTCGACATAGCCGTCGATCTGAATGACGAAGTCCGGGTAATCCTCGGCCCGGATCTGCTCGGCGTTCAGGCCGATGAGCTTCGGGACTGCCGTTTCCTCCGTCCTGCCGAACAGACCGGAGAAGAAATAATTGTACAGGAAATAGCAGATGACGATCACGGCCAGCGCGATGCAGACGATCCCGGCGATGACCGCGATGCGGCTGCCGCGGCGGGAGGCGTCCTGCTGGGCCTTTTTATCCTGCTCGAGCTGCTTTTTCTTCGCGACCGCGTCGGCAAGAGCCCCTTTTACCGCGTTCGTGCGGCCAAGCGTCTTCGGCATATAATCGGGGTCGCTCAGCAGACGCTGCACGTCGATGCTGTCGGCCTCGGCGGTAAAGTCAAAGACGATGTTCGGCTCCTTGCGGAATTCCTCCAGATCGTGGAGCATGCGCGTGGCCGAGGGATAGCGGTGCGACAGCTCCGCCGTCATGGCGTGCATGGTGATCTGCTCGAGGCCGAGCGGGATGGAGGGGTTCAGCTCGCGCGGCATGGTGGGATGGCCGCCGATATGCTGGATGGCGACGGAAACGGGTGTATCGCCGTCATACGGCGGGCGGCCCGTCAGCATTTCGTACATGACGACGCCGAGGGAATAGAGGTCGGCGCGGCAGTCGACCTGCGCGCCCTTGGCCTGCTCAGGCGAGATATAGTGGACGGAGCCGAGCGCCTCGCGCGTGAGGGTGTTCTGCGCGGACGAGACACGGGCGATGCCGAAGTCCGCGACCTTGACGCTGCCGTCCTTCAGGATCATGATGTTGTGGGGCTTGATATCGCGGTGGACGATGCCGCGGCTGTGTGCGTGCTCGAGCGCCTTGCAGATCTGGGTGGAGAAGTGCAGGGCCTCGCGCCAGTTGAGCGTGCCCTTCTGCTCCATATACTGCTTGAGGGTGATGCCCTCGATGAGCTCCATGACGATGTAGTCGATGTTGTCCGAGCGCGACACGTCGTAGACGCTCACGATGTTCGGGTGCGAGAGCATGGCGACGGCCTGCGATTCGGCGTGGAAGCGGCGGCGGAACTCGGCGTCCTGCGAGAGGTCTTCCTTTAATATTTTAATGGCCACGAGCCGGTTGAGGCGGTGACAGCGGGCCTTGTAGACGTCCGCCATGCCGCCGGAACCGATCTTTTCCAGGATCTCGTAGCGGTTATCCAGCAGCTTTCCGATATATCGGTCCATCAGGCTCGCTCCTTTCCGAAAATTTTCATTCTATGCGCCCTCTCGTCAGACAGCCGCCAGCGTAACGGTCACGTTGTCGGGCGCGCCGCGGTTTTTGGCGATGTGCAGCAGCCGCTGGCAGCAGTCGCTCTTGCTCAGGCCGTGGACGACCTCAAAGAGCATCTCCTGATCGGCCATTTCGTTGGACAGGCCGTCGGAGCAGAGCAGGATGCATTCGTCGCGGCGCAGGCGGCAGGTGAAGATATCGCCCTCGACCTCCGGCTCGGTGCCGACGGCGCGGGTGATGACGTTTTTGCCGGGGTGGAGCTTGGCTTGTTCCTGCGTGAGCTCGCCGCGCTCGACCATGTAGGCGACCATGGAATGGTCGCGCGTGATGAGGCGCACATCCTCGCGGGTGAAGTGGTAGGCGCGGCTGTCGCCGACGTTGATGACGACGGCCAGATCGCGGCTGATCCAGGCAGCGACGAGCGTCGTGCCCATGCCGGTAAAATCGTCGCTCAGCTGCGACTGCTCATAGACGGCGCTGTTGGCAAGCTCCAGCGCGCTGCGGAGCATGGCGGCGGCCTTTTCCGGCGTCATGCCGGAGCGCTGCGTGCGGCGCACCTCATCCGTAAAGACCTCGACGGCGAGACTGCTTGCCACGTTGCCGGATTTCGCGCCGCCCATGCCGTCGCAGACGATCATAAGTACGCGGTCGCGGCCAAACGGGACGATCGCATAGGAATCCTGATTCTGCTGCCGGATGTTGCCCGGGTCGGTCAAGCCCCATGTCTGCATGGAGATCCCTCCTTCAGTCAGTTTGATTCATATTTGCGGCGCAGCTGGCCGCAGGAGGCGTCGATATCGCTGCCGAGCGTGCGGCGGAGCGTCGCGGTGACGCCGTGCTCCTCGAGAATGGTCTGGAAGCGGCGGATGGCCTGCCTGGACGAGGTGTGCAGGCCGCTCTCGGTGACGTTGTTGAGCGGGATCATGTTGACGTGCGCGCCCATCCCGGCCAGCTTCTTGGCCAGCAGCTCCGCCTGCTCCGGGCTGTCGCTCACGCCGCTTATCATCGTATATTCGAAGGAGATGCGCCGTCCGGTCTTCGCGAAATAGTCGCGGCAGGCCGCCAGCAGCGTGTCGACCGGCCAGCGGCGGTTGACGGGCATGATCTTGCTGCGCGATTCATCGTCCGGCGAGTGGAGCGAGACGGACAGCGTCAGCTGCAGATCCCGCTCGGCGAGCTTTTCGATCTTGTCGACCAGACCGCAGGTGGAGAGGCTGATGTGGCGCATGCCGATGTTCATGCCGTCCGGGCTGTTGACAAGCTCTAAAAAGCGCATGACGTTGTCGAAGTTGTCCAGCGGCTCGCCGATGCCCATGAGGACGATATTCGAGATGGGCAGGCTGGAGTCCAGCTGAGAAAAAAGCACCTGATCGAGAATCTCCGACGGTTCAAGCCGGCGGACAAGGCCGCCGATCGTGGACGCGCAGAATTTACAGCCCATCGGACAGCCGACCTCGGAAGAGATGCAGACGGTGTTGCCGTGGTGGTACTGCATGACGACGGATTCGACGCAGTTGCCGTCCCGCAGCTTCCAGAGGTATTTGATCGTCCCGTCGAGCTTTGAGATCTGCTTGCGGGCGACGGTGGGCGCGGTGATGAAATAGAGGCCGTCCAGCTTTTCGCGCAGAGGCTTTGAGAGGTTTGTCATATCGTCAAAGCAAACCGCGCCGCGGTGCAGCCATGTGAAGACCTGCTTCGCGCGGAATTTGGGTTCTCCAAGCGCCGCGAACGCGTCCTGCAGCTCGGCGAGCGTCATGGATTTGATATCCTGTTTCATGCGTGTTTCCTCAGCTTACAGATGAAAAAGCCGTCCGCCGCGTGCTTGTGCGGCAGGAGCGTGGCATAGCCCTCGTTGGGAAGCTCCAGTCCGTCCGGGACTGGAAACGGTTCCGGCGAAAACGCAGGGTGCGCCTGCAAAAACGTCTGTACAACGGCCTCGTTTTCCTCTTTTCGGACGGTACAGGTGCTGTAGAGAAGCGCCCCGCCGGGCCTCACATACCGGCTGACGTTCTCCAGAATGGCGCGCTGCACGTCCGGCAGACGCTCGATGGCGTCCAGCGGCTTATAACGGATATCCGGCTTTTTGCGGATAACGCCGAGGCCGGAGCACGGCACGTCGGCGATGACGAGGTCAAACCGCGCTTCGAGCGCGGGGTCAAATTCCGACGCGCTGCGCTGCTCGGCCTTCAGGATGGAAATGCCGAGCCGGGCGGCATTTTTTTCGATCAGGGAAATTTTATGCGCGTGCAGATCGCAGGAGAGGATGCTGCCCGTGTTTTCCATCTGCATGGCGGCGGCGAAGCTCTTGCCGCCGGGGGCCGCGCAGCAGTCGAGCACGCGCATGCCCGGCGCCGCGCCGGAGGCCAGCACGGCCAGCTTCGCGGCGGGATCCTGCACATAGACGTCGCCGGACTGAAACAGCGGCAGCGCCTCGAGATTCCCCGTACCGGAGACGAGGAAGCAGCCGGGAAGCCACGGGTGCAGCTCCCACGCGATCCCCGCCTCGTCCAGCGCGGCGGCGACCCGCTCCGCGGACGTTTTCAGGGGGTTTGCCTGCAGCGCGGTCTTTGGAATGTCGTTGTCGGCGGCGAGGAACGCCTCGAGCGTTTCCTCGTCCATGGACGCGCACAGGCAGTCGATCAGCGGCTGCGGGTGAGAATATTTCGTGGCCGGATCCTGCGGCTGGGCCAGCTCGTCCTTTCTGCGGGCGAGGGTGCGCAGCGAGCCGTTGACCAGACCGGCGGCGCGCTTGTTGGCATAGAGTTTCGTCTGTTCGACCGCCTCATTCACAGCGGCGGAAACGGGGATCTTGTCCAAAAACAGGATCTGGTATGCGCCGAGGCGCAGGATATCAAGCACGACCGGCTGTAATTTTGTCAGCGGGGAGGACACGGCCTGCGCAAGATAAAAGTCCAGCAGCATGCGGTTCTGCACCACGCCGTATAGCAGTCTTGCAGCCAGCGCCGCGTCGCGGCGGTCGAGCCGGGCGCGGGCCGTATCGTCCTTCAGCGCGCCGTCGGCCCAGGCATTCTGCCGCCGCATGGCGATCAGCGCGGACAGCGCAGTCGTTCTTGCGTTCATAGCTACCTCTTATTCGATGGTGATCGGATGTCCCCGGAAATAATCGGGGGCGGGCATGCACTTGCCGCCCTTGGCCTGCAGCTCGCGCACGAGGACGGTATCGCCGTCCTGACAGGCGACGAGCAGCCCCTTTTTCGTCAGCGCGACGAGCGAGCCGGGCGCTTTTTCCGTCTTCTGTTCGGCGTATTCCACGCGGTAAATTTTGAATTCCGTGCCGCCGAGCTCCGCCGTCGCGACGGGCCACGGGACAAGACCGCGCACATGGTCGACGATGTATCTGGCGGGCTGGTTCCAGTCGATGGGGCTTTCTTCTTTGGACAGCATGGGCGCGTAGGTCGCGCGGGCATTGTCCTGCGGGATGCGCGCGGCCGTCCCGGCCTCGATCGAGCGGACGGTGTCGGCGCAGAGGGGCGCGGCGAGGCACGCAAGGCGCGCCATGAGCTCCTCGGAGGTCTCCAGCGGCTGGATGAGCGTTTTGCGGATCTCGATGATATCGCCCTCGTCCATCCCGGCGGAGAGGTACATGGCGGTGACGCCTGCTTCATCGCAGTGGTTCAGGATGGAGCGCTGCACGGGCGCGGAGCCGCGAAGCTGCGGCAGGATGCTGCCGTGCATGTTGATCGCACCGAATTTCGGGATATCTAATACCGCCTGCGGCAGAATTTTGCCGTAGGCCACGACGACCAGCAGGTCGGGGTTTAATTCCCGCAGCTGCCGCACCGTTTCCTCGTCCCGGAAGGACTGCGGCTGGTAGACCGGCAGGCCCACAGACTGGGCGTATTCCTTGACGGGCGACGGGATGAGCTTCATGCCGCGGTTTTTCGGCGTGTCGATCTTGGTATAGACGGCGGCGATGTCAAAGCCGTCCGTGTGCAGCTTTTCAAGGCACGCCCTTGCAAACTCGGGCGTACCCATGAAGACGAGTCTCATTCGCCGTCCTCCTGCGCTTCCTGTTCCTCCTGCCGGGTCAGCTCCTCGAGCTCTTCGGGCGTGAGCATTTTTTCGGCGATCTCGGTGTACATATGGCCGTCGAGATGGTCGATCTCATGCAGGAAGCAGCGGGCGACGATATCCTCGCCCTCGTATTCGTACCAGTCGCCATTGCGGTCCTGCGCGCGGACGACGACATGCTCGGGCCGGGTGACGATGCCGTATTTGCCCGGCAGGCTCAGGCAGCCCTCGATGCCGGTCTGCGTTTCCTCGCTGACCTCGACGATCTCAGGATTCACAAGCTCGACATCCTCTTCGCCGGTATCGACGACGCAGAGCCTGCGCATCACGCCGACCTGCGGCCCGGCAAGGCCCACGCCGTTTGCATCGTGCATCGTCTCGATCATATCCTCGATCAGAATGGCGAGCTTCTGGTCAAATTTTGTAACGGGACGGCAGACCTTGGTCAGAATGGGGTCGCCCACCGTCACGATCTTTCTCAGTGCCATAGTATTCTCTGCTCCTTTTGTGAAAGGTCCAATTTGATTTATTTTATCACGCTTCCCCGCACTTCTCAAGTCAAAAAACGGCGAAAACGCATGTGAAACAAAAAACCGCGAGCCTCCGCGCGGCGCGGAGGCTCGTTTGATCCTGTTTCAGCGGTCCAGCCAGGTGAGGACGTCCTGATAGACCTCGGATTTGTTTCGTTCGTTGAGCATTTCGTGGCGGCCCTCGGGATAGAGCTTGATGGTGATATCCTTCATGCCGCTGCGCTTGAACGCATCGATGCACTTCAGAACGCCCTTGGCCATGCCGCCGACGGGATCCTTGCAGCCGGAGATAAACAGGACGGGCAGCTGCTTGTTCATCTTATCGAGATTTTCCGGCTGCTCGTTCATGCCGACGCCGGTGAGCAGGTCGCGCGCAAGGCCGACCGTCGCGTCGAAGCCGCAGAGCGGATCCGCGTCATAGGCCGCGACGACGGCGTCGTCGGAGCAGATCCAGGCGTTTGGCGAGGTCACGGGGCCGAAGGACCTGTTATAGCTGCCGAACATGAGCTTTGTGACGAGGGCGCTGGTGTTTTTCTCGCCGACGCGGGCCTGCTCAAGTTTGCAGACGAGCTTGCCCATGCGCACCTTCATGGGATCCTCCCAGCCGGTGCCGGAAATAACGGCCTTATCGACCGCGTCCGGGTAGGTATACAGATACGTGCGCAGCAGGAACGAGCCCATGCTGTGGCCAAGGATATCATAGGGCAGATTCGGGTACTGCGCGGAGATCTCGTCGTGCAGGCGCTTTTCATCCTCGACCGCGGACAGCCAGCCGCCGGAGAAATAGCCCTTGACGCCGTTTTCCACGGAGCCGCCGTGGCCCATATGATCGTCGGCGGCGACGACGTAGCCGTGGTCTGTCAGAAAGCGCGCAAACTCGTCATAGCGGCCGATATGCTCGGCGATGCCGTGGATGAGCTGAACGACGGCCTTCGGCTCGCCCTCCGGCTTCCAGAGCGCGCAGTGCAGACGGCCCGCGCCGCAGGAATCAAGATAGAATTCTTCCATAAAAAATGGTGCTCCTTTCAAAAGTCCGGTTTATGGTACACATGATCTGATAGGATAGCGTCAGAAAAAACATGGGAGGATATTCTGATGCGTTCTGAATCTGTTATTGAGCTGTCCCGGTATCAGCAGCGTTCCCCGGAGCCGCCCGCTTCATCCGCGTACTGCATGCGCCTGCGCGTGCGCAGGCAGCGTATCCGGTATGCCGCGGCGGTGATCGACGCGGCGGTAACGGTTTGCATCGGGGCTGGCTTTCTGGTGTGCCTCAGTCTGGTGTTCAGCATGCTGTGACCAGCTCGATTTTACCGTCCGCCCGGAGCAGATATTCCAGGCACGGCTCCGCGCCACCATAGCGGGAGGCGAGGCTGCGTCCGTCTGCGCCGAGCATGCCGATAAAGACCGGATCGCCGGGGCGAAGCTCCGGCAGAAGACGGCGCATGGCAGGGCCCTCCTGCGTGCTGTCGGTCAGCAGCTGCACGAGCGTCCGCCGTCCGGCTGCATGCGGGACGGTCACGGGATGGTACGCGCCGCTTCGCGTCAGGCGCGGGCACTGCGCCGGGTCGATATCCAGCACGGCAAGCGGCACAGAGCCCGGCTTGACGGCCCGCACGCGCGTGACCAGCGTTCCGCAGGGCGCGGCAAGGAAGCGTCCGGGACTCATTTGCAGCGAGAGGCCGCGGAGCGCTTCCGGAAGCGCCTGTATCTGCGTCCGGATCGCGTCGGCGCACGCTTCCGGCTCCGGGCCGGGAAAGCCAGGCCGGTAGCTGACGCCGAAGCCGCCGCCGAGATCGAGCGCGTCTGCCGCGATGCCGGTCTTCTCGTACAGCTCCTGCGCCAGCGCGGCAAGCTGCGCGAACACGGCGGGATAAAAGTCCCCGTCCATACACAGATCGCCCAGCCGCATGCCGAGCCCGATCCGGCCTGCGCCGCTCGCATGCAGATACTCCGCCATGCGCACGAGCGTCTCGCGCTCCATCCCCGAAAAGGAGGCCGGAACGCCGGTGACAGTCCTGCCGCCGAAGCGAAGCGGGCCCTGCTGACGCAGGAGCAGCGTTGCCGCCTCCGGCGGCCGTTCCGGAAGCAGCTCTGCTCCGTCCAGCACGAAGACTGCGCCGAGCGCATGCGCGGCCTCCTCTGCCTCCGCGCAGCGAAGCGCCGGTTCATAGGCGATCTGCCTGCCCGCAAAGCCGCACTGCGCGGCAAGCGCCAGCTCCGCGCGGCTCCGGCAGAGCGCGCCGCAGCCGCAGCCGCGCAGGATACGCAGGACGGCAGGATTCGGATTCATACGGACGGGAAAGCGCGGCAGGAAGCCGCCGCTGCCGGAAAATGCATGGAAAAGAGTCTGCGCGGCCTGCACGAGACTCTTTTCATCGTATAAAAACAGAGGCGTCGGAGCGGTCTTCAGAAATCGCTCGAGCGGCTTTGTGCAAGGGAGGCATTGCGTCTGCACGCGATCTCACTTCTCTCTGCGGTTATTTTCGTATAGGATCGAAAGGCCCTTCAGCAGCAGATCGCGGTCGTATTCGATCTTCCGGCGGCACATCGGGAGGACAAAGCGCGCGATGCCGCCCGTGGCGACGACGGTCACGCCGCCGCCGAGCTCCTCTTCCATCCGGTCGATCATGCCGTCGACCATGCAGGCAGAGCCCAGCATGACGCCGCTGCGCATGGCGTCGACGGTGTTTTTGCCGATGGCCTTTTTCGGGCTTTCCAGACTGATGGCGGGCAGCTGCGCCGTGCGCGTGGAGAGCGACTCGGCGGACAGCTTCGGGCCGGGGCTGATGCAGCCGCCGACATAGGTGCCGGTTTTGTCGATGGCGGTCATGGTCGTGGCCGTGCCCATGTCGACGATGATGAGAGGCGGGGTAAACCGGCTGAGGGCGGCGACGGCGGCGACGATCAGATCGCTGCCGATCTGGGCCGGGTTCTCCATCTGGATATTGAGCCCCGTTTTGATGCCCGGGCCGACGATCATCGGCGTTTTGCCGGTCAGCTTGCGCACGGCGGTCTTGCAGGAATTGAGGACCGGCGGCACGACGGACGAGATAATGACGCCCTCGACGGCCTTCGGGTCGATCTCATAGAGGCTCAGAAGATTTTTGAGCTCCACGCAGTACTGGTCGGAGGTCTTGAGCAGGTCGGTCGCCATGCGGGCCTCGACGAGAATGCGGTCGTGCTCCATGCAGCCGAGCACGATGTTAGTGTTGCCGATATCGATCGCTAAAATCATAAAAATCACTCCGTATCTGTTTCCAGACGGCAGGAAAACGCGCCGTCCTTGATCTCGACCACGGCGTATCCGCTGCGGCCGAAGCGCCCGGCCGCGCCGGGGTTCAGGAGCGTGACGCCGTCCCGCTCCTCCAGGTGCTGGATGTGGGTATGGCCGAAGAGCGCGAGCTGCGCGCCCGCGTCCTTCGCCGCGCCCGCAAGCGCGGCCAGATCGCGCTTGACGCCGTAAATATGGCCGTGGGTCATAAAAATGCGCACGCCGTCAAACTCCAGCGTCAGACTCTGCGGGACCGTCGGGGCATAGTCGCAGTTGCCGAGAACGTAATAAAAATCCGGCTCCTGACAGGCAAAGGACAGATCCTCGGCGTCGGTCAGATGGTCGCCCAGATGCAAAACCGCGTCCGGGCGTTCTTTTTCTATGGCATCGTACGCGAAGCCGAGGCTCCGGTGCGTATCCGACAAAACAAGCAGCTTCATATCGTTCACTTTCACGCGCTGTGCGCATATGATAAGGAAGAATCGGGTTGAGAACGGAGGGGGTAGCTGGATGGAACATTCGTTTTCCCCGGAGCAGCTCCGGCGGGTATTGGGATCTGCGGAGGGGCGGCAGCTGATGGCGCTGCTGGCGTCCGGCGGCGGCGAACGGCTGCGTCAGGCCGCGGACGCGGCGAAGCGGGGCGACCACGCGCGGGCAATGGAGCTTCTGCGGCCCGTTTTAAGCACGGAGCAAGCGCAGGCGCTTTTGAGGAAGCTCAATGGATGAGCTGGAGCGCGCGCTGCGCGCCGTATTGGACGATCCCGCGCAGCTGCGGGAGCTGCGGGAGCTTGCCGGGTCGATGGGCTTTTCC
Organism: uncultured Oscillospiraceae bacterium; assembly: GCA_934646185.1. Taxonomy (GTDB): domain Bacteria; phylum Bacillota; class Clostridia; order Oscillospirales; family Oscillospiraceae; genus CAG-170. The sequence goes on along the minus strand of CAKUEH010000011.1, from coordinate 57,059 downwards.
ATGCCGCAGGCGCAGCCGGAAAACGCGCCCGCCCCAACGCCTCCGGAGCCGGAGCCCGCGCCCGAACCGCCTCCGTCACAGGCCGCCTTTCAGCAGCAGCCGCTGCCGGAGCCTGCCGCCGCGATGCTGCGGCAGGCGGGAAAAATGGACAAAAGGCAGGAGGCGCTGCTATTGGCGCTGAAGCCGTTTCTGCGCAAAGAGCGGCAGGAGAAGATCGACCGCGCGCTGCATGCGGCGCGGCTGGCAAGCCTTGCGAGTCTGGCTCTGAAAAACCGGGGCCGGGGCCCCGGAGCAAAGGAGACGCCATGATGTATAACCGCTACATACCGGACGCCGCGGGCGTCTATCATCCGACGCAGGTCGGCGCGCCGCCACAGAAAGCCGCGCCCGCTCCGCCTCCGGAGCCCGTGTGCGCGCCGCCCGCTCCCCCGCCGCCTCCGCCTCCCCCGCCCTGTGCGGCGGAGCATGGCGGATTTCTGTCGCGGCTGCTGCCGCGCAGCATCGACACGGGGGATCTTCTGATGCTGCTGATTTTGCTGCTGCTCGTCGTGGACGGCGAGGAGGAGGATCAGCTGTCGGTCATTTTAACGGCAGCGGCGTTTTTGCTGTCGTGAGGTTTTTCTGAGGAAATGACTGCTGCTTCGATTTCTGCAGCAATTCTGTTGACCGGATTGTAGGGGCCGATGCCCACATCGGCCCGTTGGGAAGTTACGAATTCGCCGGAGATCCCCGTAAAATCGGTGCATTCTGCCGGGCCGATGTGGGCATCGGCCCCTACAGTTAAATGGGCAGGTGTCTACGGATTCGCATTGGGTTTCCGCTTCTCGCCGCTGCCTGCCGCGACCTCTCAGGCGCTTCGCGCCAGCTCCCCTTCCAAGGGGAGCCTTTTAGTTTTGGAACGGGGTGCTGCCGTCGGGGAGGGTGAAGACGTCTTCGAAGGTCTCGTCGCCGGCGGCCAGGATCTCGAGGCCGGTCTGGATGGCGTCGTAGATCGTTTCGCCGCCGGATTTGAGGATACTCTCGGTCAGAAGGCCGTAGCTGAGGCTGATCCAGCATTCGCGGCGGACGGAACCCTCTTCGGAGGCGGCAAAGATCTGCTGGCCGGAATCATAGCGGTCGTCGGTGATGAATTCGCCGTCGGTGATGGAACCGGGCGGCATGGCCCCGACCTGCTCGTAGGTCGGGATGCCGATGAGCTCGTCCATCGTCGCGTCTTTGGAGGCCGCAAGCGTGCGCGCTGTCTCATCCCCGGCGTACCAGACGTAGAGCGTCTCGCCGTCGGTCAGGATATGCTTTTCTGCTCCGGCGCTCGTCAGAACGGCGCAGACGCGCGCGTCCGCGACCCAGAGCTCGGCGGACGTTTCGGACACGGCGCCGTTCATCTGGCGGGTGATGGTATAGGTCTGGTGATAATACTGCGGGCGGCGCAGGCTGCGCACGATGCTCTGCACGTTTTCGCGCGTGACCTCGAGCAGCGCGGGCTCATTCTCGTCCGGCTGCAGCTCCGGCTGGCTGCTCTGCGCCGCGTCCGGCAGGACGATGGTGTCGCGCTTATTCTGCCGGATATTGCCGATAAACAGCGCGCCGATCACGACGATCACGGCCAGCGTCGCGAGAATGAACATCAGCAGCGTTCGTCTGTTTTTCCGGTTCTGCTCCGTCGTCCGTCACCGTCCTTTCTTATTGCTTCCAGTCAGACGTTAAAATCGGCGGGCTTTTCCGCCGTGCGGCCAAAGTGCCACAAAATCGCCTGTACGATGCGTTCGCTTGCATAGCCGTCGCCGTAGGGGTTGACGGCCTTTGCCATACGCGCATACGCGGCGGGGTCGTCCAGCAGCTCGCCTGCGAGCCGCACGATCTCGTCCTTTTCCACGCCCGCGAGCTTCGCCGTCCCGGCGGCGATGGCCTCCGGGCGCTCTGTTTCGCGGCGCATGACGAGGACGGGCTTGCCGAGCGCGGGCGCTTCCTCCTGCAAGCCGCCGGAATCGGTCATGACCAGATAGCAGCGGGCGATCAGATTATGCATTTCCTCCACGTCGACCGGGTCGATCAGGTGGATGCGGTCATGGCCGCCCAAAATCGGGAACACGCATTCGCGCACGGCGGGGCTCAGGTGGACGGGATAGACGACTTCCACATCGGGATGCGTCTGCACGACCTCCAGAATGGCGTGCATGATGTCCTCCATGGGCTTGCCGTAATTCTCCCGCCGGTGGCAGGTGACGGCGATGATGCGGTGGTTTTGGAAATCCAGCCCGTTCAGAAGCGCCGTCGGGAAGACGAAATCAGGCTTCACGGTATACTGCATGGCGTCGATGGCCGTGTTGCCGGTGATGAAAATATCGCCCATGATGGCCTCGCGGCGGAGATTGTCCGCGTTGGCCTTCGTCGGGGAAAAGTGCAGATCGGCGATATCGCCGACGAGCGTGCGGTTCATCTCCTCCGGGAAGGGGGAGTATTTGTCCCATGTGCGAAGTCCCGCTTCAACGTGGCCGACCTTGACCTGATGGTAAAACGCGGCAAGCGCGCCGGCGAACGTCGTGGACGTGTCGCCGTGGACAAGAACAAGATCCGGCTTGACGGTGTCCAGCACCTCGTCCATGCCGAGAAGCGTCTTTGTGGTGATGGTGGAGAGCGTCTGGCGCTTTTCCATGATATGCAGGTCATAATCGCCTGTCAGCCTGAAGATCTCCATGACGGAATCGAGCATTTCCCGGTGCTGGCCGGTCAGGCAGACGATGCTTTCGATCTGCTCGCTGGCCTGCAGGGCCTTGACGAGCGGCGCCATTTTGATGGCCTCCGGCCGCGTGCCGAAGACGGACATGACTTTCAGCTTATTCATGCGGTTCCTCCTGTTTTTCTTCCGGCGCGTCTGTCTGCGCCTGTGCGGACTCGTCCTCCGCGGGGTCGTTCTTCGCGAAGATCAGCTTAAAGCCGATGGCGCTGACGATGAAGATCGCAGCAATGAGAATGAGCGCCTTCAATTCGCCCGAGGACGTCAGCAGCACGGCGGCAAGGCCGAGGATGCCGGTCAGCATATAGGCGATGGCGACGGCCTGCTTCTGCGAGAAGCCCATGTCGATGAGGCGGTGGTGGAAATGGCCGCGGTCGGCCTTCATCGGGTTCTGACCGTGGGCGATGCGGCGCAGGAAGGCAAAGCTGATATCGAAGATCGGGATGCCGAGGATGAGGAACGGCACGGCGAAGGAAATGATGGCATACATCTTGAACAGGCCCGTGATGGAGAGCGTGGCGAGGATATAGCCGAGGAACGTCGAGCCGGTGTCGCCCATGAAAATTTTCGCGGGGTTCATGTTGTACGGGATAAAGCCGAGGCAGGCACCGAAGAGCGCGCAGAGGATAACGGCGATATTGACCTCCTTCACCATGAGCGCCACGACGATCAAAGACGCCGTGGAGATGGCGGACACGCCGACGGCGAGGCCGTCGAGGCCGTCGATGAAGTTGACGGCGTTGGTGATGGCGACGATCCAGATGATCGTGACCGGGATGGAGAGCCAGCCGAGATTGAGATAGGTCGCCTCGGAGAAGACGTTGGGGTTGGAGACGAACTGGATCGTGCAGCCGTGCCAGACGGCGACGCCCGCAGCTGCGATCTGGACAAACAGCTTCGGCAGCGCCTTGAGCGCCATGATATCGTCCAGAACGCCGAGAATGACGATCATAATGGAGCCGAGCAGAATGCCCTGCATCTGCCGGTCAATGTCCGCAAAGACGAGGACCGACAGCAAAAACGCCAGAAAGATCGCCAGGCCGCCCATGCGGGGAATGGGGACCTTGTGCATGCGGCGGTTGTCCTTGGGCACGTCGATCGCGCCGACCTTACAGGCCAGCGCCTTGACCATCGGCGTGGACGCGAACGATACGGCTGCGGCGACGAGCATCGCCAGCAGCATGTAAACGACTTGTTTTGTTGTCATAGAATGAAACCTCACTGTGTTGCAGGGAACTGACGGTATGCAGTTGGTGTGAAAGCTGCGCAGCACCCCATAAGGCTCCCCTTGGGCACAAGGGGAGCTGGCCCGAAGGGCCTGAGGGGATTCGAACGTTGCAAATTTCGGAGCACTTTTGTAATTCGTAACTACACTACGGAATCCCCTCAGTCAGCTTCGCTGACAGCTCCCCTTTATTCAAAGGGGAGCCTTTCGTGCGGCGTTACCGCGCGACGAAGCCGACCTTTTTGTAGACCTTGCGGAGGGTCTTGTTGGCAAGGTAGGACGCACGCTCGGCGCCCTCTTTGTAGATGCTTTCGAGATACGCCTTATCGCCGAGCAGCTGCTCGGTCTTTTCGCGGATGGGGCGGACGAGCTCGACGACGGCTTCGCCGACGGCGGGCTTGAACACGCCATAGCCCTGATCGGCAAAATCGGCCTCGGCCTGCTCGATGGTCTTGCCGGTGGCGGCACAGTAGATCGTGAGGAGGTTCGAAATGCCGGGCTTGTTGTCCTTGTCAAAACGGACGGCGGTCTCGCAGTCGGTCACGGCGCGCTTGAATTTGCGCATGATATCCTCGGGCTTGTCCATGAGGAAGACGCAGCCGTCGGGGTCGGACTTGGACATTTTGTTCTCGGGGTTGCCGAGGCTCATGATGCGCGCGCCCATCTTGGGGATGAACGCCTCGGGCAGCTTGAAGGTGTCGGGGAAGGAATTGTTGAAGCGCGCGCCGATGTCGCGGCAGAGCTCGACATGCTGGCGCTGATCCTCGCCGACGGGGACGAGATCGGTCTGATAGAGCAGGATATCGGCGGCCATGAGGACGGGATAGGTGAACAGGCCGGCGGTGATATTATCTGCATGCTGCTGCGATTTCATTTTGAACTGCGTCATGCGCGACAGCTCGCCGAACTGCGTATAGCAGCCGAGCACCCACGAAAGCTCCGCGTGCTGCGGCACATGGGACTGGATGAACATGATGTTCTTCTGCGGATCGAGGCCGCAGGCGATATACTGCGCGAGCTGCTCCAGACTTCTGCGGCGCAGATCGGCCGGGACCTGCCGGACGGTAATGGCGTGCATATCGACGATACAATAGACGCACTCATATTCGTCCTGCAGCGCGACCCAGTTTTTGATCGCCCCCATATACGAGCCGAGCGTCAGATCGCCGCTGGGCTGGATGCCGGAAAAGATGCGTTTTTTTTCGTCCATGATACGTCCTTCTTTCTATTCGATAGATGCGCATATCATACCACAAACCGCCGGAATGCGCAATCAATGATTGACTGTTTCTGAAAAAAACTATATAATAACAGTACTTTTATATTGGAGGAACACGCATCATGGATTTTTTTGAGCAGATGGAAGCGCGCATCCCGCACGGCGAGGTCCGCACCCGCTTTGCTCCGAGCCCCACGGGCTATATGCATGTCGGCAATCTGCGCACGGCGCTCTATACCTGGCTGATTGCCCGCCGCCACCACGGCAAATTCATTCTCCGCATCGAGGACACCGATCAGGGCCGTCTGGTCGAGGGCGCGGTCGATGTGATCTACAAGACGATGGCCGAATGCGGTCTGACCCACGACGAGGGCCCCGACGTCGGCGGCCCGGTCGGCCCGTATGTGCAGTCCGAGCGGCGCGAGCTGTTCGGCAAATACGCGAAGCTGCTGTGCGAAAAGGGCGGCGCGTATTACTGCTTCTGCCAGAAATCCGATGAGGAAGAGGCCGGAAGCGAGACGGGCGAAATCAAAAAGCACGTCTGCGCGTGCCGCGATCTGCCGCTGGACGAGGCAAAAAAGCGCGTGGAAGCGGGCGAGCCGTTCGTCATCCGCCAGCGCATCCCGCACGAGGGCACGACGACGTTCCACGATGCGTCCTTCGGCGATATCACGGTGGAAAACAAGGAGCTGGAGGATCAGGTGCTGCTGAAATCCGACGGTCTGCCGACGTATAACTTTGCAAACGTCGTCGACGATCATCTGATGGGCATCACGCATGTCGTGCGCGGCAGCGAATATCTGTCCTCCGCGCCGAAATACAACCTGCTGTACAAAGCCTTCGGCTGGGAGATCCCGACGTATGTCCACTGCTCCCCTGTCATGCGCGACGCGCAGCACAAGATGTCCAAGCGCCACGGCGACCCGAGCTACGAGGATCTCATCCGCGAGGGCTATCTGACCGAGGCCGTGCTCAACTACGTTGCGCTGCTGGGCTGGAGCCCGAAGGGCGAGAACGCGGAGCGCGAATTCTACACGCTCTCGGAGCTGGCCGAGATCTTTGATATCTCCGGCATTTCGAAGTCCCCTGCCGTCTTTGACATCAACAAGCTGCGCTGGATGAACGCGGAATATATGAAAAAGCTCAGCCCCGAGGCGTTCTTCGCCAAGGCCGAGCCGGTTCTGAAGACCGTGATCACAAATCCCGCGATCGATCTGAAGGCCGTCGCCGCGCTGGTGCAGCCGCGCTGCGAGATTCTGTCCGATCTTCCCGAGCGCGTGGACTTTATCGACAGGCTGCCGGAATACTCCACGGAGCTGTATGTCCACAAGAAGTCCAAGACGACGCTGGAAAACAGCCTGTCGTCCCTGCAGGCCGTCCTGCCGGTATTGGAGGGACTGGAAACGTGGACGAACGAGGCGCTTTACGACGCGCTCGTCGCGCTGGCAGCAAAGCTGGAGGTCAAGAATTCCGTTGTGCTCTGGCCGCTGCGCGTGGCCGTGTCCGGCAAAGCCTCGACCCCCGGCGGCGCAACGGAGCTGTGCGCGCTGCTGGGTAAGGAAGAATCGATCGCGCGTGTAAAGGCAGGCATCGCGCTGCTGCAGAAATAAAAACTCGCACCTAAGCCTCCCCTTTGAATAAAGGAGAGCTCAGTCTGTCAAAAAGTCTAATCATGATCGTTATATAGCTGCTTCGTAGGGGCGGACGACTCTGTCCGCCCGCGGAATGCAGCGGTTTTTTCGGAAACGTATGGCGAATCCGAATGCACCTGCACATTCGGTCGTAGGGGCCGATGCCCATCTTCGGCGCTAAGAGCCGCGCAAAGCGCGGTTGCGCCTCGAAACTAGCCTGCGGGCGTCGCATCGGCCCGCGCAGAATGCACCATTTTTACGGTAATCTTCGGCGAATTCGCAACTTCCCAACGGGCCGATGTGGGCATCGGCCCCTACAGTCAAGTGGGAAGATGCAATTCGAATTTGCCGAAAAACTTTTACTTTTCGCAGCTGCCTGCTGCGGGCGGACAGAGTCGTCCGCCCCTACGCGGACCTTGAAAATCCGCATAAAAAGAAGGAGCACAGTTTTTCGACACGCTGGGCTCCCCTTTGAATAAAGGGGAGCCTTTTTATATCGGTGCGGCGTAAAAAGGTAAGCGCCGGAAGGAGCTTGGGGTGCCCTTCCGGCGCTTTTTAGGGGTTATTTACTGCGCTTGACGCGCGGCAAAGCGTTGGAGCATCAGGGCGGTCTGGGCGCGGGTCGCGCCGGACTTCGGCAGGAGGCTGCCGTTCGAGCCGGTCACGATCCCCTGCTCGACTGCCCACGTCATAGCCTCCGCCGCATAGGCGGAGACATCAGCTGCGTCGGCAAAGCCGTTCAGGCTGCCGGACGGCTGCGGGGAGCCCGCATAGCGCCAGAGGATGACCGCAAGCTGTTCGCGGGTGATGGCCGCGTCCGGAGAGAAGACGCCCTCCGCCGTGCCGGAGACGATGCCGCTGAACGCAGCCCAGGCGACCGCCTTTTCATACCAGCCGCCGGGCAGAACGTCCGTAAAGCCGGAGATCCCATGCCGGGGCTCGCCCTCCATGCGCCACAGGACTGTGACGAGCATGGCGCGGCTGAGGCCCTGTTCCGGCGCGAAGCGCTTGCCGGACACACCGGAGAACCAGCCGTTTTCCCACGCCCAGCGGATCGCATCCGCCGCGTAGTGGCTCTTCGGCACGTCGGTGAACGGCAGCAGCTTTCCGGTCTGGTTCTGACCGGTGAGGCTCGCCAGGATGCCGGTGATGTCGTCCGGCTCTTCGGATGGCGCGGAGGCATCCTCGTCCGCGATCTGGTATTTCGCCGCGTCCGCGCCGGTCAGCGTGAGCGTTCCGTCCGCGGAAACGCTCGCAAAGACCTCGTCGCCGGGCAGCAGATTGCCGAGCTTCGCCGTCCTGCCGCCGCCCGCATAGTTCCATTCGACCGTGACGGTGCGCGGGACAACCGACCAGGTGCCGTTCTCCACGTGCGCGTCGTAGTTGGGGAATTCCGTGCGCGGATTTTCGATCGTGCCGCTGCCGTTGCCGGAGCGCAGCTCGATCGTGCCGGAGTCCAGCACGTTTGTGGGCGGAACGTCGGGATTCGTGTACCGCGTGCCGCTGCTGTCTGTCAGCAACCAGCGGATGTCGTATTTCTCGATATAGTCGTTCAGATGCGCCAGATCGTCCGCCAGCAGATAGCCGCCGGCCGTCACGGAAAGATCCGCGCGGCGGAATGTATCGCCGTATTCGACCTCATAGTCGGCGATCTTGATGGGAAGCGGGCGGCGATCGACGGTGACGGGGATCTGCTGCGTAGCGCTGGGCTCCTCGCTCCCGGCGGGGATAAAGGACAGCCATTCCAGCGCGGGTTTATTTTCATTCGTCGCGGGAAGCATCTTTTCCGGCTCTTCAAATCGGAACCGGCCCGCCTGACCGCCCGATGCGGTTTCCGCAAAATTCAGCGTCGCCTCGCCCAGCAGATAGCCGTAGGTCAGCTCGGCGGATTCCGGCCAGACGATCTCCTCGGACGGCTGCGCGTCATTGACCTCCGCCTGTACGGAGGCCAGCACAGCCAGCGGCGCAGCCTGCTCGTATGTATCCAGATCATAGGTGTCCATCCCCGCGAAGAGCAGCTTTGACGGGTCGCGGACAAAGTCGCTCAGGCCGATGGAGCTCGGGAAATCGTTGCGGTCGATGATGCGGCGGCAGAGCTGCTTGTTGACGTAGTCCATGACTACGATGCCAAGGCGGGGGTTGTCGACGGCATTCTTCGTGTTGGGCGTGAAATAGTCGCTGTTATAGATATAGTCGTTCATGTACTTCGCGCCGCCGAGGGGCGAGAGGCCCTTGGTGTCGCTGGTGGTCTTGCTGGTATAATTGAAGACAAAGTCCTGCGGCTTCGGTGTTCCCGCGCCGTTCAGCGCCTCATAGGTGCCGAAATAATCCCAGAACGCACCGCCGTACAGATTGCCGTTGAGCTGCCTGATGGTGGAGAAGACACGGCTGTATTTGTCATAGTCGCCGCAGGAATAGGCGTCCTGCACCCAGACCTTGACGCCGTCCCGGTCCGTGATGGGCTGGGCGAAGACGTATTTGGACTCATAGCGGTTATCCCACTGAGACAGGTCGGGGCCCATATACGAGCAGATCTTCTGCCGGTCCAGGAGGGAGATATACATGCCGTTGTAGCCGGAATTCATCAGATCCAGCGAGCCGCCGAAGTCCACGCGGCTGAGAATGACGATCTTGCCGCGCGTCTGGCCGAGCGTCGGGGACTGGAAGTTCTGCCGCATCGCGCTGATCGCCTTTGCGGCCGCGTCGAGTGAGTTCTTCTCCGCCGGCGCTTCGCCCCACTGATAGAAATACTGGCTCTTCGTGCTGTCCAGCACATAGTCCTTCAGGACGGTCTGGAGCTGCTCCTTGAGCACATGATCCGTGCCGCCGTCGATCTTGAGCGTCATGAGGATCGTTTCCCTCGGGTGGTTCTGGAGGAAGGAAATCATCTGATCGAGCACGTCGCGCAGCTTTTTATTGCGCGAATTACCGTGGTCAGGCGTATGGCAGACAAAGGTCTTGCTGCCGTGGACAAGCACCATATCGTGCGAATCCGTGTTCCACGTCGTGCGGATATCGAGCGAGCGGACGCCCGCGTAGAGCTGCTGCTCGATGAAATACTTCTGGCAGGCGACCTTGTTGTCGCTGGAATTCCAGCTGCCCTCGACGTTCGCCGTGCCGGAGTCGTGGGTGCCGGGGATGTTCAGCTCGGACAGATAGCGGCTGTCCGGCAGCAGGCTCATCCAGTTGGCGTATTTGTCCTTTCCGCCCGCGTCGACCGCCGCGTCGCGGTTCAGGACCTGAATGCGCCAGCGGAAGGCATAGTTGCTCTGCACGACGTTGCAGCCCTGCTCGCTCCACGAGTTGCGCTTCATGCCGCAGTCGTTCTTCGGGTTTTTGAAATAGTTTTCCGGGGCGAGATAGAGGTTGGAATTCATGTTCTTGAGGAAGAACGTCTCACCGTCGCCGTCCTTGTCCTCCTCAAGGTAGAACCACTGGGAGGCCGCACCGCTCTTGAAGCTCCAGACGTGCAGATTGCCGCCGGGCTTTTTGCTGCGCCCTTCGATGTCCCAATAGCGGCCGCCGCCGGATTCGCGGAAGTTTTTGCACTGGATGCGGACGTAGGTCACGCCGTTGCTCTTCGTTTCCGCGTTTTCTATGTAGAATTTATCGCTGACGCCGTATTTCCACGTCTGCACGTCATTGCCGTTGGCCGTGCCGCTGTGCTGGGCCGTCAGCTCCCATTCCGTCGTTTTGACGGCAATGCGCTTGCCGCTGTCGTTCCATTTTTCCGCAGGGGAAATGACGATATAGTCCCCTTTCTGCAGATAACTGCCCGGCGATACTGCGTTGGCCGCCGCTGCCGTGACTGGCAGCAATGATGCCAGCAGCAGCGCCGCGAGCAGCAGACACACGATCCGTTTTTTCATCCGTAAGGTCCTCCCTGTCCATTTTTTCAGTCAGACCGTATCATAGAAGACCCTTCCGCGCAAGCAAAGCTGCGCGAATCGCGCGCCAGCCTGCGTGAATGTCTTCCGCAGCGCCGGCGCGCGACCGATAATACTCAGATATTCAGCAGAATGTTGACGCGGAACAGCCGGTTCTCTGTCTCCACAGTCATTTCGCCCTGATAGCGGTCGACCGCCGTCTGCACGGACAAAAGACCGACGCCGGAGCCCGGATGCGCCGTGGAGCGGAGCTTGCCGTTTTCCCGGTGCAAAACGCCGCTGTAGCGGTTTTCCACGATCAGCCCCAGCATGCCGGGACTCAGCATGCGCAGCAGCACCCGGATGCTCCGCTCTTCGGGCGGCAGCGCCGCGCTTGCGCGGACGGCGTTTTCCAGAAGATTGCCGAGCATCATGCACAGCTCCGCCTCCGGCATGGGAAGTCTCTGCGGCAGCTCGAGCTTCCAGTCAATAGGGATCTCTTCGCGCCGGGCCGCCGCGTCGTAATAGCCCGCGATGGCATCGACGGCGGCGTTGGCGCACAGGACGGGCCGCTCGTCCGAGAGCTCGACGGCGTAGCTTTTCAGATACGCCTGCAGCTCGTCCAGACGGCCCGCCTCGCTCAGCCCCGCGATCACGCGCAGGTGCTGCCGGAAATCGTGCCGAAGCGTCCGCGTCTTTTCCATGTAGGCGCGCAGCTCCTCATACCGGTGCGACTCGACGGTCAGAACGTGGTTTTCCTCCGTCAGGCGCAGATTCCGGGCCGATTCGCAGCCGATGCAGTAAAACAGGTACAAAAACAGAAAATAGACGCCGAGCGGCAGCAGGCCGGTCAGAACAGAAAGCTGCTGGACGCGGCCCGTGAGCAGGATCTGCGGATGGCGCGGCATGGAGATGAGATACACACCCGTATAGCCCGCCGGGAGCAGCCAGATCGCGCGCCAGATGCGCTCGGCCTCGTATTCCCGCAGCAGCCAGCGCATCCAGCCGGACGCCGTCAGCGCATAGAGCGCGCACACCAGCGCCGCGAGGCCGAGCGCGATGAGCGATGTGGACGGCAGGCAGACAGGCGCTTCGTTCGCGCTCTCCGCGCGGGCGTTCAGCAGAACGCTCAGCACGCCGCAGACCGCAAGCAGAAATATGCCGGTAAAAAACGGGAAGGCCGCCCGCCAGACGTTGAGCGCGCTGCGCAGCGCGCGGATATAGAGCGTGAACGCAAGCGCCGCCAGCGGCAGCAGGAGCAGGTTGCTGTCCACGCGGAAGTGCGCGCAGACCGCCGCAGCGCCGAGCGTCCCGAGCGTCAGGAAGCAGGCCGCGGCCAGCGCCGTCCGTCCCGGTCTTGAAAAAAACTCCCACACCGGGACAAGGCAGACGAACGCCGCCGGGAAGAGCGCGGCAAGATCCAGCGCGTACCGCCAGAACAGCTTCCAGTCCATAAAACTCTCCTTTTCGCTACAGCTCCCGCCGCATGTGGCGGAACTGATATTGGGTAAACGCGGCGAACAGCCGTCCCTTGTCCTTCTGCCGCACGGGGAAGGACATGCCGTTCAGCATCTGGATGGCGTCCGACTCAAACCGGAGCACCTTATCCATATTGACGACGACGCCCCGGTTGCACAGCAGAAAGCGCGGGTCGGCGCACAGGCTCTGCTGGATGGGCGCGAACGTCGCGGTCGCGCGGTATTCGCCCTCGCCGGTGCGGACGCTGACGTAGTGGTTCTGCGCGAGCGCGTATTCGATCCGGCTGAACGGGACGAGAATGATCTGCCGCGCCACGCGCAGCTCCAGCTCCGGCTCCGGACGGCCGAGAACGGCCAGCAGATCGTCCAGCAGCGCGCGGACGCGGCGCTCGTCATAGGGCTTGCGCAGGTAATCGAACGGATGCAGCGGCAGCGCGTCCCAGACGGCCTCTTCGGACGAGGTCACGAAGACGATAGGCAGCTTTGCGCTCTGCCCGCGCAGACGGCGGGCCGTCTCGATCCCGCTGAGGCCGGGCATGCAGATATCGAGAAACACCGCGTCGAAGCGCTGCGTCTGCGCGGCGCGCAGGAATGCGCCGCCGTCCGAAAACTGCGTACACTGCAGCTGACAGGTATGCTCCGCCGCAGCCAGAAGCCGCCGCGTCAGCGTTTCGGCGTCCAGCCTGATATCCTCCACGATTGCACAGCGCAGAAGCATAAGGTTCCCTCTTTCCGTTCAGTATAGCATGCCGATCCCGCCGCCGGGCGGCGATTCACGCAGAAAACCGCCCATCCGCGCGGGTCTTTGCCGGTATTGTATCATAAACCGGCAAAAAAAGAAACGCGCCCGGAGGGATTTCCCTCCGGGCGTTCTTTCCTGCAAATTTCGGAGCCCGCTCAGCCGCGTTTGCGTACCCTCTTACGCGAACGGATTCTCCGTGGGATACGGGAGGCTCTTGGGCTGGTTATAGGCAATGTCGGCGACGCCGAGGAATTTGAAGGCCTCGAACAGGAGCTTGCCGTAGTGGCCGAAGGCCACCGCGCCGTGGTGCGGATAGCGCTTCTGGATGAGCACGTGGCGGTAGAATCTCCCCATCTCCGGGATGGCGAAGATGCCGATGCCGCCGAAGGAACCGGTCTTCACCGGCAGGATCTCGCCCTCGGCGATGTAGCTGCGGAGATTGCCGTCGGAATCGCACTGGAGACGATAGAATGTAATGTCGCTTGCCGCGATATCCGCCTCGAGCGTGCCGCGGGTGAAATCAGGCTCAGAGCCTGCCGGCTCAAGCAGACGGTGCTGGATGAGCTGATACTTGACCGCACGGTCGGCGCAGAGCTTGCAGCTCGGCGTATTGCCGCAGTGGAAGCCCATAAAGGTGTCCGTCAGCTGATAATTGAATTTACCCCTGATCTCGGCGTCAAACAGGCTGGCCGGGACAGAGTTGTTGATATCCAGCAGCGTCACCGCGTCATGGCTGATGCAGGCGCCAATGTACTCGCTGAGCGCACCATAGATATCCACCTCGCAGGCCACGGGAATGCCGCGGGAGGCAAGGCGGGAGTTCACATAGCACGGCTCGAAGCCGAACTGCTCTGGGAACGCCGGCCAGCACTTGTCGGCAAACGCGACGTATTTGCGCGCGCCCTTGTGGTTTTCTGCCCAGTCGAGTAGGGTCAGCTCAAACTGCGCCATGCGCTCGAGCATGTCGGTGTAATATTTGCCCGCGCCCATTTCCTTCTTCATATCCTCGCAGACGGCGGGGATACGCGCGTCGCCCGCGTGGGCTTTATAGGAGACGAGCAGGTCAAGCTCAGAGTTCTCCTCGATCTCCACGCCAAGCTCATACAGACCCTTGATAGGCGCATTGCAGGCGAAGAAGTCCTGCGGGCGGGGGCCGAAGGTGATGATCTTGAGGTTGCGGACACCGATAACGGCTCTTGCAATGGGGACGAAGTCCGCGATCATCTTCGCGATATCGTCGGCGGTGCCGACGGGGTATTCGGGGATATAGCCCTTGAGATGGCGCATGCCAAGGTTGTACGAACAGTTCAGCATGCCGCAGTACGCGTCGCCGCGGCCATTGATGAGGTCGCCGTCGCCCTCGGCGGCTGCGACAAACATGCACGGGCCATCAAAGTACTTTGCGATGAGCGTTTCGGGCGTTTCCGGACCGAAGTTTCCGAGGAAGACGACGAGGGCATTGCACTTTGCCGCGTTGACGTCGGCGACGGCCTTGAGCATATCGGCTTCATTTTCGACCGTGACGGGACATTCGTACACGCCGCCCTCGCAGGCTTTGGCGATGTTCGCGCGGCGCATCTCGGAGAGCGTGCGCGGGAAGCAGTCGCGGGAGACGGCGATGAGGCCGAGCTTGACATTGGGGATGTTTTCAAACATGATACCTTTCCTCCTTAGTTTTCGGTAATATCGATATTTTTGCCGGTCAGGCCGATGTGCGCGCCGGTTTTTGCCTCGCTGGAGTCCGGGTGGGCCAGCAGCCACTTATTGCGGGCAGTCATCCAGGTGTCCTCGTCACTCTGCGGCTCGAAGACGGGCTTTTCCGTATTCGTGCCCTTCGGCAGGACGACGGCGACACGGAAACCTGCCTCCGTTGTCTGACAAGGCGCATAGTGGAGCGTCGTGCCGTAGACCTCGACGGCGACCCCTGCCGGGACGCGGAAGGCTTTGACCTTCGCGGTGTCCAGTTTGCCGTTCTCGATCTCGTCTTCCTTCGCCAGCAGGAGGACGAAGTCGGTCTCACCGACGTTGACCTCGCTGTCGCGGTGGTATTCGAGACAGTTCAGCTTTGTGTTGTAGCCCCAGCACATGCCGATCTGGATGGGCATGCCGCCGTAGGCGCGGTTCTGCATTTCATCAAAAACGCCGCAGGCTTCGAGCGCTTCGATGGCCGGTTCGTAGGCCGTGCCGCTCTCCGGCATGGGGATGGTCTGCATAGCCGCGATCAGCGTGGCCGTGTCAAAGCCGGTCAGGACTTTGCCGTAGGGCTTGAACGCGGGGTCGGAAACAGAATAGAATTTCATAGTTCCTCCTAAAAACAAACGGTTGATTGTACGCCGCAACATCTAAATACGCACTGGCGCGGGAGCGCCCCCAAGGCTCCCCTTGGGCACAAGGGGAGCTGGCAGCGAAGCTGACTGAGGGGATTCGAACGCTGCAAATTCCGGAGCACTCTGAAATCTGCAACCTATCCCCTCCGTCATTTGCTTCGCAAATGCCACCTCCCCTTATCATGCGGGGCATGACAAGGGCAGGCTTGGATGCGCGCAAATTTTGAGTTATACTGTCGCGGCGAAGAAATTCTTCAGCGCGGGGTAGAGCTTTTTGAAGCTCTGGTAGCGGGCTTCGTATTTGGCGGTCAGCGCCGCGTCCGGCTCAGTCGTGGACGCGACCTCGACGAGCTTGTCCGACGCTTCCTGCACGGAGGCAAACCTGCCGCAGCCGACCATGGCGAGCATCGCCGCGCCGTAGCCGGGGCCCTGCTCGGTTTTCACCATGTCGAGGGGGATGCCGAGGACGTTCGCAAAAATTTTGCGCCACAGGGGGCTCTTTGCTCCGCCGCCGCAGATGTTCGAGCGCGGGATGGCGATGCCAAGGGACTTTGCGACCTCAAACGAGTCGCGGATGGCGAATGCCACGCCTTCCAGAACCGCCTGCACGAGATCAGAACGGCTCGTGTCCATCGTCATGCCGGTGAAGGTGCCGCGGGCGTTCGTGTTGTTGATGGGGCTTCTTTCGCCCATGAGATACGGCAGGAAATAAACGTGATTTTCGCCGAGTTTTTCATCCGTGATATCCTTCTGCTCGCCCGCAAAATCCGATGTTTTCAGGATTTCCTCGCACAGCCACTTGTTGCAGCTGGCGGCAGACAGCATGCAGCCCATCAGATGATAGCCGCCGTCGGCGTGGGCAAAAGCGTGCAGCGCGTTATTGGGGTCGACGCCGAATTTGTCGGACGAGATAAAGATCGTGCCGGACGTACCAAGCGAGATGTTGCAGCCGCCGTTTCCCACCGTGCCCGTGCCGACCGCCGCCGCGGCGTTGTCGCCTGCGCCGGCCACGACCTTGACAGTCTCGGGCAGGCCCAGCGTCTGTGCAGCTTCCTTCGTGAGCGTGCCCACGACCGCGAAGCTCTCAAAGAGCTTCGGCATCTGCGATTCGGAAACGCCGCAGATCCCCAGCATTTCCTTCGACCAGCATTTGTGCTGCACGTCGAGCAGGAGCATGCCGGAGGCATCGGAGTAATCGCAGGCGTGGACGCCCGTGAGCTTGTAGGTCACGTAGTCCTTCGGGAGCATGATCTTTGCGATCTTTTGGAAATTCTCCGGTTCGTTTTCACGCATCCAGAGGATCTTCGGCGCGGTGAAGCCCGCGAACGCGATATTCGCGGTCAGCTCCGACAGCTTGTCCTTGCCGACGACGTTATTGAGATAGTCGACTTCTTTGGACGTGCGCCCATCGTTCCACAAAATCGCCGGACGGATGACGTTGTCGGCTTCGTCCAACGCGACGAGGCCGTGCATCTGGCCGCCGGAGCCGATGCCCGCAACTTTACTTGCGTCAAATCCGCGCAGCAGCTCCGGAACGCCGGTCACGACCGCATCCCACCAGTCCTCCGGCTTCTGCTCCGACCAGCCGGGATGCGGGAAGCTGAGGGGGTATTCCTTTGTGACCGTGTTCAAAATCGAGCCGTCCTCTGCAACAAGCAGCAGCTTGCACGCGGACGTGCCGAGGTCAATGCCGATGAATAACATAATGCACACGGCTCCTTTCCCAGTCATGAAAGTTCTGATACTCTGATTTTATACTAGATTTTTTCAAAATTCAATCTCATTTTTCGGAGCCGGGCGCGTCAGCCCCCAAAGCCTCCCCTTGCCATGCTCCGCATAGTAAGGGGAGGTGGCATTTTCGAAGAATATGACGGAGGGGATTTGCAGCAGATTTCATGGTGCTCCGAAATTTGCTGCGTTCGAATCCCTTCAGGCCCTTTGGGCCAGCTTCCCTTGTGCCCAAGGGAAGCCTTGGGGTTGTACGGATTCGCACCGGGCTTACGCTTTTCGTGGCTGCCTGCTGCTCGACCTCTCAGGCGCTTCGCGCCAGTTCCCCTTGAAAGGGGAGCCTTGTGTGTGGTGTGAAAGCTTTTACTTCATAAAATCTTAAGGCGTTTCCCGCTTGTTTGTTCATGGGATTTTGGATATGATGATAGCACAGAGAAGAAAACGGAGGGAAATCTGTTATGCAGCATATTCTGGTCTGCGATGATGAGAAGGATATCGTCGCGGCTTTAAAAATTTATCTGGAATCCGACGGCTACTGCGTTCACACGGCCTGCAGCGGCGAAGAGGCGCTGCGGGTGGCGAAGACAGAGCCGGTGCAGCTGGTGCTAATGGATATCATGATGCCCGGCATGGACGGGATCACGACTATGGCGAAGCTGCGGGAATTCTCCAATATCCCCGTGATTCTGCTTACGGCAAAGTCCGAGGATTCGGACAAGATTCTGGGGCTCAGCGTGGGCGCGGACGATTATATCACGAAGCCGTTTAACCCCGTGGAGGTGCTGGCGCGGGTCAAATCGCAGCTGCGGCGGTTTTTGCAGCTGGGCGCGGCGGTCAAGGCCCCATCGGAGCTGACGGTCGGCGGCATTGCGCTCGACCACGACGCGAAGCGCGTCACGCTCGACGGCGAGGAGATCGCGCTCACGCCGAAGGAATACGACATCCTGTATTATCTCATGCAGCACCCCGGCAAGGTCTTCACGCCTGCGGAGCTTTACAGCGCCGTGTGGAACGAAGCGCCGGTCGGGATCGACAATACGGTGGCGGTACACATCCGCCATCTGCGGGAAAAGCTGGAGATCAACCCGTCCGAGCCCCGGTATTTAAAGGTCGTCTGGGGCAAGGGCTACAAGCTGGAAGGAGACAGATCATGAAACAGCTATACGGAAAGCTCTGGGTCAAGTGTACGGCCATCGCGCTGTTGGTCGTGTTCGCGGTGCTCTTTGCCGCGGCGGCGCTGGGCAGCGCGTATCTGATCCGCTACGGCGCATTCGCGGACGGCGGCGAACAGGTGCGTCAGATGGCGGAAAACAACATTTTACAGCAGACACGCGGCGACGGCTGGGCGGCGCTGCACGCCTGGGCGGAGGACGATACGGTCTCGCGCAATCTTCTCCGTGATCGCTATGACCCGCTCACCTCCAACATCTATTTTAAGCTCACCGACAAGGACACCGGTGAAATTCTATTCAGCACCGGCGCACTGAATAAAGACGATTATTCCGGCAAGGCTTCCGCCTATTACCAGCAGGACATGACCACTTTGCTGAACGACGGCAGCGAGGTCACAGTGGTCTATCAGGCGTATCTCAAAAGCCCGCTTGCTCCGCGCGACTCCGCGCTGTACGTTATGACATGGGTCGAGCGGCTGATCAGCGCACGGTATCTTCTGATCGTGCTGACCATTCTGCTTCTTGCGGTCTGCCTGTTCCTGTTTATCTTCCTGCTGTGCGCCATGGGGCACAAGGAGGGCGTGGACGGCATCTACCAGTGCTGGCTGAATAAAATCCCGCTCGATCTGTTCCTTGCGCTGCTTGTCCTGCTGTTCTTCGCGTGGGCAACGTTCCTCAGCGATATCTGGTATATTGACTTCTGGTATTATATTCTTCTCGCGTTCGGCACTGCGGTTCTGGCGCTGACGCTCCTTCTGAGCGTTGCAGGCCGGGCAAAGGCACCAGGATTCTTTAAAAACACGCTGATCTACAAGGTTTTTGCGTGGATCTTTCGGGGACTGGGCCGCATTCCGATGGTCTGGCGGACGGCGCTCGTCTGGGGCGCACTGTGCCTTGCGGAGCTGTTCTTCACGTTCATGCTTGGGTGGAATGAGGAGCAGTATGCAGTTTTGTGGCTGCTCTCGCGCGGGGTGCTGACCATTGTGATCTTATATCTGGCCTCCAGTCTGAGGCTTTTGCAGAAGGAAGGACAGGCCATTGCCGACGGCCAGACCGATTACAAGGGTAAGCCCATCCCCCGCTGGCTGCCCGCGCTCAAAAAGCACGAAGAGAATCTGCAAAGCATCCAGTCCGGCATCCAGAAGGCCGTTGACGAGCAGACGCGGGCAGAGCGCATGAAAACGGAGCTCATCACGAACGTTTCGCACGATATCAAAACCCCGCTGACGTCCATTGTCAATTACGTCGATCTGCTGGAAAAAGAGGATATTCAGCCGGAAAAGGCAAAGGAATATGTGGACGTTCTGAACCGGCAGGCCGCACGGCTCAAGAAGCTGACGGAAGATCTGGTCGAGGCATCGAAAGCGTCCTCCGGCAGCCTCCCGGTGCATCTGGCGCCGACGGACGTGAACGTGCTGCTGAGCCAGCTGGCGGGCGATTACCTCGAAAAGCTGGAAGCAGCGCAGCTGGAGCCGATCTTCCGCCCCGCGCCGTCCCAGCCGGTCATTCAGGCCGACGGACAGCTGCTGTCCCGTGTGCTGGGGAACCTGTTCTCGAACATCTGCAAATACGCCATGCCCGGCACGCGCGTGTATTTTGAGAGCGCGGCGGACGAGAAAACCGTCTCGATCACGTTCAAGAACATCTCGAAGTATGAGCTGAACATCCCGGCGGAGGAGCTCATGGCCCGCTTCGTGCGCGGCGACCGTTCGCGCCACACGGAGGGCAGCGGCCTGGGATTGTCCATCGCGCAGAGCCTGACCGAGCTGCAGGGCGGTGCGTTCCGCATCGAGATCGACGGGGATCTGTTTAAGGCCGTCGTGACCTTCCCGCAGAGCGGGGAGGGTGTGTAAAGCAGCAGTATAAAAGCCTCCCCTTGTCATGCTCCGCATGATAAGGGGAGGTGGCATTTTCGAAGAAAATGACGGAGGGGATTTGTTGCAGATTTCAAAGTGCTCCGGAATATGTGACGTTCGAATCCCCTCAGTCAGCTTCGCTGACAGCATCCCTACCCCTATTGGCCCTACGGCCCATTTCCCCCTGACAGGGGGAATCGGCCCCTTGTGCCCAAGGGGAGCCTTTTGGGGGCTTAATACAAAAAACGGGGTGCGCCGGTTGGCGCGCCCCGTTTTGGTATTGGAGATTACAGCTTGGAATAGGCAACAGCGATCTTGCTTGCGGCGTGGGCGTTGTTGTAGGCCAACTCGAGGTTGGCGGCGAAGGACTTGCCCTCGGTCATATCCTTGATGTGCGCGAGCAGATACGGCGTGATGGCCTTGCCGTGGATGTGCTCGGCGTTTGCCTGTGCGACGGCCTTGTCGATGATACCGTTCATGTAGTTGGGATCCATCGCGTACTGCTCGGGGATCGGGTTGCCGACGACGGCGCCGCCCTTGAGGCCGATGTCCCACTTGGCCTTCATGATCTTCGCGACCGTCTGCTCATCCTGGCAGTTGTAGTCGAGCTTGAAGCCGGAGGTGCGGCAGTAGAACGCGGGCAGCTCGTCCGTGCGCAGGCCCAGAACGGGAACGCCCTGCGTCTCGAGATATTCCAGCGTCAGTCCAAGGTCGAGAATGCTCTTCGCGCCCGCGCAGACGACGCAGACGGGGGTGTTGGCCAGTTCCTGCAGGTCGGCGGAGATATCCATCGTCTTTTCCGCACCGCGGTGAACGCCGCCGATGCCGCCGGTGGCAAAGAAGCGGATGCCCGCCATGGAGGCGATGATCATGGTGGTCGCAACGGTGGTCGCGCCGGTCATGCCGGTCGCCAGATACACAGCCACGTCGCGGCGGCTGACCTTGCCGACGCCCTCTGCCTTGCACATGACAAGCAGCTCTTCGGCGTTCAAACCGACCTTCAGCTTGCCGCCCATGATCGCGGTCGTTGCGGGGACTGCGCCCTCGGCGCGGACGATCTCTTCGACCTTATGCGCGAATTCCACGTTCTGCGGATAGGGCATGCCGTGGCTCAGGATGGTGGATTCCAGTGCGACGACGGGCTTGCCCGCGTCGATGGCCTCCTGAATTTCAGGGGTAACAGACAGATAATCCTTCAGATTCATATGAATAACTCCTTTCAGATGGGTGTACAGGTTCAGATGCGGTGCGCCAGCAGAATTTCCTCGAGCAGCGGAACGCTCATGTTCGGGTTGATCGTCCGCTCGTGCGAAACGGCGGCGATGCCGGCGGCCATGGCGTAGTCCAGCGTCTTCTCGACACCGAAGCCATGGAGCGTGGCATACAGCATCGCGGCGGCGAACGAATCGCCCGCGCCGGAGGCGTTGACCATTTTCGCAGGCCGCAGCTTGCGGCGCAAAACCGCGCCGGTATCGTCCATGTACAGACAGCCCTCCGCGCCGAGGCTGACGAACAGCCGTTTGAGGCCCTTGTTTAAAACGGCCTCGCCCGCGCGTTCGAGATCGCTGTCGGACCGGATTTCCATTCCGGCCAGAATCTCCAGCTCCATGCGGTTGGGCTTGGCGGTATGGAAGCGGCCGATGAATGGCGCGACGACGCGCGCATAGGCGCAGGAAACAGGGTCAACGCAGACGATCTGGCCGGGGGTACAAATGTCCAGCAGCTGCAGGAGCGTCTTTTCGCCCATGCAGGGGTCGCAGGTCACGACCTTCGCGCCCTGAATCAGCGCTTTTTCAGACGGCAGATACGCCTCCGGCATGTCCTGCTGGACGATGCGCATATCGGACATACCGACGAGCATATCGCCGTCCGCGTCCAGAATGGACAGGTACATGGAGGAAGCCGCGCCCTTCGCCTCATGCAGGTGGGAAGCGTCGATCCCCGCGTCCTCGCAGGAGCGGCGGATGAACGCGCCGAAGGTATCGTCCCCCACACAGCTCAAAAGCTTCACGTCCGCACCCAGCCGCGCGAGGTTTTCGCACACGTTGCGCGTCACGCCGCCGGCAGCCAGGCTGATATGGCCGGGATTGGAATCACGCAGATGGATGGGCGCAAGGGACGCGCCGTTGAGGTCTGCATTTGCAGCGCCGACACCGACGATATACGGCTGATTGTCCATAAAAAACGCCTCCTCTTTTCTGGTGAAACTGTATCATAGCGAATCGCCCTCAAAAAGTCAAGAGCAAAAATATGTACGTTTTGTGAACCTTCGCGGGCATAGAAAAACCGGGCGCGCCGGAATGGCGCGCCCGGAAAAAGCCGGTTCAGCGGGTGAGGAAGAACATGAGGGCGAAGAGGATCGTGATGACCCAGGTGCCGGCATTGACTTCCTTGATCTTGCCGGTGAAGATCTTGATGAAGACATAGGAGATGAGGCCGAAGGCGATACCGTAGGAGATGTTGTAGGTCAGCGGCATGAACGCAACGGTCATGAAGCCGGGAACCGCAGCGCAGGGATCGTCCCAGTCGATGGAGCGGACGTTCGCCATCATGAGAACGCCGACGTAAATGAGAGCCGCGGCGCAGGCGTAGGTCGGGATGAGCTGCGCGACAGGCGCAAGGAACATCGCGATGAAGAACAGCGCAGCGGTCGCCATGGAGGCAAGACCGGTGCGGCCGCCCTCGGCAACGCCGGCGGAGGACTCGACGAACGTGGTGACGGTGGAGGTGCCGCAGACAGCGCCGCAGCAGGTGGCGATGGCGTCAGCCAGCATGGCCTTGTCCATGTTGGGGACGTTGCCTTCCTTGGTCAGCATGTTGCCGGCCGCGCAGGCGCCGTACAGCGTGCCAAGGGTATCGAACATATCGACCATGCAGAACGCAAGCATGGTGGTGAGGAACATGACAATGAAGTTGCTCATGCCGTGCTCCGCAATGTACGGGCTGAAGTCAAAGCCTTCGGTGAAGACCTTGCCGAACGCCTGCGTGCCAAAGTCCTTGAACGCGCCGAAGAAGTCGGAGGTCAGGTTGGGAGCGACAGCGGTCGCATAGAAATCGGGAACAGTGATGAGGCCGATGACGTAGTAGAGAACTGCGCCGCCGAGCATGCCCCACAGAACAGCGCCCTTGACCTTCTTCTTGGACATTGCGCCGATGGCGAAGACCGCGATGATGGTCAGGAGCATCGGGAAGATGCTGGCCCAGGTAGCGGAGCCGGAGAAGACGTTGAAGGAAGCGAGATTGACGAGCGTTGCGCCGTCGTCCACAACGATACCGGCGTTCTGCAGGCCGATGAACGCGATGAACAGGCCGATGCCGGCGGAGATCGCGGTCTTGACGGCGGCCGGGATGGCGTCAAAGATCATCTTGCGCAGGCCGGTGACGGTCAGCAGGACGAAGACGATGCCGTCGACCAGGACGAGAACCAGCGCGTTCGCGTAGCTCAGGCCGAAGGTGAAGCAGACGGTGTAGACAAAGAAGGCGTTCAGGCCCATGCCGGAGGCCTGCGCAAGGGGCAGGTTGGACAGCAGGCCAATGAGAACGGTGCCGATAACGGCGGAGATGGCGGTCGCGATGTAGATCGCGCCGTAGCTGACGGTGCCGAGGCTGGAGAACATACCGGCGTTGACCATCAGAATGTAGGCCATCGCCATGAAGGTCGTCACACCGGCCATGATCTCTGTGCGCACGGTCGAGCCGTGTTCCTTCACTTTAAAGAAATTGCTCATGTAGGGAAACCATCCTTTCTTTTCTCGCTGGCAGGCAAAAAAATTTTAGCCTGCCAGACTTTCTGACAGTTTGATTATAGAGGAACACGCATACAAATACAAGCGTCGATACCAACAAAAAAGTTCACGGAAAATTTACACTACTGCACAAAAAATATGTTGTTTTCGCCAATAGCGAAAAAATCGAAACCGAAGAAGGAATTGACAAGCCGACGCTTGACCGGTATAATACTTTTTTGGGAAGAACCCGACGCATGAAGGATATGAAGGAGAAGATTCTGGATGAAATATAGAATGAACATTGCCGGTCTTGACCGGGATCTGCCGCTGTGTAAGGTATCCGATGATCTGTACATCGGCGCGTTCGTCATGTTCGGCGACGCGGAGATCACCGTCGCCTGCGCGCGCGAGCTGCTGGCAAGAGCGCCGAAGGACTACGATTATCTGCTCACGGCCGAGGCCAAGAGCATCCCTCTGATCCACGAGATGGCCCGCCAGTCCGGCGCGAAGGAATATTTCGTCGCCCGCAAGGGTCTGAAGGTCTACATGCCCCGCCCGCTGCACGTGACGGTCCGTTCCATCACGACGCAGCACGATCAGGATCTGTATCTGTCCGGCGAAGAGGCCGACAAGATCCGCGGCAAGCGCGTGCTGATCGTTGACGACGTCATTTCCACCGGCGAATCGCTGCGCGCGATGGAAGAGCTGGTCGAAAAGGCAGGCGGCACGGTCGCGGGCCGTATGGCCGTTCTCGCCGAGGGCGACGCGCAGGCGCGCAAGGATATCGTCTACCTCAACAAGCTCCCCGTCTTCAACGCCGACGGCACGGTCAAGGAATAACGGCGCGAAACCGGAAAGATCCACGGAAACACAGAACGCCTCCCCTTGCAGGGGAGGCTTTTTTATACGCACGCGGGCCCAAGGGCGCCCCTTGCAGGGGAGGCTTTGGGGTACGTTTTGAAACAGCGCGGCCCCCGGCAAAACGCCGGGGGCTGCGGTTTTTATTTATTGTGCTTTTTTATAGACCCATGCGTTCGGCAGCGGGCGGCCGCCGATGTAGCGGAGGGGGGAGGACGACGACTGCGTGACATATTCGCCGTCGAACCACAGCATGGCGCTCGAACCGCCGTCGAGGTTGATGGCCTGCATGCACTTGTGCTGCAGCAGGATCTCGGAGCAGTTGTTGACGCTCGTGCCGAGGATGCCCTCGAGTGGGTACCGACCCTCGATGACCAGCATGAGGATCTCGTGCTTTTCGCTCTGGCCGATGCAGGCGCGCGGCTGCTCGCCGGTCCAGTAATCG
The DNA here is from genome assembly GCA_934646185.1 of uncultured Oscillospiraceae bacterium. GTDB lineage: Bacteria > Bacillota > Clostridia > Oscillospirales > Oscillospiraceae > CAG-170. The sequence continues at coordinate 32,050 of CAKUEH010000011.1, read as the reverse complement.
TCCATGATCTTCCTGCCGTCGACGATGAGCGCAGGGGTGAATTCCGCCGCGTCGGTGCAGTCCTCGCTGACGGGAGACAGCGCGTCCTTGATATAGAACAGGTTGTCCTCGTGCAGCTCGATGCGCTTGTAGGCATAGGCGGAGAAATGGTCGCCGTAGGCCGTGCCGTTGGACATCGTGTAGCCCGCGAGCAGACCGCCGTTGCCGCCGCCGTTGGGATCGAGGAAGCCGTTGGCGTTCATGGCCAGCACGCCGTTGTGCGCAGAGGCGATCTCGCCGGAGAGCTGTCCGGCGGTGCCGAGCGTCGTGGCCATTTCAATGGACAGAAGCGACGGGTCCTTGCCCACGGCCAGCACGCCGCGGTAGCCCTTGCCGGAAATGCGCAGGAGCAGAACGCCGTCCTTCGCGTCGATGGCGAGCACCTGTTCGCCGAAAATGGACTGGATGGACGTGCCTTCGTCGTCGAAGCCCGCCTCGTTGATGTAAATATGATCCCAGCCGTTTGCAAGCGTGTCGGGATGCTCGGCCAGATACGCCTCCATGGACGTGCGGTCCAGCTCCCAGAAGACGGAGTAGAAGTTCTCCTGCGCCTGCTTTTCCTGCTCCTCGGGCGTGAGCGTTTCGTCTTCCTTCGTGTCCGACTCATGCGTGACGTTGGGGGCGATGTGCGTGACGCTGCCGTTCGGATTCGACGGGGTGTCCGTCCCGGCGGCGTCGGTCTTCTTGCCCCAGTTGGAGTTGGACTCTACGCCGACCGTCGCGGTCCTGATGAGGCCGTATTCATACCGCACCTCGTCGATGACGTCCTTGGGAATGAAATAGGTCGCCAGCCACTGGTGGCGCATGGTGTCCATTGCGGTGTTGATGTAAATCGTCCGCCATTTTTTGACGAAGTTGTTGTTCGTATATACGCAGAAGAAGTACAGCGCCTCGAGGCAGAGGATGACGAACAGCCAGATGGCAAGCGTCTTCAGGGGCTTTTTGACCTTCTGCTTCTTCGCCCGTCCGGAGCGCTTGGCTACGCGCGCGCCGCCGGTCGAGCTGAACAGTTTGACCTGTGACATCGAATCTCTCCAGTATCAATAAAATCACATATGAACGCATTCTATCACATATCGCCGCAGGAATCAAACCTTTTCCCAGAAAGTTAAGAAATATTTACAATTTGGTGCAGAATCGACACTTATTTTGCGCCAGTCTGTGTGCTTTGTCTGACGGTGCCGGGCTCGGCCTCCAGATTTTTACCGTATTCGACCGTTCCGATGCGGCAGCCGTGCCCGATGCGGACGTATTTGCCGCGGACGATCTCCGCCTCGACATTCTCCAGCTCGATGTTGTCGCCCTCGATCGAGCCGATGCGCGCACAGCCGGGGCTCGTATGGAAGATGCCGAGGATCGTCGTTGTATCCTTCTGGATCACGCGGATGCTGCCGCCGCCGATGGCGTGGATGTGCACCGCGGGGTTCGCCGAGAGCTCGACCGTCTCCGCGTTCAGCAGTCCGCCGATCTGTACCGCGCCGCTCAAAGTTGCCGTCTCCGCCTCGATATCCCCGCTGACCCGGCACGAGCCGGATGCGCGGAACGCCCGGCAGTGGACGCTTTCGGCCTTCAAAGAGCCGGACGCGCTAACCTCATCCGCCGTGAACGCCTGCTCCGTCTGCAGCGAACCGGAGACGGACGCAAGCCCTTCTACCTGAACCGACTGCGCGGAAAATGCGCCCGAGGCCGACAGGCTGCCGCAGCGGACGCTTCCGTCCACATTTCCCGCGCCGCTCGAGCGCAGCTCGCCCGCACAGTCCACGTCGCCCTGCACTTTCGCCGCGCCGGAGCAGTGCAGCTCCTCGCATTTGAGACTGCCGTTGACTCTGCCCGCGCCGCTGATCGAGACTCTGCGGTATTCGCCGCCCGGCATGGTGCTCGAGCCGGAAATCTTCATATCAATGTGTTCGTTCATAATGCTTCCTCCTTCAGATGCTCCAGTATATCGGTTTTGTGTTCGCCCTCGGCCAGATACAGATGTAAAAGCTCGTCGAGGGGATAGGACTTCAGTCCGTACTTTGTCTCCAGCACCAGCGTTCGCCGTGCGGCGGCCGCCTGCTTCTGCCCGGCCAGCTCCGCTGCCAGCGCATCGAGCGAGACGCGCTCCTTGCTTTCCAGAATCCGCTCCACACGCAGGCAGATCTGCTTCGTGTGGAAATAGGTCTCCTGCCCGTTCGGCGTGGAGCGCCGCAGGAACCAGCTCTCCGGGATCAGGCCCATCCGCTTCCAGCGGTACAGCGCGCCATACGAGATCCCGTAGCGCTCCAGCAGCTCCTTTTTGGAAATCAGATCCTCGTCCATCGTCGGCCTCCTTTGGAACAGTGTTACGTAACATTGTTACGGTCTGTATGATAGCATAACACTGTTACGCTGTCAAGCCCCTTTGTTCTGCTGATCCCCTCTTTTTTTACGATGTCAAAAGAGGGGCTTGACAAATATCCGAAATCGGACTATACTTCGATGGTCTGATTTCGGACATTCAGGAGGGATTGGAATGGATACGATCTCGCATCAGACGCTGATGGCATATAATGTGGAAATGAAGAAGCTCGACGATCTCTACCGCGGCGCCGCGAAGCACTGCGGCATGGCGGAGTGTGCGTTCTGGATTCTCTACACGCTGCGCGTGGAGGACAGATCGTTTACGCAGGCGGGGCTCTGCGAGTTTCTGGCAGAGCCGAAGCAGACGGTCAACTCCGCGCTCAAAAAGCTCGTCGCAGAGGGCTATCTTGCGCTTTCATCCGGCACCGACCAGCGCAGCAAGCTCGTACGGCTGACGCCGAAGGGCGAGCAGCTTGCCCGCGCGCGCGTCGACCGCATCCCGGAGGCGGAGGCCGCGGCGCTGCGCGCGATGACGCCGGACGAGCGCGGCGCGCTCATCCGGCTGACCGGCCGCTTCCGCGCGCTGCTTGAGCAACAACTGAAAAAAGGAGAACTGCCGCCGGAGCAGGCGGCACAGAAATAACCCCATGAAAAAGCAAATTCAATTATCCGATCATTTCACGTATCAAAAGCTGCTGCGGTTTGTCTTTCCGTCCATCGTCATGATGATCTTCACGTCGATCTACGGCGTGGTGGATGGGCTGTTCGTCTCGAATTTCGCCGGAAAGACGGCCTTCGCGGCGATCAATCTCGTCATGCCGTTCATCATGGTGCTGGGCGGCATCGGCTTCATGATCGGCACGGGCGGCACCGCGCTCGTGTCCAAGACGCTCGGCGAGGGACGGCAGGAGGAGGCCAACCGCATTTTTTCCATGATGATCCTCTTTACGGCGCTGCTCGGCGTTCTGCTTTCGGCGATCGGCGTTGCGTTCATGCGGCCGGTGGCGCAGTTTCTCGGCGCGACGCCGGAAATGCTGGACGACTGCGTGCGCTATGGCCGGATCGTCACCGCGTTTACAGGCGCGTTCATGCTGCAGAACGTGTTCCAGAGCTTCCTGATCGCGGCGGAAAAGCCGAAGCTGGGCCTTGCCGCGACGGTCGCGGCAGGCGTGACGAATATGGCGCTCGACGCGCTGTTCGTCGCGGTCTTCCGCTGGGGCATCGCGGGCGCGGCCATTGCGACGGGCCTGAGCCAGTGCGTGGGCGGGCTGTTCCCGCTGGTTTATTTCCTGCGTCCGAATACAAGCAGACTCCGGCTCGTTAAAACGCGGCTGGAGCTGCGGCCGCTGCTGAATGCCTGCGGCAACGGCTCGTCCGAGCTGATGAGCAATATCTCCTCGTCCATCGTCAGCATGCTCTATAACTTTCAGCTGCTCAAATACATCGGCGAGGACGGCGTTTCAGCCTACGGCGTTCTGATGTACGTGCAGTTCATCTTTATTGCCATCGACATCGGCTACTCCATCGGCTGCGCGCCCATCGTCGGCTTCCACTACGGCGCGCAGAACCACGCCGAGCTCAAAAACATGCTCAAAAAGAGCGTTTTACTGATGTGCGCCTCCGGCGCGGTGCTGACGCTGCTGGCAAGACTGCTGGCCGCGCCGCTGGCGAAGCTGTTCGTCGGATATGACGAGGGGCTCCATACGCTGACGTGTCATGCGTTCCGGCTGTTCTCGTTCGCGTTTTTGTTCGCGGGGTTCAACATCTTCGCCTCGTCGTTCTTTACGGCGCTGAACAACGGGCTCATTTCTGCTGTGATCTCCTTTTTGCGGACACTCGTGTTCCAGACGGCCTCCGTGCTCATCCTGCCTCTGATCTTTGACGTCGACGGCATCTGGTACGCCATCACGGTCGCGGAGGTCTTCGCGACGATCCTCTCCGTGAGCTTCCTGTTCGCGAAGCGGAAGAAGTATCATTATATGTGATCCGGCCCGTGATTTTTTCAAAAAAGCGTGCATTTGGGATGAAACGTGCTAGAATAGGAGACGGCTCGCTTCGGCGGGCCGTCGATTCGTATTTTGAAGGAGTGGGGACTATGTGGATTTTCTATGCGTTCGGCTCGGCGCTGTTTGCGGGACTGACGGCGGTGCTGGCCAAGTGCGGCATCCGGAAGGCGGATTCCACGGTCGCGACCGCGATCCGGACGATCGTGGTGCTGGCCTTTTCATGGCTGATGGTGTTCATCGTCGGCTCGCAGGCGCAGCTTTCCGCAATCAGTGGGAAAACGCTGCTGTTTCTGATCCTGTCCGGCCTTGCGACCGGCGCGAGCTGGCTGTGCTATTTCCGCGCGCTGCAGATCGGCGATATCAACAAGGTCGTGCCGGTCGACAAGTCCAGCACGGTCCTGACCATTCTGCTCGCGGTCATTTTCCTGCATGAGTCTTTGAGCCTCGCGAAGGGCGCGGGCATCGTGCTGATCGCGGCAGGCACGTATCTCATGATCGAAAAAAAGCAGTCGGACGGCGCGGCGAAGTCCGGCGCAAGCTGGCTTCTGTACGCGGCGGGCTCCGCCGTGTTCGCAAGTCTGACCTCCATCCTCGGCAAGATCGGCATTTCCGGCGTCGAATCGAATCTCGGCACGGCGATCCGCACGGGCGTGGTGCTCGTGATGTCGTGGATGATGGTGTTCGTGACGGGCAAGGGTAAGCTCGTGCGCGCGGTGCCGAAAAACGAGCTCGGATTCATCTGCCTGTCCGGCCTGTCCACGGGCGGAAGCTGGCTGTGCTATTACAAGGCGCTGCAGGACGGCCCGGCCAGCGTCGTCGCGCCCATCGACAAGCTGAGCATTCTGGTGACCATCCTGTTCTCCTGGCTCGTGTTCCATGAAAAGCTGACGAAAAAATCCGCCCTCGGCCTCGCCGCCGTCGTCGGAGGCACACTGCTGATGCTGGTCTGACGCAGGAGGCCCTGAGCTTCCCTTTCAAAGGGGGCTGGCGCGAAGCGGCTGAGAGGTCGCGGCAGGCGGCAGCAAAAGCATAATGCCGATGCAAATCCGTATGCGCTGTCAGTGGGCCGATGTGGGCATCGGCCCCTACAGAGTACCAGATAAATTTACGGCCACCCAGCGGGCGGAGCAGAGCCCCGCCCCTACCAACTGCATTCGCTTTTCATTGGTTTTTCGCATAAAAGAAGCGTTTCCGCAAAAGCTGTCATTGAGGTGACGCTTATGGAAAACGACGAAACATTCCGCTATGATCCAACGCCCATGAACCATGAATTTCCCGGCCAGCCGGACGACTGCTTCGACATGGTCAACCAGTACGGCACGTACAACATCCAGAAAACCGCCGACACCGACAATGTCTATCCTGCTATCGCGCAGGGCATGCCGAAGGTCGGCCACTTCGCGCGCCGCAGCAAGGCGATGTTCGATCTGGCGGGCGGAGAGGCGAAAAAATGAGCACGAAGCGGCGGAGCGCATGCGCTCCGCCGCTTTTGTGTGTTATGACGGCTCGTCCGGGGAGACGGGCTGGGTGCCGTCCGGCTGGGCAGGCGTCTCTTCGGGCGGCGCGGACTCGCCGGGCTCGGTCTGCTCTGGCTGCTCTTCCGCAGGCGGCTCCTCTTCCGGGACCGGCGCCGGGCAGGCGGGCATCTGGGGCTGATCCCAGTAATACTCGCCGGTCATATCCTCGTCGTAGCGCAGACGGAGCGTTCCGCCGCCGAGCAGATCGCGCAGGATATCAACATGGCAGTAGCCGCCGTCGAGCTTCATGATGTTCCAGTAATAGCTCTCGCCGCCGCGCATGCCGCTGACGGTCTGGCAGGTGAGCCCCGCCTCGTCGCACAGCAGCTGCCAGCTCTGCGCCATGCTTTTGCTGTCGGCGACGCCCTGGCAGAGCGCGGAATAGACGGGCGTCCGGCTGCTGCCCTCCTGATACGGGAAGCGCTCGGCCAGATACGTGAACAGCAGCGCAGCCTTTTCCGTTTCGCTCGTGCAGTAGCGGACATAAATTTCCGCCGCGCGCAGGCTCTCGGCCACGTCCTGCTGCATGCTCCGCAGTTCGAGCCGGGAGGCCGGATAGTCGAAGACCAGCTCCACGATGCGGTTGCGCGCGTCGGCGGGATAGGACGTGACGGTCAGCTCGGGCTGCGCGGCGTGATCCTTCAGATGCGCGTCGCAGTAGTCCTGCACGAGGGCCTCATAGTCGGGCCTGCCCGGATAGGTCGCGTAGAGCGTCAGATGATCGTCGTAGTTTTCCAGCGCGCGGCACAGCAGACGGTTCGCCTCCGTCTCGCCGCCTACATACTCGATCTCGTCCAGCGGCGTGAGCACGTCGCGGAACGTGATGTCGATCTTGATCTCATAATAGGCGACGATGAGCGTGCAGTCGTGCGTGATATAGTCGATGGCATAGGCGCCGATCGGATCCTCGCGCGCAAATTCGTAGACCGCTGCCGGAAGATCCTCCTCCACATCGCCGGAATACTGGTTCGTGTGAATCACGCCATGCTCCACGCCGTTCTGCACGAGCGTCCGCAGGGCGTTTTTGAGCGTTTTGTAGTCGTAGACCGTCAGCACGTCGCTCTGCGGCTCGGTCTTCGTGCCCGCGTCATGCGGGGTCACGAGCGTATAGGAGGACGGGACCAGTCTGCTGCACCCGCACAGGGCCGCGAGCAGCAGCAGAGCAAGCAGTCCCGTTATCAACCAGCGCTTCAAAGCAGTCCCTCCTTGCCGTTATAATTCTTCGCCCGCGCCGCGGAAGCCCTCGCCCAGGATCTGGTGCGCGGGCAGCAGGATGACGAACGCGTCGGGGTCGATCTCCCGCACGATGGATTTGAGCTCCGGCAGCTCCTTCTGGCGGACAGCCGACATCAGGACGGGCCGGTGATTGCCGGTATAGCTGCCGCTTCCCTCGAGCACGGTTGCGCCGCGGTCAAGCCGGGCGGCAATCTGCGCGGAAACAGTCTGATACTGCTCGGAGATGATGAGCGCGACGGTCGAATGATCGAGCCCGTAGAGCAGCTGATCCATCACGAACGACGCCGCTGCCAGCGGCAGCGCGCTGTAGAGCGTCTTGGAAAGATCATGGAACACGACGCCGGTCAGCGTGATGATAAACAGGTCGATAGCCAGCATGACCTTGCCGAGGCTGGCCGAGCGGAAGCGGCGGCGCAGGAGCTTGGCCGCGATGTCGGAACCGCCCGTCGTCGCGCCGGACAGGAACACGAGACCGAGGCCGAGACCGACGAGGATGCCGCCGTAGAGGCTGTCGAGCAGGATCTCGGTCTTCGGCGCGGGGATAAACGCGAACAGATCGATGAACGCGGAGCTCAGGAGCATACCGGCCAGCGAGCCGAACAGGAATTTTCTTCCCAGCTTGCGCGCGCCGAGAATGAACAGCGGCACGTTCAGAAGCATGGTCATCACGCCGATCTGGCCGAAGCCCAGAAGCTCGCGCAGCACCATCGCAAGACCGCTCATGCCGCCGACGTTCAGACTGTTCGGCTCGAGAAACAGATCGAAGCCGAGCGCGAAAATGGCGCAGCCGAGGGTGATCTTCCATCCCATCTGCCAGATGGTCTTGAGCGTTTCACGTTTCAATCCGTCGTCCTCCCCTATTCCCTGTCAGATATCAAATATCCAGCTTCATCTGCGTTTCGCCGGTGTCCTCCTCGCGGATGAGCGCCCCGGCTGCAGGCAGCGTCCGGGCCGAGTAGCGGCCCACGTTGGTGATCGATGTTTTTTCCAGCTCCACAGCCGATTCGACGACGGCCTTGCGTTTGAGGCTCATCACGGCGACGCCCTGCGTGGCGCGCGTGGTCTTGGCGGCGAGCTGAGCCGTGGAGAACACGAGCACGCGCCCGTCCGTCGCGCGGACGGCGATCTGCTTTTCCTCCGGCAGATCGATCACGGCCCTGATCTGGCTCTTGTCGGAGTATGCGCCCGTCAGCCGCTTGCGGTTGGATTTGGTGTCATAGCAGCTCATGGCGACCTTCGCCGCCTTGCCGTTTTCGAACACGAAGAGCAGATTTCCCTCATATTTTTCGGGGAAAATGACCGTCAGGAAGCTCTCGCCCTCGTCGAAGCCGAGCTTGCCGGGCAGGAAATCTCCGAGCGTGGAGGCTTTTCCGTCGGCAAAATCGGAGATGCGCGTCTTGTAGACCTGATATTTGTCGGTAAAGACCAGCAGCTCTTCGCTGTTCTGCGCCGGACGAGTCAGGAGCAGGCCGTCGCCCTCCTTGAATTTCTGCTCGCCGGACATACGCAGCGACTGCGCCGTGATCTTCTTGAAATAGCCCTCGCGGGATACAAATACCGTGACGGGATAGTCGTTTTCCGGCTCGTCGTCCGGCTCCTGCTGCAGCTCATGGTCGTAGACAAGGGTCGTTTTGCGCTCTTTGCCGTATTTCTGCGCGACCTGCTCAAGCTCTTTGCAGATCAGCGCCTGCACCTTCTTTTCAGAGCCCAGCGTCGCTTCGAGGTCGGCAATCTCCTTTTCAAGAGACTCTGTCTCCTTCAGACGGTTCAGGATGAATTCCTTGTTGATGTTGCGCAGCCTGATCTCCGCGACGTATTCCGCCTGCATCTGATCGATGCCGAAGCCGATCATGAGGTTCGGCACGACCTCCGCGTCGAGCTCGGTCTCGCGGATAATGCGGATGGCCTTGTCGATATCGAGAAGGATCTTGCCGAGGCCCTTGAGAAGGTGCAGCTTGTCCTTCTTCTTGTTCATCTGGAAATAGAGCCGGCGGCGGACGCATTCGGTGCGCCAGGCCGTCCACTCGGAGAAAATTTCACGCACGCCCATCACGCGCGGCATGCCGGCGATGAGAATATTGAAGTTGCAGCCGAAGGCGTCCTGCAGGGTCGTCGTCTTGAACAGCTTCTGCATGAGCTTGTCGGGGTCTGCGCCGCGCTTTAAGTCGACGGTGAGCTTGAGGCCGTTCAGGTCGGTCTCGTCGCGCATGTCGCTGATCTCGCGGATCTTATTGGCCTTGATGAGCTCGGCGACCTTGTCCAGAATGATCTCCGTGGCGGTCGTATAGGGGATCTCGTAGATCTCGATCATGTTCCCCTCTTTGACATAGCGCCACTTTGCCCGCAGGCGGAACGAGCCGCGGCCCGTCTCGTAGATCTGCTGCATCTGGGCGGGGTCGTAGAGAATTTCGCCGCCCGTCGGGAAATCCGGGGCCGGGAGCGTGTCGAGAAGCTCCGCGTCCGGGTTTTTGATGAGCGCGACCGCCGTCCGGCAGACCTCGGCCAGATTAAACGAGCAGATATTCGACGCCATGCCGACGGCGATGCCCATGTTGGCCGAGACCAGCACGTTCGGGAACGTGGTCGGGAGCAGGACGGGCTCCTGCATGGAGCCGTCGTAATTGTCGACAAAATCAACGGTATCGGCGTCAATGTCGCGGAACAGCTCGGCGCAGATGGGCTCGAGCTTTGCCTCGGTATAACGCGAGGCGGCGTAGGCCATATCGCGCGAATAGACCTTGCCGAAGTTGCCCTTGGAATCGACAAACGGGTGCAGCAGCGTCTCGTTGCCGCGGGCGAGGCGGACCATCGTATCGTAGATGGCGGAGTCGCCGTGCGGGTTCAGCTTCATCGTCTGGCCGACGATGTTGGCGGATTTCGTGCGGGGCTTCGTGAGAAGTCCCATTTCGTACATGGTATACAGGAGCTTGCGGTGCGACGGCTTGAAGCCGTCGATCTCCGGGATCGCGCGCGAGACGATGACCGACATGGCGTAGGGCATGTAGTTGGACTCGAGCGTCTGACAGATCGGCTGCTCGAGCACCTCCGCCCGCAGGCCCATCACATTCGGGTCGTCATGCTTTTTGCTCTCCGGTTGTTTTTTCTTTGGCATAGTTGATCGTTCCTTATCGTTCGTTCCTCAAAGCCTCCTCTTGCCGCGCTCCGCGCGGTAAGGGGAGGTGGCATTTGCGAAGCAAATGCCGGAGGGGATCTGTTGCAGATTTTAGAGTGCTCCGAAGTTTGTTACGTTCGAATCCCCTCAGGCCCTTCGGGCCAGCTCCCCTTGGGCCCAAGGGGAGCCTTGGGAGGCGTGTCTTACGACACGTCCAGCTGGTCGAGGTATTTGTAGCCGTTTTCGGCGATGTGGTCTTTTCTTCCCTGTAAATTGTCGCCCAGCAGCAGGTCGAAGATCTGCATGGTGCGCTCCATGTCCTCGGACATGACCTTGATGAGGCGGCGCGTGGCGGGGTTCATGGTCGTCATCCACATCATTTCCGGGTCATTTTCGCCAAGGCCCTTGGAGCGGTTGATGGAGAGCTTTTTGCCCTCGAGCTTTTTGACGATCTCGGATTTTTCCGCGTCGGTGTAGGCAAACCACGTCTTGTCCTTGCAGGTGATCTCATAGAGGGGGGATTCCGCGATATACACATAGCCCTCCTGAATGAGCGTCGGGCAGAGCCTGTAGATCATGGTCAGGATCAGCGTGCGGATCTGGTAGCCGTCGACGTCGGCATCGGTACAGATGATGACCTTGTTCCAGCGCAGGTTTTCCAAATCAAACGCGGACAGATCCTTCGTCTTTTTCGTCTGCACCTCCACGCCGCAGCCGAGCACGCGGATGAGGTCGGTAATGATATCGGACTTGAAAATGCGGTCATAATCGGCCTTCAGGCAGTTCAGGATCTTGCCGCGCACGGGCATGATGCCCTGAAATTCCGCGTCGCGCGAGAGCTTGACCGAACCGAGCGCAGAATCGCCCTCGACGATATAGATCTCCCGCTTCGACACGTCCCTCGTGCGGCAGTCGACGAATTTCTGCACGCGGTTCGCGATATCGAGGCTGCCGGTCAGCTTTTTCTTGATGTTCAGGCGGGCCTTTTCCGCCGATTCGCGGCTCCGCTTGTTGATGAGCACCTGATCGGCGATGCGGTCGGCCTCCTGCTTGTTTTCGATGAAATAGACGTGCAGACGGTCGCGGAAAAACTCGGTCATGGCGTCCTGCACGAATTTGTTCGTGATGGCCTTTTTCGTCTGGTTCTCATACGAGGTCTGCGTGGAGAAGCAGTTGGTCACCAGCACCAGACAGTCAGCCACGTCCTGGAACGTGATCTTCGATTCCGACTTGGTGTATTTGTTCGACTGCTTGCAGTAGGCGTCGATGGCGTAGACAAAGGCGTTTTTGACGGCCTTTTCCGGCGCGCCGCCGTGCTCGAGCCACGAGGAATTGTGGTAGTATTCAAGACGGTTGACGCGGTTGGAGAAGCACAGGGCGGCAGAGATGCGCACCTTGTACTCGGGCTTGTCCTCGCGGTCGCGGCCCTTGCGCTCGGCCTCCCAGAACTGCGGCATGGTGAGCGTCTGCTCGCCCGCGATCTCGTTGACATAATCCAGAATGCCGTTGGGATAGCAGTAATCCGTCTTGACGAATTTCCCGTTTTCCTGATCGCGGAACGTGAACGTCACGCCCGCGTTGACGACGGCCTGCCGCTTGAGCGTGTCTTCGAAGTATTCCTTCGGAATGTTGATGTCGGTGAAGACGGCCAGATCCGGCTTCCAGCGGAAGACGGAGCCGGTGGCCTTGCGGTCCGTCGGCTCCTTTTTCATTTTGCCGACGAGCTCGCCCTTTTCGAAGTGCAGGGTGTATTTGAACCCGTCGCGGCGGACGGTCGCGTCAAAATACTCGGATGAATACTGCGTGGCGCAGGAGCCGAGGCCGTTCAGGCCCAGCGAGAATTCATAATCGCCGCCCGCGTTGTTCTGGTACTTGCCGCCCGCATAGAGCTCGCAGAAGACGAGCTCCCAGTTGTATTTTCCCTCTTTTTCGTTCCAGTCGACCGGACAGCCGCGGCCAAAGTCCTCGACTTCGATGGAATGGTCTTCATAGCGCGTGACGAGAATTTGCCGTCCGTAGCCCTCGCGCGCTTCGTCGATGGCGTTGGACAGAATTTCAAAGACGGCGTGCTCGCAGCCTTCGAGGCCGTCGGAGCCAAAAATGACCGCCGGCCGCAGCCGGACGCGGTCCGCGCCCTTCAAAGACGAGATGGACTCGTTTCCGTAGGCTTTTTGTTGTTTCATGCGGATTCCTCACAATATTTCGTGCTGTAACGGGCATTCCGCCCACTATAATTAGATATAGTATACGTTTTTTTCGCTTCAAAGTCAAGGTTTGCCGCAAAGCGCGCGGAATATGCGGCGTTCGTGGGTGGGGAAAATTTTTGCGTTTTTCTGTTTGGTGATTGCAAAGTTTTCGGTTTCGGTTTATGATATATGATGTGAAGTATGGTACAAAAACGGCGGAGATCTCTGCCGCGCACGGGATAAGGGAAAGATTATGAAAATTGGATTTGACAATCAGAAGTATTTGAAGCTGCAGTCCGAACGGATCCTGGAGCGCGTCGCGCATTTCGGCGGCAAGCTCTATCTGGAATTTGGCGGCAAGCTGTTCGACGACTATCACGCCTCGCGCGTCCTGCCCGGCTTCCAGCCGGACAGCAAGATGAAGGTGCTGCTGCAGCTCAAGGATCAGGCGGAGATTGTCATCGCCATCAACGCCGCGCACATCGAAATGAACAAGCGCCGGGGCGATCTCGGCATCACCTACGATCTGGACGTCATGCGCCTGATCGACACGTTCCGCTCCATCGGGCTCTACGTCGGCAGCGTCGTCATCACGCAGTACGCCGGCCAGCAGGCCGCGGAGGCGTTCCAGCGCAAGCTGGAGGCGCTGGGCGTGAAGGTCTACCGGCACTATCCCATCGCGGATTATCCCTCGAATATTGGTCTCATCGTCTCCGACGACGGCTACGGCAGAAATGAATATATCGAGACCAGCCGCCCCATCGTTATTGTCACGGCTCCCGGCCCCGGCTCGGGCAAGATGGCGACCTGCCTCAGCCAGCTCTATCAGGAGCACAAGCGCGGCGTGAACGCGGGATACGCCAAGTATGAGACGTTCCCCATCTGGAATCTGCCGCTGAAGCACCCGGTCAACCTCGCCTATGAGGCCGCGACCGCCGATCTGGCCGACGTCAACATGATCGACCCCTTCCATCTCGAAGCCTACGGCGAAACGACGGTCAACTATAACCGCGATATCGAGATCTTCCCGGTGCTCGAGACGATCTTCCGTTCCATCTTCGGCGAGTGCCCGTATAAGAGCCCGACGGACATGGGCGTCAACATGGCGGGCTTCGCCATCTGTGACGACGAGGCCTGCCGCGAAGCGTCGTATCAGGAGATCATCCGGCGGTATTTTGCCTCCGCCTGCGCGGTCAAAAAGGGCATCGCCATGCCCGATGAGCTGCGCAAGCAGGAAATGCTGATGAATTCGCTGCATCTGGACGTGTCCATGCGCAAAACCGTCCCCGCCGCACGGGCCAAGGCCGCGGAAACGGGCGCGCCCGCCGCAGCGATCGAGCTGCCGGACGGACGGCTCGTCACCGGCAAGACCTCCGGCCTGATGGGCGCGTCGTGCGCCGCGCTTCTGAACGCGATCAAGCTCTCCGCCGGGATCGACGACCGCGTGAACCTCATCGCCCCGATGGTTCTCGCGCCCATCCAGCATCTGAAAATCGAGCATCTGGGCAATTCCAATCCCCGCCTGCACACCGACGAGGTGCTCATCGCGCTGTCCATCAGCGCCGTGACGAATCCGACCGCCGAGCTCGCGATGGAGGCGCTGGCTTCCCTGCGCGGCAGTCAGGTGCATTCGTCCGTCATTCTCTCCTCCGTCGACGAGGGCATGTTCAAGCGGCTCGGCATGAACGTCACGTTCGAGCCGGTCTATCAGTCGCACACGCTCTACCACAAGTGAGGTATCACCGCTATGGATCATCCCCGCAGTCAATTACCCGCCGTGCTTGCCGTTCTGTTCTGCGTCGCGCTGCTGGCCGGCGTGGGCGTGCTTCTGTGGAAGACGCTCCCGGAAAAGCAGAAGCCCGAGCAGGCTGAGACCATTCAGACGGACGGCGTGTTCTCATCTGAGCCGACGACCGTTGAACCGGAACGCGAAGAACCCTATGAGGGCGAGCTTCCCGACCAGGCGGAGGCGGCGCAGCCGGAAGATTCGGACGCGCAGCCGCAGGAAAGCACGGAGAATCCGGAGGTCCCGGACAATATGACCGTTTCCGGCGCGCAGCAGACGGCGCAGGTGCTCCTCGACACCATGACGGACGAGGAAAAGCTCTGGCAGCTGTTCTTCGTGACGCCGGAGGCCATCACAAACGTCAATACCGCGACTGTCGCCGGTGAGGCGACAAAAAAGGCGCTGGCGCAGTATCCGGTCGGCGGCATCGTGTATTTCGCGAAGAATCTCGAAGACCGCGAGCAGACCGTCGCACTGCTGGAAAACACGCAGTCCTATGCGAAGATCCCGCTCTTTCTCGGCGTGGACGAGGAGGGCGGCACGGTCAGCCGCGTCGGCAGCAACCCGGAGATGGGCGTGCCGTCCGTCGGCGACATGCGCTCGCTCGGCAAGCAGCAGGATCCGGCCGCGGTCTATGCCGCCGGGCAGGACATCGGCGGCGGGCTGCACGCGCTGGGCTTCAATCTGGACTTTGCCCCGGTCGCGGACGTTGCGCAGGGCGCGGACAGCGTCATCGCCAGCCGCTCGTTCGGCTCCGACGCGGAGCTGTGCGCGTCGCTCGCGGGCGTGATCGTCAAGAGCCTGCGGGCCGAGGGCATCGTCTCGTGCCTGAAGCACTTCCCCGGCTACGGCAGCGCTACGGTCGACGACCACAACGGCACGTCGGTCGTTGAAAAAACGCTCGGCGAGCTGGAAGCCTGCGACCTGATCCCCTTCCAGACGATCATCGCCTCGGAGGGAAGCGTCCCGTTCGTCATGGTCTCGCATCTGTCCTATCCGAACGTCACCGGCAGCGACACGCCCGCCGATCTGAGCGCGTCCATCGTGACGGATATCCTGCGCGACAAACTGGACTACCGGAACGTCATCATCACGGACTCCCACTCCATGGCCTCCATCACCGACCATTATTCTGCGGGCGAGGCCGCCGTCAAGGCCCTTGCCGCCGGATGCGATATGATCCTCATGCCGTCTGATCTGCAGGCCGCGTTTGACGCGGTCAAGGCCGCCGTCGCCGACGGGACGCTTTCGCAGGCCCGCATCGACGAGAGCGTCCTGCGCATTCTGACCGTCAAGGCGGAATACGGGATCATTTCATAAATCAATCTGAAAGGATGTGCGCATCATGTCCGCAGCTCCGAACAAAAAGCCCTCCTTTACCCTGGGTCTTATCCTGATCCTGCTTCTGCTGGCCGCCGTTATTTTCGGCGGTATGTGGGTCGTGCGGGCGGCATTCACGCCGCGCATGTCCGACGCGAAGGCTGTCGCCGGGAGCGCTTCCGCGCCTGCTGAAGAACCGACCGTGCAAACAGAGCCGGCCGTGCAGGAGCCGGAGCCGCAGGAGCAGCCCGTGCAGGAAGCGCCCGCGGAATCCAGCGTGACGCTCATGGCGCTGGGCGACGATCTGATCCACAACTGCGTCTACTGGTCCGCGCAGACGCCGGAGGGCGGCTATGACTTCACGCCGTTCTTTGACGATATCCGCCCCATCGTCCGGCAGTACGATCTGGCCTGCATCAATCAGGAGACGATCCTGGTCAAGGATCGCGAGCTGATCGAGAGCTATCCGGTCTTCGGCTCGCCCATCGAGGTCGCTGACGCGCTGGCCGATGCGGGCTTCAACGTCGTGACCTTTGCAAGCAACCACTGCTATGACAAAAAGGAGACCGGCATCACGGACACGCTGTCCTATTTCCATGAGACCTATCCGGAGATCACCACGCTCGGCATCCATGACACGGAAGCGGACGCGGCGGCGATCCCCATCGTCGAGAAAAACAGCATCCGCATCGCCATGCTGAATTTCACCTACGGCTTCAACAACTCCATGCCCGAAAAGCGCTGGATGGTCGACACGCTCTCCACCCGGGAGACGGTCTGCGGCCGCATCGAACAGGCAAAGCAGGAGGCGGACTTTGTCATCGTCTTCCCGCACTGGGGCACGGAGGACACCTTCAGCCCGGACAACAGCCAGCTCACCTGGGCGCAGGAGATGGCAGACGCGGGCGCGGATCTGATCATCGGCGGACACACGCACACGCTCCAGCCGGTCGAGCTGCTCACAGCCTCCGACGGCCGCGACGTGCCGGTCTATTACAGCCTCGGAAACTTCCTGTCGCACCAGAAGGATAAAATGAATCTGCTCGGCGGCATGGCCAGCGTCACCATCGTCAAGGACGCGGACGGCACGCATGTGTCGGAATACGATCTCAAGCCGACCGTCAACGTCATCCTCCGCAACCCGAACACCGGCTGGTACACCTACCGTCCGATGCTTCTGGACGGCTACAGCAGCGAGCTCGCCGGCCAGAACCGCTTCTCCGAATGCACCGTCGACGCCATGTGGGCGCTGTATGAGGATATTACGGGATAGGATCATTCGGCTCCAAGCCTCCCCTTGCCGCGCTTCACGCGGTAAGGGGAGGTGGCATTTTCGAAGAAAATGACGGAGGGGATTTGCTGCAAGATTCAGAGTGTTCCGGAATTTGCAGCGTTCGAATCCCCTCAGGCGCTTCGCGCCAGCTCCCCTTGTGCCCAAGGGGAGCCTTGGGTGCATCTGTAGGGGCGCCTTGGGTGCTTCCGTGTCAATGCGGCAAAGGCCCCGGCTTCCGTGTAGAAGCCGGGGCCTTGCACCGTTTGGGATCAGTCCGCGAACAGCGGGGTGGAGAGATAGCGGTCGCCGGTGTCGGGGAAGAGGACGACGATGGTCTTGCCCTCGTTTTCCGGACGCTTCGCCAGCTCGACGGCTGCGTGGAGCGCTGCGCCGGAGGAAATGCCGACCAGCACGCCCTCCTTTCTGCCGACAAGCCGGCCGGCGGAAAATGCGTCCTCGTTTGAGACCGGGATGATCTCGTCATAGACCTTTGTGTCGAGCACATCGGGAACGAAGCCCGCGCCGATGCCCTGGATCTTATGCGCGCCCGCGACGCCCTGCGACAGGACGGGGGACGATGCCGGTTCGACCGCGACGACCTTTACGGACGGCACCTTGCTCTTCAAATACTGGCCGACGCCGGTGATCGTGCCGCCGGTGCCGACGCCTGCAACAAAGTAATCGACCTTGCCGTCGGTATCCGCATAAATTTCAGGGCCTGTGGTCTCGATATGGGCCTTGGGGTTCGAGGGATTGACAAACTGGCCGGGAACGAAGCTGTCCGGGATCTGCTTTGCCAGCTCGTCGGCCTTGGCGATCGCGCCCTTCATGCCCTTGGCGGCCTCGGTCAGGACGAGCTCCGCGCCGTAGGCCTTCATGAGCTGACGGCGCTCAACGGACATGCTCTCGGGCATGACGATGATGATACGGTAGCCTCTGGCCGCCGCAACGGAGGCGAGGCCGATGCCGGTGTTGCCGGAGGTCGGCTCAATGATGACGGAGCCGGGCTTCAGCTGGCCCGCGGCTTCGGCATCGTCGATCATTTTCTTCGCGATGCGGTCCTTAACGGAGCCGGCGGGGTTGAAGTATTCGAGCTTGGCCAGAATTTTGGACTTGAGGTTCAGTTCCTTTTCAATATGCGTGAGCTCAAGCAGCGGGGTCTTGCCGATCAGCTGGTCAGCGGAAGTATAAATGTTGGACATATTCAAACTCTCCTTTATGATATCAAAAATTAAAACGTAAATGCGTCGTCCGGTTTCGCTGTCACATTCGACATCGGAACGCGGCGCACGGAAAGACGATCTGCAGCATAAGCGCGCCCTCACTATGTGGAATAAAAATAGTATGTTGGTATCTTTCATCGGATGCCTGTATCCTACCACACATTGCCTAGCTTGTCAATAGGTTTTTGATTTTTTCCTGCGTTGCAACCGGGAAGGATTTATCGTATAATGAATAAGAAGAATGGGAGGGCTGCACCATGAACAAATTCTGGGGACACTTGAAGACGATCACACATCACCGGCATCTGGTCATGCGCGGCTGTTTCCGGATGGGGCTGATCCGGCAGGGGCTGGCGCACGATCTTTCGAAGTACTCCCCTACCGAGTTTTTCGCAGGCGTCCGGTATTATCAGGGTGACCGGAGCCCGAACACCGCCGAGCGCGAGGCGAACGGGTATTCTCTCGCCTGGATGCACCACAAGGGCCGCAACCGGCACCATTTTGAATACTGGACAGACCTGAGCCCTGAGACGCGGACATACGAACCGGTCGACATGCCGGTAAACTACCTGTGCGAAATGGTCGCCGACCGGATCGCGGCCTGCAAGACGTATCAGGGCGCGGCCTATATCGACGCTTCGCCGCTGCAGTATCTCGACCGGGCGAAGGAATCCCGGCTCGTGCATCCGCAGACCATGAAGCGGCTGCGGTTTTTGCTCACGATGCTGGCAGAACGCGGCGAAAAGGAGACGTT
This sequence comes from uncultured Oscillospiraceae bacterium, assembly GCA_934646185.1. Taxonomy (GTDB): domain Bacteria; phylum Bacillota; class Clostridia; order Oscillospirales; family Oscillospiraceae; genus CAG-170. The sequence goes on along the minus strand of CAKUEH010000011.1, from coordinate 13,276 downwards.
CCGCTTCATGCGCGAGGTCGTTTTAAAGGGAAAGGCGTTTGCAGAGGACACGCAGGTCTCCTGACGTGGCGGCATTTCGCTTGATTTCATTCGTTAAAGCTCTGTATAATTTGTGCATTATGACGAATTTCGATGCCTGAATTTCAAATATTTGTGAATAGCTGACGCCGGTTCTTTGTAGTATAATATAAGCATACCATCTGCCCCATGGCAGATAACTTGTAAAGGGAGGATACTATGAAGAAACTGATCGCACTTCTGCTTGCGGCATGCCTGATGCTGGGCCTGATGACCACAGCGTTCGCAGCAGACGAGAAATCCAACGACATTGTGATCCTGCACACCAACGACGTTCACTGCGGCGTGAGCGACGGTCTGGGCTATGCCGGCGTTGCGGCATACAAGGCCGAAATGGAACAGACGCACAACTTTGTCACGCTTGTTGACTGCGGCGACGCAATTCAGGGCGAGCCCATCGGTCTGCTGTCCGCAGGCTCCTATCTGGTCGACATCATGAACGAGGTCGGCTATGATTTCGCGACGTTCGGCAACCATGAGTTCGATTTCAAACTCCCCCGCCTCGCTGAGCTGACAAAGCTGGCCAAGTACGAGTATCTGTCCTGCAACTTCAAGTACACCGGCAAGGGTACGAGCGACATCAGCTATAAGCCGTATGAGATCGTGGATTACGGCGGAACGAAGGTCGCGTTCGTCGGCATCACCACGCCGGAGAGCTTCGTGAAGTCCACGCCCGCCTACTTCCAGGACGACAACGGCAACTTCATCTACAACCTGAGCGAGGACAAGGACGGCACTGCTCTGTATCAGGCTGTCCAGACCGCCGTCGACGCCGCTAAGGCCGAAGGCGCGAAGTACGTTGTCGCCATCGCCCACCTCGGCATGGAAGGCACGACTGAATATTGGACCTCCGAGGCTGTCATCAAGAACACCAACGGCATCGACGCCATGCTCGACGGCCACTCCCATGAGGAATTCAGCAAGACTGTCGCCAACAAGGACGGCGACGATGTCGTGCTGGCACAGACCAAGACCAAGCTCGCCAATCTCGGCAAGCTGACCATCTCGGCTGACGGCAAGATCACCTCCGAGCTGATCTCCGCCAAGGATTACACCGAGAAGGACGAGCATATCACCGAATTTATCACCGGCATCACCGACAAATTCTCCGCCGAGCTGAGCGAGGTCGTCGGCAAGAGTGAGATCGATCTGCCCGACTATGACGAAAACGGCAAGCGCCTGGTTCGTAATTCTGAGACCGCGCTCGGCAATCTTGCCGCTGACGCCTTCCGCGTCATGCTCGACGCCGACATCGGCATTATGAACGGCGGCGGCCTGCGCAAGCCCATCAAGGCCGGCGACATCACGCTCAACACGCTGTTCAGCGTCTTCCCCTGGGGCAACCTGCCCTGCAAGGTCGCCGTGACCGGCCAGACTGTTCTGGACATGCTGGAAATGGGCGCAATCAATTATCCGAAGGAGTCCGGCGGCTTCATGCATGTGTCGGGCCTTACATACACCATTATCTCCGGTGCGGAATCCACGATCGAGACGACTGACAAGGGCGAATTCATCAAGATCACCGGCGCGCGCCGCGTGACCAATGTTCAGGTTCTCAACAAGAGCACCGGCAAGTATGAGCCGATCAACGCCAAGAAGATCTACACGCTCGGCGGCATCGACTACACCATCCTCTACTGCGGCGACGGCTTCAACATGTTCAAGGACGCGAAGCTCGTCCAGCGTGCCGATGCCACGATGACCGACGCAAAGATGGTCCTGTCTTACATCAAGAACAAGCTCGGCGGCACCATCGGGAGCGAATACGCCGCACCGCAGGGCCGCATCTCCGTCATCCGCTACGCGGATGTCGCCGATACCGCATGGTATGCGGAGGCTGTCAACTACGTTTCCGACAAGGAGCTCATGAAGGGCGTCGGTACCGGCTTCGACCCGAACGGCACGCTGACGCGCGGCATGCTTGTGACGGTTCTGTACCGCATGGCGGGCTCTCCCGAGGTGACCGGCAAGGTCAGCGAGAAGTTCACCGACTGCACGGACGGCAGCTGGTACGCAGACGCTGTTCTGTGGGCAAGCGCGAACGGGATCGTCGACGGCTATGAGGACGGCACCTACAAGCCCACCAAGGCTGTCAACCGTCAGGAAATGGCCAAGATCCTCTATGGCTATGACAAGATCGGCGGCAAGAGCGCCGACGGCATCACTGAGAAGCTCACCTACACCGACGCGGACGCGATCGGCGAATGGGCGCTCGAATCCGTCGTCTACTGCACCGCCTCCGGTTATCTGGCCGGCTCCAACGGCGCGTTCAACCCGAAGGGCACCGCGACCCGCGCAATGGGCGCAATGGTCCTCATGAACATGACCAAGGAAGCCGCATAAGCAGCATCAAACGCAAAGGGCTGCCTCGCAGGAGGCAGCCCTTCCTTTCTCAAAAAACACCCAAGGCTCCCCTGAAAGGGGCCGATCCCCCTGTCAGGGGGGAAATGGCCCAAAGGGGCAAAGAGGCTAGGGACGCTGTCAGCGCAGCTGACTGAGAGGTTAAGCGACAGGCAGCGGCAAAAAACAGAAGTCCTTCGGCAAATTTGCGCCGCATTTTCCTGCTTGTTTGTAGGGGCCGATGCCCACATCGGCCCTTTGGGCAGTTACGGATTCGCAGGGGATTTTTCGTAAAATCGGTGCGGTCTGCTTATCCCAATGCCGCCTTTTCCGGTCTGCCGGGCGGCTTTTTATCCGGCCGCGTGCTGCGAATAGATCTCCTGCCAGTATGGGTTCGGCTCGATGCCGTTCTGCTCCAGAACGCTCTGCAGCATGGCCCGGCCTGCGGCAAGAAAGTCCGCGCGGGCCTCCGCGCACGCGGGAACGTCCGCAAACAGCTGCGTGCCGCCGCCGAAGCGCAGCAGATACACGGCGTCCGCCGTCCGGCCGAGCAGATATGCTTCGCCGGACGTTTTTCTGTCCGCCCAGTCGTCCCAGCTGATTGAGGGAACGTCCTCCTGCCAGCGGAAGTCTTCCCTGCTTACGCGGCTGAGCTTCCAGAGATACCCGTCCGCGCCCATCGTCTCGGCGACGACATTGCGCAGCGTAAAGACTGTGCTCCCGTCCCAGAGCTCGTTCTCGCGCCCCTGATAGAAGCTGACGCAGCCCCAGACCGGCTCCGGCACGTCCATGGTCAGGCCGAAGCCTGCCTCCTGCGCGGTCTGCCGCGTCAGATCCGCGTCCGGCAGACGTTCGCCCTCGCCGCGCGACGCGGCGTCGAACATGGAAAGCCAGCTGTCCGCGGCCCGGAGCTTTTGCGTCCATTGGCTGTAAAACTGCTCGCCGTATGGGCTCTGCTCCGCGCCGTCGATCACGATGACGCCGTCAAAGCCGTGCGTCAGCCAGCCGTCCAGATACGCCTCCCGGTCCTGCGGCAGATAGCGCGGCTTCCCGGACTGATCCCGCAGCGTGAGAATGTAGGCATAGTCCTTCGTTTTGGCCAGCAGGAAATCGCCGTTTGACAGCGCGGGCCGGAAATCGCCGGTACCGGTGCCATAGCTCCGCTCCATCCCGTCCAGCCACTCAAGGCGGAGCTGCCAGAAAAATCCGCTTGCTTCGTCTGAGCTGAGCGCGCTGCTCCGGCATGTCACGACCACGCCGCGTCCGCCGAACACATAGTCGTTCAGGTTCCCGGCCGGTATGGAGACACGCACGCCCAGCCGCTCTCCGTACAGATAGACCGTCCGGTCAGGTGGCGGTTCGGTCAGATCGTTCAGGTCATACGCCTGCCCGGGCTCCAGCTCGCGGAAGAGCCGGAAGACCACCGGGTAGCCGTCCTGCATGCCGCAGTAGGCCGCCGCGCCGTCGGCATACGTTGTTTCGGACTTCGTAAACGCCACATCCTGTCCGGCTTCTCCCAGCCGGGTCAGGCTGACGGTCGCAAGGCCGAGCGTCTCCGTCCCGCCGTCAGCGCCGTCCGTCCAGAGCGGGGTGGTGAACACGCCGCGCTCCGGATAGACGGTCTGCTGCCCGCGTCTGGCATTCCGAAGCGCCGGATGCGGCGCCTGCGCATACAGCTGCGCCAGATCGCCCTCGCCCGCCGCGCCGGTCATGTCCCGGCCATGTATTTGCAGATAGGTCTTCAGCTCGCCCTCCGGCAGCGACGCGAGCTCGTAAAAGTGCGTCAGAGCGTCCGGCTCCGGCGCGGGAGCCGCGTCCTCCGCGTTCTCCGGCTGGACGGCCGCTTCCGGTTCATTCTGCACCGTCTCCGCTGGGGCGCATCCTGCGCAGAGTGCCGCAAGCAGCATAAAAACGGCAAGAAGAAGCCCGGCGCGCAGTTTCAATTTCTGCATCGTGATCCCTCCCGGATATCAGTTCGTGATATTGACAGTTTATCACAAACGGAAGCGCGCCGCAACCGCGGCTTGCAGAGAGCAAAACGGGAGAACGCCGTGCTTCGGCGTTCTCCCGTTTCGGTTACTTGCAGTTCTTCGAATCCTGATTCTGCGTCTGGTTCGAGGTGTTCTGCGAGTCGGTCTTGTTCGTTTTGTTCTGCTTGCTCATGATGAGCCTCCTGAATTGCATGAATTGCGGCGCGGCCGCAGGGATAGCTTGTCCGGTTTTTCAGGATTTATCCTTCGGATTGCAGAGCAGCGCGGCAAGAAATCCGAAAAAGACCGCCGCCGCGATACCGGCCGCGGAGGCCTTGAGTCCGCCTGTAAGCGCGCCGAGGATCCCCTGCTCCTTCACGGCCTCGCGCACGCCTTTGGCAAGCGTATTGCCGAAGCCCGTCAGCGGAACGGTCGCGCCCGCGCCCGCGAAATCCACGAGCTTGTCATAGACACCCGCGCCGCCCAGAATCACACCCAGCACCACATAGCACACCAGGATCCGCGCGGGCGTGAGCTTCGTTTTGTCAATCAAAATCTGCCCGAGCATACAGATCGCGCCGCCGACCAGAAACGCCTTCAGATAGTCCATACGCTACACTCCTTCCGCCGTGATGGCGACCGCATGACATACGCCGGGAATGGATTCGCCCTGCCAGCTGGACGTGGGCGAGAGCAGCGCGCCCGTCGCGCAGAACAGAAGCCGCCGCAGCTCCCGCTTTTCGAGCCTGTCCAGCAGATACCCGCACAGGACGCTCGCTCCGCACCCGCAGCCGGAGCCGCCCGCGTGTACGTCCTGCTCCTTTGTGTCAAAGATGAGCAGCCCGCAGTCGTTGTAGACCGGCGCGAGGTCGACGCCGATGCGCCGGAACTGGTCGAGCACGATTGTTCTGCCGAGCATGCCGAGGTCTCCCGTCACGATCAGATCATAGTCCGACGGCACGCGCCGCAGATCGCGGAAATGCGCCTGCAGCGTATCGATGGCAGCGGGCGCCATAGCCGCGCCCATGTTATTGGCGTCCTTGATGCCGTAGTCCTGGATTTTGCCGATGGTCGCGGCCTCGATGCGCGGCCCATGGCCGCTTTTTCCCACGATGCAGCAGCCGGAGCCCGTCACGGTCCACTGCGCCGTCGGCGTGCGCTGGCCGCCGTAGCCGAGGGGGAAGCGGTACTGCCGCTCCGCCGAGGCAAAGTGCGACGAGGTGAGCGCCGCCGCCGTATCCGCGAAGCCCGCATCAACGAACGCCGCCGCCAGAAGCAGCGATTCCGCCATGGTCGAACACGCGCCGTAGAGTCCCAGAAACGGGATCGACGTGCCGCGCGCGGCAAACGATGAGGAAATGCACTGGTTCAGAAGATCCCCCGCAAACAGAACGTCAATGTCCTCGTAGCTGACGCCGAGCTTCCGCTTGGCTGTGTCCAGCGCGAGCTCCTGCAGCTTGCTCTCGGCCTTTTCAAACGTCTTCTGCCCCAGCTTCGCGTCCTTCCCGAGAAAATCAAAATACGCCGCCAGCGGCCCCTCGCTCTCCTTTTTGCCGCCGATGGCCGCATGGGACAAAATGACCGGCTTCGATCCGAACACAAGCGTCTGCGCGCCCTTGCGCATCGCGATCAGCTCCCTTCTGCTTTTTCCGGTAGTATGTGCGCAAGGCGTAAAAAATAACCGCCGGAGCAAAACTCCGACGGCCGGCCCGCATGGAAACGGGCCAATGAGGAATGGAAAAATGAAAAAGAAGTCGCACAGATAGTATGCACGGCTTCCTTCCATTTAAACACGGATCAGAAATTATTTTTTTGCGTCCTTCAGCGCGCGGGCCAGCCACACGGAGCCGAGATCGAGCGCGGTAAAGAACCCGTCCTTCTCGCTTTTCTTGACGATGCGGTCGCGGGCGCGGACGTTCGGGTCGGTCAGCTGGAGCTCAACCGAGACCTTGCTGGCAACGTCGGCCTCGCCGACCTTTTTCGTCTCGAGGATCTGGAGCATGACAATGTGGGAATCGGCCATCGAGCCGTAGTAGACAAGATTGTCCTTGCGCATAAGGGGGCGGCCCTTGTAGGTCAGGATCGTTTTTTCGTCAGCCATAATATTATCTTCGAACCTCCTGATGATCTGTTTTCTATAGTATAGCAAAGAATCCCTGTAAAAGCAAATCAATTTCACAAATTTGATTTTCCGCCCGCCGGGATGTCATATCGTGCAGAATGCACAAAAATGAAGAAAAATATTTTTGCTTTCTAACGAAAAATTAGCTTTACAAATACGGAAGAATACGCTATAATCCAGACAATCATTCCAGATAGAGGCGCGGGCTTCAAGAGTACCGGGCGGCAAGCACAGGCAGTGGCCGTTCGGAAAAGGGAAGACCGCCGAAATGCCGCAGGCGCTGCCTGCAAATGCGGTGTTGGCTCGGCAGATAAGATCTGCCGGACTGTCACAAAGAAAAACTTTGTGAAGCGCTATCGATGGATACGGCAGGGACGGGATTCCGTTTTCTGTTCATTCCGTGGATCGCTTTGCAGGAGCGACCCACTTTTTTGTTGCTTTTGCAAAGCCTGTCTGGGAAAATACAAAGAAAGGTGAATGAAAACAATGAAGAGAATCCTTGCCCTCGTCCTGGCAGCCATGATGCTGCTGAGCATGGCGGCCTGCGCCGCCTCCACCCCCGCAGCGGCTGAAACCACCGCATCCGAATCCACCGAAACGACCGAAGCCGCGACCGGCGTCGAGGACGGCGTCCTCACCGTCGGTATGGAATGCGCCTACGCACCCTATAACTGGACGCAGATGGACGATTCCAACGGCGCCGTTCCCATTTCCAACGTTCCCGGCGCGTATGCCAACGGCTACGACGTCATGATCGCCCAGAAGATCTGCGAGGCCAACGGCTGGCAGCTCGAGATCGTCTCCTCAGCGTGGGACTCCCTGTGCCCGGCTGTGCAGTCCGGCACGATGGACGCGAACATCGCCGGTCAGTCCATGACCGCCGACCGCATGCAGGAGGTCGACATGGCGGGCCCGTATTACTACGCCACCATCGTCTGCGTCACCACGAAGGACAGCCCCTATGCCTCCGCGACATCCATCGCTGATCTGGCCGGCGGCAAGTGCACCGCGCAGTCCGGCACGATCTGGTATGACTCCTGCCTGCCGCAGATCGAAAACGCCAATCTTCTGGCTCCTGCCGAGACAGCTCCGGCCATGATCATGCAGCTGCAGACCGGCGCGGTCGACTTCATCTGCACCGACATGCCGACCGCCATGGGCGCCGCCGCGCAGGACAATAACCTCGTCATTCTGAACTTCTCCGGCACCGACGGCGACTTCCAGTTTGCCTCTGAGGCCGAGCGCGCCGAAAACGTCAACATCGGCATCTCCGTCCGTAAGGGCAATACCGTTCTGAAGGACGCCATCGACAGCGTGCTCTCCCAGATGACGGAAGACGACTTCAACCAGCTCATGGACGAAGCCATCCGCATCCAGCCGGAGGTCTGAGCCAGCGCCCCAAGGCGCCCCTTGGAAGGGGAGCTGGCGCGAAGCGCCTGAGCGGTCGAGCAGCAGGCAGCTGCGAAAAGAGAAAGACTATCGGCGAATTCGAGTGCATTCTCCCACTTGGCCGTAGGGGCCGACGACTCTGTCGGCCCTGAAAATGTTGCGAATTCGCTGTAGATTTCCGTGAAAACCGCTGCATTCTGCGGGCGGACAGAGCCGTCCGCCCCTACGCTTGAAAAAACGGCTGCCTGCGAATTCGCCGAAAATCAACTCAAAATTTACATCACCCTACTGTGCGACCTCTCCGACTCGGCTTCGCCGAGCCGCCTCCCCTTTGCGAAGGGGAAGGCTTGACAGGTGCGACTGCTTTCACCCGCACGCGCCATACTACACTGTCCCCGACAGTCTGAAAGGAGACCATCCCCGTGGATAAGCTTGCGAAGCTCATGCAGGATATCGGCATCTTGTGGGAAAAGTACCGCATGATGTACCTGAACGGCATGCTCAACACGCTCGGCCTTGCGTTGGCCGCGACCGCGATTGGCTGTATCATCGGCCTGCTCTGCGGCATTCTCAATACGATCCCGTGCGCCAAAAATGATCCGCTGCCCAAGCGCATCCTTCTGAAGATCCTCCGCGTCATCATCCGCATCTACGTCGAGGTCTTCCGCGGCACGCCGATGGTGCTGCAGGCCGTGCTCATTTTCTACGCGCTGCCGTATTTCACCGACAACGCCATGCGGTTTGACAACATCTGGGTCGCATCCATCCTGATCGTCTCGATCAACACGGGCGCGTATATGGCCGAATCCGTCCGCGGCGGCATTATCTCCATCGATCCCGGCCAGACCGAGGGCGCGAAGGCCATCGGCATGACGCATTTCCAGACCATGACCAGCGTCATCCTGCCGCAGGCCGTCCGCAATATCCTGCCCCAGATCGGCAACAACTATATCATCAACGTGAAGGATACCTCCGTCATGTTTATCATCGGCTTTACGGAGTTCTTCGCCTCGCACCGCTATATTGTCGGCATCAACAACAAGTATTTCCCGTCCGCCGTCATCGAGATGGCAGGCTATCTTGCCATGACGCTGATCGCGTCCGGCATTCTGCGGCTGGTCGAAAAGCTGATGGACGGCTCCGACAGCTATGAGCTCGTGCAGGAGGATCCGCTGACCATGACCGCGGGCACGTATTCGCACCCGAAGCGCGGCAGCAACTATGACGAGCGCAGCAAGGAGTACAGCACGGAAAGAGAGGGACGCTGAAATGGCAGACAACATTCTTGAGATCCGGCATTTGAGCAAGTCCTTCGGCAGCCACGAGGTTCTGCGCGATATCGACTTCGATGTGAAAAAGGGCGACGTGATCTCCATCATCGGCGCGTCCGGCTCCGGCAAGTCGACGCTGCTGCGCTGCGTGAATCTTCTCGAAACGCCGACGAGCGGCGATATTCTCTACCACGGCGAAAATGTCACCGGCAAAAGCGTCAACGCCGCGAAATACCGCTCTCACGTCGGCATGGTGTTCCAGTCGTTCAATCTGTTCAACAACATGACGGTCTTAAAAAACTGCATGGTCGGCCAGATGAAGGTGCTCGGCCGCAGCAAGGCCGAGGCGGAGAAACAGGCCATGCGATATCTCGAAAAGGTCGGCATGGCGCCCTATGTCAACGCCAAGCCGCGCCAGCTCTCCGGCGGGCAGAAGCAGCGCGTGGCCATCGCCCGCGCGCTGGCGATGGATCCCGAGGTCTTGCTGTTCGACGAGCCGACGAGCGCGCTCGACCCGGAAATGGTCGGCGAGGTGCTCTCCGTCATGCAGGATCTTGCGCACGAGGGTATGACGATGCTCGTCGTAACGCATGAGATGGCGTTCGCCCGCGATGTGAGTCAGCGCGTCGTATTCATGCACGAGGGTGTAATTCTAGAACAGGGCTCGCCCGCTTCCCTCTTCGGCGACCCGCAATGCCGCCAGACGAAGGACTTCCTGTCCCGCTTCCGCAACAGCTGAATCCGCTCAACCCCAGCCCCGCCGCAGCGAGGGCTGGGGTTGATTCTGTTTTTTTCAGGAAGCGCTTCCCTGCTTGTGCAGGTGACCCGACAGTCCGGGGCGATCTCAATGTGACGCTGGACGCAGAGCGCGGAGAGTCGGATCGGGACGCAAGGCCGCTCGACTATGACTGGGTGCTGGACATCCGGGAACAGTGCATCCGGAAGCAGGTCAATTTTGAATTCCGTCAATGCGGAACGCACTTCATCAAGGACGGCCGGCAGTACAAGCTCCAGACCAGAGACCTGTGCAGGCAGGCGAGACTTGCCGGTATCAACTACAACTGTGAGCCGCGCCGGGAAAAGGCGCTTTAAAAAATCTCTCTTTGAATGGAGGCAGCTATGAAAAACACGAACCAACTGATCGGCTGCTGCGGGCTGGACTGCGAAGCATGCAGCGCCCGCATCGCAACGCTCACAAACGACAGCGCTCTGCGCGAGAAAACCGCCGCTCTGTGGACGAAGCTCAACGGGGCAACGATCACGCCTGACATGATCAACTGCACCGGCTGCCGCATGGAGGGCGCAAAAACGCCGTTCTGCGACAAGCTCTGTCCCGTACATAACTGCGTTCGGGAAAAGGGACTGGATACCTGCGCCGACTGCGTGCAGATGGACGGATGCCCGACGCTGGGGCGTATCGCCGCAAACAGTCCCTTCGTTTTGGAAAACCTGAGGCAGATGCAGCGGCGTTGACTGTTCAAAATCGACAAGTAATCAACCGGCATCATGGAAAAAATGCTTCAAAATGCCAGTTTTCTCTTGACAAGCGCGTCCGTGTCCGTTAATATGTCTTTGTAGGATACACATAACCGCACGCGCAGTCCACATTATGCGGACATATGAATTTCTGGAGAAAGGGCGGATTGAACATGAATCAAATGATGGATGCCATTGTAAAACCCGCGGCGGGCCCCGGATTGGAGCTGCGGCAGGTGCCGGTTCCCGTGCCGGGCCCCGGAGAGGTTCTGATCAAAATTCACAAAACCGCGATCTGCGGCTCCGACGTCCATATTTACAAATGGAACCAATGGGCGCAGCAGCACGTTAAGCCCCCTCAGGTCATCGGCCATGAGTATGTCGGCGAGATCGCAGAGCTCGGCGCGGGCGTCACGGGCTTTACGCCCGGCCAGCGCGTCTCCGGCGAGGGGCATATCACCTGCGGCCACTGCCGCAACTGCCACACCGGCAATATCCAGTGGTGCAAGCACCACATCGGCGTCGGCGTCGACCGGGACGGCGCATTCGCAGAATACGTCTGCATCCCGGCGCGCAACGTCATTGCCATCGACGAAAGTCTGCCGGAGGATGTTGTCTCCTTTTTTGACGCCTTCGGCAACGCCACGCATACCGCGCTCATGTTCCCGCTCATCGGCGAGGACGTGCTCATCACCGGCGCGGGCCCCATCGGCATCATCGCGGGCGGCATCTGCAAATACGCGGGCGCGCGCCGCGTCGTCATCACCGATGTCAACGAATACCGGCTCGACCTCGCCCGCAGGATGGGCGTGGACGCTGCCGTCAATACCGCGAAGGAGGATCTGCGCAAGGTCATGCACGAGCAGGGACTGACCGAGGGCTTTGACGTGGGTCTTGAAATGTCCGGCAACGCCGCGGCGTTCCACCAGCTGATCTCCGTCATGCGCAGCGGCGGCAAGGTCTCGCTGCTTGGTCTCGGCGACGGCCCCATCAGCGTGGATATGAACCAGATCATCTCGAACGGGCTGACGCTGCAGGGCATCTATGGCCGCAAGATGGACAACTGGCACCAGATGTCGTACATGGTGCAGGGCGGGCTCGATCTGACCCCCGTCATTACGCACCGCTTCCACTACACGGACTTCCAGAAGGGCTTTGACGCAATGATGAGCGGCAATTCCGGCAAGGTTGTCCTCGACTGGACGAAGTAAAGGAGGAATTCTCATGAAAACCGCACTGCAAGCCTTTGAACAGGAGCTGAACGCCATCCGCGAAGCCGGAACCTGGCGCGAAGAGCGCATCATCACCACGCCGCAGCGCTCATGCATCGACACCACGCAGAAAGCCCACGTCGTCAACATGTGCGCCAACAACTATCTCGGCCTGTCCAACGACCCGCGCCTTATCGAGGCCGCAAAGGCCAGCTATGACCGCTGGGGCTTCGGCCTTTCCTCCGTGCGCTTCATCTGCGGCACGCAGGAGATCCACAAGGAGCTCGAGCGCCGCATCGCAAAGTTCGCCGGCACTGACGACGCCATCCTCTATTCCTCCTGCTTCGACGCCAACGGCGGTCTGTTCGAGACGCTGCTTGGGCCGGAGGACGCGGTCATTTCGGATGAGCTGAACCATGCGTCCATCATCGACGGCGTGCGCCTGTGCAAGGCCAAGCGCTACCGCTATCTGAACAACAACATGGAAGACCTCGAAGCCAAGCTCAAGGACGCACGCGCGTCCGGCTGCAAAAAGATCCTGATCGCGACCGACGGCGTGTTCTCCATGGACGGCTATATTGCGAACCTCAAGGCCATCTGTGATCTGGCCGACCGCTATGACGCGCTGACGATGGTCGACGACAGCCACGCCGTCGGCTTCATGGGCGCGCACGGCCGCGGCACGGCGGAGTTCTGCGGCGTGATCGGACGTGTCGACATCATCACCGGCACGTTCGGCAAGGCCATGGGCGGCGCGTCCGGCGGCTATACCGCGGCGCGGCAGCCGATCGTCGATCTGCTGCGGCAGCACTCGCGCCCGTACCTGTTCTCCAACACGCTCGCTCCCGCCATCTGCGCCGCGACACTGCGCACCATCGATCTGCTGGAGGAATCCACGGCGCTGCGCGATAAAGTCCACGAAAACGCGCGCTATTTCCGCGCCGAGATGGAAAAGCTCGGCTTCGATCTGCTCCCCGGCGAGCACCCGATCGTCCCCGTCATGCTCTACGACCCGAAGGTCGCGCAGGAATTCGCCCGCCGGATGCTCGACAAGGGCGTGTACGTCGTCGGCTTCTGCTACCCCGTCGTCCCCAAGGGCCGCGACCGCATCCGCACGCAGATCTCTGCAGGCCATACGAAAGAAGACCTCGATTTCGCCGTCCGCTGCTTCGGCGAGGTCAAGCGGGAGATGGGGCTGTAAGCCTTCCGCTCCAGCTGATACGGATCCCGGATGCTGCGCATCCCTGAACAGGAAACAACGCAAAAAGCACCGCCGTGGGCGGTGCTTTTTGCCGGCAGGCGCTATGGTCAGCTGTCCTTTCTGTCAAGCGCGCGGCGGAGGACCGGCGCGATCAGGCAGGCCAGCACGCCGCCGGTCACGGCCGTGAGAAGCTGCGGCCAGGTAAACGCCGCTGTGAC
>CAKUEH010000010.1 GCA_934646185.1 uncultured Oscillospiraceae bacterium | reverse complement strand
CTCCCCTTGGGCACAAGGGGAGCTGGCCCGAAGGGCCTGAGGGGATTCGAACGCCGCAAATTTCGGAACGCTCTGAATCTTGCAGCAAATCCCCTCCGTCATTTTCTTCGAAAATGCCACCTCCCCTTATCATGCGGGGCATGATAAGGGGAGGCTTTTATCTGCGTAATGCTTATGCCCAGACGAGCCAGCAGTAGAGATAGCCGGTCAGGACGGCGAGGAGCGTAAACGGGACGCCGATCTTGAGGAAGTCGGAGGCCTTGACCTCGTAGCCCTCCTTCTGCAGAATGCCGATGGCCGCGATGTTGGCCGAGGCGCCGATGGGCGTCAGATTGCCGCCGAGCGTCGCGCCGACGAGCAGGCCGAAGTACAGAACGTGCGCGTCGCAGCCCATCATGGCCGCGATGCCCTGCACGACCGGGAGCATCGTCGCGACATACGGGATGTTGTCGATGAAGGCCGAGATGATGACGGAGCCCCAGACGATGATGGAGTACATGCCGAAGAGGCTGCTGCCGCCGAGCTTGACGAACAGGGCGCTGATGTCCTCGATGACGCCTGTCTCGGTCAGCGTGCCGATGACGACGAACAGGCTCATGAGAAGCAGGAGCGTCTCAAAGTCGATCTCGCCCAGCGCGTACTTGATGGGCCCAAAGTGCTTTTTCTGGAGAATGGAGCGGATGAGGCCGATGAGGAACAGCGTCATGCAGATCAGGCCGTTCGTGACGGCGGGACGGCCGGGGATGAAGGACGCCGCGATGAGCAGCACGACTGTGCCGACCAGCAGGTACGTCGGGAACAGATCCTCCACGACGGTCGGCGCGCCGACCGTGACCTTGCCCTTTTCCTTGCGGAAGATGAACATGATGACGGGGACGGTCACCAGCGCGCCCAGCTCAACGGCAAAGAAGATAGAGCACTTGCCGTCCATGAAGATGAAGTCCAGGAAATCCATGTTGGCATAGCCGCCCAGCATGATGGACGTCGTATCGCCGACGAGCGTCGCCGCGCCCTGCAGGTTGGACGAGACGGCGATGCAGATGAGCAGCGCCACCGGGGACATTTTGAGCTTCTTCGCGATCGACAGCGCGACCGGCGCGATCATCAGGACCGTCGCGACGTTGTCGACAAACGCCGACACGACGCCCGCGAACACGGACAGCGCCACCGCGACCCACATGACGTTGGGCGTCTTCTGCAGAAGAAGATCGGCCATGCGCTCCGGCATTTTCGACTCGATGAACAGCGCGACCGTGCCCATCGTACCGGCGAGCATCAAAAGAACGTTCCAGTCGATGGCCGTAAAGACGGAGGACAGCGGCATCGCGCCGGAGACGACGAAGATGACGGCGGAGACGAGCGCGACATAGGGCCGTTTTTTCGGCAGCGCGATCATCAGAATGTAGGTGATGGCGAAGAGGATGATGGTGAACAGCTTCATGACGGGACTCCTAACGGTTTCTTATTTCTTTCTTTTCTCAGTCGGCAAAGAACGTGATTTTGCCGCTGGTGATGACGGTGATGATGTCGGCGACCATGCACACGACGGTCACGATGCGCGAGACGGTGGCGAGCACCGCGGGCAGCTCGACAAAGGACAAAATCGACAGCACATAGGCCGCCGCCATGATCCAGCCGATGACTTTCGCCCCGGTGGTCTTCCCGGCGGCGCGGTACAGACCGCCTACCAGACCGTCGACAAAAATCACAAGCACGAGCAGCAGCCACTTCGGCAGCTGGTCGATCCCATTGCGCAGCTTTTCGAGGGTTTCCATATCTGATTCTCCCTGTTTGTATTTGTATAGTTTGGCGGAGCACCCGCCGTTTTCTGGACGAACGGAAGCCGGAAAAGGTTCCCGCGTCCGGAAACTTTTTTATGCCATGCGCTGGCCGTTGATGACGAGCGCGAAATGCAGCCCCAGCTTCTCCGCCGCGCGGCGGCACAGGAGCATGCGGTCCATGAAAATTTCAAAATACTCGATCACCGCGCACACGTCCGTGTCGATGGCGAGCGTCAGGCAGATCTCCTTCTCCGTCAGCGTGACCTCGTGCTTTTTGACGGAGTAATTCACGCGGTCGTGGATGTCGAACGCCGCGCGGGCCTTTTCGCGCACGCGGTTCGCGCGCACGTCCATTTTATCCGCCAGAATGAGCGCGGCCGCCACGGGGTTGACCGGGAAAGCGGTCTTCTCGTCGTGGTTGCCGATGGCGGTGATGATGGTGGCGGTCTCCTCGGGGCTCGCGCCCATCTTGTCGAGGATCCGGAACGCCATGACCGCGCCGGACTGCGCATGGTCGATGCGGTTGACGACGTTTCCGATGTCGTGCAGCCAGCCCGCGATGGCGGCCAGCTCGCACGTGCGGTCGTCGTAGCCCAGCGTTTTCAGAATGGCGCTCGCCTGCGCCGAGACGAGGCCCACGTGGGCGAAGCTGTGCTCCGTAAAGCCCAGCGCGGACAGCGATTCGTCCGCCTTGCGGATGTAGCTTGTGATCTCCTCGCTTTTTTTGACCTGTTCGAGCGTGATGGACATAGGCGCTCCTTTTCTTTCTTTACAGATTTGCCAGCGTCGTGCCGGTCAGCCAGTGCAGCAGCTCTTCGGGCGTGGCGGGCTTTCCGGCTGTGAAAAACTCCGTCCGGCCGGGGACCATCTGCGTGTTATCGTCGCTTTCGGCCCAGGTGACGCGCTGCAGAACGCGCGTTTTGCAGCTTCTGAGATCTGTGACCTCCGGCGGCACCTGCCGGTGCTGGATGAGGATCGTCACGGCGCAGTTGTCGGAAGTCCAGCGGCCGAAATTCGTCGTCGGCTTGCGCCACTTCCAGCGGCAGCGGGCCCCGCCGTCCTCCATTCTGACCAGCTTCAGATAGCCGCCCTCCACGTCCTGCACGCAGCGCATGAGCCACACGACGTGATAGCCCGCCTTCTGGAAAAACTCGCAGACGTCGAAAAAATGCGCCTTCATAAGAAGCCCGTCCTGCAGCATGACGACGAACTGGTTGATCTGGATGTAGGCGATGCGCGTCTGCCCGTCCACTGTGACGGGGACGGACCGGTTTTCTTCCGGCACCAGCGACTGCCAGCGCGCGCGCCAGTGCTGCTGATCGTCGGCCTTTTCCTGCCGCTTTTTTCTGAAAAAGTCGAATAGCATACGCCTGTCCCTCCGGCTGTGCGCTTCGTTCGTCCATGACTGCGTAACAAATAAATTCTACCTGTCCATGAAACCCTTGTCAAGAGAATCCTGCATTGACGAAGCCGCCGGAAACGATTAAAATAGAAAATCATCGATTGCTGCTGCTCCGGGAGGGCTTTTCATGGACGCCTATCCGCATTTGAACGCGCTTTATCTTTCTCCGCGCCTGCAGTCGCGGCTTGCAGACTCCGCGGGCTACCCTGTCACGACCATCGTCGCGCCCATGGGCTACGGCAAGACGACCGCCGCGCAGGATCTCCGGCAGCGCATCGCCGCAGAAGCGCCGGACGCGCATGTGTTCCGCCAGTTTCTCGCCGGCGGAGGCCGGCAGGAATTCTGGACAGGGCTCTGCCGGGCGCTGCACACCGCGCCGCGGCTGTCGGCGCAGCTGCTCGCGCTCGGCTATCCGGACAGCCCGCACACGCGGCAGCAGCTGCTGGAGCTGGTGCAGGACGCGCTGCCGGAGCATACCCCCGTCTGGTTCATTCTGGACGACGTGCATCTGCTTTCCGGCGGCGAGGCGGCGGAGCTCGTCTCGTTTCTGGCCGAGCGGCTGCCGCCGCAGGTGCATCTGCTCCTGCTCTCGCGCAACCAGATCTTTTCTCCGGCGCAGAAGCTGCGCCTCGGCAGCCGTCTGCTCGAGCTCGGCGCGGCGGAGCTGCGGCTGACGCAGGAGGAGCTGACGCAGTATGCGGGACTGTGCGGCCTGCCGCTGCCGGAAAAGGAGGCGCGGGCGCTCCACGCGGCCAGCGAGGGCTGGATCGCCATGATCTATCTGATCTTCCGCGCCTATGCGCAGACCGGCGCATGGCGCTTCGATACAAAGGGCATGGACGCGCTGATCGAGCAGGTCATGTTCGAGCCGCTGGGCGAGCGGCAGCGCTTATTCCTGCTGGAAAACTGCATGGCCGAGGACTTTACCGCCGAACAGGCCGCCTTCGTCTGGCAGGCGCCGGACGCGGACGCGCTGCTGCACGATCTGACGCACAACAACGCCTTCATTACCGAAAGCACCCCCGGCGTTTACCGCTACCACCATATGCTGCGCCAGCTGCTGCGCCGGAAATTTGCCCTGCTGCCGCAGAAAACGCAGGCGGACGCCTGCGCGCGGCTCGGCAGCTGGTATGCGCGCACGGGGGAGTATCTGACCGCCGCGGAGCTGTTCCGGCAGGCGGGCGACTGGGACGGGCTGCTGCGCGCGGCCGCGGCCGACTGCGGCAAATCCGTCGGCGGCGAGCACCGGCAGATGCTGCTTTCCTGGTGCTGGGAGTGCCCGGAGGACGCGCTGCGGCGGCATCCGGACGCGGTGTGCGTGCTGATGCGCAAGCTCTTTTCCTTCCGCGAGATCCAGGAGCTGCTGCGCCTGCGGGCGCTGCTGCTGGACGCTTTGCAGCCGGGCGGCGCGTGGTCGGAGGAGGAGCGGGAAAATTATCTCGGCGAATGCGATCTTGTGATGAGCTTCCTGCGCTATAACGACATCGCCGCCATGAGCGTGCTGCACCGCTCGGCCTGCGAGCGCATGACGCGCACGACGCGCTGCATCGACCTCGGCGGCACGTGGACCTTCGGCTCGCCGTCGGTCCTCATGATGTTCCACCGCGCGCCCGGGCAGCTCGACGAGGAAAACGCGCAGATGCGCGCGTGCATGCCGTTTTATTATAAGGTGACGGACGGCCACGGCATCGGCGCGGAGCATTCCATGCAGTGCGAGACGGATCTGCTGCGCGGCAGGCTCACCGAGGCGGAGATCGGCTGCCATCTGGCGCGGGACGCCGCGCTTGCGCGCGGCCAGTACAGCATTTTGCTGACGGCGGAATTTACGGCCTTCCGGCTGGCGCTGCTCTCCGGCAGAACGCCGGACGAAGCGCTCGAACGGCTCCGGCAGGCGCTGAAGGAGAACGGGCAGTTTCTGCTGCTGCGCTCGCTCGACCTCTGCCGCGCCTGGCTGGACGCACAGCGGGGAAGGGCGGACGCGGGCGAGTGGTTCATGGCACCGGAGGCCGATGCGTCGTTTTTGAATCCCGTGCTGCCGATGGTGCGCACGGTGCAGAACGAGGTGCTGCTGGCCTCCGGCGCGTATGCGAAGCTGCTCGCGCGCAAAGACGCCTGCGAGGCGCTGAACGAGGGCCTGCACACGAATCTCGCCTCGCTCTATCTGCATATCCAGCTGGCCTGCGCGGAAAACCGCCTTGGCCGCACGGACGCGGCCCGGCGTGAGCTGGAGACGGCGTGTTCCATTGCTGTGCCGGACGGGCTGTATCTGCCGTTTGCCGAGCATGCGGCGTATCTCGGCGCGCTTCTGCCGGAGGCGCTTGCCGGAAACGCGGCGGCGGAGGCCGTGCTGCGCCGCGCGGCAGAGCGGGACGCCTGCGGGCTCAGCCCGCGCGAGCTGGAGATCGCGCGGCTTGCCGCCGCGCGGCGGACGAACGCGGAGATCGCCGCCGAGCTGCATCTGTCGGAGGCGACCGTCAAAAACCACCTCAAGCGCATTTTCGACAAGCTGGGGCTCGACGGCGGCGCGCGCGGCAAGCGGAATCTGCTGAAGGACAAGCTCTCGGAAAAGATTAGCCCCTGAGGGGCCTATGAAAGTCGATCACTCCACGGTAAACTGGTATCAGACCATTTATCGTGGAGTTTTTTTCGCTTTTCGCAAATCAGATTGGGAGGACTATCATGAAAAAAATCAGGAATCTGCTTCTTGTCCTGCTGGCGGCCGCGCTGTGCATGGCGCTGCTGACCGGCTGCGGCGAAAAGGACGTGTCGGTCTCCGTCACGCTGGTCAACCACAGCGGGCGCGACATTTCGTCCATCAGCATCACCCCCTCGACCAGCAGCGACTGGGACACGGAATTCGTCGACGGCATGTTCCATGACGGCGAGAGCATCGATGCCGGACTCGGCACCTATAAGGAATCCGAGGTCCCGGATACATACAATATTCTGGTCTACAACGACGAGAACTATATCCTGTACGATACCAGCGTCGACGAGCTGGACTTTGCGATCCGCGACGGCGACTACATCGTCTTCCTGCCGCCCGAGGGCGAGGTGCCCATCGAGGTCACGCACGACTATGACCCCTCCGCCTATGAAATGGCCTACGAGCCGACGGGCTACACCGAGGAGGAGCTGAGCGGGCTCGACGTGAGCGGGACCGGCGATCTGACCGGCTATACCGGTTGCTGGAAGCTCGAAAACGAGCCGTTCTATTTCGTCATCAACGAGGATTTCGAGTGGATCGCCATCAATCTCTACGGCGAGCAGGTCGGCCCCGGCTATGTGGTGAACGAAGAGGAGAACATCACGCTCTGCATGGAGGACGGCACCGAGCTCGTCTCCCTGTATCAGACCGCCTACGGCGATCTCAGCGACCCGAACGGCAATACGCTCACGCCCATGGAGTATATCATGCTCCTGCCGACGCCGGAGGATGCGCTGAACCAGAGCGCGTCCTTCCCCGGCGGCTTCACGAACGTCACCATCGGCTATCCCATCCAGATGGAAGCGCATGAGCACCCGAACGTGTCGAACGCGCTGAGCTTCAACGCGGTCATGGAGGACGGCACGGACGATTATTACTCCAACATCATGATCGCCTTCCAGCCCATCGAGGGCTTCGACCCCTACATGGAAAAGGGCGCGGCCACCGCGAAGACCTACATGATGAAGATGCTTGAGGACTTCATGAAGAGCATGTACGGCAGCTATCTCATCAAATCCTTCGGCTCCGACTTCAAGGACAACGGCGACTATTACAGCCTGACCGGCTATATGTGGCTCGACGGCGACATCTTCTCCGACGGCCCGTCTCAGCCCGTACGCGGCTGCATGGAGGTCCGGTACTACGGGCCGACCGGCTACGCTCTCGTCGCGACGACCATCGCGCTCGAAAGCCGCATCCGCAACTACTTTGACATCTGCAACAACATGCTCACGACCCTGTCCTATACCGCGGGCTGGAGCACCGCGCCCAAGTCCCGTCCCGCCGAGCCTGCCTACTCCGGCGACACCGGCGATTACGGCACGCCGTATTACTGGTACGACGAGGACGGCGACATCTGGTACTGGAACGGCTACGAGAACGAATTCATCAGCTACGGCAGCGACGGCTACATTGACGACGACAGCGGCGAATACATGGAGTCCAACGACGCGGGCTGGGACTATGAAGACGAGTATTACGACGATTACGACCCGTGGTCCGATCCCGGCGACGGCTGGGGCGATTACTCGGACGACGAGGACGGCTGGGGCGACTACTTCTGAGTGAAAGGAGCGTGACGGCATGCGTGCGGATCTGGCGCTGATTCTCTTTCTGCTGACGCTTGCGGGCGGCATCGCGCTGCTCGTGCTGCGCAAAAAGCGCGGCGGCGCGCCACTGCTCATCGGCGGGATCGTCCTGCTCATCTGCGCGGCTGCGCTGGCGCTGTATCTCGCGGCGACGGTGCTGCTGGTGCTGGCCGTGCGGTGAAAAATGAAAAAATATCATAGGATTTCACAGATATTTAAAATCTGCCCCCTAAGATTTTTAATACCATCCTGATATTCTATACTTGCAAGAAGCAAACGTCTTTTTCATTTTTCTCCTTTCTCCATATTTTTAAAAGAAACGCGCAGACAGGCCGGTCACTTGTCTGCGCGGATTCTTTTTGCCCGCCTCCGATTGTGCTTGACATTGCGGCATTCTGTGCTAATATATAGATATCCGATATATAGACCATCTATCTATTAAAGGAGGCCCAATATGGAATTTGACAAGACGCTGCTCGCCGGGAGTACGGGGCTGATGCTTCTGAAGCTGCTCGAGCAGGAGGATATGTACGGCTATCAGATGATCGAGACGCTGCGCAGCCGGTCGGAGCACGCGTTCGACCTCAAGGCCGGGACGCTCTATCCGCTTCTGCACGCGCTTGAGCAGAAGGGCTATATCACCGCGCGGGACGAACCGTCCGCCGCGGGCCGTCCGCGCCGGTATTATCACCTGACGGACGCAGGGCACAAGCGGCTGTGCGAGAAGGAAGCCGAATGGAACGCCTATACGCGGGCGGTCGGGAAGGTCTTGAAGGGGGGCGCTTACGGTGGCTGAACGGATCGAGCGGTATCTGGAAACCGCCGGGGCGCAGGTGCGCTGGAAGCGCGTGCGCCCGGCGCTCGAGCGTGAGCTGCGGACGCATCTGGAAGAGCAGACCGAGGCGTATCTGGCCGAGGGCATGGACGAGGACGCGGCGGAGGCCGAGGCTGTCCGGCAGATGGGCGACGCGGAGGCTGTCGGTCTTGCGCTCGACGCGGTGCACCGGCCCAAAAAGCAGATGGCGATGCTGCTCCTTGCGGGGCTTGCCATCGCGCTTGGGATGTATCTGCGCGCCGAATTTACCGGCTCTTCCTATGCCTTTGCGCTTGCGTCCGGGGTTCTGGCCTGCGGCGTGCTGCTCGGCGGGTATTATCTGGACTACCGCCGCCTGAGCCGGTACGCGTGGTACATCTATGGCGCGGTGCTTGTGCTCGGCGCGGTCTGCGTGTATCAGACGCGCCTGAACCCCGGCGGACCCTACGTACTCGGAACCTCGGTGGGCGACACAAGCGAATATGCCGCGCTGCTCTATCCGGCGGCGTATGCGCTGGCTGTGTACGCGCTGCGCGGGAAAAAGGGCGGCTTCTGGCTGTCGCTGGCGGCGTTGGCGCCGTTCGCGCCGCTTCTGCTGCTGGACCGGTACGGCAAGCTCATGTACCGCATTGTGTTTGCCGCAGGCGCGGCGGTTGTTCTGCTGAGCGCGATCCGCATGGAGCTGTTCCGGGTAAAAAAGAACTGGGCGCGGGCGCTCGTGTGGACGCTGCTGGTATTTGCCATTGCAGGACTTCTCTATATGGATTCACAGCAGTATCATAACTTTTCCAACTGGTACCTCAGCCCTGCCGGTCTGCGGGAATGGCGGGCGATCATGCAGGAATATCACAAATATTCCTCCACGGTTTCCGCTCTGCTGGCGCGCGGGGAGTTGGCGGAGGCGAACCGGCTCGGCCGGCTAGCCGGCGTACCCGCATGGGTGTGGCTCGCGATGCTGTACGCGCCGCAGGCGGTGCTGCTCGTGATTTTGCTTCTGCGGGCAGCAAAGCTGCAAAATCCGCTTGGCCGGATGCTGTGTACGCCGGCAGGCGTGCTCCTTACGATGCGGATGACGCTGGGCCTTTTGTATCAGGCCGCGATCTTCCCGCTGTTCATGCCGCTGCCGTTCATTTCGGGGAATCTGTATACCGTCATGGACGCAGCCCTTCTGGGTCTGGCGCTGTCTACCCTGCGCCAAGCCGCCTGCCCGGAACCGGCGCCATGCAGCGCACGCCCCGGCCCGGCTGTCTGAAACGACGCAGCGCCCCGCCTGTCCATGACAGGCGGGGCGCTTTTTTGGAATCTCAATGCGTTTCGTTGTATTTCCGGATGCCGAGGGCCAGCAGATCCATGGCGCGCGCCAGATCCTCCTGCTTGAGGACGTAGGCGATGCGGATCTCGTTGCGGCCCTTGCCGGGCGTGGCGTAGAAGGGTTCGCCGGCGGAGAACATGACGGTATCGCCGTGGTCCTCAAACTCCTGCAGCAGCCACAGCTGGAATTTCTCCGCGTCGTCGACCGGCAGGGCGGCCATCAGGTAAAACGCGCCGCGCGGACATTCGCAGATAACGCCGGGGATCTCGTGCAGCTTGCGCACGACGGTATCCCGGCGGCGCTTGTATTCCTGCCGTACCTGCTCGAAATACTCCGGCCCGACGGAATAGAGCGCCGCTGCCGCGATCTGGTCGAGCGTCGCGACCGACAGCCGCGCCTGACAGTATTTGAGGGCGTTGGCCATAAATTCCCGGTTGCGGCTGATGAGACAGCCGATGCGCGCGCCGCAGGCGGAAAAGCGCTTGGAGACGGAGTCGATGAGGATCAGGTTTTCCTGTCCGTAGTCAAACTTGCCGAACGAATGCAGCGGCTCGCCGTCGTAGGTGAACTCGCGGTAGACCTCGTCGGCCACGAGATACAGATCGTGCTCCACGGCCACATCCAGCAGCATTTTCATCTGTTCCGCCGTCAGACACGTGCCGGTGGGGTTGCCGGGGTTCGTGATCATGATGGCCTTCGTCTTCGGCGTGATGCAGGCCTCGATGCGCGCGCGGTCGGCGTAGAAATAGCCCTCCTCCGGCTTCGTGTGCAGGGGGTGGATGACGCCGCCGGCGGTCGTGATGAACGTATGGTAATTCGGGTAGAACGGCTCGGGGACGATGACCTCGTCGCCGTCGTCCAGCAGGCAGTTTGCCGCGATCTGCAGCGCTTCGCTGCCGCCGGTGGTGATGAGAATGTCGGCCTCGTCAAGCCCGACGCCGATGGCTTCATAGTATTTCCGGACGGCTTCGATCAGCTCCGGGATGCCGGGCGAGGCCGCGTAGGCCAGAACCGGCGTGCGGAAGCTGTGGATCGCGTCGTACAGCGCGTCCGGCGTGTGGATATCGGGCTGGCCGATATTCAGATGATAGATCTTTTTTCCGGCTGCCGCTGCTGCCACTGCGTAGGGATGGAATTTGCGCATGGGGGACTGCCCGCATGCAAGTGCTTTGCTGGACAACTTCATAAGAATACCTCCTGTACCCGTATTTTCCGGGATGTCCACCCCGGTTCCTGCATCTGTCATGCATGAAAATTTCACTTATCATATCATATTTCGCGCAAAAAAACAACGGAAACATCGGCGGCGCAGGAAGTTTTTTCTGGGGCGAAGCGAGAAAATCATACGGACAGTATGAATAAATTCCATCCTGTTCGTATGATTCGTGTGTTCCATTCCGGCGCGATATCTGATACGATAGAGACATCGGGAGGGATGGATATGCAGATCAGACTTGCGGAGAATATCCGCGCGCTGCGCAGGCAGCACAGATTCACGCAGGAGCAGCTGGCCGAGAGTCTTGGCGTGACGCCCGGCGCGGTCTATAAGTGGGAGGCGGGACTCTCGCAGCCGGAGCTGGCGATCATCGTCGAGCTGGCAGACCTGTTCGACACGTCGGTCGACGTGCTGCTGGGCTATGAGATGAAGGACAACCGCCGCCAGACGGCGGCAGAGCGCCTGCAGCGCTGCCGTGTGGAGAAGGACCGCACGGGGCTTGCGGAGGCGGAAAAGGCGCTTCAAAAATACCCGAACGACTTTGAGATCGTCTACAGAAGCGCGGGACTCTACCGCGTGTTCGGCATCGTGGAGGCGGACGAGGCGCTGCTGCGCCGGGCGCTGACGCTGCTGGACAAGGCGCGGCTGCTGCTGCCGCAGAACACGGACCCCAGGATCGACGAAACCGTGCTTTACGCGGAGACTGCGCAGACGCTTTTGGCGCTCGGCGAGGCCGACAAGGCCGTCTCGCTCTGGAAAACGCACAACGCGGGCGGCTTTTACAGCCATATCATCGGCTCGACGCTCTCGAGCAGCTGCGACCGGCCGCAGGACGCGCTTCCGTTTCTGTCCGACGCGCTGCTGACCGCGTGCGCAAATCTTGTCAACATCGTGGTGGGCCATCTCAACGTCTATTATAAGCAGCAGGACTTTGCCGCGGTGCAGGCAGTGACGCGGTGGGGGCTGGACACGCTCGGCGGGCTGAAGGACAAAGACAGGCCGTGCTTTCTGGACAAGGTGAATGCGTCATTGCTGGTGTGTCTTGCCGCCGCGCAGAAAAACTGCGGGGAGCTGGAAGCAGCCGCCGTTTCTCTGCGGCAGGCGCAGACGCTTGCCGCGCAGTTTGACGCCGCGCCGGATTACCGCGGCGACGCGCTCCGCTTTGTAAGCGGCGGCGAGCCCGCCGGGATCTACGACGATCTGGGCGCGACGGCCATGGACGGCGTGCGGAAGACCGTGCGGGATCTGGACGACGCGGAATTACTGACATGGTGGAAGGAGCTTGATCCCGATGAAGCATAAACCGCTGGCGCGGCAGCTGACCGCGCAGTTTTTCCGGGGAAATATCCCGATGTTTGCCCTTGCCGTGTTCGCCGCGCTGACGGGCGGCACGCTGAACCTGATCGTGACGTGGCTCATGCAGCAGCTGATCGACGCGGCCTCCGGCCTGCCGGACGCGCTGCCGCTGGGGCAGCTTGCGCAGATCACGGGCGGGTTTATTCTGCTGTGTGCCGCGCTCATGCTTCTCAAATACGCCTCGGAGCCGCGCTTCATCGAAAAGGCCATGCGGCAGTATAAGGACTTCGCGTTTCAGAAGCTTACGGAGAAAAGCATTTCCTCCTTCCGCGCGGAAAGCACCGCCGCCTATCTCTCCGCGCTGACCAACGACGCGGCCAGCGTCGAGGCGGACGATCTTTCTCAGCTGCTTTCCGTCATTACGAAGGCCGTGACGTTTTTCGGCGCGCTGGCGATGATGCTGTGGTATTCGCCTTTGATGACGGCCATCGCCGCGGGCGTGACCGTTCTGCCGCTCATCGCGTCCGTGCTGACGGGCGGGCAGCTGCAGGCGGCGGAAAAGCGCGTCTCCGACCAAAACCGCGACTTTACTGCCGCGCTCTCCGACTGTCTCGGCGGCTTTTCCGTCGTCAAGACCTTCCGGGCGGAAAAAGAAATTTTCCGCCTGTTTGCCGAGAGCAACCGCGCGCTGGAGCGGGAAAAATTCAGCCGCCGCAGGCTCAAGGCGCTGGTGGGCATGATCGGCGCGACCACCGGGATCATCGCGCAGCTGGGCGTGTTTCTGGCGGGCGCGTATCTGGCGCTGAGCGGCAAGGGGCTGACGGCGGGCGCGGTCATCCTGTTTGTGAATCTGATGAATTTCATGATCGAGCCCGTTGCGGAGCTGCCTGGGCTCCTTGCGGCGAGAAAGGCCGCGCGGGGGCTGATCGATAAGCTGGCGGACGCGTTGGAGCAGGACGAGGCGCAGCCGGACGGCGTGCGCATCGCGCCGCTGGCGCGCGAGCTCCGGCTTGAAAACGTCCGGTTCAGCTATGACGGGGAGACCGAGGTGCTGCGCGGGGTCAGCGCGGTATTCGAGGCCGGAAAGGCCTATGCGGTCGTCGGCGCGAGCGGCAGCGGAAAATCGACGCTTCTGAATCTGCTGACATCGCCCGGCACGGCGTATGACGGAAGCATCCTTCTGGACGGGACGGAGCTGCGCACGATCGCGCCGGAGTCCCTGTATGAGACGGTTTCGCTCATCCAGCAGAACGTGTTCGTCTTCAACGCCTCCATCCGCGACAACATCACCATGTTCCGCAGCTTCCCGCCGGAGGAGCTGGCGCAGGCCGCGCGCCGCGCGCAGCTGGAGCCGCTGATCGCGGACCGCGGCGAGGACTATCTCTGCGGCGAAAACGGCAGCGGCCTCTCCGGCGGCGAGAAACAGCGCATCTCCGTCGCGCGGAGTCTTCTCAAGCACGCCTCCGTTCTGCTGGCCGACGAGGCCACCGCCGCGCTGGACGCGCAGACGGCGCATCAGGTCACGGACGATATCCTGTCCCTGTCCGGCGTCACGCGCATCGTCGTGACCCACACGCTGGAGCAGGCGGCGCTGCGCCGCTGCGACGGCATCCTCGTCCTGAAGGACGGCCGCATCGCAGAATCCGGCTCCTTTGACGAGCTGATGGCGCGGAAGGGCTATTTCTACGCCCTGTATACCGTGTCGCAGTGAACAAATGCAAATGCATTGGTGCATGCCGTCGGGCGAGGCTCCGCGCATAGCGGGGCCTCGTTCCGTCAAGGCCGTTTCCGACTATCCGACGCCGCCGATCCAGCGGAAGCCTCTTCCGTTTGTCAGATCAGGCTGCGGGGCGTCGACGGAGGTCTCCACAATCTCCAGATGCTCCGCGATCCGTTCCGCATCGTCCCAGTCGGCGCTGATGATAACGACGCAGAGCTTTTCCCGGTCGTACAGCAGGAGCAGCTGCGTGGCCCACTCCTCCGGCGCATCAGAGCCCGGACTTGAACGCTGCCAGTGCGTCTCGACCCATGCTGCATCGTAGGGGCCGATCGTCCCCTGCTTTGTGATCTCCGTCCGCGAACCGCCGCAGAGAAAGTCGCACCCGGCGACCACGTTGGCGGACATACACTGCACGCTGTAGTCCTTCCGCTCGTCCTGCACGGCAAAGAGGTCGTAGGTATAGACCACCAGCTCGCGCTCGGCCTGCGGCAGGCTCTGCGCCTGTTCGGCGTCCCGCTGGGCAATCACATCATAGGCCGTTTGGGTGTAGCCGGTGCCCCAGCCCTCCGGCAGCCAGCCGAGCCGCATGCCGCAGACCTTTCCCTCCGTCCGGCCCTCGGTGTCAAAGCTGATGGGGTTGTTCCATTCAAACGGCGTGTCCACCAGAATCGTTTTCTTGTTTTCCTCGTCATAGCGGAGCGTGTCCGGCATGATATAGCTTCCCGCGCCGTCCCGGACGGCCGCGTAATGTACGATCGCCGCCGCGCCGCAAAGAACTGCGACGGCCGCCGCCGCGATCAGCACGAGGCCGACCGGCCGCCGTTTTTTCAGCCCCGGCAGCTTGGCCCGCGTTTTTTCCAGGATCCGCTCCGCGTCCGCGTCCCGGCTCAGCGGAACCGTGTTTTCCTCATAATCGTCAAACAGACTCTGCACAGAGATCTTCAATCTGCACATCTCCTTTCTGTAATTCCGTCCGCAGCGACTGCCGCCCGCGCAAAAGGCGGCTGCGGACCGTGCTGGGGTTCATATGCAGCGCCTCCGCGATCTGCCCGGCGGTCTGATTGTAATAATACCGGCGCAGAAAAATTTCCCGGTCCTCCGGCGTGAGCGCGGCCAGCGCCGATGTTAAAAGCGCGCTGCGCTCCTTCGCCTCCAGCAGCTTCTGCGCGTCGCACTCGTCGACGAGGATGCAGTCCTCGTCCCGGACGAGCTGTAAGTGCTGCCGGCGCAGAAAGCTGATCGCCTGATTGCGCGCGACCTTGCCCAGCCAGCCGCGCAGATGCTCCGTCCGGAGCGACTGCGACGCGCGCCACAGCGCGACGAACACATCGGAGGCCAGCTCCTCAATGTCCTCTGCGGCGGCGCACGGGCCGAGCTGATTGCCGATCACTGCCGACACATAGCCGCTGTACTGCCGCACGGCGGCCTCCAGCGCCGCCGCGTCGCCCCGCTTCAGCCGCCGCAGAATGGTCTTGTCATCCGTATCCATCCCTCCCATTGCGTTCTTTTTGAGACGTCTCACCCATATAGTCGCAGAAAAACAGAATCTGTTGCAAAAACAGCCCCTCCGCCGCAAAAAACGTCGGAGAGGCTGTCTTCGTATTTTTAAATCCGTTCCAGCCTCGCGCGCAGGGAGAGCAGGCGCGGGGTGGGCATGGAGTCGAACTGCACCAGCTGCGCCTTCTGCGCGGGATCAAGCTCGAGAACCGTGCCCGGGCCGAAGACGGCGTGGCGGACTCTGGTGCCGGGGGCGAAGCCCTGCGGAAGACTGCCCTCGTCCAGAAGACGGCTGGAAAAGCCGATGTATTCCCGCGCCTGCCGGATGAGATCCTCGCGCGGGGTGTGCGTAAAGGTCAAAAGCGCATCGTCGATATCCAGCAGGAAGCGCGACGGATAGCGCGGGCTGCCGTCGAGATTGCGGCCCTCGGCCTCGGACAGGCAGAGCGCCTTCTGCGCGCGCGTCATGGCGACGAAGCACAGCCGCCGCTCCTCCTCCATGCCCGGCAGCGTCCGCGTCTTTTTCGACGGGAAAATGCCTTCGTTCATCGCGCACAAAAACACGTGCGGGAATTCCAGACCCTTTGCGCTGTGGACAGTCATGAGGCGCACCTGGTCGCGCGGATCGTCAAGATCGGCGTTTGTAAACAGCGCGACGTGCGCCAGATAATGCTCGAGCGTGCATTCCTCGCCGCAGGTCGTCTCGTAGGCGTAGATCGACTGCTTGAGCTCGGCCAGATTGTCCAGCCGCATCTGGCTGCCCTCCGTGCGGAGCATGGCTTCGTAGCCGCTCTCGTTCAGAACGGCGGCCAGCAGCTCCGAGACAGGCATCTGGTCATAAATGCCGGTGAACGATTCGATCAGCGAGACGAATTTTCCGCCCTTCGTCCCGCGCAGCAGCTCGCCGTCCAGATTCCGGCGCAGCGCGTCGTAGAGCGAGCAGCCGTTCTGCGCGGCGTAGTCCTTCAAAAACGCCATGCGGCGCTCGCCGAGATTCCGCTTCGGCACGTTCGCGATGCGCAGGAACGACAGATCGTCCCGGCAGGCGATCATGCGCAGATAGCTCAGCGCGTCCTTAATTTCCGCGCGGGCGAAAAACTGCACGCCGCTGTAGATCGTGTACGGGATTTTTTCCTTCAGCAGAATTTCCTCCACGCCGCGCGTGATATAATGCGCGCGGTACAGGATCGCCATGTCGCGGTAGGGCGTTCCGGCCTCGTGGAGCGTTTTGATCTGCGCGGCGATCCAGCGGGATTCCTGTTCGCTGTTGGCCGCGTGGTGGCATAAAACCGGCGCGCCGCCGGGCAGCATGGGCAGAAGATCCTTTTTGATGCGGTTCGTGTTTTTCGTGATCAGACTGTTGCAGGCGGCGAGAATTTCCGGCGTGGAGCGGTAATTTTCCATCATCATGATGGTTTTCGTCGTAGGGTAGACCTTGTCGAAGTCCAGCAGGTACCGCACGTCGGCCCCGCGCCACGTGTAGATGGTCTGGTCGGGGTCGCCGACAATGAACAGGTTCTTGTGGTAATCGCACAGCACCTGCATCAGCGCGTACTGCGGCGGGTCAATGTCCTGAAATTCGTCGATCATGATGTATTCCAGCCGCTTCTGCCATTTGAGGCGGATATCCTCGTGCGTGCGGAAGATGTGGAGCGAGAAGACGATCAGGTCGTTATAATCCAGCGCGAAGCACTTCTTTTCCTGATAGAGGTAGCCGTAGAAAATGATATCCTTCGCGCTCTCGGCCTGCCGGTATTTCTCCTTCAGCGTATCGAGCGGCAGCGTGAGCATGTCCTCGTAGTAATCGGGCCGCTCCTTTAATTTCAGCATCTCGATCATGTCCCGCGCGTGGGAAAACGTCATGTCGCGCAGCGTCAGCCCGCGCTCTTCGTAAATGATCTGGAGCATGGCGTCGATGTCGCTGTTGTCGAGCACGAGAAAGCTCCTGGGATAGCCGACGGCGTGGCTGTCCTCCTGCAGGATAGACACGCAGAAGCCGTGAAACGTATTGATATACCCGGTATCCTCGTCGCCGGTCAGATTGTGGATGCGCTGGCGCATCTCATTCGCGGCCTTGTTCGTGAACGTCACGCACAGAAGATTTCCCGGCAGAATGCCGAGCTCCGTCACCAGATACGCGAACCGCCGCGTCAGTGCCCGCGTCTTGCCGGAGCCCGCGCCCGCGATCACGCGCACAAAGCCCTCGGTCGACAAAACAGCCTCCCGCTGCGCCGCGTTCAGCCCTTCCAGCAGCTCCATGACCGCGCCTCCTTTGAATACGAACAAAATTTCTAAAATATCGTATCACATCGGACCCGCGCTGTCAACGCAAACGTGATAGCCCCGCCCGCGGGGGCCGTCACAGCAGGAACAGCGCTTCGCGCACGACCTCGCCGACGGTGGGGTGGGGGAAGACAATCTTGTCCAGGTGCTGCACGGGAAGGCGGGAATGCACCATCATGGCCGCGCCGTAGATGATCTCCGAGACGTAGGAGCCGACCATGTGGACGCCCACGACGCAGCGGCTTTTCCGGTCGTAGAGCAGCTTGCAGAAGCCCGTTCCCTTCGGGTTTTCCGCAAGGTACCGGCCCGAGAGCGCCATCGGCGCCTTGACCACCTGCACGTCCAGTCCCTTTTCCCGCGCGCTCTGCCCCGTCTCGCCGACGCAGGCGACCTCCGGCGTGGTATAGATCACGGAGGGGATGACGGAATAGTCGATCTCGTCCTTTTTGCCGAGCATGTCGTTGACCGCGACCTCCGCCTCGCGATAGGCCGTGTGGGCCAGCATCAGCTTCCCGTTGCAGTCGCCGATCGCCCAGACGCCGGGGACGTTCGTGCGCATGCGCCGGTCGGTCACGACCGCGCCGCGGTCGAGCGCGAGGCCGAGCGCCTCCGTGTTCAGCCCCGACACGTCCGCCCGGCGGCCCGCCGACAGCAGCACGCGCCCGCAGGCGAGCTCGTGCCGCCCGGCCGCGTCGGAATACACGACGCTCCGGTCCGTGACGGCCTCGACGCTGGCGTTCAGGCAGAAGTCCATGCCCTGCTTTTTGTACGTCCGCATGAGAAGCGCACAGATCTCCGGATCTGTCTCGCCCGCGATCTTCGGCATGCGTTCAATGACGGTCACCTTTGTCCCGATGGACGCGAAATAGCAGGCCATTTCCAGCCCGATCACGCCGCCGCCGATGCAGACGAGCGATTCCGGCTGCTCCGAAAGAGACAGCAGCTCGCGGTTCGTCATAACGAAGCCGGACCCCAGTCCCTCCCGCACGCCCGGGATCGGCGGGATCACGGCGCTCGAGCCCGACGCGAGCACGAGCTGGGGCGCGGACAGGGTCTCTTCGCCCGCGGCGATCTCAAACCGTTCGCCGTGTTTGCCGAGGATCCGGCCCTCGGCCTCGAAGACGGTCACGCCGTGCGCCTTCATTGCCGCGCCCACACCGCGGACGAGCGTTTTGACCACGCCGTCCTTCCGCGCGACGACCTGCGCGTGGTCGATGGAGACGTTCTGCGCCGTTACGCCGTATTCCGCGCCGTGCAGCGCCGCCTGATACTGCTTGGCGCAGTAGAGAAGGCTCTTGGTCGGGATGCAGCCCTCGTTCAGGCAGGTGCCGCCCAGCGCGCGCTTTTCAATCAGCGCCGTCCGCAGCCCCGCCTTTCCCGCGCGCTCCGCGCAGAGATAGCCGCCCGGGCCGCCGCCGATCACGATCAGATCAAATTCCTGCATATCAGATTCCTCCTGCTGTGTTTTTTCTCAGTTTAGCATGCCCGGCAGCGGATTTGAAATGCTTATTTGTGATCTATATATTCCGATTGTGTTGTTTTATGTTGTTTTTTAGCTGCGTGTATGTGAAATATGCAATAAAGCGGCGCGTTTCTCCGCAGAGAAACGCGCCGCCTGCTCAGTTCTGTATACCGATTTTCTGATACCGGTGCGCCGTCAGGTCGATCCGGTAGCCGCCGCCGGGGCGGGGCTGCCAGTCGTAGCCGGTCTTTTCCGCCTCCGGGAACAGCGTCTGCATGATCGTGAGCACCGTTCCGCCGTGGACGACGGCAAGGATATCTTCGTCCTGCGCCTGCATGCGCGCCAGCGCGGATACAATGCGCGTCTGCGCCTGCGCGAAGGATTCCCCGCCCGGCGGGACGTTTTGGAACCAGTCGCCCGCGAGCCACGCCTCATAATCCGCGCGGCCCTTGAGCGCGTCGTAGGAGCTTCCTTCAAACACGCCGAAGCTGACCTCGCGCAGCTCGGGCCAGCTCTCGTGCGGGACATCACCGTAAATCAGGCACAGCGTC
Organism: uncultured Oscillospiraceae bacterium; assembly: GCA_934646185.1. Lineage (GTDB taxonomy): Bacteria > Bacillota > Clostridia > Oscillospirales > Oscillospiraceae > CAG-170. Next base: position 53,355 of record CAKUEH010000010.1, on the reverse strand, counting down.
TGCTCTGTGCGGAGCATGCCGCTCGTCAGAATGCGCTCGTTTGCGAGCGGGGGATACAGGCCTCCCGCGGCGGCCTCCCGCAGCGCGGCCGAGCCTGCCTCGCACAGGGGAAGGTCGAGCGCGCCGTAGTACCACCGGCGGACGTTCCCCTCTGTCAGACCGTGGCGGATGAGCGTGAGCCGCTTCATCCCTTCAGCTCCATCGGAAGTCCGCAGAAGATCCGCGTGACCGTGTCCGCCCGTGCGGCCAGCGCGGCGTTCATGCGACCGACGGCCTCGCGCCATTCGCGCGTTTCCGCATCCATCGGCACGACGCCGCAGGAGATATCCTCGCAGATCAATATTTTTCCTCGCAGATCCAGCCCCGCCAGCACGTCCGCGGGCTCCTTTCCCGCCCGGACGCAGGCGCGCGCGAAGCGCTCCAGATGCCGGAGGCAGCGGGCGGACAGATCCAGAGTTTCTGTCTCGCAGGTGAAGACCTCTGCGTCCTGTATTCCGTATGTTTGTTTCGCGTATGCCGTTTTTCCCTGATACGCGCCGCCGATGATCAGAACCATATGATGCTCTCCTTAAAATATTGCCAGAATCAGAAGGCCGGACAGCTCGCCCAGCGTGATGGAGAAGCCCGCGATGTCGCCGGACATGCCGCCGAGATTCTTCCGCGCCAGACGGCAGGACAGAATCGTCGTGAGCCCCGCCCACGCGACGGCCAGCGCGCAGCTGGGCCGCGAAAACAGGAATACGAACACCGCCAGCATGACGGCCAGATACATCCCGAGCAGGACAGTCCGCTGCCGCTTCGTCTTTCCGGCCTCAAACGTGCCGGCATACTGGCTGGTCCTCATGGGCGCGAAGGACTCCACCGCGACGCCCGCCATGCACCGCGTCACAGCCGGCATGAGCAGCAGCGCCCGCCAGATATACGAAAACTCGCAGTCCGCCAGCGCCGCGAACGAGAACAGAAACAGCAAGATCGCGCCCACGACCGCGAACGCGCCCACGCGCGAATCCTTGAGAATTTTCTGCCGCGTTTGCAGATCGCGCCGCGACAGGATCGCGTCGCAGCAGTCGAGAAACCCGTCCAGATGGAAAAAGCCCGTCACGAGATACGGCAGCGCCGTCAAGATCGCGGCGGCCAGAAGTCCGGTAAACCGGAACTGCGCAAAAAGAGCCGCGCACAGCGCCCACAGCCCGCCCACGATCAGCCCCACCGGCGGCAGGCACACGATCTGCCACGGGCGCAGCGCGTCGTCCCAGACCTTATACGGGCACGGGATCGCAAGATACGTCCCCCACGCCATCATAAGCGCCGTCAGGGGCTTTTTGAACCTGGTCTTCATCGGGCAAAGCCTCCTTTATACCAATATGCCTGCGCGCAGCACAGCTCCGCGACATTTTCGCACGCCGCCGCCAGCACCCGGTCGAGCCGGGCCAGTCCCCGGCGGTAGCATTCCGTCCATTCGTCATACTGTCCGCCGTCGGCGTAGATATAATCGCTCACGAACACGCAGCAGCGCATGCGGCGGGAAAACTCCAGCAGCTCCGCTTCCAGACGCGCCGGGGCGGAAGCGTCCATCGTGCCGTCCGCGCGGAACATTTCGTTTGACAGCAGCGCCGTCACGCTGTCGAGCAGCACCGCGCCGTCCGGCTCCATCTGCGAAAGTGAGGCGAGAATGCCCGTTCCGCATTCGACGGTCTGAAAGCCCAGCCCCGCGCGGTTATCCAGATGCCGCCGGATGCGCAGGCGGTCTTCATCGTCGTGCGGGATCATGGTCGCCAGATAATAGCGCGGCCCGCTCTGCGCGCAGACGATCTCCTGCGCCAGAGAGGATTTTCCGTTTTTCGCGCCGCCGGAAAGAAAGTAGTTCATACCGTAAAGCTGTCCCTTTCGCGTATTTCGGTCAGATATCCGTCGTCGATGGCGGCCTCGGGGAACGTCGCCATCGTGTTCATCACCGCGCAGGCCGCCTCGGCCACGCGGAACGCCAGCGGGCACCCGCTGCCCTCGCCCAGCCGCATGCCGAGCTGCAGACAGGGCTTCAGACCCAGCAGCCGCGCCGCGATCTCGTACCCGCGTTCATAGGACACGTGCGAGCCGATGAAATAGCCCTTCGCGGCCCCGCACAGCCGGGCGGCGCAGAGCGCGGCGACGACGGAAATGAACCCGTCGACCACGACGGGCAGGCGCTCGTGCGCCGCGCCCAGAAATACGCCCGTCATCGCGCACAGATCGAACCCGCCGACCTTGTGCAGAACGTCGATGGGGTCGTGCGCGTCCGGCGCGTTTACGGCCAGCGCCTGTTCGATCACCTGCTTTTTCTTCAAAAACGCCGCGTCGGTCAGCCCGCCGCCGCGGCCCGTGACGGCCTCGACGGGTTCGCCGCTCAGCGCGCACAAAACGGTGGAGGACGTTGTCGTGTTGCCGATGCCCATCTCGCCCACGCCGAGGATCTGGATCCCGTCCCGCTTTGCCTGCGCGGCAAGCTCCATGCCGGTCAGAATGCCCTGAACGGCCGTTTGCCGCGCCATGGCCGGGCCGGCTGCGATGTTCGCCGTGCCCTTGCCGAGACTGCGGTTTACGATCGCCGGACAGGCATAGGGCAGCGCGATGCCCATGTCGACGACCGTCAGGCCGTCATGAAAGTGCTTTGCCAGGCACGACGCGCCGGTCAGCCCGCGCGTCAGGTTGATGGCCTGCGCCCGCGTGACCGACTGCGGCGCGGACGAGACGCCCTCGCACACCACGCCATTGTCCGCCGCGAGCACGTAGATGCGGGTGCGTGTGACCTCGTTTTTGACGCGCCCGGTGATCCCCGCCAGCTGGACGGAGAGCTCCTCCAGCAGACCGAGGCTGCCGGGCGGCTTTGCAAGCGCGTCCTGCCGGGCTCTGGCCTCGCGCATGGGCGCGTCGTACAGCGGGGTTATTTCGGAAAGCAGCGAAAAAAGCTGCCGTTCAGTCTGTTCCATAGCGTTCACTCCAAAAGGTGCTGTTTCACGAGCCAGTCGAGGCTCGGCCTATCCTGCGTCAGCTCGAGCGTGCATGTCGCCTGCGGGGAAAGCGCCTCCAGCAGGGAAAGCAGCCCCGCAATATCCATCACGCCGTCAAAGAGCGCTGCGTGCAGATCGCGGCCGCCCTGATTGTTGTGCAGGTGTACATGGGAAAGATACGGCGCGCAGGCGCGCAGCCAGTCCTCCGGGGCAATCTCCGACGCGCACGTATTCGCGTGGCCGAGATCGAGGCAGATGCGAAGACGCGGATCGTCCACGGCCTGCATGATCGCCGTGAGCAGCCGCGGCTCGGGCTCGAGCACGTTTTCCAGACACACGGTCGTGTCGGCCGGGATCTCGCAAAGCAGCTCCCGCCACACGGCGGCGCTGCGGTCAACGAACCATTCCGGATAATAGACCAGCGGCAGAAAGCCCGCGTGCAGGACGATTTTCCGGATCCCCAGCGTCCGCGCTTTTTCGATCGCCTGCCGGTACCGCTTCTTCGTCACGTCCAGCACCAGCGGATCGATGGCCGCGGGGGTCAGCTCGTTGAACGGCCCGTGCAGGATGAACCGGTCTGCCGCGGACAGGCAGCGCTCCACCGGCAGCTCCCACGGCTCCGCCGGCGCGCCGTCGAGCCGGGCGGCTGTGCAGAACTGCGCAAGCTCGATGCCGAGGCCGAAGTCCCGCGCGGTCTCGCAGCAGTCTGCGCCGATGGACGAGAGATAAACCAGCTCCCGTCTCACGAGAGCTTCCCCTCCTGCAGCATGCACCACACGCGAAGCGCGGCGGCCTGCGTCTTGGCGTCGGGGATCTCGCCGTTTAAGACCTTCTCCACCAGCTCGCGCAGCGGCAGGCGGAACACGTTCAGAAATTCGTCCTCGTCCAGCTCCCGCTCGCCGAAGGTCAGCCCGCGGGCCAGGAACATGTGGATGACCTCGGTCGAATACGCGCACGTGGGATAAAACGGCCCGAGCGGGATGAGCTCACTTGCGATCGCGCCCGTCTCCTCGCGCAGCTCGCGCAGCGCGGCCTCGCGCGGGTCTTCGCCGATGTAGTCGAGCTTTCCGGCGGGGATCTCCGTCAGAACCTCGCCCATGGCGTAGCGGAACTGCCGCTCGAGCAGCACGTCTCCGTTTTCCAGCAGCGGGATCACGCACACCGCGCCGTGATGCACAGTGTATTCCCGCGTGGAGGTCCTGCCGTTCGGCAGACGGACAGTGTCCTTATAGATATGCAGCACGTCGCCGTCGAAGATCGGCTGGGACGAGAGCTTTGTTTCCTGTAAATTTTTAAATTCTTCCATTGTGCTTCCGCTTCCTTCGTTTTTTCTTATCTTACCGTTTTGCGCCTGCAAAGTCAAATCTGTCCTTGTGTATTTTGTGCCGCCCTGCGCATACTATGGCCAGAGAGATCGTTGGCAAACGCTTTTGAGATGCTTTGTCCGCCGGATGATCCATACGCAGGTGCGCGTTTCGGTCAGACGCCGCGCTTCGCCGGAGCGGCAGAAGGCAGGCAGAACGGGGGTTCCGCGTCCCGCTGATCCGGGCGGAGTCCGAAAAGCAGCCGCCCGGTTTCTTCGCAGCCTCTGCCTCCGGCCGCACCGATTGACCGGAAGAGCTGTTTTTCCGGCAAGAGCCGGGGAAGCGTCGACGCTTCCCCGGCTCTGTTCGTCTGTTCCGATGTTCAGCGCTTCTGCGCCAGCGGCTTGGATTTCTGCTGCGCCTCCAGCAGCTCTACCAGAATGGTGTTCGAGAGCATGAAGCCCTTCGGCGTCAGATGCCAGCGGCCGGAGGTGAACGCGGCGTATTCCTGCAGCTGCAGCCGGACGAGGATATCCTCGATCGGCTCGAACGGCAGCAGGAACGAGCGGGTGTACTCGCCCTTTTCGATGCCGTCGACCGTCCGCAGCCGGAGCATGAGATATTCCCCCGCGCGCTCGCGCAGCGGGACGAGCTCGGACTCGGACAGGATCTGGCCCTTGCCCATCACGCCCTTGATATAGCCCTCGAGATCGGGCTTGATGGTGAACCGCCGCCCGGCAAAGTCTGACGCCGCGCACGGGCCGAAGCCCAGATACTCGTCGCCGACCCAGTATTTCATGTTGTGGCGGCAGATGAAGCCGTCGTGCGCGAAATTGGAGATCTCGTACTGATGGTAGCCGAACTGCTCGAGCGTCTCGACGGCGTAGAAATACATATCCGCCTGCGCGTCGTCGTCCGGGAGATTGGCGCAGTCCTTGTACGACCAGAGCTTCGTGCCGGGCTCGACCTTGAGCCCGTAGCAGCTGATGTGGTCGGCCTTGAGATCGATCACATTGCGCAGCGTCTGCATCCACTGCTCGCGCGACTGGTTCGGCAGGCCGAACATGAGGTCGACCGAGACGTTGTCAAACCCCGCGCGGCGCGAGAGCGACACGGCCTGCTGCGCCTGCCGGTAGTTGTGCGGGCGGCCGAGGGCCTTGAGCTGCGCGTCGTCGTCCGACTGCACGCCGATGGAGATGCGGTTGAAGCCCGCGCGGCGCAGCCGCGTGAGCATGGGAAGCGTCACGGAATCGGGATTGGCCTCGAGCGAGACCTCCGCGTCGCGGCTGACGTCGAAGCGGCGGTCAATCTCGGCGAAGATCTTCGCAAGCCCGCCGGCCCCGAAGAACGACGGCGTGCCGCCGCCGAAGTAGACGGTGTCGACCTCGTAGCCCGCCGCGCCCTGCGCGGCCTCGCGGATGTGCAGGATCACGGCGTCGAGATACCGGTCCATCAGCTCCCGGCTGCGCGCGCCGGGGATGGAATAAAAGTCGCAGTATTCGCATTTGCTCCGGCAGAACGGGATATGCACGTAGATGCCGAGGCTTTTTTTCTTGTTTTCAACGATCTGAATGAGCGCCACGGAAAACCCCTCCTACGATTCGTCGTCGAGCTTGAGGACGGCCATGAACGCCTCGGACGGCACGGCGACCGTGCCGAACGTGCGCATGCGCTTTTTGCCCTCCTTCTGCTTTTCGAGCAGCTTCTTTTTGCGCGTGATATCGCCGCCGTAGCACTTGGCGAGCACGTCCTTGCGCAGGGCCTTGATCGTCTCGCGGGCGATGATCTTGCCGCCGACGGCGGCCTGCACGGGGATCTCGAACATCTGGCGCGGGATATTGTCCTTGAGCTTTTCGCAGATCTTCCGGGCTCTTGCGTAGGCGTTGTCGGCGAAGAGGATGAAGCTCAGCGCGTCGACGATCTCGCCGTTCAGCAGAATATCGAGCTTGACGAGCTTCGACGGGCGGTAGCCCTCCAGCTCGTAGTCCAGCGAGCCATAGCCGCGCGTGCGGCTCTTGAGCGCGTCGAAGAAGTCGTAGATAATTTCGTTCAGCGGCATGGAATAGTGCAGCTCGACGCGCGTGGGGTCGAGATACTGCATGTCCTTAAACTCGCCGCGCCGGTTCTGGCACAGATCCATGATCGCGCCGACGTATTCGGGCGGGGCGATGAGGTTCGCCTTTGCATACGGCTCCTGCGCCTCGGCGATCTCGGCGGGATCGGGGTAGTTGAGCGGGGTATAGACGTCGAGCTGGGTGCCGTCAGTCTTGGTGATCTTATAGACGACGTTCGGGGCTGTCGTGATGAGGTCGAGGTTATATTCGCGCTCGAGCCGCTCGAGGATGATCTCCATGTGCAAAAGCCCCAGAAAGCCGCAGCGGAAGCCGAAGCCCAGCGCGATGGAGTTTTCCTGCGTGAAGCTCATGGACGCGTCGTTCAGCTTCAGCTTTTCCAGCGCGTCGCGCAGATCGCCGTATTTCGAGCCGTCCGCCGGATACACGCCCGAGAAGACCATCGGCTGCGCCTGATGATAGCCCGGAAGGGCTTCGGCTGCCGGGTTTTCCACACCCGTGATGGTGTCGCCCACGCGGGTGTCGGAGACGGTCTTGATGGAGGCCGTGAGATACCCGACCTCGCCCGCGCCGAGACTTTCCGCCGGGATCATGCCCTTCGGGTGCAGATATCCGACTTCCACGACCTTGTAGACCGCGCCGGAGGCCATCATGCGGATATCCATGCCGGGATAGACCGTGCCGTTCACAACGCGCAGATAGACGATCGCGCCGCGGTAGGAGTCATACTGGCTGTCGAAGATCAAACACTGCAAAGGCGCTTCGCGGTCGCCCGCGGGCGCGGGAACGTTGTTCACGATCATTTCCAGGACGGAATGGATGTTGATGCCGTTCTTGGCGGAAATTTCGGGCGCGTCCATGGCGGGAATGCCGATGACGTCCTCGATCTCCTTCTTGACCTCGGCGGGACGCGCCGCCGGCAGATCGATCTTGTTGACGACGGGCAGGACCTCCAGCCCGTTGTCGACGGCCAGATACGTGTTCGCCAGCGTCTGGGCCTCGATGCCCTGCGAGGCGTCGACGACCAGCACCGCGCCCTCGCAGGCGGACAGGCTGCGGGAGACCTCGTAGTTGAAGTCGACGTGGCCCGGCGTGTCGATGAGATTCAATACATAGGTTTCGCCGTCGTCCGCGCGGTAATCCAGACGCACGGCGCGCGCCTTGATGGTGATGCCGCGCTCGCGCTCAAGCTCCATGGAGTCGAGGATCTGATCCTCCATCTCGCGCTTTTCAACGGAGTGGCACTCCTCCAGCAGCCGGTCTGCCAGCGTGGATTTGCCGTGGTCGATGTGGGCGATGATCGAAAAATTGCGGATATGCGAAAGGTCGGTCATGTGCGGTTCCTCTCTTAGTAAGCGATATTTTCAGTCGCGACAGTCTCGTATTTGGTGGAGCTGGAGAAATAGGCGTCGAGAATGGGGATGCAGACGTTTGCCAGATTGCCGCCCTGCGAGCCGCGCTCGACATAGACGGCGATGGCGATCTCGGGATCGTCCGCCGGCGCGTAGAGCACGAACGAGGCGTGGTCGGAGCCGGAGAACGAGCCGGTGGAGGTCGTGCCCTGCCACTGCGCCGTGCCGGTCTTGCAGGCGATGGGGATGGGATAATCCTTGAGATACTGCTCTGCCGTGCCGATGGTGCCGGTCATGCGCATGCCCTGGTCGAGCGCGGTCAGCGCCTTTTCCGAGATCTCCAGTGTGCTTGCCACGACGGGCCTGGATTCCTCGATCAGATCCTGATAGTCCCACGAGACGACGCGGGACAGAAGCGTCGCTTCATAGCGCGTGCCCTTGTTTGCCAGCGCCGAGGCGTAGCAGACCAGCTGCAGAGGCGTAAATTTGTTCAGGCTCTGGCCGATGACGGCCTGCAGCACGTCCGCGCCGAACCAGCCCGCGTCCTCGCCCGCGTACTGCCTGTTCTTTTCCTCCGCGTTTGCGCGCGAGCCGATGGATTCCGGCAGCTCGATGCCCGTCGGTTCGCCGAGGCCGAGGGCCTTGGCGACGATGTCAAACGGGTTCTCGCCCGTCTGCTTCATATAGCTGTCATAGGTCAGACGGCCGACCTCGTAGAAATAATAGTTGCAGGAATAGGCGATGGCCTCCATCAGGTTGATCTTGCCGTGCGTGCGCGGGTTGGCAAGCGACCAGATGTGGCACTTGGGCTGGAAGGACTCGTAGAAGGTGTAAAGACCCTTGTCCTCGATGATATAGCCGGGGTCGAAGCCGCCCATGTCGACGGCGGCGATGGACGTGACCATCTTGTAGACCGAGCCGGGCGGATAGGCCGCGAGCGCGCGGTTGTAAAGAGGCCGCATTTCGTCCTCGTCGAGCGCGGTGTAGTTCTGGCTGAACGTTGCGAGATCGTAGGTCGGGTAGCTCGCGATGGCGAGGATCTCGCCCGTCTTGCACAGCTGCACGACGACCGCGCCGCCCTGGGCGTCCTTGCCCTCCTTGTTCCGGCCGACGCCGTTTTCACGCAGATCGAGAATGACCTTCTCGAGTGCCTGCTCGGCCACGGACTGAAGCGAAATGTCGATCGTCAGCTCGACGTTGTTGCCCGGCACGGGCTCCGTCACGTAATAGCGGTTCAGAATTTCGCCGGTCGAGGAGACGGTCGTTTTCTTGATGCCGCTCGAGCCGTGCAGATATTCCTCAAACGCCTGCTCCACGCCGGATTTTCCGACGAGGGCGTTCAGCGAGTAGCCCTTTTCGCTGTATTCCGCGGCCTCCTCGCTCCAGATCGGGCCGATATAGCCGAGAATGTGCGCGGCGTGGGTGGTGTTGTATTCGCGCACCGTGCCGTTTTCAACGACGACGCCCGGCACAGCCAGCTCCATCACGGCAGCTAGGGATTCCGCGTCCACGTCCTCTGCCAGCGTATAGTTTTCCATGCCGATATCGTCGACCGAGCGGAGTTCGAGCTCATAGCGGACGGAAATGACGCGGTAAACGTCCCGCTGGCTCCAGTCGTCGGGGATCTTGTATTCGCTGCGCAGACGCTTCATGAGCGTGGGCGCGGAGATATCGAGGTCGTAGCTCCGGCTGGCAAGGAATTTGCGGAAATAGCCCTGCCACGCGGTATCGTTCGTGTCGGTATAGGCATAGGGCCTGTCCGCAGTGACGGGGAAGTGCGATTCATACTGGATGCCAAGCTCGTCGCAGAGATTCAGCACCTTCAGCAGATTCCCGTTCGGGTCGGGCGCGTTGAAAAAGACGAAGTTGATGATGACGAGGTTATAGCTCGCGCGGTTCGACACCAGCACATTGCCGTTGCGGTCGAGAATGTTGCCGCGCGCGGCCTCGACCGTCGACTGGTACGTCATGGAGTCGGCGTCCGCCGTGACAAGGTTTTCTTCCGTAACGGCGGCCTGCGTCTTGTAAAGCCGCAGAGTGAACACACCGATCATGGCCAGAATGACGACGATGAACACGATCATGCGGAAGCGGGAGATTCGCTGCATTTATTTGGCACCAACCTTTCGGATCGCCCAGGCTCCCAGATACAGAAGCGGGCACACGAGCAGGCTCAGGCCGATCTGGACCGGCAGAGCGGTGATCATGCCGATGTAGACCGTGCCGAGATAGCATTGAAGCAGAAACAGGATCGTCTGGCAGAATACGAGCGCCAGCAGGCTCATCAGAAGGGCGGACAGCAGCTGCCGCACCAGATACCGGTCGCAGAGATAGCCGATCACCGCGCCGCAGAGCGTCAGCAGCACGATATGCATCGCGCCGCCGCTCGCGCCCGTAAAGCACCAGACGGCGCCGCAGCAAAGGCCGTAGAGCGCCCCGGCCTCGGCCCCGGCCAGCATGGAAACGCAGGCGATGCAGACGGGGATGAGCGTCAGCTTGACGCCGAAAAACCGCGCCCGGCCGAACACGACCGTCTGCAAAACGGCGATCAGAAGAAACAGCACGCCGTAAAGCGTCCACATCAGCGCATTTTTATAGGCCGCATGCATCGCGCAGGCCTCCTTCCGGCAAGAAAAGTCATGATACAAGTGGGCAGGATTCAGCCGCACCAAGGCTCCCCTTGGGCACAAGGGGAGCTGGCCCGAAGGGCCTGAGGGGATTCGAACGCGGCAAATTTCGGAGCACTCTGATATTTGCCGCCCATCCCCTCCGGCTCGGCTTCGCCGAGCCACCTCCCCTTACCGCGCGGGGCGCGGCAAGAGGAGGCTTTTGCACAGCTGTCACTGCACATTATACTCCGTAATGATCGCGATCTGCTCGAGCTGGGACAGGTCGCAGGACGGTTCGAGCGTGGCGTATTTCGCGACGCCCGTCTCGTCGAGACTGGCGTTTGTGATGTACCCCAGCAGCAGTCCGCGCGGATAGAGCGTCGAACCGGTCGTAACGACCTGATCGTTATTCTTGACGATCGCGTCCGTCAGCAGATAGTTCATGCGCAGGATTTCCGTCCCGTCCTCGAGGAACGTGCCCTGCACCACGCCTGTATAGCCGGACGAGGCCACGGAGGCGGAAATTTCAAGCGACGAGTCCATGATCGTCGTGATGGTGGCCCAGTTCGCGCCGACCTTGGTCACAAGGCCCACGACCTGTCCGTTTTCCGTCACGGCGCACATGCCCTCTTCGAGCCCCGCGTTCGTACCCTTGCCGATGGTAAAGGCGCTTTTATAGTCGGAGGAATCCCAGGAAATGATGTACGACGTGAGGAATTTGTAATCCTCATGCTCTTCCGACAGCTTCAGAAGCGCCTTGAGCCATTCGTTCTCGCGCTGCAGCTGCTCGGCGTCGCGGATATCCTCCTGCATGGCGAGGATCTGCTTTTCCATCTCCGCGTTTTTCGCCTCGAGCGTCTCATAGCGGAACATGTAGTTGTAATACCGCTCGGCCAGCCGGTCGATGGACGCGACGCCCGCGCGGATGGGGGACAGGATCGTCCCGACCACGTTTTCGATCGCGCTGGTCCCGCTTGTGATGGCAAGCGTCACAGCCGCGCAGATGGCGACGACGAGCGCGACGATCAAAATGGTCTTCAGCCGGCCCGTCCAGAATTTCTTCTTCATGCCTGCGCCTCCTGCACGTCAAGGATCGAAACGCCGAACGCGCGCAGCATCCGACACAGCGGGCACAGCGGCAGGCCCATGACGGAGAAATAATCGCCCTCGATCCGGCTGACGAACATGGCCCCGTAGCCCTGGATGCCGTAGCTGCCGGCCTTGTCCATGGGCTCGCCGGTTTTGACATACGCGCGAAGCTCCTCCTCGCAGAGCGGGCGGAACGTGACCTTGGTCACGACGGCCTCGGACTCGAGCTGTGAGCCCTTGTAGACGGACAGGACGGTCACGACCTCGTGCGTCCTGCCGGAGAGCAGACGGAGCATGCCGAGCGCCTCTTCCTCCGAGTGCGGCTTTCCCAGCTCGCGTCCGTCGATGACCACGATGGTGTCGGCGGCGATCACAATATCGTCCGGCGACGCGCCGGCGGCGATGGCCTGCGCCTTCAGACAGCTGACGCGCGTGACCTCCTGCTGCACGGGGAGCGACTTGTCCATCGTCTCGTCCACATCCGCGATACGAATGGTAAACGGCAGGCCGGTGAGCTTCATCAACTCGTGCCTGCGGGGAGATTGCGATGCAAGAATGATCATGGGGAATCCCTCTTTTTGCTTATTCCACGCCGCGCGAATACAGTCCGCGCGTATAGCTTCCGGCGTCGAAGACGGCCCGGCCCTGATAGTCCATCAGCACCTTGTCGATCTCGCCGGGGTTTTCCGTTGTAAACTGCAGGCGCAGCGCCCACAGGCCCATGCCGCGGAAGGCGTCCTTTTTGTCGAGCAGATACAGCTTCTTGCCGTTCAGCAGCACATTGCGGCACGTGCCGGGATCCTTGACGATGGGGAATTCCTCGCCCACGCGGTCGACCAGCCGGACCGTGCCGGTCTGACAGGTGCAGGTGCCGGTGCGGTTTTTGATGATGCAGTTTTCCATCACCATCAGCGGCAGGCGCCCGTAGATCAGGACCTCCGCCGGGACGGCCTTGGAGATATCGCGGATCTGCGGCAGCGTCAGCTCGAAGGACAGAAGCTGCGAATCGAGCCCCTGCTCGCGCAGATACCGCATGGCGCGGGAATTGACGATGTTGAGGCCAAAATCGCCCCGGACGGCGAAGCCCGCCGCGCGGGCGATGTGCAGCTGGCCGAGATTTCCGGCCAGGACCTGCCGGACGCCCATGTCGTAGACCGTGCGCAGCTGCCGCGCGACGGGGACGAGCTCTCCGCTCCAGATCACGCGCGGCAAAATGGCCGCGAGCTGTGTCTCGACGCCCACGCGCTGCCGCAGCTCCGGGTGCTCGGCCAGCTCGGACAGGGGGACATAGAGCACTGTCGGCTTCATGGAGAGCATGCGGGAGGTGATCTGCCCGACTGTGCGGACGGCGATGGTCAGCTGCGGCTCGCCGGGGATGCCGTCATAGCGCGGCGGCTCGTCGTAGGCGTTCAGACGCGCGGGCGCGGCGCGGCCGCGCTTGGCGGTCAGCTCGGCGATCACGTCGCGCCGCATGGCGTTGATCGCGGAGGCCGGGAGCATCAGATCGGGATCGAGCGACGAGCGGACGGCGGTACACAGATACGGCGTTCCGCCGGTCTTCTTCAGCTGCTGCTCCAGATCCTGCGCCGTGAGCGAACGGTAGACCGCCTGCTCCGGCACGGGGCCGCAGGTCCGGCAGAGATTGCCGTCCGGATCCTCGACGGCGAGCTGCGCGGGCTCGCCGCGGCGGATCATCGCGTAGAAGCGCACGCCGATGCGCTGCGTCTCGCCCTGCTCGTAGGTGGCGCGGGCGGAGGCAAACAGCTCGCTCGTGTCCTCGCCCTCCTGACGGCGGCCGAACATGCCGGCGCCGGTCTGGCCCTTGAAATAGCCGTCGGTAAAGCCCTGCCGGGAAAACGCCGTCTCGAGCGCCTGCAGATCGGCCTGCGTCAGCCTGCCGCCGTTTAAGACCGTGCGGTAGGCGCGCGTGACGATGGCGACGTATTCGGGCCGCTTCATACGGCCTTCAATTTTGATGGACGCGACGCCCATATGCCGCAGCTCGTCCAGCTCGCCCGCAAGACAGTTGTCCTTGAGGCTGAGGGGATAGCGCGTCGATTCGAACCGGCCGTAGCCGTAGGGCAGGCGGCAGGGCTGCGCGCACTGGCCCCGGTTGCCGGAGCGGCGGCCGATGACGGAGGACAGGTAGCACTGTCCGGAATAGCACATGCACAGCGCGCCGTGGACGAAGACCTCGATCTCGACCGGGCTTTTTTTGCAGATATGCGCGATCTCCTCCGCAGGCAGCTCCCGCGCGAGCACGACGCGGCTGCAGCCGAGCGCGGCGGCCTCCATCACGCCCTCGAGCGAATGGATGCTCATCTGCGTGGAGGCGTGGACGGGCACGTCCGGCGCAAGCTGGCGGCATAAGGACACCACGCCCAGATCCTGCACGATGAACGCGTCGACGCCGCAGGACGCGGCCATACGGATGAGCTCCGCCGCGCGCGGCATTTCCCGGTCGAGCACGAGCGTGTTGAGCGTCAGATGCACCTTGACGCCGCGCACATGACAGTAGACGACAGCCCCCTGCAGATCGGCGGCGGAAAAATTGCGGGCGTTCATACGCGCGTTAAAGGTATCGGCGCCCAGGTAAACAGCGTCTGCGCCGTTGCAGACGGCGGCGCGCAGCGCCTCCATCGAACCGGCGGGAGCGAGTAATTCCATGATGATCTTCCTTTATCTATCCAAATCTGTCCAAAGCGGCACAACAGCATAAAAATCCTTATACATTGTAGCACATACGGACACAACAGGAAAGTGCAATCATGCAAAAATTTGTTTCCGGCCTGTAAACTTTTGCGCCGCGGCATGAAAAAAGGCTCCCCTTGGGCGCAAGGGGAGCTGGCCCGAAGGGCCTGAGGGGATTCGAATGCTGCAAATTTCGGAGCACTCTGATATCTGCAACACATCCCCTCCGTCATTTGCTTCGCAAATGCCACCTCCCCTTATCATGCGGGGCATGACAAGGGGAGGCTTGGGTGCGTGCGGCTTCCGCCTGGTTTTTATAAAGCTTTAGATGTACAGCCTGCTACGGAAAAATGCGCAAACACGAATAGCAGCTGGCTATTTCAGCTTGAAGCGGATGTCGTCGCCGTAGAATTGGAAGAGGCAGTAGGTACCCAGCAGGCGAGAGGCGATCTGCGGCGTATAGCGGGCAGCCAGCTCGTTCGGCGCAAGATTCGTCGACAGGATCACGGGCTTTTTTTCCATCAGCCGGGTATTCAGAAGCTGATAGAGGACCGAGATGGTAAACTGTGTGGTCATCTCCGTGCCGAGATCGTCGAGGATCAGCAGATCGCTGGTGAAAAACGGCTCCGTCCGAGAGACGTCCGGCTGCGGGCGGAATTTGTCGTCCTCAAACGCGGCGAACAGCTGGCCGACGGGCGCGTAGCTGACGGAAAATCCGCGGTCGGCGACGACGCGCGCGATGCAGGCGGACAAATAGGTCTTGCCGAGTCCGGTCGCGCCGGAAAACAGAAGGGACTGTCCTTCTGCCGGGAAGCTCTGCGCATAGCTCTGCGCCCTGCGGTATGTCGCGCGCATCAGCTCGCGCGGGCTGCTGTGGCATTTGGCGTCGTACTGGTCGGAATAGAGCTCCAGGCGGAATTTTTCAAAGCTGTCCGTGCCGAACAGCGCGGCAAGCTCCTTCTTCTGCTCCTGCCTACAAAGCTCCCGGAGGCACTCGCACATATTCGCGCCCACATAGCCCGTTCCGCCGCAGTTCGGGCAGAGCGGCTGGACGGTCAGATCGTCGGGCTCGAGCCCCTCGGCCTGCAGGATCCAGTCGCGCTCCTGCTGGAGCGCCAGATTGTCCTTTTTCAGCTGCTGCATGGCGGCTACGGGGTCGCCCTGCCGGCGGAACGTCGCGGCGAGCACATGCGCGGCGGTCCGGCGCAGCTCCCGCTCGATCTCGCCCAGACGCGGCTGCCTTTCATAGATCGCCGCGATGCGGGCGCGGGAGGACTGCTCGTTTTGCTCGTTTTCGCTTTGCAGACGCTGCATCGCGCGCTGCACGATGGCCTGAGAATACGCCATGGTCAATCCTCCTTGTTGTTCAGCATCCGGTCAATGGCGGCAAGCTGGAAATCGCTGAGCGTGTCGTTGTGCTGCTGGACGCCCTGCGAGAGCTTTGCGCCCGCGTAGCTGCGCTGCGGAGCGCGGTCGCCGGATTCGATCTGGCTGAGGGTGGTGAAGCCCTGCTCGTGCCAGCTGCGCAGGATGGAGTTGCAGTAGGGCCACTTGAGCCCGCCGGTCGCTATGCAGGTCTTCTCATAGGCCAGGCCGATCTCCTGTTCGCCGAAGCCCCAGGAGAGCCACGTCAGAATATAGTTCTCCTCGCCCGGCGTCAGCCTGCGGCCCGTCAGGCCGAACAGCTCGCGGATCTTTCCAAGCTGCGACTGCCGCAGCAGCTGGTTCTGCATGTAAACGGCCGCCTGCTCCATCGTGTCGATGCCGTGGTCGGCCCAGTAGTACGCCTCTTTTTCGATCGACCGCAGAGACGGCATGCGCGAGATGCCGCGCGAGCGCTGCCGCTGGATGCAGTAGTTGACGAGGATCGAAATGACCTCGCCCGGAAGCCCCAGATAGCGGTAGATCGACAGCAGGATCTTTAATTCCTCGTTGGACAGCACCCGTCCCAGCCGCCGCTGCGTCTCGCCGGTGATGGCTTCGAATTCGCGGCTGGTGCGCGTCTCGCGGATGACGTCCTGCTCGGTATAGACTGGGGCCTGAGACGCGTCGAGGTGCGCTCTGGCCTCCTGCGGCCAGAGCCCCAGCTGCTGGAGCGTCGCGCAGGAAAGATCATACCGCGCCTGCGTCATGCGCAGCGCTGTCTGCGCGTCGGCGAGCGGGCGGTTCTGAAGAAGATACAGATACAAAAGCGCGGCGTCGCCGTTGGCCGCGGCCAGCAGCCGCTGCGCGGCGTCAGCGGGTATGAGAAGCGGCTCCGCCATGGCGAACGCCTCCTTTCATCATAAACGGATCATCCGAAATCAAACGCCAGATACACATCCGGCATGCGCGCGTCCGAAAGCCATTTGCACATGGCAAACGGCGCGGCGCCGCCCGCGGTGCGCACACGGCACCGCTTTGCCGGCAGCTGCTTCAGAAGCGCGGGCAGAACGGAGCAGTCCGGCAGGATCTCGTCCGCGACGAGCGTCTCGCCGTCCAGATGCGCGCAGGCGCAGCCGAAGTGATTGCCGAGCTCCAGCCGGTAAAAGCGCGACATGGACGCCTGATAGCGCAGGTCGGAAAGCGAGCAGCGCACGTGCGGCGTATCATAGAGCACCGTCTCGCGCAGCCCGGCGTAGTCGACCGGGTTCAGCTCCTCGCACATGCCGCGCGCCTCCGGCGCGTCGCCCTCGTCCAAAAACGCGGTATGCTGCGAAACAAAGCCCAGCGTTTCGTAATACGCGCGCAGCGCGACCGTCGCCGGGACGAGCGTCAGACAGTCGAAATACCGCTTTTTCAGCTCCTTTTCCGCATAGGCCAGCAGCTTCGCGCAGATCCCCCGCCGCCGGAAGTCCGGGTGCGTGGTCACGGCGTAAAGATAGGCCGAGCGGCAGGTTTTTTCTCCCCACGCCAGCTCCTGCGGCAGGGCGTAGGCGGCGGCGACGAGCCTGCCGTTCGCTTCCGCGCAGAAGCCTGCCGCCGTGGGATAGGAAATGGCGAAAAACGCCTCGATCTCCTGTTCGGTGTCGCCGAAGCCGAGCGCCCAGAGCGCTTTCAGCTGCGGCAGATCGTCCGGATTTGTCCTGCGGAAGCGCATGGCTCAGCTCTCCTTCCAGTCGGCCGTGTATTTTTCCAGCAGCACCGTCGGCTGGTACGATTCCTTCGCGCGGCGCAGGCCCTCGGATCCCATGTCGTCCTCGCGGTTGAGAAAGCGCACCTCCGGGTACTTCTCCGCGATCATGCGGGAAAATTCGCGGTTGATCATGGCGTAGGCCCCGTTCACATCCGGGAACGCCTTTTCAAAGCCGACGTCGTAATACTCCCGGTTCATGCGGCTGCCCATGGAAAAGGCGATGATGCGCTCGCCGTCGGACAGCAGCAGGCCATCCATCTCCAGCTCGTCAAAATGATCGAACGCGCGCTGCAGCGCGGCCTTTTCCAGCTGCAGCTGGTCGAGCTCCTGCGCGTTCACCGCGGGCTCGTGCTGCTCATACCAGATGCGCAGCATCTCGTGGCACTGCGGAAGATTGTCGTCTGTGATGGGCGCGGTGAACCAGTCGGGGAATTCATCCTCAAAGCGGTTGCAGTGGTTGCGCTTGGATTGGAGCTTCTTGCCGTGCAGCTCGGAGAGCTCTTCGACGGTATAGATGTAGTCGTAGGAATTGCGGCAGGCGGTAAATTCAAATTTTCCCGGATAGAGCGCTTCGAGCTCTTCGCGCGTCTCGTTCGTCAGACTGCGCAGGCGCATCGGATTGCCGCGTTCCGCGGCGTCGGCGCGGATGGCCTCGATGGCCTCGCGCAGATCGCCGGTACCGGCGGGGTAGAGATAGACCTCGCGGCCGCGCCACGGCGCGTGCTGCGTCAGGCGCTCTCCCGCCCGGCCGAGCTCGCCGAAATAATCCGACCAGAGATACATGCAGCTGAACGCATATTCCGCGCCGGGGTATGCGCAGTTTTTCAGAATTTCATGCGCCCACGCGCGGTCGGCAGCCTCTGCCTTGTGAAAAGAGATCATAAAAAATCGGGACTCCTGTCTGTATTTCAAGTTATAGTTCAGTATACCACGGCTGTCAAATATTTCGCAACAGCGTTGACAAAAATATAGAAACCGGATACAGTATAACGTAACAGCCCCTCTTTCATTCGGAGCGGGCGGAAAAGAGGAAAGATTATGTGCCAAGCATGCAAAAAACCGTTTTATATCACCACGCCGATCTATTATCCGTCGGATAAGCTCCACATCGGCCATACCTACTGCACCGTTGCGACCGACGCCATGGCGCGCTACAAGCGTCTGCAGGGCTGCGACGTCATGTTCCTGACCGGCACGGACGAGCACGGCCAGAAGATCGAGGACAAGGCGAAGGCCGCCGGCGTCACGCCGCAGCAGTTTGTCGACAACATCGTCGCCGGGCCGAAGGGCATTCTCGATCTGTGGAAGCTCATGAATATCTCCAACGACCGCTTCATCCGCACCACGGACGATTACCATGTGGAGGCCATCCAGAAGATCTTCCGGAAGATGTATGAAAACGGCGATATCTATAAGGGCGAATACAAGGGCAAATACTGCACGCCCTGCGAGAGCTTCTGGACGGAGAGCCAGCTCGTGGACGGCAAGTGCCCCGACTGTGGCCGCGAGGTCCACGATGCGTCGGAGGAGGCCTATTTCTTCCGCCTGTCCAAATACGCCGGCCGCGTGCGCGAGCTGCTGACGACGACGGACTATCTGCAGCCGAAGTCCCGCGTCAACGAAATGGTCAACAACTTCATCGATCCGGGCCTCGAAGACCTCTGCGTCTCCCGCACCAGCTTCACCTGGGGCGTGCCGGTCGATTTTGATCCGGGCCACGTGGTCTACGTCTGGGTCGACGCGCTGTTCAACTATACCACGGCGCTCGGCTTCATGAATGAAAAATACCACGATTACGAGAAATACTGGCCCGCGGATGTCCACTTCGTCGGCAAGGAGATCGTCCGCTTCCACTCCATCATCTGGCCGGCCATGCTCATGAGCATGGGCATGCCGCTTCCGAAGCACGTCTACGGCCACGGCTGGCTCGTCATGGACGGCGGCAAGATGTCCAAATCCAAGGGCAACGTCGTAGACCCCTACATTCTGGCGGAGAAATTCGGCGTCGACGCGCTGCGCTTCTTCCTGCTGCGCACGTTCCCCTTCGGCTCCGACGGTAATTTCTCCAACGAGCTGCTCATCAACACCATCAACATCGATCTGGCCAACGATCTTGGAAACCTCGTCTCCCGCACGACGGCGATGGTCGAAAAATACTTCGGCGGAACGCTCCCCGAAGCGCGGCAGGCGGGCGAGGTCGACGAGAGCCTGATCTCCATGCTCTCCGGCCTGCGTGACCGCTATGAGGTGCAGATGGAGAAATTCCAGTTCCAGAACGGGCTGGACGAGATCTTCAAGTGCATCCAGCGCGCGAACAAGTATATCGACGAGACCATGCCATGGGCGCTGGCAAAGGACGAGGCGAACAAGCCGCGCCTTGCCTCTGTCATGTATAACCTGCTCGAGACCATCCGCATCTGCACGACGCTCCTGCTGCCGTTCATCCCGGCCTCCTGCGAGAAGATCTTCGCGCAGATCGGCGCGGACGCATCCGTCCAGACCTGGGACAAGGCCAACGTCTGGGGCGCGCTGCCGCAGACTGCGTCCGTCCACAAGGGCGAGGCCATCTTCCCCCGTATCGACGCGGCCAAGGCCCTTGCCGAGCTGGAGGAGCTCGAGGCCGAGCAGAAAAAGGCCCTCCTGCCCGCCGTTGAGGTCGAGCCGCAGCTGGAAGAAAAGGTCGACTTCGACACCTTCTGCAAGTCCGACCTCCGCGCCGTCAAGGTCAAGGCCTGCGAGCGCGTGAAGAAGTCCGACAAGCTCCTGCGCTTCACGCTCGACGACGGCACCGGCACGGATCGCCAGATCCTCTCCGGCATCGCGAAATTCTACGAGCCGGAAGCGCTCGTCGGCAAGACGCTCGCCGCGATCATCAACCTGCCGCCCAGAAAAATGATGGGCCAGGAATCGTGCGGCATGCTCCTGTCCGCCGTCCACAAGGAAAAGGGCGAGGAAAAGCTGAACCTTCTCATGCTGAACGACGCCATCCCCGCTGGCGCAAAGCTCTGCTGATTTTCCTGCCGGGCCTCCCTCCGGAGGCCCGGTTTTCCGTTTCCGCCAGAAAACGGTTGCATTTTTGAAAAAAAGATGATATGATACCCAAGAACTAGATACGCAGGGTTCGTACATCGGTAGTACAGCGGCTTCCCAAGCCGCGGAGGCGGGTTCGACTCCCGTACCCTGCTCCACTCAGAAATGACCTTTGGATGTCAGGTGACCGCGCAAGCGCGTCCACCTCGACAGCAAAGGTCTTTCTTCGTTCAAAATCGTGACCGCTCCGCTGGGTCACAATTTTGTTTTTGGCTGTTGGTCCATAGTGTTCTGACAACCCAAAAAGAAAAGCCATCCGAATGGATGGCTTTTCTTTTTGGGTGTATGAGTTCCGCGGCGCCCCCGTTTTATTCCCAGCGGAAGAAGCGGACGGCAAGGAGTGTGCAGAGCGCGGCAGCTCCGAACATGACGCAAACCGGCAGCAGGACGCTTCCCGTGCGGATGCCTACCGCGCTTCACGGAGAGATCCAGATGATCGACCACGGTTTTCCCCGCATACGCTTTCGTCAGACCCGCTGCAAAGATCGCTTCGCTCATCCTGGAAGCCTCCTGACTGCCCGCAGCTCGATATAGCCGCGCTTCCCGCGGGGCTCGAGCTGGATGCGCGGGTTCTCGTCGTCCCAGCGATAGCCGACGACAGACGGATCATAGCCGTCCATCGCCGTCTGCACGGTGCGGATGGCCTCGCAGTAATCCTCCTCGCGGAAGGGCTGGCCCTGGAACATCAGATATTCGGCTTCGGGCAGACGGATGGTATCAAAGCCCTCGGGAATGATGCCTGCATAGTCTGTTGCGACCTCCACGCCCTGCACATAGGTGGAGGTGTTCGGCTTTTTGTATTTCTCGGGCAGCCACATGGAAACGGGTTCGCCGCAGAGCGACTGCATGCTCATGAGGATGCCCCACACGCTGCAGCTGACCTCTTCGCAGTAGGGGAAATAGTCCTCCGCGCGCGTGCCGCGCTTGATGATGCACAGGCGCTCCGGCTTGCGGACGACCTGTATGAAGATCGGTTGGATGTTGGACACGTCGATGTTCTCCTTTCTCAGTTCACGATATTTTGCACCGTAAGGAATGAAGAACGGGACAGGGACGGGGCGTTTCCGATACTCGCCCGGATTGAGCCCGAATTCCCGGCAAAACGCCCGCGTGAAGGTGTCCACATTGGAAAAGCCCGCGTCGTAAGCCGCGTCGATGACTTTGACCGCGCCGCCGCGAAGCTGCTCCGCGGCCTGTGTGAGCCGGTATTTGCGGATATACTCCGCCGGGGTCAGGCCCAGACGATCCCGGAACAGCCGGTAGGCGTACCACGGAGAAAACAGCGACGCCCGCGCGAGATCGGACAGGCTGATCTCCTCCGTTTTGTTTGCTTCGATGTAATCCTGCATCCGCTGGACGGCCAGCACCTGTTCGTTCATGTGCGTTCAACTCCTTACAGGAGGGCATTTTACCGCGCCGGGCGGATCTTTTCTCGACGTTCCTTGCTGTTTTCCTATTCGGAAAACGACTTCCGATAAGCCGGCAGCACCAGCGTCCAGAAGACCGCCCCGTTTATGAGCAGCAGCGCGCCGAACAGGCATCTCGCCGCCCATTCCGGGAAGAGCCAGGCGATGCCGTTCATATCTCCGCCGCCGAACAGGCCGCACAGGACGCTCAGATAAAGCGGATCGAGCAGCAGGAGGGCGATCGTGATATAGTAAAGCACGGCGCGCAGCAGCTTGCTTTTTGCGCGGCAGATGTTCTTTGCAAGCGCCGTCAGCAGATATCCCGCGCAGAGGGTCGCCAGCGCGCCCACGAGACAGAACAGGCCGAGCTGCGCATCGGTCATGCGTTCGGCATAGACGTCGATCTGCACGCCGAGCCCCATAAAGTGGATTTGCTTAAACACGCCGGCGAGCAGAGCATAGAGCAGATGCGCGCCCTCGTGAACGAGGTAGTAGGCGGCAAGCGCCGCCAGGATGCCGGTATATTGCCGGGTCCGTTTTGTCATGATGTTCCGCCTTTCCGCGAATGCCGCCGGGGATACGGGCCCGGACGCTTTCGCCAATCAAAATTTTTTCTGCGGCGCGGCGCAGAAAGCGCAGCGCCGGCCACGAAAAAGCGTGGTCAGCGCTGCGTCTTTGCGTCTGGCTGATCGGGGATGCGCTTAGCTTCTGCCGCTGTGGACCATACGGAAAAAGAGCCGGACATGGGCCCGGAGCTTCTGCAGGCATTCGTCCTCCCGCTCCGGCTGCCGGTCGCAGACGCCGATGAGCGTCAGCACGGGCGCGACATACAGCATGGCCAGCGCCTCCGGATCCTCCGCCGCGATTTCCCCGGCTGCGATCAGCGCGCGGAAGATCCCGGCGTGATAGCGCACGACCCGCTCCACATACCGCGCGGAATACAGCGCGGCCAGCTCCGGCGAGCGGAACTGCTCGATGGTCATCATGCGGCGGAAGCGGCTGATGGTCTCGTTGTGCAGGGAATATTCGAAGATCTGCCGCACCTTTTCGAAGAGCGCATCCTCGGTGATCTCTGTGAAAACGGGAATATCCCGCGCCGCGTTCTGCACGTGGATGTCGAGCTTGTCGGTGTCCGCCTCATACTGCGCGGCGGTGGAAGCCACGAGCGCGTCGAAAATGGCCTGCTTGCCGGGGAAATGATTGTAAAGCGACGGCGCCTTGATGCCCACCGCGCCCGCGATCTGCCCCATGCTGACGGCGTCGTAGCCCTGCGCGGAAAACAGCTCCAGCGCTTTGTCCAGAATCCTCTGCTTGGTATCCTCCTGCCTCATTGCCGCTCTCCTCGGTAACTAATGGTCGTTAGTTATAGTATACCCGCATATTTTCAAATGTCAAGCGCGCGCAGAGAAAAGCGGGACGTTTTTCGCGGAAGGCGCGGCGTCATTCGCCGCGGGAGATCCGATCGAGGAAGGCGGTCACGCGATCCATGATGTTGGATTGATAAAATTCGCCGGTGCCGTGGCTGCCGCCGTCGAGAATATAGTATTCGGCGTCCACGCCATTCTGGATCAGCAGCTCGTAAAACCGCTCGCTCTGCGCAATGGGCACCAGCGGGTCGGCGCTGCCGTGGACGATGAAAAACGGCGGCGCGCTGCGGCTGATATACCGGATGGCGCTGGCGCGCGCCGCGGCTCCGGCGGGCGCGTACGCGCCCAGAAACGCGGGAACGGTCCAGTCCGCAAGCGCGCCGGGGCCGGTGACGCACGGCGCGTGCTCCAGATCGGTCAGCCCGTAAAAGTCGACGACGCCCTGTACCGCGCTGCTCTGCTCCGGCCAGTCGCCCCGGTCGAATTCGGCGATCCCGGCCGTGACGCCGCCGAGGCAGGCGAGCGTGCCGCCCGCGGATTCGCCCATGAGGAAGATGCGGGCCGGGTCGACGCAGTATTCCTCCGCGTGCGCGCGCAGGAAGCGGACGGCGGTCTTCACATCCTCCAGCGCGGCGGGGAAGGCGGCTTCGTTGCTCGTGCGGTATTCCATGCTGGCGACGGTATAGCCCGCGCGGGCGAGCGTCATCAGCTCCGGCAGCCAGATCGAGCGGTCCATGACCATATACGCGCCGCCGCACAGGAACAAAACCGCCGGCTGCGGCGCATGGTGCGGCCGCTCCTTCGGAACGATCAGATCCATGTGCAGCGCACGCGCTGTCACATTGTACCAGGCGGGACGGTTGGAATAGACGACGCCGTTGATCCAGGCGAGCGGCTCATGGTCGAGCGTGATCTGCAGATGCTGTTTCACGGATAATATCCTCCTTTAACGTTGCTGCGGCCAGTATAGCGCGCCGCCGGGGGCGTTTCAATCGGGCGGGGCGGCAAAACGGGCAAGCGGCAAATGCAGTCCCGGATTTCAAAATATTGTCCTGTTTTTGCGCCGCTGCGGGGCGGAAGGAAAACAAAGTCCAGAAAGGTAAATAATCTTTGGAAATCCGGACGCGCCGGATGCGAAAAAACGGCGCGCGCGGCGCAGGGACAAAACAAAACACAAGCGCATCGCAACGCCGTCCATTGAGACGGCGGGCAAAAGCGTGTAGAATATGTATCGTGCAGAAATACCTGCAAATAACAAAAGAGGAGAACGAACCAATGATGAAAAGAGTATTTGCTCTGCTTCTGGCGCTTGCGATGCTTTGCGCGCTGATGGCCGGCTGCGCCAGGCAGGAGACGCCTGCGGCAGAACCTTCGACAAATGAACCCGCCGCTGCCGAGACGACCACGGACGAAACGCCTGCCGCGGACGCACCCGCCGAGCAGGAAGTGCTGGAATTCTATCACGCCTACTGGCACGACGAAGCGACGTGGTATCCCGCGGTCGTGATGCGTGAGATCTATCAGGAATTTGCAGACGCGCATGCCGACGGCCCCGTCCGCTTTGAGCCGATCGCGATCGAGGATCTGACGGGCCTTTATTCCAGCGAGCTGGCCAGCGGCAGAGTGCCGGACATGATGGACTGCGCGGGCAGCGTCAAGCTCGAGGGCGCCATCGCCCAGAACCTGCTGATGGATCTCAAGCCCTACATCGATGAGAACGGCCTGGAAGCGCAGGTCGGCGCAAACTATGAGCAGAATCAGGTCGACGGCAAGATCTACACCGTCTCCATCGGCCTGGCCAGCATCGGCATGTGGGTCAACACCGACGTGCTCGAGGCCACCGGCGCGACGATGCCCGAAGAGTGGACCACCTGGGAGGCCTTTGCCGACGCGATGGAGACCGTCCGTGTCAACGGCGAGGCCATGGGCTACTACTCCTACGGCTCCGGCCAGGGCTCCATCCGCATGTTCAACGCCGCCCTTGCCGCCACGCCTGCCGGCGCGGAAATGCTCAAGGGCCCGCTGACGGCCGACGCCATCAACTCCGAGGAATTCGCGGACGCGTTCCGCACGGTCGCCACGCTTGACCAGCAGAACGGCTCTGCCAACTCCTCCGTCAACGCGAACGACTTCGCCGCCGATTTCAACAACGGCCTTTCCGCCGTGTTCATCAACGGCGTCTGGGGCGCGAGCCAGTTTGCCGGCAGCGATAACTTCGTTTCCTGCATCTACCCCAACAGCGTCGCCATTTCCAGCGCGAACACCGGCCTGTACGTCGCCAACGATCTGAGCGACGCGCAGAAGGAGCTGGCGCTCGAATTCATCAAGTACATGACGAGCGAAGAGGTCCAGTCCCGCTACTTCCTCGAGACCTCCAGCAACCCCATCAACGAGAACGTCGACATCCAGAAGCTGGCGCAGGAGTCCGGCGATCCCACGGCGCTGAAGCTGGCCGAGGCCTGCGACAAGTGCAACAAGGCCGACACCATCGTGCTTGCCATCGACGTGTGCTGGGGCAACGACGTTGGCGGCGCGCTGCAGAACAAGTTTGCAGAGTGCGCGGTCGCCGGTACCGACATTGAGGCGAAGCTGGCCGAGCTGCAGGCGGAGCTGACCGCGCTGATCGGATGATCCCCGTCCTGACGGCAGCAAACTGAATCAAACATTCGGAACGGGCAGAGAAAGCAGGATCTTGTTTTTCTCTGCCCGCTTTCTTTCAGAAAGGAACAGATATGGAACAGATTGAATTCGGAAGCAAGGTCCGTGTGCGGCTCGACCCGCAGACGATGGATATCCGGCTGGAGACGGCGTTCGGGCGCTATGCCTCGCAGGCGGAATTCCGTCCGTATTTTATAGACATGGAGGGCGAGCGCGTGCCGTTTTCCGCCGCGGAGCAGCGGAGCGCCGTGCGCTGGGACTGCGGCACCGGAAGCGCGGCGCGCGTGCGCCTCGGCGGCTTCCGGACGGAGAAAAAGCGGTACGCGCTCGAGATCCTTCTGCAGATCGAGGTGCTGGAGCAGACGGGCGAGGTGCTCTTCGAGCTGATCCCGCTGCGGGAGGCATACGGCGAGGTGAAGAAGATCTGCTGGCCGCAGCCGCTCTATGTCTGCGGCGAGGAGGCCGCGCGCGGCTTTACGGCCATGCCGATGATGCAGGGCATGCTCATCCCCGACGACTGCCCGGACGAGCTGCATCCGTTTTTGTCCACGCGCGTGTGCAGCACGGAGTGCGTCCTGCCGTTCTGGGGCAGCTACCGCGAGAGCGGGTTCCTCGCGATCATCGAAAGCTGCGCCGACGCATGCCTCGACTATCACCATCTGCCGTATCAGCCCGCGCGGCTCGGCGTGCAGTGGGAGCATTCGATGGGCACGATCGGCTATCGGCGCACGCTGCGCGTGCAGCTATTTGAGACCTGCGATCACGTGCGTCTGGCAAAGGCGTTCCGGGCCTGGACGCGGAGCGTGGAGGGCCTCGTCACGCTGGAGGAAAAGGCGGTCCGCTCGGAAAAGGTCCGGCAGCTGATCGGAAGCGCTGTCGTCAATACGCCGCCGGTGCTGTTCCACTGCGAGCCGGTCTCCTCCTACTTCAATAAAACAGACCCGGCGAAAAACCACGAGATCCATTCGTTCGACGAGATCGCGGCGGGCGTGGAAAAGCTGCGCGCGCGGGGGCTCGACCGGGCGTATTTCCACATCGACGGCTGGGGGAAAATGGGCTACGACAATCTCCATCCGGACGTGACCCCACCCTGCCCGGAGGCCGGCGGCGCGGAGGCGATGCGCCGGATGCTGGACACGATGCGCCGCTGCGGGTATCTTTCCGGCCTGCACGATCAGTACCGCGACTACTATCTCAAGGCGGAGAGCTTTGACGAGGACAACGCGATCCGAAATTTCGACGGCTCGTTCTACCGCAACGACGAATGGCCCGGCGGCGAGGAGCGGGCGCTGTGTACCATGCTCGCGCCGGACTATATCCGCCGCAACTATGCGCGGCTTTCGGAGGCCGGGATCGAACCGGACGGCGCGTATCTCGACTGCTTCTCCGGCATCGAGCTGGAGGAGTGCTACAACCCGATGCACCGCATGACGCGCCGCGAATGCGCGCAGAAGCGGAACGAATGCTTTGAGCTGGTGCGCAGCCAGGGCCGGATCGTCTCGTCCGAGGAGGGCTGCTATCCGTATGTGAACCATCTGGATCTGCTGCACCACGCGCCGTATGTCTATGCGTTCATGCGCGTGGCCGGCGTCGATACGCCGAACCTGATCCCCGTGCCGCTGTTTTCGCTGGTATATCACGAATGCATCGTGATCCCCTGGTCGATGGGCTGCCGCGGCTGGGGCACGCCCGAGCGCGACTGCGGCGGTCTGCACGGCATGCTGAACGGCGGCGTGACGATGCTGGAATTTGATCCGTGCGAGGCGGAGCTGCGCATGTCGCAGGATCTGATGCGCCTGAACCGGACGGTCTGGAACCGGGAAATGACCGGCCACCGCTTCCTCGGAGAGGGGACGAGCCGCCAGCAGTCGTGCTTCGCGGACGGCACGGCCGTGACGGTGGACTTTGCCGAAAACTGGTATAAAATCGAGCTTTCGGACGGCGAAACGCTCTGCGGACAGGGCCTGCCCTACGAAAAGAACGCGGAATGACGCTTTCGCTGCGCCCGGTTCTATGATAGAATAACAAAAAAGCGCCGCGCGGCGGAAAAGGAGAGCGGATCGATGCACGAACGGACGACTGTGCGGAAAAAGACGGGGCTGCGAACACAGATGATGACGCTGATGCTGATCTTGTGTACGCTGGCGCTGCTGATCCAGGGCTGTCTGCTCATTTATGCGTCGGTCCGCTTTTATTCGGAGAAGGCCTATGACGATATGGAATTCTTCCTGCAGACCTGCAACAGCAACTTCAGCAGCAAAATGCTGTACGTGGAGGGCGTGGTCAACAATCTGCGCGGCGACCCGATGATGCAGTCGTTTTTCTCCGACGAGGGGTTCAACTGGGTGGAGATCCGCAGCCAGTTTGAATTTTGCACGAATATCGTCTCCGAGCAGAATCTGATAGACTCGCGCGAGCCGTTCGTGTCCGAGATCTATCTGTTCAACCGGAACGGAAATTACCTGCGGGAAAACTATTACAGTCTCCCGAACGACGAGCAGAAGGCGCACGACCGGTATTATGAGGCGCTGTATGAAGCCTTTTCGGACGGCGAGCCGGTCATCCGCCACACGCTGACGGAGCAGACGCTGTATCTGTTCGCCCCGTTCTACGACCAGAGGATGCAGGTGTGCGGGATGTTCGCCGCGGGGATCGACCGGACGGCGCTCGAGCAGCTGCTCGGCGAGATCGACCGCTATGACGGCGCGTTCTGCGTGCTGCTCGGCGCGGACGCCGGTCTTTCGATCCAGCACAACTGCGCGCTGCCGGAAGAGAGTCTGGAGCGGTTCCTCACGCTGGAGGGCGGGCTGCAGTCCTTTTCGCTGGACGGGACGCAGTATCTGCTGATGCCGGGCAGCCGCAGCTTCCATCTGCGCACGATCGCGGCCGTGCCGCAGCGGCAGGTATATTCCACGGTCGCGCCGCTGCTGCGGCTGCTGGTGTGCCTGATCGTGGTGCTGGTGCCGCTGGCGGCCGCCGCGGTGTCGGTGGCCGTGTGGAAAAGCACAAAGCCGGTGCAGGCGATGACGGACAAGATCCGGCTGTTCGGCAAGGGCGAGCTGGACGTGCAGATGGAGCCGACCGGCGTGGCGGAATACGACGAGATGGCGGCTGTTTTCAATGTGATGACAGGGAAGATCCATTCGCTGATCGGCCAGATCGCGGAGAACCAGCTCCTGGCGGCGCAGCTGCAGATCAGATACCTGCAGTCGCAGATCAATCCGCACTTCCTGTTCAACGTGCTGACCAGCATCAGTCTGGAGGCCAAGCTCGACGGCAGCGAGGAGCTGTACCAGATGACGCACGCGCTGGCGCAGCTGCTGCAGGGGAAGATCTTCCGGCAGGACAGCATCAAGATCCCGCTGTGCGAGGAGCTTGAGATCGTCCGGTATTATCTGTATTTACAGGGCCGGCGGTTTGCAGACTGGCTGAGCTACCGCTGCGAATGCGAGGACGAGACGCTGCTGGACTGCCTGGTTCCGCGGCTGTGCGTCGAGCCGCTGGTGGAAAACGCGGTGGTACACGGCATCGAGCCGAAGGCCGCGCCCGGCGAAATTTGCGTGCTGGTGCGGCGGGAGGGCGAGGCGCTTCTGATCGAGGTCAGCGACGACGGCGTGGGCTTCCGCGCCGGAAGCGAGAGCGGAAAGCGCCATTCGCACGTCGGATTGCACAACATTGAGCGGCTTGTGGCAAATCTCTACGGAGAAGGGTACGGACTGACGATCGAGAGCGCGGAAAACCGGGGCACGCGCGTATTGCTGCGGCTCCCGGTCGAGGAGGGGTGAAGGAAATGTGGAAGGTCATGCTGGCGGACGATGAAAAATCCATCCGGACGGCGCTCGGCACGCTGATCGACTGGCAGAGTCTGGACTGCGAGGTCGTCTATATGGCGCGCAGCGGACAGGACGTGCTCGATCACATCGGGCAGTACCGGCCGGATCTGCTGATCACGGATATCCGGATGCCCGGCGTGGACGGCGTGGAGCTCGCGAACCGCCTGTCCGGGTCGGAGCTCCCGATCCCCATCATTTTTCTGACCGCCTATACCGATTTCTCCTACGCGCAGGCGGCGGTCCGGTATTCCGTGGCCGATTATATCGTAAAGCCGAACGTGCTCGAAGAGCTTCCGCAGGCCATCCGCCGCATCCAGGAGCGCTTCGGCATGCAGCCGGCGGAGCAGCGCAGGCGCATACAGCAGGAGGTGCTGCGCGCGCTTCTGGACGACACGTTCACCGTCGAGGAGCAGCCGCGCGCCAATCTTGCGGCCTATGCGCAGCTGAAAAGCGGCGGCGGCCCGTTCCAGCTGATCGTGGTGCAGGATCTGTCCGGCCAGCTGCGCAGGCTGGCGAAAACCTGCTTTGCGCAGTGGGACGCCGTGATGTTCTCCGTCAGCGCGAATGAATTCGCGTTTCTGCTGATGCACACGCTGCCAGAGCGCGCGCAGATCGAGCAGGCGTGCGGCGCGCTGCTCGGCTTTTCCAGCAGTCTTCTGCAGATGGGCGCCGGCGTGTGCGTCAGCGAGCCGTTTTCCTCGATCGACGCGCTGCGCGCGGCTTATGACCGGTGCAGCGGCGTTTTGTGCCGGACGTTCCGCGAGCAGGCGTTCAACCTGTTTTTCGCGGCGGACGAGGACGCGCGGCGGGACGAGGAGATCGGCTATCACCAGCAGCTCGACCGGTTTTTCGCGAGTCTGCAGGGCGGGAGCCCCGGGCAGATCGACGCGGAGCTGGAGGCGCTGCTCTCGGCGTGTGAAAAAGGGAGCGTGCGCACGGTGCGCAGCGTCGGCGTGCTGATGCTGGTGCGGTGTCTGCGGATCCTGCGCGAGATCAATCCGGAGTATTCGCAGATCTTCATCGATTCGGCGATCCAGGATCGGATCTATGAATTCAAAAGCATGTGGGAATTCCGCCGTCTGGCGCAGGACATGACCATGCAGATGCGCACCATCCTCTCCGACCGGCAGAACCAGACGGACTGGCTGATCACGGAGGTCAACGACTTCATCGCGCAGAATTACTGCGGCCATGTCACGCTTGCCGAGATCGCCGACAGCGTCCACGTCAACCGCAGCTATCTCAGCAGGATCTATAAGGAACGGACGGGCAAGAACGTGTTCGACGTCATCAACGCGCGGCGCGTGGAAAAGGCGAAGGAGCTGCTGCAGACGACGAACATGCGCGTGTACGAGGTCGCGCTGTTTGTCGGCTTTGAGGACGCGGCGTATTTCTCGCGCTTTTTCAAGCGCTACACCGGCGTCAGCCCGAAAAAATTCGAGTATCGCGGAGGAAGCCTATGAAAAAGGGAGCGGCGCTTTTGCTGGCCGTGCTGCTGTGCGTGCTCTGCGGCTGCGCGCAGCCGGTGCGCGCGCGGCAGAAAACGCAGATCACGCTGATCAACGGCTGGGGCGATTCGAGTCTGGACGGCGACCGGATCCAGGAGCTGTACGCGCGCTTCAACGAGGAAAACGACGATATCCAGCTGAATTTCCTGACGCTCGCCAACACGGAGGCCGTGGTCAAGGTGGCGGAGGACATGCTGGTCGTCGGACGGCAGCCGGATATCATCTCAGTCGGCGGCGGCGCGGCGGAGCAGCTCTACCGCTATATTGTGGAAAACGGCTGCGCGCTGGATCTGATGCCGTATCTGCAAAGCGACCCGGACTTCACAGAGGACGCCGCGCCGCTGGTATCCAGCGGCTGGGCGACGGAGGACGGACGGCTTTACAATCTCTCCGATTCCATGCTCGTCAGCGGGTACTGGTATAATGTCGATATGTTCGCGCAGGTCGGATACGACGCGCCGCCGGGAACGTGGCACGAGCTTGTGGAGCTGTGTACGGCGCTGCGGCTGAATTATCCGGCGGTCACGCCGCTGGCGCTGGATCCCTCCTCCGGCCGCGCGCTGCTCGACGCGATGATCGCGGGCGGAAGCGCCGCGGGGACGCAGGCCGTCGCGGCCTATACGGCCTCGGGCTTCGATTTTTCGGATCCCTGCTTTATCGAGGGGCTTCAGACGTTCAAGACGGTCTGCCGCGTCGCGACCGGGACGGTGTTCGGCAACAACTACGCAAACTCCATCAGCGCCTTCAACAAGGGCATGGCGGCGATCCTGACCGGCGACGTGTGGGCGAAGGCGAGCATCAGCGACGAACTGAACGTGGCGTTTGCGCCGTTCCCGGCGTATGACGGAAAGCGGGTGGCCTGCAACTCGGTGGGTATCAACTATATCGTCTGCTGTCAGGACGACCCGGTCAGGCAGGAGGCGTGCGTGCGTTTTCTCAAATTCATGCTGCGCGACGACATTCAGGAGCAGCTGATGATCCGGACGGGTCAGATCCCGCTGAATCCGAACGTTTCGCTGGACTATTACCGCGAGTCGTATCCGTGGCTGTATGAGGCGGCGGAGGCCGCGCGCGGTGCGCAGATCCAGATCGAGCATGAGGCGAATCTCTGGCGGAAGAACGAAAGCGCGGCCGCGTATTTTGACCGGCACATTTCAGAGTATCTGGACGGAACGCTCACCGTCTGGGAATTTGCCGCCGGCATGCAGCAGGCGGAGCAATAGCAAAGGGGTATCGTGCGGACCGCGCACGCCGAAAGGCGTGCGCGGTCCGTTTTTCCGCATTAAAAGTCAAGAAGTGTAAACAGCGTCCATCTTCTGCGGCAAACCGGGCCTGCGTCCCGGCGCGGCGCCGCACGGACAAAAGGAAATGCAAGTTTTGCCGAATGAAATCCATTCAATCTCCGTGCCCCGTCCGGTATCATGAGAATACTGAAACGCTCTGTCTGCGCCCGTGCGCGCGGGCGGGGAAGAACGAGAACAGGAGATGAACCCGTGAAAGAAAAAATGCAGCGACGCCTGTTTATCATTCTGTTTCTGGCGCCGACCCTGATCGCGTTTGTGCTGTTTTACGTCTATCCGCTCATTACGGTATTCGTAACGACGCTGTGCAAATGGGACTATCAGAACCTCAACGCGCCGGAGCTTCTGCCGCTGGACGATCTGCTCGCAAATTACCGGTATATCTTCACCGAGTATCCGTATTTCAAGACCGCGCTGGTCAACTCGCTCAAATGGGCGCTGTGCGGCGCGCTGATCGCGACGCCGATCGCGCTGATCACGGCGCTGGTCACGTCGTGGAAGCTGCCGGGCTGGAAATGGATGAAGAACATCTATATTATCCCGAATATCATCTCCGCCGCGGCCATCGGCCTGATCTTCCTGCAGCTGTATAACCCGCGCTACGGTCTGCTGACGCTGATCGTGCAGTGGTTCCGGCCGGAATTCAAGGAGAGCATTCTGCTGATCCAGCCGCAGAACTTCTGGGCGATGACGCTGGCCTACATCCTGTTCCAGGGCACGGCGTCGATCATGCTGCTCGGACAGATCTCGTCCGTGCCGCAGGAGGTGTACGAGGCGGCCAAGATCGACGGCGCGACGGGCTTCAAGCTCGACTGGTACATCACCATTCCCTGCATCAAGGATATGATCAAGACGGTCGTGATCCTGACGGTGACCGGCGGCTTCATGCTGTATAACGAGGTCTATTTCCTGACCAGGGGCGCGGCAGGCACCACGAGTCTTGCGTATATCCTCAGAGAGCTTTCCGTGGTCAGCAGCCGCATGCAGTACGCGCGCGCGAACGTCATCGGCGTCGTGCAGATCGTGGGCGGTCTGCTGCTGATCGGGATCATCAATCTGCTGTTCAAGATCGACCTGTCCGTGCCGCTGCGGAAGATCGCGCTGTGGAGGAGCCGCCATGAAGAGAAAAAACAGAATCCGTGACCGCGCGCCGGGACAGATCGTCCTCGGCTACGCCGTGCTGGCGGCCATGATCGTTGTGGCGCTGGTGCCGCTGGTCTGGACGTTTTTGTCCTCGCTCAAGGCAGACCCGCTGATGGAGCCGGGCATGACGCTGCCGAAAAAGGTCTGTCTGGACGGCTATGTGACCGTGCTGACCAAGCTGGAGATCGGACGCTATTTCCTCAACAGCCTGTTCTGCGCGACGATCTCCGTCCTCATCAGCCTGACGCATATCAGCATGTCGTCCTACGTGATCGCACGGATGCGCTTCCGCGGGCGCGGACTGATCACGGCGCTTCTGATGTCCACGCTGTTCATCCCGGGCATCGCGCTGACGTTCCCGGTCTACAATCTGGTCAACAAGCTCGGCCTTTACAACACGCGCTGGGGTCTGATCTTCATCTACTCGTGCAGCTCGATCGCCATGAGCTTTTTCGTCATCCGCAACTATTTCGCCACGATCCCGCGCGAGCTGGAGGAGGCGGCGCGCATCGACGGCTGCTCGTATGCGCAGACCTTTTTCCACATCATGGTGCCGCAGGCGCTGCCGGGCATTTCGACCGCCGGCGTGCTGGCGTTTCTGGGCTTCTGGAATGAGTATTACTGGGCCTCGCTCGTCATCATCGACAAGAAGCTCATGACCATCCCCTCCCTGATGGGACAGTTCCAGACGTCGTTTTCCACGAATTACAACGGCATGCTCTCCGCGATCGTCATTATCATGCTGCCGCCGATCATCGTATTCTGCTGCTTCAGCAAATTCTTTGTAAAGGCCATGTCCGGCGGCGCGGTCAAGGGCTGAGCACCGCAAACCAGACAAAAAAGGAGAAAGCTATGTACGAATTTGACAAAGAGGCCTACCGTAAGCGCACGGCATGGTTTACCGAGGCCCGGTTCGGGTTTTATATCCACTGGGGGATCTACGCCATTCCCGGCCGGCAGAACAGCGAATGGATCCGGAGCATCGAGCAGATCCCGGCTGAGGAATACGAGCCGTTTGCAAAGGAATTTACGGCCGAGCACTATGATCCGAAGAAGTGGGCGAGAATGGCGAAGGACGCGGGCATGAAATACGCGGTCATGATCACCAAGCATCACGACGGCTTCTGCCTGTTTGACTCGAAGCTGACGGATTTCAAGGCGCCGGCGTACTGCGGCCGCGATCTGATCCGCGAATTTGTCGATGCGTTCCGCGCCGAGGGCCTCCGTGTGGGCCTGTACTACTCGATCATCGACTGGCACCATCCGGATTTCATGCACAAGGCCGATATCTACCATCCGGACCGCAGCCGCCCCGACGTCACCGACGAGGGCCGCGATTTTAACCGCTATCTTGCGTACATGCACGGGCAGGTGCGCGAGCTGATGACGAATTACGGCAAGATCGACGTGCTCTGGCTGGACTATTCCTATCCGAACCCGGCGGGCACGGATATGATCGGCGAAACGTGGGAGGCGACAAAGCTGGTGCGCATGGTGCGCGAGCTGCAGCCGGAGATCATGATCGACAACCGCCTCGAATGCGGCGGCCACGGCTTCGGCTCTCTTATGACGGCGCATCCGAACGAATTCAGCGGCGACTTTGTCAGCCCCGAGCAGATCGTTCCGCCGAACGGCCTGTTCAACGAGCTGGGCGAGCGCGTCGTGTGGGAATCCGGTGTGACGATCAACAACAACTGGGGCTACTGCCAGCTGGATAAGAATTTCAAGCCCGCGGACATGGTCATCAAAAAGCTGGTCGAGTGCGTCAGCAAGGGCGGCAATCTCCTTCTGAATTTCGGCCCGGATCGCCGGGGCGATATTCCCGAGGAATGCGAGCAGATTCTGGCCGAGGTCGGCCGGTGGATGCGCCGCAACGGCGAGAGCATCCACGGCTGCGGCTGCGCGGAGCTGGAAAAGCCGGAATACGGCCGCATCACGCGCAATGGCAATAAGCTCTATTACCATGTCATGGAGAGCCAGATCACCTATGTCTATCTGCCCGGCGTGAGCCGCAGCCAGATCAAAAAGATCCGCCTGCTGCGCGACGGAACGGAGCTGAAGATCGTGGAGGACTGGATCACCACGAATTATCCGGAGCTGGTCTTCGTGTCGCTCGGCGCGAGTCCCGTTCTGCCGGAGCCGATCGATACGGTCATCGAGGTGGAGCTGCTGGAGGCGTGAGCTGCGCTTCCATTGTTCGATATGAAAAATAAGTGAAAAGGAAGGGAATCGCATGAAGAAGAAATGGAAACAGATCGCCTCTTTCCTGCTGGCTGCGGCGCTGCTGCTGGGAATGATACCGGCGCTCAGCGTGACAGCCAACGCAGAGGCAAATTCTGGAACCGGGGGGGGTCGACCTCTGCAAACGCTGACGGCGTGTATCTCTCCGACCTGGAATGGGTAAGCGCGAAGCACTATAACGACGCGCACGGCGCGGATTTCGGCGTGCAGAAGAACCACTGCTCCGAATATCCGTGGTACTGCGACACGCCGGGCGATCCCAGCACGGAGCAGGAACGCTATCCCGGCTCCGGCATCTACATGAACGGCGATACAACGAAGCCGGTGCTGTTTGAAAAGTGCCTCGGCGTTGCGCCGGACGCGACGATCATTTACGATATTTCCGGCCTGAAGGCCGTGAAATTTGAAAGCGATATCGGTGTGGAATTCACCAAGCTCGAGCCGTGGAAGCAAAACGGCGGCGACGTGGAGACGAATACCAAGGGCCGCTGCCAGTTTGAGATCTACGCCGACGGCGTGCAGATCTACAGGAGCGAGCTGCTCAACCCGACGAACGGCCGCCATATCAGCGTGGACATTCCCGAGGGCACGAAGGAGCTGAAGCTGGTCAACAAGGCCTACGGCTCGGCGACTGGCAACGACCCGAACACGAATTTCGCTTCCGATTCCGAGTGGGGCAACCCGACGCTGACGGTCCGGAAGAGCAGCAAGACATGGAAATACCTGTCCGACATGGACTGG
Organism: uncultured Oscillospiraceae bacterium; assembly: GCA_934646185.1. Lineage (GTDB taxonomy): Bacteria > Bacillota > Clostridia > Oscillospirales > Oscillospiraceae > CAG-170. The sequence continues at coordinate 16,848 of CAKUEH010000010.1, read as the reverse complement.
AAGAGCCAGCTCTCCTTCTTTAACCGCATCAGCCTGGACTACACGGCATACGGCGTCCAGAAGGACCGGATCCCGCAGTATTCGTTCTATCTGAACAAGCTCGACGAGCTGCCCACGTTCTCGACCTATATGAACGGCAAGTCGAAGATCTACGAAAAGGGCCTCGGCATGAAGCCGGACTCCTACGCGATCTATGACATCACCGGCATGAACGCCGAAAAGCTGACGGCGGATATCGGCATCTGCGACTACTGGTACGACCAGTATATGGAGCACAAGGCGAAGCTCGACGCTGACCCGACCGCGATCGAAGAGCACGCGGCGCAGTTTATCGTCTACGCCGACGGCGTGCCCGTCTATCAGACCGGCGCGGACGAGCTGGTCTATCCGGATTCCAGCCGCCATATCGAGGTCGATATCCCCAGCGGCACGAAGACACTGAAGCTGGAATGCCGCAACTACTGGTATGCCACGACCGGCAGCCAGCTGTCGACCGATGATAACCGCAACTACGGCTCCAACGACGCCATGTGGGGTGACGCGAAGCTGATCTTCGGCAGCGGCAGCGAGGAGCCCGAGCTGCCCGACGCGCCGGAGCTCGGGGAAAACGAGCTTTGGCTGAGCGAGCAGACCAGCATCTATGACTACATGGAAGGCAAGGATCCGCTGAAGAAGGACGGCAAAATGACGCTCCGTGACGCGGACGGAAAGAAGCAGATCTACGTCAAGGGTCTGACCGGCAACGCAAAGGCGTTTGCCACGTATGATATCGCCGGCATGGGCGTGACGATGCTCAAGGCGGAGATCGGCGTCGACGCCGTGATGAACAACATCGGCCAGACGGTCTTTACGGTCGAGGCGGACGGCAAGCCGGTATATACCAGCAAAGAAATGAACGCCGCGGACCCGGCGGAGCACATCGAGGTCGCCATCCCGAAGGGCACGGAGCGTCTGACGATCTATGCGGTGGATGCCAAGAGCCCGTCGCGCGCGATCTGGGCAAACGCGATCCTCGTGGTCGACAAGAGCACGGCGGTCACGCCGCAGCCCAAACCCGAGCTCCGGCGCGTCGTCAACGCGGAAAACCCGCTGTATCTGATCGGCTATTACGTCTACACGATGGAGACGATCTACGAGCAGAGCGATCCCGGCTATTCGGTGAAGGCCGCATGGGAGGCGGTCCCGGACGAGCTGAAGCCGTATACGATGATGGTCATTCTCTCCGCCACGAACGGCTATGACCGGCCGGGCGCCGAGAAAATGGTCGGCGGCGGCAACCAGTACTGCCCGTATGTGACGGCGGCGGAGGCCGCGGAAAACGCGATCAGACAGTGCCAGGAGAACAACATCCCCTGCGCGTTCCAGGTACACGGCGGCGAATGCACCTACGAGCTCGGCTACAGCTTCGAATTCCTGGAGCATCTGGCGCAGACCTACTCCTGCCTCCAGGGCTTCACGGCGGCGGAGATGTACAACTATCCCAGACACAACGGCCTGCTCAGCCCGAACGCCTATCTGTACGAGGCTGCGGAGATCGCGGTCGACAACGGCATGCTGTTCATCTGGACGGATACCAACAAGGAATTCGCCATCGACGCGGAGTCCGATACCACGCTGCGTCCCGGCGGACTGTTCCAGTACTGCCTGGAATCCAGCCCGGCAATGGCGCGGCTGTTCCGGGAGAACAAGGAAAACATCGTTCTGATGTACAAGGAATCCATGGCGCGCTCCGTTACGGATTCGATGCTGCTCGGCCTCTGGCTGAGCGAATACTGCGGCAACTGGGGCATTTCCTCCGACTGGTGGCACTGGGAGAGCGAGCAGCTCGGCAAGCCCTTCTGGGTCACGACCGGCGACACGGACTATATCTTCCAGAATTACTGGCGCCTCTGCCTGTCCATGCCCAGCAATCTGCACACCATGTCCATCGCGCGCGCGGCGGGCTACGGCGCGACCTGCTTCCTGAACGAGGCCGGTTACGCGACGCAGGCCATCAACGGCAAGCGCATCCCGACCTACCAGTATTCCATCGCCCCGATGATGAGCCGGCTTGTCAAGGGCGAGATCCAAATCGCCAGCCGCGAAGAGGTGAAGGAGGCCTGCAGGGCCGTCATCGTGGACAGCGCCAACTGGTATAACGTCAACATCGACAGAAATACCTCCCGGCTTTATTACACGACCGGCAAATACGGCATCGTCCCCGTCGTGCCCCCGTCCTGCCCGCAGAGCGAGCTGGAGGGCTACGATCTGGTCGTCCGCGAGAACCTAGGCTCGGCCGAGGCGCTGAAGGCGGAGCTGGACAAGGTCTATACGCAGGAATATACCGGCGACGCATGGGCAAACCACAGCGGCAAGAGCTGGTACGTCATGAACTACGCGGAAAACAAGCAGGCCGATATGCGCGCGGACTTTGACCTGACGGCCGACAAATTCAACCGCGCGTCCGTCACCCTCGGCAACCATGCCTTTGCGGTCCTCACCGAGGGAGAAAAGGAGATCCGCGTCGATCTGAGCAACTACCGCTATGACTGCACGGAGATCTGGGAGAGCGACGACTGGAAAACCGGCGGCGGCAATATCGGCATCGTCAGAGTTTTGCAGGTGCTGGACGATCTGGCGGACAACATGGCCGCCGACACGAACCCCGACCACGAGCTGCGCACGAGCGTGATCGTTCTGGACATGGACAAGGAGCCGCAGATCACGTTTGAAGACTCCGTGTACATCCGCAAGCTGATGAATTACACGGTAGAAAAGACCGGCGAGCACGAATGGACGATCACGGTCGAGCACAACGGCTTCGTTTCCTTCACCGTGACGCGCGAGGACGACGCGGCCGAGCCGGATGAGCCGGTCGTCCCGCCCGTGCCTGTGCATCCCGCGCCCGTCTCCAGGCCCACGCAGACGAAGCCCGCGTATGACTTTGCGGATGTCAGAAGCGGCGCGTGGTATTACGGCGACGTGATGTACGCGGCGGAAAACGGCCTGATGAACGGCACGTCCGGCAGCGCCTTCTCGCCGCTTGAAAATCTGACGCGCGCACAGCTGACGGCGGTTCTGTACCGCATGGACGGCAGCCCGGCGGTCTCCGGCACGTGCAGCTTCACCGACGCAAAGCGCGGCGCGTATTACGCCGACGCGCTCGTCTGGGCCGAGCGGAACGCGCTCGTCAACGGCTACGGCAGCGGCGCGTTCGGTGTCGGCGACGCCATCACCAGAGAGCAGCTGGTCACGATCCTGTACCGCTATGCCGCATACAAGGGCATCGACGTCAGCGCCCGCGCGGATCTGAGCGGCTATCGCGATGCGGAAAAGATCAGCGCGTATGCGCGCGATGCGTTCGGCTGGGCGGTTGAAGCCGGGCTCATCCGCGGCAGCGGCGATCTGTTCAACCCGCAGGGGCGGACGACGCGCGCGGAATACGCGGCGATCGCGGCGCGCTTCCACAAAACATTCATTGCCAAATGATCGGAACACATTACGCGGGGACGGGCGCAGCCCGTCCCCGCAGATCGATTTTACGAAGAAAGGCGGCCCTTTGCCTGCGCAGACGGCCGGATGGTTGACGATGATGACGGAATTCTATCAGGAGGACTACCGGATCCGGTCGGTCCGGATCGGGGAGCAGAGCAGTCTGCCGGGGCTGGAGGGACTGGCCAACGTGCAGCAGAACACAAAGGCCGTGCTCGACGAGGACGACGAGATCTTCCTCGGCTACGGCTTCCGGAGCAACGTGTTCCCGTACCGGCCGCAGGACGTGTACACGCGCGAGCAGACGGAGCGCTGTTATCGCAGCATCGTGCTGGAAAACGAATTTCTGCGCGCGCGGTTTCTGCCGGAGCTCGGCGGACGGCTGATCTCGCTGACAGACAAGGCGTCCGGCAGAGATCTGCTGTATCAGAACAAAACGCTGTACGCCGGCAATCTCGCCATGCGCAATTCGTGGTTTTCCGGCGGCGTGGAGTGGAACGCCTCGATCATCGGCCATAACCCGTTCACCTGCTCGCCGCTGTTCGCCGCCCGGACGCAGCTCGCGGACGGCACGCCGGTGCTGCGCATGTATGAATACGAGCGGCTGCGCGGCGTGAGCTTCCAGATGGATTTTTTCCTGCCGGACGGCTCGCGGGTGCTGCTGGCGCGGATGCGGCTGGTCAATGAAAACGCGCAGACCGTCCCGACCTACTGGTGGAGCAATATCGCCGTGCCGGAATGGCGCGGCGGGCGCGTGGTCGTTCCGGCGGACGCGGCGTATGTCGCGCGGGACGGCGTGATCTTCAAGGACAGCGTGCCGGTCGACCGCGGCGGCGACGACGTGACCTACCCGGTGAACAATCCGAAGGCGGTCGACCATTTTTGGAAGATCGCGCCGGAGCGGCGGAAGTATATCGCGCACCTGAACGCGGACGGCTGGGGGCTGGTGCAGACCTCGACGCGCCGCCAGCGCGGGCGGAAGCTGTTCGTCTGGGGCCAGACGCGCGGAAGCGCGCGGTGGCAGGAATTCCTGTCCGGAGGCCCGGACGACCGCTACATCGAAATTCAGGCGGGGCTTGCGCAGACGCAGTATGAGTGCCTGCCCATGCCGCCGCGCACGGCGTGGGAATGGCTGGAGGCCTACGGTGCGATGAACGCCGACCCGGCGCAGATCCACGGCGCGTGGCACGGCGCGCAGGCGGCGGTGGAAGCGCGGCTCGAGACGCTCATCCCGCAGGAGCGGCTGGAACAGCTGCTGCGGCAGACGCGCGACACCATGGCAAAGCGCCCGGCGCAGGCGCTTCTTTGCCGCGGAAGCGGCTGGGGCGCGCTGGAAAACCTGCGGCGCGCGCACGCGGGCGAGCCGCCGCTGTCGCCGCAGCTGGACTTCGGCGAGCCGGGCGCGGAGCAGGCGCCGTGGCGCGCGCTGCTCGAACGCGGGGCGATGGGCGAATACGACCCGCGCGAGCCGGTATCGTCCTGGCTGCCGGATGCGCGCTATCTCCCGCTTCTTGCGCAGGCGGCGCAGGGTGCGGCGCGTGAAAACTGGCACACCTGGCTGCAGCTCGGTGCGGCGCTGCTGACGCAGGGGCGCTTTGCGGATGCACGGGACGCGCTTGCACGCGCCGACAGTCTCGCGTGCTGTGCCTGGGTAAAATACGCATGCAGCTGTCTGCACCTCATGCAGGACGAGCCGGAGCGCGCCGCGGTATACGCGCGTCAGGCGGCCGAGGCCGCGCCGGAGGACGCGTCCGTGCTGAAATTCGCGCTGCGGGTGCTGCTGGAGGCGCGGCAGTACGGCGAAGCGCTGCGTCTGATCGCGGCTGCGCCGCCGGAGCTGCGGGTGCTGCCGCGCGTCCGGCTGTCCGAAGCGCAGGCGCTGGTCGGACTGGAGCGGCTGGAGGAGGCAGAGGCGATCCTGCTGCAGGACGGCGGGCTGATCGTGCCCGATATTCGCGAGGGCGAGCAGACGATGTCGGAGGTATGGCTCGCGCTCCAGCAGAAAAAGTACGGCCTCGGACGTGAGGCGGCGGAAAAAATCGCGCCCGTGCCGTACCGGATGGATTTCCGGATGAACTGAAGCGACAAAAACCGCAGGGACATGCAGACATGTCCCTGCGGTCATTTTATGCCGGTTCAGCCGGCCGTCTGTTCGGTTCGGATGGATTGAAACAGCGCCCATACCCGCGCGGCCAGCAGACCGTGCGCGTGCCCGTTCAGATGCACGCCGTCTTCAATGGTCAGCTCGGCGGGGGAGAAGGCCGCGTAGACCGGCTCCATGTCGTTGAAGACGGCGCCGAAGTCCTCCGCGGCCCGCCGCAGGACGCCGTTGAAGGCTGCCCGGTCGGGCTCAAAATATTCGAGCCGGTATTCCGGGAACACGGCGTTGATCTTCTGCTGGTCGACCGGCGGGATGGAGGAGACGACGGTCCGCGTGCCGTCGGATTGCAGGGAGGCGAGCAAAAAGCGGACGTTTTTCTCGAATTCCTCCAGTCCGGTATGCAGCGCGTGCGGCGCGTCCACAGTCCGGCGGCAGTCGTTCGTGCCGATCATGAGGTGCGCGAGATCGGCATGGGACTGGAAAATGGACGGATACATGGTGATGAACAATTCGCCGGAGGTCTGGCCGGAGATCGAATGGTCGCAGAAGCGGACGGGGCAGCCGCGCAGCGCACGCTTTAACATGCGCCAGAAGCTGGCCTGATAGCTGCTGATGGAGTCGCCCAGAATGCTGATCGTACACGGCTCCCGCCACAGCTCCTCCCGCAGCGGCTGCCCGCGCAGGAGCGCGGCGGCGGCCTGTTCGGTCAGATGCGCGCAGCGCTCCGCTTCCTCGCGCAGGGCCTGCGCGGGAAGACCGTAGATGCCGGACAGGCAGTCGTATGCGTCTTCAGGGATGGAGGCGCAGAAGCCGAGCGATTTATGCGCCTGAAAGCGGAAATTCTTCCGTTGGAGCTGTTCGTCCACGCTCACACCCGCTTTCTCTGGACCTCGCGTTCATAGCGGTCCATCTCGTCAAGCCAGCTCATGCCGACGCCGGCGTTCTTTTTCCAGCACAGATAATCCCAGACCGCGTTCAGCGGAAGATTTTTGCATTCGTCCAGCATGGCCATCCGCTTGCCGAGATTTCCGGCATATTCCGCCTCGCGCATCAGCGCGGTCGGCTCCAGCAGCGCGGCGAGCAGCGCCTTTCCCGCGGCGCGGAGACCGACGATCCATGCCGTGACGCGGTTGACCTGCGCGTCGAAGAAGTCCAACCCGATGGCGACGCGCTTATTTAACAGATCCGCGCGCACGAGCTCCTGAAAGACCTGGAACAGATATGGCTCGTCCTGCGTCAGCGTGTGGTCGGAGTCCCAGCGCACGCCGCGCGACAGATGGAACATCATGCCGTCGACGAACGGGAACACGGCGGAGATCTTATCCGCGTAATTTTCCGTCGGATGGAAGTGGCCGGTGTCGATGGTCAGACCTTTCTGGTTTTTCGCGGCGTATGCGATATAAAAGTCATGCGAGCCCGCGGTGAAGCACTCGTTGGCGATAGAGAAGACCTTGCCCTCCATGCAGTCGCACAGATACCGGCTGTCGAGCGGCTCGGCGTAGATCTGGTCGAGCGAGTCCTTCAGCCGCGCGCGGTAGCCCATGCGGTCAACGGTGTTGTCTTTGACGCCGTCCGGCGTCCAGGTGTTGTTGAATACCGTGCAGCCGAGCTCACGGCCGATGGCCTCGCAGATGCGCCGCCCGTTGATCCCGGCCCTGACCCAATAGGCGCGCACCGCGTCGTCCGGCGAGGCCAGCGAGCAGCCGTCCTTCATCATCGGGTGCGTAAAATAGGAGACGTTGTAATCGACCGCCATGTGATGCTTTTTCGCGAAGTCGATCCAGCTGCGGAAGTCCTCGACGCCGTAGTCGCAGCGCTCCTTCGGCGTTTTGGGCTCTGCGTACATGCTCTGCAGGCCCAGCCGGTGCGTGCAGGGGGAAAAGCGCATGGCCTGCTCCAGATCCTGCCGTAGCTCGTCGCCGTTTCTCGCGCGGCCGGGGTAGTTGCCGGTGACGGTGTTCTCGGAATGCACGCTGCCCTCGTGGATCTCGAAGCCGGTCACATCGTCGCCGGCCCAGCTGTGGATGGAAATGCCGACCTTCTCAAACTGCGCCAGCGCCCGTTCCGTATCCAGGCCCAGCGAAGCATAGACGGCCTTCGCGTTTTGATAGCCTTCGAGGATGCTGTCATCTGTGGGAGTATAAAACATGCGAATGCTCCTTTCAATTTGAATGCCTGCCTGTAGTATAGCGAAGAAAAATTCATAATTCAACAGATAATTTCACAAATAATCAAAAAATATCAAACGAGAGCGCGGGGGATCGAGTCCCGCGGCAGCAAAAACCGCGTGCTCCGGGCGGAAAACAGGCGCCGAAACGGGACGGAGTCCGCCGGAAAACCGGCGGCCCGGGCGGCGCAAAGGGCCAAATTGGAAAGAACCTTGGCGATTATGCCTAAAATCGGCAGCGGGTTTTTATCCATGTCTACAAAGGTGCTGCTGCGTATTGACAAAATGTGATTTTATATGATAAAAAATGATTACGACGCAGACGCGCCGAAGAAACGGAGGAAGACTTATGAAAAACAGAAAGATCCTGATCGTGCTGCTTGCGATGCTCCTGATCGTGAGCGCCGTAGGCTGCGCGGCAAAGCAGCCTGCCGAGACCGCGGCTCCGGCCGAGACGGCGGCGCCCGCCGAGACGAAGACGGACGCGCCGGCAGAGCCTGCGCAGACGGAAGAAACGGGCACTTATGTCATCGGCTTCAACAACTACAACATGGGCAGCGATTTCCCGCAGCAGCTGTACGCCGGTCTTGAGGCCGCGGCGGCGGAGGCCGGTGTGGAGATCATGTACGCGGAAGCCGCCGGCGACCCGCAGAAAATGGTCAGCAACATCGACGCATTCATCACCGCGGGCGTCGATCTCATCGTCGATTTCAACTTTAACCCCGAGGTGGGCGTGACGCTCGTGCAGATGTGCGACGAGGCGCAGATCCCGCTGATCTCCATCGACTGCTATTACGAGGGCGCGTATTTCTTCGGCGTCAACAACCTGCTCGCCGGCAAGACGGCCGGCGCGTTCGCGGCGGAGCTGGTCGCGGACAAGTGGGATAACTCCTTCGATGAGCTCGTTCTGGAGTTCAACGACGCGGCCGGCCCCGAGGTCAAGCAGCGTCTGGAGGGCATCGTGGAAGCGCTGCAGGAGGCCGGGATCGAATTTACGGACGATCAGGTCACCTGGATCGACTTCAACAACGACGAGACGAAGGCGCAGTCCACCGCCGCCGACTTCCTGACGGCCCATCCCGACAGCCGGAAGATCCTCTTCGGCGTCCTGACCGACCCCGCCTCCGCAGGCGTTCTGGCCGCGATCGAGACGGCGAAGCGCTCCGACGACTGCATGATCGTTTCCCACGGCGGCGAGGACGTCGGCATTGAGATGCTCAAGAAGGACAACTGCTTCCAGGGCACGGTCTGCTACGATCCCGCCAAGTACGGCGAGGGCCTGATCCCGCTGGCCGTCCGCATCATCCAGGGCGAGCAGGCCGAGGTCTACAACTATGCGCAGCAGTACATGCTGACCCGCGACAATCTGGGCTGACAGAACGAAAAGGGGATCTGGGGGCGCTGCCCCCATTCCCCTTTTTCACGGACGATTACGAGGAAATGGAGTGAACAACAGCATGGAGCATGTTCTGTTAAGCATGCAGCATATCAGCAAGAGCTATCCCGGCGTGCAGGCGCTCGACGACGTTTCGCTGCGGCTCGACCGCGGCCAGATCCTGGCGCTGGCCGGAGAAAACGGCGCGGGAAAATCAACGCTTATGAAGATCCTGTCCGGTTCCGTCACGCCGAGCGGCGGTACGATCCTGCTTGACGGCGAAGCGGTCTCGTTCTCAAACCCCAGACAGGCGCTTGACGCAGGCATCAGCATCATGTATCAGGAGCTGAATTATCTCAACGATCTGAGCATCGCGGAAAACATCTTTGTCGGCCGTCTGCCGCAGAACGGCCTGCTGAATAAAATCGATTATTCCCGTCTGCATAAGGACTGCAGCGCGCTTCTTGAACGGGTGGGTCTGCATCACGACCCGTTCACCAGAGTCAGGGAGCTTTCCGTTGCGGAAAAGCAGCTGGTTGAAATAGCCAAGGCGATCTCCCGGAACATCCGCATTCTGATCATGGACGAGCCGACCTCCGCGCTCAACGAGGAGGAGACGAAGAACCTGTTCCGCATCATCCGCGAGCTCGCCGCGCAGAAGATCGCAATCATCTATATTTCGCACCGCATGGAGGAGATCTTCGAGATCTCCGACCGCGTGATGGTCATGCGCGACGGAAAATACGTCGATGATCTGCCCACGGCACAGACCACGCGGGAGGAGCTGATCCGCCTGATGGTCGGCCGCGATATCGGCGCGATGTTCCCGGCGCGCAGCGTCGCCATCGGCGAGCCGCTCATGAAGGTGGAGCACCTGTGCGTCAAAAAGATCCAGGACGTCAGCTTCTGCCTGCGCGAGGGTGAGGTGCTCGGCATCTTCGGCCTGATGGGCGCCGGGCGAACCGAGCTGGTGGAGAGCATCTTCGGCGTGCATAAGATCACGGGCGGCAGCATCGAGATCAAGGGAAAGCCCGTCGTGATCCACTCGCCCGAGGAAGCCATCCGCGCCGGCATCGCCTATGTCCCGAGCGAACGGAAGCAGGACGGCCTGATCCTGTCGCATTCCGTCAAAAACAACATGACGCTGGCAAATCTGCGGAAGTATAACCGCGGCTACGCCATTGATTCCGCCGCCGAGACCGCCGCCGCGCGCGGCTGGGTCGATACGCTGGATATCAAGACGCCCGGCCTCGGCGCGGCGGTGGACACGCTCTCCGGCGGCAACCAGCAGAAGGTCGTCATTGCCAAATGGCTGGATACCGCGCCGCAGATCCTGATCCTCAACGAGCCGACCCGCGGCGTGGACGTCGGCGCGAAGGTCGAGATCTACAACACGCTGGAGCTGATGTGCAAAAAGAAGATCGGCGTGATCATGATCTCGTCGGAGCTGCCGGAGATTATGGCCATCGCGGACCGGATCATTGTGATCCATGAGGGAAGATATATGGGAGAATGTCTGAAGCAGGACATTTCACAAGAACGCCTGCTGAGCATGGCGATTGGAGGATAAACAACGATGAAAACGATGAACGCGCATAAAAAACTCGGAAGCCTGCTTTCAAAGGCCGGAACGAACCTCAGCCTGATCCTGGCGCTGCTTGTGATGAGCGTCCTGTTCGCGATCATGTCGCCGCACTTCCTGACGCTGCGGAATCTGGTCAATATCGCGACCTACACGTCCATCAACGCGATCATGGCCTTCGGCATCACGGTCGCCATGATCCTCGCGGCCATGGATCTGTCGCAGTATACCGTCGCGGCGGTATCCGGCATGGTGATGGCGCTGATGCTGCGGGCGGGTCTGCCCACGGGCGTCGCGATCGTCTGCGCGCTGCTGACGGGCGTTCTGCTCGGCCTGCTCAACGGCGTTCTGGTTTCGATCTGCGGCGTCAACCCGATTATCGCCACGCTCGGCACGCAGCAGATCTACCGCGGCTTTGCCTATCTGGTCTCCAACGGCAAGAACATTCTCATCAGCAATGACTTTCTGACCTTTATCGGCCGCGGCGATATCCTCGGCGTGCCGGTCGTCGTGCTGCTGATGATCGTCATGTTTGCCATCACGGCCTATGTTCTGAAATATACGAGCTTCGGACGGAAGATCTACGCCATCGGCGGCAATAAGAACGCCAGCTATCTCTCCGGCATTAACATCCGCCGCGTCCAGATGGGCGGCTTCGTCTACTGCTCCGTGGCGGGCGCGCTGGGCGGCATTCTGCTTGCCTCGCAGGTCGGCGTTGCGCTGCCCACCTGCGGCATCGGCAGCGACATGGACGTCATCGCCTCCGTCGTTCTGGGCGGCGTCAGCCTCTCCGGCGGCTGCGGCAAGGTCTCCGGCACGCTGCTGGGCGCGCTGATCCTCCAGACGATCAGCAACGGCATGACGCTTCTGAGCGTCCAGTCCTACTGGCAGATGGTCATCAAGGGCATCGTCCTCATACTCGCTGTGCTGATCGACGTCATGCGCAGCAAGAAGCGCTGAGAGGCGGAAAGGAGCCGCAATGAACGCAACGGTATCCGCACTTTCATTCACCTCCGGGGATCAGACCTTCCGGACGGATCGATTTTCCTATCTTCTCTGCGGGACGGCGGCGGACGCGCCGTTCCGCTGCGAGGGGAGCCGGTGGGAGCTTTCTGAAGACCGCGCCGCGGTAGAGCTTCCGGAGCTGTCGCTGCGCATCACCCGTACAATGCGCGCCTGTGACGGCGGCGCGGAGGAATCCATCGAATTTTACAACTACGGCGAAAAGAAGCTGCGCTTTTCCACGATCAAGCTGGGCTGGCTCCTGCCTTTGCGGGAGCTGACGCTCCACGCGATCCCGTTCACCGTGCAGCAGGACGGCTGGCGGCACGTGTACAGTGCCGAAACGCTCCGCTGCGGTGAGCATTTCCAGATCGTCAACAACCGGCGGCCCGAACAGCCGGGCCGGTATTTCGGCAACAGCGTGTACTCGGATCCCTCCCGGCCGGAGCCGCCTCTGTGCGAGGACGGGCTGCTGCGCTCGGAGGCGTGGTTCTGGGGGACGGAGCGGGGCGGTCTGCTCGCGGCCAAGTACAATAACCGCGACATCGAATACGCCGTCGCCGAGCCGGTCGGCCCGGCGCGCGAGGAGCTGCAGCTGGGCGGCGCGGGCTTCTGTCTGTACCGCGAGCCCTCCGCGGCGCAGGAGCTGGACGCCGGACAGCGCTTCCGCTTCGGCAGCACGTTCTATTATCAGGCGGACGATCTGACGCAGGCCTGCGGCCTGTACCGGGCGCTGCTGGACCGGCAGGGCCACGCGCTCCCGCCGGATTACGCGCCGAAGGTACACTGGAACGAGCTCTACGACATTGGCTGGTATCACTCTGACCGGGCCGCGCTGAACCGGTCGTACACGCTTCCCGCGCTCCTGCGCGAGGCGCAGAAGGCGCACGAGTGCGGCTGCGGCGCGCTGTATCTGGATCCCGGCTGGGAATTTGCCGAGGGCACGACGTTCTTCGACTATCACCGGCTCGGCGACGAGACGGAGCTCGTGAAAACGCTCCGGGAGCAGTACGGCCTGTCTCTTGCCATCCGGATCATTCTGCGCACGTATGTAAATTACTGGCCGGACGCGCTGAACGCCGTACATACGCCGGACGGCTTTGCCTCGGCCTGCATGCTGCCGCGCACCATCATCCCGTCCAACCAGCTGCTGTATGAACAGTGCCTGTGCAATGAACCGTTCCGGAAGGAAAAGGAGCGCCGCGCGGACAAGCTGGCGCAGGACGGCGCGTATTTCATCATGCTCGACGAAATGGACTGGCGCGGGCCCTGCTATCATCCGGGACACGGACACGCGCGGCCCTCCACGGCCTACGAGCATGCCGACGCCGTCTGCCGTCTGGCAAAGCACATCAAAAACACCAACCATATTCAGGTCGAGGTCCACGACCCGGTCTGGCCCTGGAATTCCGCGATCTATACGCCGAGCTACTGGCGGCAGGGCTTCTCGCAGGAGGGCTCCTATCAGGAGAACTGGGGCTTCGAATTCATGTGGGACTGCATCGAGGATCTGCGCAGCGGCCGCGCGCTGAGCCTGTATTATTACAATCTCAGCTGCAGCATCCCGCTGTACCTGCACATCAACATGGCGGCGGACAACGACCAGTGCCTGTTCTTCTGGTGGGCGGCGTCCACCGTCCGCCATCTCGGGATCGGCGGCAAAAACTGCGATCCCACGATCGTCCCGCCGGGACGGACGTTCACATTCGATCCCGAGACGCGCTTCGCGGCCTACCGGAGCTGCATGCAGACCTATAACCGCCTGCGTGCGTATTACCAGCGCGGCGTGTTCACGGGCATCGGCGAATTTGCGCATCTGCATACGCTGGCGGACACGGCGGGCGGCGTGCTCGATCTGTTCAACTGCACCGACGAGGCACAGACCGTCACGCTCTGCCTGACGGCCGAGCAGCTGCACGGCGAAGCGCTCCCGGTCACGGGCGCGGAGGCCGTCTGGGACGGCGGCACGCTGACGCTCCGCGCGGAGATCCCCGCGCTCTCGCACCGTCTGGTGCTGCTCGGCGGCGCGGCCGCGCAGGCAGACTGAATCCGCATTATTTCCGCCGAGGGACGGCTGCAAAAACTTTTTGCAGCCGTCCCTTTTGATTTGACCCGCTTCGCGGTCTATGATATACTGATTGTAAAATAATCAAAATTTCTCAAACCTGAGCGAAATGGTGACTGAAATGTTTGCTGATGAAAGAACGGAAAAAATCAAGGCGCTGCTGCTCGACTACAAGCGCATTGACATCAATACGCTGATCTCCATGATCCCGGCCTCGCCGGCCACGGTGCGGCGCGATCTGGAAAAGATGGAGAAGGAGGGCTTTCTCCGCCGGACGCACGGCGGCGTGGTGCTCGTGGAGGCGGAGGAACCGGCGGCGCCTGTGCCGGTCGACCGGTATCTGCTGGAAAAGGAGCAGATCGGCGCGATCGCCGTCGCGATGATCGAGCCGAACGACACCGTCTTCCTCGGCAACGGGACGACCTGTCTGCAGGTGGCCAAAAATCTGCGCGACCGGCCCAACATCCGCGTTGTCAGCAACAACATCAGCGTGATCGCGGAGCTGCTGAGCGCGGAAAACTGCCGGCTGATGGTTCCCGGCGGCGAGCTTGAGCGTGCCGGGGCCAGCGCCTGCCTGAGCGGCCGCCACGCGCTGCGCAATATCTCCAAGCTGTATTTTCAGAAGTGCTTCATTTCCGTCGCCGCAGCGGATCTGAATGCCGGCTATATGGTCGATACGGAGGATGAGGCGGAGCTCTATCAGATCCTGATGCAGCACTCCGAGCAGACGACGCTGCTGCTGGACTATTCGAAATTCGGCCAGCGCGCGCTGGTCCCGCTGTGTCCGCTCCATGAGATCAAGACCGTGATCTCCAACATTCAGATGCCGGAGGCCTACAAGAGCTACTATTTCGACCACGGCGTTACGGTATTTACCACGATCAAGGACCTGTAGATCGAAGCGAAGGGTGTTGCTTATGTCGAACAATCTGATTGAGCTTCAGAACGTCTGCGCGATCCTTGGCCGGACACAGGTGCTCGACCATGTGAACCTGCAGCTGCGGGAAGGGGAGATCCTGGGCCTCTGGGGCGACAACGGCTCCGGAAAATCCGCGCTGGTCAGCCTGCTCGCGGGCGTCCATGCGCCGAGCCAGGGACAGATCCTGCTGGACGGGAAGGCCTATTGCCCGTCCAGCCCGAGCGACGCGCAGCGCCGGGGCGTCCAGACCATTTTCCAGCAGCCCGCGCTGCTGCCGAATCTCTCGGTGGCGGAAAATCTGTGCATCGGCGCCTGGCCGTTCCGGCACGGCAGGTTTCTGCATGTCGACTGGAAGGCCATCTACGCGCAGGCGGAGGAGAGCTTCCGCGAGCTCGGCTGCCGCATCGACGTGCATGCGGCCGCGCAGGAGCTGAATCTGGCGCAGCAGCGGCTCGTGGAGCTGGTAAAGGTCTCGCGCAGCGACGCGCGCGTGCTGATCGTGGACGAGCTGGACTCCGTGCTCACCGTGCAGGAGCTTGCGCCCGTCTTCCGCGTGCTGCGCAGTCTTCGCGCGCGCGGCATGTCCGTCCTGTATATCTCGCACCACATCGAATCGCTCGCGGAGCTGTGCGACCGCGTCTGCATCATCAGCGAGGGCCAGATCAAGGACACGCTGGACGCGGGCGACCCCGACAGCCGCGGACGGCTGATCGAGCGGTTGTGCAGAGCGCCGGAAAGCCAGCGCCATCCGCGGATCTATCAGCCCGCCGGCCGCGTCGTGCTGCAGGCCGAGGGGCTGTCCACGGCGCACGGCCTGCGCGGCGCGTCGCTTCAGCTGCGCAAGGGCGAGGTGCTCGGCATCGCCGGCTTCCTCGGCTCCGGGCGCAGCGCGCTGGCGCGGGCGTTGTTCGGCATCGATCCGCTCCTGACCGGAAGCATCACGCTCAATCAGGCAAAGCTCTCCCTGCGCAGCCCGAACGACGCCGTGCGCCACGGCATCGGCTATATTTCCGACGCCAGCGCCGACGAGCTTCTGTGCAAAAATCTTCCCATCGCGCAGAACATCACCATGGCGAATATCCGCGGTATCCAGGGGCCATACCATCTGGATCTGCGGCTGGAGCAGGAGGTCTGCCGCGCGTTCCGCGAAAAGCTGGTCATCCAGACCGCGGAGGACGACGAACAGGTACAGCATCTGTCGCGCGGCAACCAGCAGAAGGTGCTGCTGAGCAAGTGGATCTTTACGAGCTGCCAGATCCTGATGATCGACGAACCCTGCCGCAATGTCGACCAGTGCGGCAAGGTCGAGATCTATAATATCATCAACAAGCTCGTGCTGGAAGGGAAGTCCGTCATTCTGATCTCCTCGAATTTTGAAGAGCTGCTGGGCATGTCGGACCGGATCCTGGTGATGCAGGAGGGAACGATCGTCCGCCGGCTCGAGCGGAGCGCGTTTTCCATCAACGCCATCATTGACGCCCTGTCCGCCCCCGCCGCCCGGAAACCCATCTGACCCCAGCCGGCAGAATCATTGATTTTCAGAACGCTTTTCTGTATGCGCCAAACGCGATGATCCGGAGCTGCCCGGTTCCCATGGCGCGGAGGAATAACAAAACCGCAGGGGCAGTCTGGTACGTCCCTGCGGTAATTTTGCAGTTTAACAAAATTATGCGTATTTTACAAGCGAAATTACGATATGTTTCAGGGCTGGACAAACGTTGTCCGGTACAGGAATAAGGATGGGAAATTGACTTTTTCACGGTTACCGCATATACGGTGCATGTAGCATAAAAACAATTTTGTTTTTAACGGACCGGTGCCTGCACTGGTCCGTGTTTTTTATGCAGCAAGGCTAAAAATAAGGCTAAACATTGTTTTTGGGATAAAGAAAAACCTTGAAACCATTCTGTTTCCCTTTACAGGGACACAAACTGTCACCCCCCTGCGAGGGAGCGGATTTCTCCGCTCCCTCTTCCTGTTCTCTCCGTCTTATGCCGGGAATTGAATGACTTCGCTCAGCGGCGGGAGCAGCTTCGGCTGCTTCTCGTCCGGCTGCATGGCGCTGTCCAACGTGCCGATGTCCCGGTAAATGATGCGGACAGACTGGCTGGAATTGCGGGAGTATTTTGTTTCCCGTTCACCGACCTCGATGCGCTGGATGAACAG
>CAKUEH010000009.1 GCA_934646185.1 uncultured Oscillospiraceae bacterium | reverse complement strand
GTCATATAGGTGCTGTATTCCTCCAGCAGACGCAGATACATGCGGATGCGCTGGAGATTTTTTTCGCCCTTGGCCTGTTCGAGCAGCTGCTCGAGCGTCTGGTCGGTCGAGAGCGTGTGCATGAGCTGGATCGACCCGCTCAGCGTCAGATCGCGCAGCGCCCGGAGCGCCTCCTGCGCGTTCATAAGCGAGGGATCCTTTGTCTCGTGCGGCAGAAGTTCATTTTCCGTCAGCTCCGGACTGACGCCGCGGCTTCGCAGAAGATTTTCAAAATCGGTCAGCTTGTGATAGACGTTCTGGTAGCGGAGCGTCTTTTCCGGCGTCATATCGGCCAGCTTGCAGAAGATCATCTCATACGCATCCCTGAGCGAGTAGATGCGCATGCGCTCTTTTTCCCCGGGCGCTCTCGTGCCGCGGACGCGGAAGTCCGCGTAGATGAGAAGCAGCGACTCAATGGGCAAATTCTCAAATTCCAGATCCCACGTGGAGTGGTTGGCGGAGATATAGCCGATCTCCTCCATGCCGTTCCGGCTGAACCACTGCCAGGTATAATAATAGTGCAGATAGGCGATGCGGCTCAAGTCCTCGCCCCGGCAGCCGAATTTTCCGATGTCATGCCCCAGCGCCGCCGCGCTGACCAGCGGCAGATCGACCGGGAAGCCGGCCCTTTTCGCGAGAATGGCCGTATGCAGGGCGATATTGTGCACGCCGATGGTATGCGACGCGGGGTCGAACGGCGTCGATTCCATCCCGAGGCGCATGACGGCCATGAGACGGCTCTCCCGCACGGCCTGTTCAAACCGGGCGTACTGCGCCTCCACGCGGCTGCCGGGAATCGCGTTCTCCGGCAGGGGCAGCAGATCGAGATAGGGATCGAAGGCGTCCGGCCTGTTTGCCAGCGCCGCTTCCAGCGCGGCGAGATACGCCGTCTCGTCCGCCGTCAGCGCGGGGCTCTCCGGCAGGCCGTCCGGGAACATCCGCGCACAGAGCTTCTGATAGAGTGCGGATAAGAATTCCTGCGCGGAGGCGGGCTTTTCCGCAAAGTCCGGCGCGCAGAGCGCCAGAACGGCGGCGCAGAGGTCGCGCCGGTGGGGATCGAGCGTTCCAAAATTAGCGTTTTTTTGCATATTCATTCCCGTATGCAGCATATTGTGGGCTGCTGCTTCTTTCCGTGTTCTTTCGTATTTTTAAGTATTTCGCCGCACCCGTCAAAGCCTCCCCTGAAAGGGGAGGTGGCTCGGCGGAACGCCGAGTCGGAGAGGTTCTGCGGTAGGGTGCTGTAATTTCGAGTTGATCATCGGCGAATTCGCAGGCACCCGCGCATTCAGTTGTAGGGGCCGATGCCCGCCCCTGCCAAAGTTTTGCATGATATCGCAGTGCTCCGAAGCCTGCGGCGTTCGAATCCCTTCAGTCAGCTTCGCTGACAGCTTCCCTTGTGCCCAAGGGAAGCCTTGGATTGTACGGATTCGCATTGGTCTTTCCCTTTTCGCAGCCGCCTGCTGCCCGACCTCTCAGTCAGCTTCGCTGACAGCTCCTCTTCCAAGGGGAGCCTTGGGAGGCAGCTGCTGTTACCTCAAATTTTACGCGCTTTGGCGGAAAAAGTAAAGTTTTTTTCATTCTGCACAAAACGGCGGGCATGTGCGGATGGTTATGCATCGATTTTCACGTAAATGAATATTTATAAATTTTATGCTTGACTTTTCTGCATAATACATGTATATTACGTGCATAAAGAAAAAACAACCGCACAACGGAGCTTTATGGAGGGTTTTCTGATGGATAAGAGCAAGATCAAAAAAATCGTTCTGGCCTACTCGGGCGGCCTGGATACCTCGGTCATTATCCCCTGGCTGAAGGAGCATTATAACGACCCAGAGATCATCGCCGTCGCGGCTGACGTCGGTCAGGGCGACGAGCTGGACGGCCTCGAGGAGAAGGCCATCAAGACCGGCGCAAGCAAGCTGATCGTCGCCGATCTCACCGACGAGATGTGCGACGAGATCATCGTCCCGTCCGTCATGATGGACGCAAAATATGAAAAGTACCTGCTCGGCACTGCGTTCGCGCGGCCCGTCATCGGCAAGAAACTGGCCGAGATCGCGCTGGCCGAGGGCGCTGACGCCATCGCGCACGGCGCGACCGGCAAGGGCAACGATCAGGTCCGGTTCGAGCTGGCCATCAAGCGCTTCGCGCCCGACATGGCGATCATCGCGCCGTGGAGAGAGTGGGAGATCAAGTCCCGTGACGAGGAGAT
This sequence comes from uncultured Oscillospiraceae bacterium, assembly GCA_934646185.1. Lineage (GTDB taxonomy): Bacteria > Bacillota > Clostridia > Oscillospirales > Oscillospiraceae > CAG-170. The sequence goes on along the minus strand of CAKUEH010000009.1, from coordinate 78,005 downwards.
CGACTATGCCGAGGCGCACCATGTGCCGCTGAAGATCTCCCGCGAGACGAACTACTCCAAGGACAAGAACCTGTGGCACCTGAGCCACGAGGGTCTCGATCTTGAGGATCCGGCAAACGAGCCCGATCTCGACAAGGCGCTGTTCCTCGAAATGGGCGTGTCCCCCTATCAGGCGCCCGATACGCCCACGACCGTTTCCGTCAGCTTTGAGGCGGGCGTCCCGGTGGCCGTCGACGGCGAGAAGATGAAGGTCTCCGACATCATCCGCAAGCTGAACAAGCTCGGCGGCGAGAACGGCGTCGGCATTCTGGACATCGTCGAAAACCGGCTCATCGGCATGAAGGATCACGGCATTTATGAGACGCCGGGCGGCACGATCCTCTATTTCGCGCACGAGCAGCTGGAAATGCTCACGCTCGACAAGGAAACGCTGCACATGAAGGAAAAGCTGGCCGTCGACTACGCCGACCTCATCTACAACGGCAAGTGGTACACCCCGCTGCAGGAGGCGCTGACGGCGTTCGCAAAGAAGGCCAACGAGTTCTGCACCGGCACGGTCAAGATCAAGCTCTACAAGGGCAACATGATCAACGCCGGCATCACCTCGCCGTATTCCCTGTACTCTGAGAACCTCGTCACGTTCGGCGAGAGCGATTTCAACCAGGCCGAGGCCGAGGGCTTCATCAACATCTGGGGCCTGCCGACCAAGGTACAGGCACTGCGGGAGCAGGGGAAGCTGTAAAATCTCGCACCCAAAAGGCTCCCCTTGGGCACAAGGGGAGCTGGCCCGAAGGGCCTGAGGGGATTCGAACGCTCCAAATTTCGGAAACATCCTGAAACTTGCAGCAAATCCCCTCCGTCATTTTCTTCGAAAATGCCACCTCCCCTTACCATGCGGGGCATGGCAAGGGGAGGCTTTGCGAATATCATGCAGGGAGAATATACCATGAACAAGCTCTGGGCGGGCCGGTCGGAGGGGGAGACCTCGGCGCTGGCCGACGCATTCAACTCTTCGATCGCCGTCGACGGACGGATGTATAGGCAGGATATCACTGGCTCCATGGCCCATGCCGCGATGCTCGCCAGATGCGGCATCCTGACGCAGGCGGACACGGACGCGATCATCGATGGTCTGGCGGGCATTCTGGCCGATCTGGAATCCGGCGCTTTGCAGCTCGACCCGCAGGCGGAGGACATTCACATGTTCGTCGAGGCGGAGCTCACGAAGCGCATCGGCGACGTGGGCAAAAAGCTGCACACGGCCCGCTCGCGCAACGATCAGGTCGCGCTCGATCTGCGGATGTACCTGAAAGACGAGATCGGGGCGCTGCAATCGCTGGTGCTTGCCGTCATGCAGGCGCTGCATGCGCAGGCAGAGGCAAACAAGGACGCCATCATGCCCGGCTACACGCATCTGCAGCGGGCGCAGCCGATCACGTTCGGCCAGCAGCTGCTGGCGTATGCGATGATGCTCGAGCGCGACTACGGGCGGCTTGCGGACGCGTATAAGCGCACGGACGCCTCCCCCATCGGCTGCTGCGCGCTGGCCGGAACGACGTACCCGACCGACAGAGTCTGGGAGGCGCAGAAGCTGGGCTTTGCCGCCGTATGCGAAAACAGCCTCGACGGCGTGTCCGACCGCGATTTCTGCGTGGAGCTCATGAGCGCGTGCGCGCTCATCATGATGCACCTGTCGCGGCTGGCCGAGGAGCTGATCCTGTGGTCGAGCTGGGAATTTCAGTTCATTGAGCTGGACAGCGGCTTTACGACGGGCTCGTCCATCATGCCGCAGAAGAAAAACCCGGACATGGCCGAGCTCTGCCGCGGCAAGACGGGCCGCGTGTACGGCGATCTCATCGCCCTTCTGACCACGCTCAAGGGCCTTCCGCTGGCCTATAACAAGGACATGCAGGAGGATAAGGAGGCCGTATTTGACTGCGTGGACACGACGAAGCTGTGTCTGCAGATCATGGCCCCGATGCTCTCGACCCTGCGCGCGAAGCCGGAAAACATGCTGCTGGCCGCGCAGAAGGGCTTTATCAACGCGACGGATCTGGCCGATTATCTGACAAAAAAGGGCGTTCCGTTCCGCAGCGCGTATAAAATTTCCGGCCAGCTGGTGGCGTACTGCATCGCGCACGACACCGTGCTCGAACAGCTGCCGCTGAATGTTTACAAGACCTATTCCGACGTCTTCACGGACGATCTGTATGAAGAAATTTCGCTCAGGACCTGCGTGGCGCGCCGCATTTCCGCCGGAGGCACCGGCCCCGCGTCGGTGCAGGCGCAGCTGGATTCCGTCGCGTCCTTCCTCGCGGCGCATCAATGAAGGAGAACACTATGAATATCAAAGGACAGAGCTTTTTAAAGCTGCTTGATTTTACACCGGAGCAGATCGCGGACTTTCTGACGCTCGCCGCCGAGCTCAAGGCGAAGAAAAAGGCCGGCGTCCCCCATCGCCTGTGCGAAGGCAAGCAGGCCGCGCTCATTTTCGAAAAGACCAGCACGCGGACGCGCTGCTCGTTCGAGGTCGCGGCGCATGATCTGGGCATGACGGTCACGTATCTCGACCCGTCCGGCTCGCAGATCGGCAAAAAGGAGTCCATCGCCGACACCGCGCGCGTCCTCGGCCGCATGTACGACGGCATCGAATACCGCGGCTACGGACAGCAGATCGTCGAGGATCTGGCAAAATACGCGGGCGTCCCCGTCTGGAACGGACTGACGAACGAATTCCATCCCACGCAGATCCTGGCCGATTTTCTGACGATCCAGGAGCATTTCGGCGGCCTGAGGGGCAAAAAGCTCGTGTATATGGGCGACGCGCGGTACAACATGGGCAACTCTCTCATGGTCGGCTGCGCGAAGATGGGCATGCACTTTGTCGCGTGCGCGCCGGAGGCATATTTCCCGGACAAGGCGCTGATCGAAACGTGCCAGAAAATCGCGGCACAGACCGGCGCGGTTCTGGAATTCGACACGGATCCGATGCACGCGGTGCAGGGCGCGGATGTGATCTACACCGACGTGTGGGTCTCGATGGGCGAGCCGGATGCGGTCTGGCAGACGAGAATTCATGACCTGCTCCCCTATCAGGTCAACGCGAAGCTCATGGCGCAGGCCGGGCCGCAGTGCCGGTTCATGCACTGCCTGCCCGCGTTCCACGATCTGAACACCACCATCGGCAAGCAGATCAGCGAAAAGTACGGGCTCGACGCGATGGAAGTCACAGACGAGGTCTTTGAAAGCAGCCAGTCCATCGTCTTCGACGAGGCGGAAAACCGCATGCACACCATCAAGGCGGTCATGGCGGCAACGCTGGCATAATAAAAGCAAACCCCCGGCGCGGTCTCAAGCAGGAGACTGCGCCGGGGGTTTTGCGTTAAAATTTGCAGAGCGGTACGGATTCGCCGCAGCCTCTGTAGGGGCCGATGCCCACATCGGCCCGGCAGATTACACTGTTTTTACGGGAATCTTCGGCGAATTCGTAACTTCCCAGTGGGCCGATGTAGGCATCGGCCCCTACAACTGCGCCGGGGCTACGGTTAAAATCTGCAGGGTTCGAATCCCTTCAGGCCCTTCGGGCCAGCTTCCCTTGCGCCCAAGGGAAGCCTTTTGCGGTCTTTGGGGCTTACTCAGAATTTCCCGCTGCTGTGGGAGAAGCCGCCGGAGTTGACGGAGGTGCCGCCGCCGGATTTCTGGGTCTCGATCTTCACGCGGGTCTGCGTGGTGGTGAGGTAAACATCCTCCTGCCGGAGCATCCGGACGCCGTTTTGCGGGATGTAGGCGTCGGCGTGGGTCTGCTTGCGGGCGGTCTTCATTTTGCCCTTCATGACAAGGCAGACGACCAGCGCCGTGAGCAGCGGTACAACGATCACGACGATCCACTTGAGCACGCCGATATCCTCGAGCCGCTCAGGATCCGTATCCCGATCAAATGGTTCGTCCTGCGCGGCCATTCGGAGGAATTCCGTGCAGCCGTCCACATAGCGGTCAAAGCCCGCGTACCAGTTGTCGCTTCCGAACTCGCTCAGGAAATAGCGCTCGGCGAGCACGCCCTTGCCATAGTCCGTAAACGAGCGGTTGCCGATCATGCCGTGCGCGCAGAGATCGTAATCGCGCTCGGCCATGCTGAGCGCCAGCAGGATGCCGTTCTGATCCTCCCCTGCGCCGAGACCGAGATCCAGAAAGACCGATTCGGTGAAATCCTCGATGGATCCCGCCTCATAATACAGGGAGTAATCGTCGATCGTGACGATATATACGCCGCAGCCGAAGGTATCCTCCACCTCCTGACAGCGCGCTTCCAGCGCGTCGCCTTCTTCGTCGGAGAGCAGCTGCTCGGTGTCGATCACATGCGCGGACTCATAGGCCGAAGCGCTCACGCTCAGGCCGAGCAGCAGCATCAGGGCTGCGAGCAGACAAAAAATTCGTTTTTTCATCCCGGCACCCCCCTTATAATGCAAACAGCAGCACGCCCAGCACCGCGGCCAGTCCGCCTGCGATCCCGGCAAAATATGCCCAGAACCGGCCCCACGAGACGGGCAGGTCGCCCGTCAGCTTGCCGGTCTGCCCGTTCATGGAGAACAGGTAATCCTTGCCCTTCCACTTCGTGTGCAGCATCCAGACGGGCAGCATCGCGTACTGCACCTTGCCGCGGCGGATACGGACGTGTTCCTCCTCTGGCACGCAGGTAGCATAGCCGGTCACGCTGCTGCGCATCGCGCCTTCGCAGCTGGCCTTGCAGCGCTCGTCGGCGCGCGGCGCGCAGTCGTCGACGCTCACGTCATATTTGTCGGCCAGAAAGCCGGGCAGATATGCGTTGGAGAAGGTCTTGAGCTCCTTGTAATCAAACGGCTCGATGGAATCCATATTCTCGTCCGGCATCTTGCTCGATGCGTCGACGGGGATCTTTTCGAATTCGACCGTGCCCGCGCGGTAAACCATGAAGTGCTGCGTGTCGGTCACGTCGTAGTCGCCCTCGCGGTGGGTCATGGAGCGGGTACATTTATAGCGGATATCCGCATCCGCGCTGCCGTTGAAGAGCCAGAACGGAACATAGACGCCCTGGATCTTTTCAATATGGTTCTGCGCGGAGAAGACCTTCGGCAGAAGGGGCTTTTTCTTATAATGATTTTTAAGCGCCGCGACCGCGTCCTCCTTGCTGAGCTTGAAGGGAATGATGTAATCCGGCTTGCGTGCGCCGGAGAGCTGGCCAGGGACGATGGTCGTGTTGCCGCAGTAGGGGCAGCTCGTGGCCGCCGTCGTCTCGTCGCAGATGAGCTCCGCGCCGCACGACGGACAGGAATAGCTCTTCATGCCGGGTTCCGCCCAGTCTGCGCCCTCCGGCTGGGCCCATTCGCCCTCGTCGGGCTGCTGCGCAGCCTTCTGTTCGGCCTCCGCGGCAGCCTGCGCAGCCCGTTCGTCCTTCTTTTCATAGAGCGCCTCGATCTCCTCCACGGAATAGGACGAGCCGCAGTAGTCGCATTCGAGCTTCCCGGACGCGCCGACAAAATGCAGCGGGCCGGTACACGCAGGGCATTTATAATTGGTGATCTGGTCTGCCATGCAGTTTTTCGCCTCCTGTGATGGATCTGCCCGCGCAAAAAAGCGCGGGCAGAAAGACTCAATTAAAGCACAATATCGCCGTCGTCAAACGGGTCGCCGCATTCGGGGCAGAATTTGGGCGGATGGGCCGGATCCTCGGGCTCCCAGCCGCACTTGTCGCACTTGTACTTGGGCGTTCCGGCAGGTTTGGGCTTGCCGCACTCCGCGCAGAATTTGCCCTTGTTCACCGCGCCGCAGCTGCACGTCCAGCCGTCCGCGGCGGGTCTGGGCTTGCCGCACTCGGGGCAGAATTTTCCGGTGGCTGTCGCGCCGCAGGCGCATTTCCAGCTTCCGGCCGCCGGAGCGGGCGCGGGCTTGGCCTTGCCGCAGTTCGGGCAGAATTTTCCGGTGATGCCGCTCTGGCCGCAGGCGCAGGTCCAGCCTGCCGCGGCGGGCGCGGCCTGCTGCTGCGCGCCCATCTGATAGAGGCTCTGCGCGTTCACGCCGCCGGCCTGTCCCGCCATGTTCATGCCCATGAAGGCCATGGCCGGGCCTGCGTTCTGGTTGTTAGCGGCAGCCTGCATGGCGCTGGCCTGCGCGCCGACCAGATGCGCCGCCGCTCTCGTCGGGTCCATAAAGGCCGCGTTGCGCTGCAGCTCCTTGAGCATGGCCTCGTCTTCCTCGCTCGCCTTGACGGACGAGACGCCGAACGAGACGATCTCAAGACCGCGCAGATTGCGCCACTTGGACGAAAGCACGTCGTTGAGCGCGTCGGCCATTTCCATCGTGTGGCCGGGGAGCGCCGAATAGCGGATGCCCTGCTCGGATATCTTGGCAAACGCGGGCTGGAGCGCGGTCAGCAGCTCGGTCTTGAGCTGGCTGTCGAGGCGGTCGCGGGTATAGTCGCCGCTGACATTGCCGCAAACGTTCGTGTAGAACAGGATCGGGTCGCAGATGCGGTAGCTGTATTCGCCGAAGCAGCGGATGGCGATGTCGATGTCGATCCCGGCGCGCTGGTCGACCACGCGGAACGGAACGGGAGAAGGCGTGCCGTATTTGTTGCCGATGAGCTCCTTGGTGTTGAAATAATACACGCGCTGATCCTTGGGAGGCTCGCCGCCGAAGGTAAAGCGCTTGCCGATATTCTTGAAGGTGTCGAGAATGTTCTTGCCCAGCTTGCCGTAGAACAAAGACGGCTCGGTCGAGGAATCGTACTTGAATTCGCCCGGCTCCGCGCAGAATTCCGTGACCTTGCCCTGATCGACGATGACCATGCACTGGCCGTCGGCGACGGCGATCACAGAGCCGTTGGAGATGATGTTGTCCGAGCCTTTGGTATTGCTGCTGCGGCCGGAGGTGCGCTTCTGGCCCTTGACGGCCATGACGTTTTCCGGAAGAGAATCGCAATAGAAATACTCAAGCCACTGATCGGCCATCACGCCGCCGGCAGCGCCGAGTGCCGCTTTGATAAGTCCCATTTGATTACGCTCCTTTTCTGATCTTTGAATAAACGGAATTGCCTGAAGGTTTTATACCAGTGTATTCAGGATACCATAGTTTGACGGTTTCGGCAATCGATTTGTTCCAAATTCATGAAAAATCACAAATTTCCGCAGAAAACCGCGAATGGGCAGAAATGAAAATGTGCCCATAGGCAGATCGGCGCGAATTTGATACAATTATATCGAATTAAGATCGGGGCGCGGCAGGCTCCTGCAGCGCTTTGCAGGGGTGCGCAGATTTGCAGAAAGGACGTGAGCCGGACCGTGCCGTTTTTGAAATGCGCCTGTTATCTTGCCGGGCTGGGCGTTCTGAGCTTTTTGCTCGGACGGCTCGTGCCGAAGACGTGGTTCGACTACACGCGCTTTCCTTACCGCGCGTTCGCGTTCGAGCGGGACGGGAAGGTCTATGAGGCACTCGGCATCGCGCGCTGGCAGAGCCGGGTACCGGATATGAGCAAGCTGTTTCCGAAGCTCATGCCGCCCAAGAAGCTGTCCGCACGGCCGGACGAACAGACGCTGCTCGTCATGATCCGCGAGACCTGCGCGGCGGAGGCGACGCATGCGCTTCTGATGCTGGCCGGGCTCGGCGTGATCTTCATCTGGCCGTGCGCGTGGGGGATCCTTCTGTATCTGGTCTACGCGATTTTCGGCAATCTGATTTTTATTCTGATCCAGCGCTACAACCGCCCGCGCCTTGTCCGGCTTTACGAGCGGATGCGCGCAAAAAGGAGCAACGAAGCATGAAGGTACTGATCCTCAGCTGCAACACCGGCGGCGGACACAATTCCTGTGCCAAAGCCATCGGCACGGAGCTTTTGAGGCGCGGCCACACGTATGAGACGGACGACGCGCTGTTATATGTCTCCAAGGGCACGAGCCGCTTTGTAAGCGGCTGGCACGTACGCTTTTACCGCTACTTCCCCAAGCTCTACAACAAGGGCTATCAATACGCGGAGGAGCACCCGGCGTCGTTTGACGAGTCCTCCGCCGCCTGCCGCATCCTGCGGCGCGGGTGCAAGCGGCTGCGCGCGTCGATCCTCGCGGGCGGCTATGACGCGGTCGTGTGCGTCCATCTGTTCCCGGCGCTGATGCTGACGTTTATCCAGAGGGAGTCTCCCCTGCCCGTCAAGACCATGTTCATCGCCACGGACTATACCGCAAGCCCGTCGTGCGACCGCATGCGGCTCGACACCTGCGTTATTCCGGACGCGGCGCTGACCGGCCTGTTCGTCAAAAACGGCGTCAGCCCGGACACGATCGCGCCGCTCGGCATCCCGGTGCGCGCGGAGCTCTATTCCTGCCAGCCGGTGCAGGAGGCCAAAAAGGCCGTCGGCCTTGACCCGTCGCACCGGCATCTGCTGATGATGACCGGCAGCATGGGCTGCGGGCCGATGGAAGAAATCACGCAGCTGCTTGCAAATTCGCTTCCGGTGGAGTATGATGTGACTGTGGCGTGCAGCAGCAACCGTCAGCTCCTGCGGCGCATGCAGCGAAAATTCGCGGACAAGCCCAACATCCACATCTGCGGGTACATCAGCGACGTCTCCGTCATGATGGACAGCGCCGATCTGTTCCTGACGAAGCCCGGCGGCATCAGCACGACGGAGGCCATGGTCAAGGGACTGCCGATGGTGCTGGTCAATGTGGTCGGCGGCTGCGAGACGCCGAATCTGGAATTTTTCGTTTCGCACGGCGGCGCGGCCACGGCGGATTCGCCGGAGGCCATCGCCGCGCTCTGCAAACGTCTGCTGGAATGCGACGAAGAGCGCCTCATCATGCGCCAGTCGCTGCTCGCCATGCACAAAACCCCCGCCGCGCAGGCCATCTGCGACCGTCTGGGTAACCGATGATCCAATCGTCTGCGGTTACCTGGGGCATAAACCGGACAAGGCGTGGGATTCTAATGAAAAACAGGGAGGTCACGCGAATATGACGATCGTAACACTGGATAACTTTGAACAGGAAGTCATGCAGGCCCAGACGCCCGTCGTGGTGGATTTCTGGGCAAGCTGGTGCGGCCCGTGCATGATGCTTGCGCCCGTGATGGAGGCACTGGAGCCGGAGGTTCCCGGCGTGAAATTCTGCAAGGTCAACGTCGACGACGAGCGCGATCTGGCTATGGAGTTCCAGATCGAGTCTATCCCGACGCTGCTGTGCGTCAAGAGCGGCAAGGTCGTGAAGCGTCTGGTCGGCTACCGCGAAAAGGACGCGCTCAAGAAGGAGCTGGAGGCGCTTTGAAGGTACGGCTGAACGAGGACAAGGAGGTCGTCGCCCGCATCAAGGAGGGCCTGAAGCGCACCGGCGGCTACTGCCCGTGCAGACTCGCCCGCACGGAGGAAAACAAGTGCATGTGCGAGGAATTCCGCAATCAGATCAAGGATCCCGACTTCGAGGGCTACTGCCATTGTATGCTCTACTATAAGGAAAAATAAGTGCACAGCCCGGCGTCCGCATACGCGGACGCCGGGCTCTTTTGTGTAAATAATTCTGTTTTTCGTGAGAGGATGGTGCAAAAACGCCTCTCTCCTGTAGGGGCCGACGACTCTGTCGGCCCGAAAAATGCTGCGAATTTGCCGCCGCTTTCCGTGAAAACGCTGCGTTCTGCGGGCGGACAGAGTCGTCCGCCCCTACCAGGGTTATACGCAAATATTGCAGAGCTCCGAAATTTGCGGTGTTCGAATCCCCTCAGGCACTTCGCGTCAGGCGTCTGTGCGGATGCAGCGGACGGCGATGCGGAGCTGGCCGCCGGGGGTGCAGGTGAACAGCGTCAGATCCCAGTCGCCGGTGATCATATCCGAGACCTGCGCGGCGCGCAGCTGCTCAAGATCGGCGACGGTGTAGGAAAAGACGTTCCCGTCCGCGTCGGTAAAGCGAACCTCGTCGCCGGGGCGAAGATCCCCGAGATTTTTGAAAAACGCCGGGTAATTATGCCCCATGACGATCAGATTGTCGAGATAGGCCGAGCCCGCGTAGCGGCTAAGCGCGATCTTCAGCCGGTCATAGCTCCACTCGCCCGTGACCGGAAGCGTCAGCTCCAGCGCGGGGATGTCCAGAATGCCGATATAGGCCACGCCGTCGACCACGACGACCGGCATGGCCATGCCGGGGTTCAGGAGATAGTCCGGGATCTCCGGCACGGCCGGCTCGGACGCGGGCGCGTCCTGCGCTCCGGCCGGCTCCTGCGCGGGTGCGGCGATCAGCGGCTCCAGCTGCTGCACGGCGGCCGCCGCGGCGGTCTGCGCGCGGCCTGCGGTCCGGAGGTTCCAGACCGTAAGACCCAGCGCCGCCAGCAGGCACAGCGCGCCCAGCAGGAAAAGAACGGTGCGGCTTTTCACGGGCCTTAGTTGAAGCTGCCGAGCTGCTTGCCGGAGAGCACGTGGAAGTGGATGTGATGGACGGTCTGCCCGGCGAGCTCGCCGACGTTCGTCACGACGCGGTAGCCGTCGGCGAAGCCCTGCTCCTTCGCGAGCTTCGCGATGACCGTATAGATATGGCCGATCACGGCCTCATTTTCCGGCGTGACCTCGGCAGCGGAGGCAAAATGCTGCTTCGGGACGACGAGAAAATGCAGGGGTGCGAGGGGATTGATATCCTTGAAGGCATAGCAGAGGTCGTCTTCATAGACCTTCGCCGACGGGATCTCGCCCGCAATGATCTTGCAGAACAGGCAATCAGACATGTTGCTTCCTCCTTTAGTCTTTGACATTGGCCGCGACATAGTCGTCGACAGCCGCCAGCGCATCGTCGAGCTTGAGGGCGTTCGTGCCGCCGCCCATGGCGGAATCCGGCTTGCCGCCGCCCTTGCCGCCGACGATGGGCGCGATGTTTTTAATGATATCGCCCGCCTTGATGCCGCGTGCGGCGGCATTTTTGCCGCAGACGGCAAGCAGCGTGACCTTTTCGCCGTTGACGGCGCCGAGGGCCGCGACGGTGTTCGGGTTCTTGTCGCGCAGGAAATCGCCCAGCTTGCGCAGGTCGTTTGCGTCGGTATTCTCGCGGCTGGCCGTCACGACCTTTAGGCCGTTTACGTCCTTGGCGGAGAACATCAGGCTGTCCACATCGCCCGCAAAGAGCTTATCCTTCATCTTCTCGATGGTCTGGTGCAGCTCGCGGATCTCGTTCATGCTGCTCTGGGCCTTGTTGATAAGCTCCATCGGCGTGGTCTTGAGCAGCTCGGCGGCCTTGACCAGACGCATGTTCATCTCGTCGACGAGATTGAGGAACGCTTCGCCCGTGACGGCCTCGATGCGGCGCACGCCGGAGGCGACGGAGGATTCACTTGTGATGCGGAAGGGGCCGACCTTGGCGGTATTGTCGACATGGGTGCCGCCGCAGAGCTCGATGGACTTGCCGCCCATGTTCACGACGCGCACGACATCGCCGTACTTTTCGCCGAACAGCGCGATCGCGCCGAGCTTTTTGGCCTCGGCGATGGGCATTTCCTTCGTCTCGACGCGCATGCCGTCCAGCACGAGCTCGCTGACGAGGCGGCTGATCTTGACCAGCTCGTCGGCGGTGACGGCAGAGAAGTGCGTGAAGTCGTAGCGCAGACGGTCGGGCTCGACAAGGGAGCCCGCCTGATGGGCATGATCGCCGAGGACGGTGCGCAGGGCATAGTCCAGCAGATGCGTTGCCGAATGCGCGCGCATGATGGCCTTGCGGCGGGTCTCGTCGATAGCAGCAGTCACGGTATCGCCGACGGCCAGAGAGCCGGAAACGAGCTTGCCGTAATGCATGAATTTGCCGCCCTTGTTCTTCTGAACGTCAGTGACGGTAAATTCGGCGGTTTCGGTGCGGATCGTGCCGCGGTCTGCGACCTGGCCGCCCATTTCGGCGTAGAACGGGGTCTGGTCGAGGACGAGGATGGCATTCTGGCCTGCCGTAATGGCGCCCTGCAGATCATCGTCTGCGACGATGGCGACGATCTTGCCCTCGGCTTCCATGTTGGTATAGCCGATGAAGGTCGTGGCGGGGATATCCTTGCCGAATTCGACGCCGGCCCAGCCGAGATCGCCCAGCGCCTTGCGCGCTTCGCGCGCGCGGACCTTCTGCTCCTGCATGAGCTGCTTGAAGGCCGCTTCGTCGACCTGCATGCCCTCTTCGGCGACCATTTCGTTCGTCAGGTCGATGGGGAAGCCGTAGGTATCATAGAGCTTGAACGCGTCCGCGCCGGAGAAGGTCGTCTCGCCCTTGGCCTTGTGGCTCTCCAGCATTTCGGAGAAGATCTTCATGCCGCCGTCGATGGTCTTGGCGAAGTTTTCTTCCTCGGTGCGGATGACGCGAGTGATATAGGACTGCTTTTCGCGCAGCTCGGGGTACTGGCACTCGTTTTCATGCACGACGGTGTCCACGACCTGATAGAGGAAGGGTTCGTTGACGCCCAGCAGCTTGCCGTGACGCGCGGCGCGGCGCAGCAGACGGCGCAGGACGTAGCCCCGGCCCTCGTTGGACGGGAGAATGCCGTCGCAGATCATAAAGGTCGAAGAGCGGATATGGTCGGTGATGACGCGGAGCGACACGTCGGTCTTGTCGGACTCTTCATAGTGCGCGCCGGTGATCTCGGAGACCTTGTTCGTGATGTTCATGACGGTGTCGACATCGAACAGGGATGCGACGTTCTGGCACACGCAGGCCAGACGCTCGAGGCCCATGCCGGTGTCGATGTTCTTCTGCTTGAGCTCGGTATAGTTGCCGTGGCCGTCGTTATTGAACTGGGAGAAGACGATGTTCCAGACCTCGACATAGCGGTCGCAGTCGCAGCCGACGGTGCAGCCGGGCTTGCCGCAGCCGTACTGCTCGCCGCGGTCGTAATAGATCTCGGAGCACGGGCCGCACGGGCCGGAGCCATGCTCCCAGAAGTTATCCTCCTTGCCGAAGCGGAAGATGCGGTTTTCGGGAATGCCGATCACGTCGCGCCAGATGGCGAAGGCCTCGTCGTCAGCGGGGGTCGTCTCGTTGCCCGCGAAGACGGACGGATACAGACGGTCGGGCTCAAGGCCGACCCACTCGGGGCTGGTCAGGAATTCCCATGCCCAGGGAATGGCTTCCTTCTTGAAGTAATCGCCGAAGGAGAAGTTGCCCAGCATCTCAAAATACGTGCCGTGACGGGCCGTATGGCCGACGTTTTCAATGTCGCCGGTGCGGATGCACTTCTGACAGGTGGTGACGCGGTGGCGCGGGGGCTCTTCCTCGCCGGTGAACCAGGGCTTCATGGGGGTCATGCCTGCGTTGATGAGCAGGATGGATTTGTCGTTCTGCGGAACGAGAGAAAAGCTTGGCAGACGCAGATGGCCCTTCGTTTCAAAGAACTTCAGGTACATCTTGCGCAGCTCATTGAGGCCGTATGCCTTGTGTGCCATGATGAAATACTCCTTCTATATACATTAAATTTTAAACAACTTATCGCTGCTCTTTGTCTCCGACGGCCCATTCTTTTCCGCCTTGCCGGAAAAGAATGGGGAGAAAAGGGGCGCTTGGTTACGGTTTGGTGCGTTCTGCCGGGCCGATGTGGGCATCGGCCCCTACAAATATAAAACCCCGCCCCTGTGACAGGGGCGAGGTCGGTCGCGGTACCACCCTGATTATGCTTGCGCATATCTCGGCGCTTCTGTATCGGGAAGCACCCGCCGCGCTTTCGCGCGGCCGCTCCAAACTGGCTGCGGACAGGCCTGCTGAAGGGCTCTCACCGTCCCCTTCTCTCTGAAAGCAGCACCGGAACGCTCGGTTTTTCAACGCGGTTTTCCAATATCGCAGTTATTCTACCACATTTCCTGCGATTGTCAACATGAAAATTCACCCGTAGACCCACGCGTTCGGCAGCGGGCGGCCGCCAGTGTAGCGCAGGAACGAGGATGACGACTGCGTGATATATTCGCCGTCGTACCACAAGATCGCGCTCGAGCCGCCGTCCATGTTGAGTGCATTCCGGCAGCCGTAGGAAAGCAGGATATCCGAACACGTGTTGACGCTCGTGCCGCGGATGCCCTCGTCGGGGTAGCGGCCCTCGATGACGAGCATGTAAATGCCCTGATCGCCGGTGCCGAAGCAGGCGCGCGGCTGCTCGCCCGTCCAGAAGGAATCCTCGAGCTTTTCGCCGTCTTTGATCAGGACGGGCGTGAATTCGGCGGCGTTGTACGTCCCTTCGCCGACCGGGTCGGACGCGGGCACGATGCGGCAGTCAAGGCCGTTTTCGCTCAGCTCGATGCGCTGGTAGACGTCGCCGCCGAAGTGATAGCCGTGCTCTTCGCCCTGCGCCATGCACCAGCCCGCGAGCTGGCCGCCGCTGCCCTTGCCGTTGGGGTCCTGGAAGCCGTTGGCGTTCATGGCGAGAATGCCGCCGGTGCGCGACGCGATAGAGCCTGCCAGCTCCCCTTCGACGCCGTAGTTTTCCGCCATTTCCAGCCGCAGAAGCTCCGGGTAGCGGCAGATCGCCAGCACGCCGCGATAACCGTCGCCAGTGATGCGCACGAGAAGGATGCCGTATTCCGCGTCGACGGCCAGCACCTGATCGCCCTGTTTGGTCTCGATGCTCGTACCCTCGTCGTCGAAGCCCGCTTCGTTGATGCGGATATGCTCCCAGCCGCTGTCCAGCGTCTCGGGGTGATCGTCCAGATAGCGCTGGAACGACGCGTAATCCAGCATCGGGAAGGCCATCTGGAAGCTGGCCTCCGGCTCATTTTCAACGGGCTGCGGTTCTTCCGTATCGACCGGCGGTTCCTCCGGCTGTACCGGCTCCGGTTCTGTCTGCGCGGGCTCCGGTACAGGCTCCGGTTCGGGCTGCGCGGGCGCGCCGGTAAACGTGCAGGCCGTCAGGACAAGGCTTAAAATCAGCACGAAAACGAGGGTATACGCCGCCATTTTCGGCTTTTTGGCAATGAGCGTGATGCGCTCTCTGAGGCTCTTCCGGCCCAGCTGCATCGTCGTCGCGCAGGACAGCAGCTGGCCCCTTGCCCGCTTCGGTGCGACAAGGCTGAGCAGCGCGCGGCCATAGTCCGCCCGGCTGCCAAGATCGAGGTCTTTCAGCACCCTCGCGTCGCAGGCCAGCTCACAGTCGCGCCGGGAAAGTGACGCAGCCAGCCACACGAAGGGATCGAACCAGTATACGCACTGGCAGATGAGACGCAGGAGGCTCCAAAGCTGGTCCTTTGCGTAAAAATGCGCCAGCTCATGCCGGAGGACAAATCTGCACGTATCCGCGTCCTGCGCCGCTTCGGGCGTAAGATAAATCGCAGGCCGGAACAGCCCCGCGAGGCACGGCGACGGCAGTCCGGACGCCACCCAGACCGGAATTGGACTTTCCGGGCAGGCGAACGGCTGCCGGAGCTTTTTGAGCCTCCGGAGAAACAGCAGATTCTGCGTCAGCATCAAGAGTGCCAGCACTGCCGCGCCGGTCAGCCAGACAAGTTTCAAAATTGTACCGGCCGGCAGCTGCGTCTGTATCTTTACGGGCGCAGTCTCCGGCTCGGATACCGTCTGCGCCGGGGGCTGTGTGCTGTCCGTCTGCGGGGCGCGGCGGTCGGCCGGGGCCGTCAGCCGCTGCACGGCGGCGGGCATGTCCGGAACGGCGTTCATCACGCTGACAGGGCTCCTGACCAGCGAGACCGGCAGCAGGAGCCGCAGCGCGGCCAGCAGCCACAGCGCGTATTGCAGGCGCGGGCTGATTTTTCCGCGCAGGAGAAAGCGCAGCGCGGCCAGCGCAAGGATCAGAACGGTCGACGAAACGAGAATTTCCAGCATGGTTCTCCTCCCCTATTCTTCGCGGCCCGCGGCCCGGTTCAGAATGGCGTAAAGCTCGTCCAGCTCGTCCTTTCCGATTTTTCCGTGGTCGGCAAAATTGCTGACCAGCAGGCCGAGCTTCCCGCCGAACGCGCGGGAGAGCAGCTGCTCCGTCTCTTCCAGCCCCGCCTCCTCGCGGGTGACGTTCGGGTAATAGCGCCGGGGTTTGCCCTCGTAGCGCAGAAGGCCCTTTTCCGTCATGCGGCTTGCCATGGTCTTGCTCGTGCTGGCTGACCATCCGGCGCGGCGCTTCAGATCCTCCACCAGCTGCATGAGCGTCTGCGGCTGCCGCTCCCACAGGCTCTGCAGCACGGTCCATTCGCTTTGACATAATTGCATGGGGTTCCCTCCTTGGTTTACTTCTGTAGACTCAATATAGCATGAAAGGCTACATTTGTCAACCTTTTTCTGTTCCTCCCTCAAACGAAGCCCGGCCGCTCCGGCAGGAGCGGTCGGGCCTTGGGCTCAGATGATGTATTCGATCGTCTTTTCCTCGGTCAGCTCTGTGTGGGTATTGAAGAGCAGGACGGCCTCGCGGCCGGAGGTTTCGCCGAGGGCATACTGGGTATGGCCGGTGCGGTTGAAATAGGAGAAGGGGATGATGCGGTTGTAGCGGTACGGGTGCGCGTCGGTCACAACGATGTCTCGTTCCGGCAGCGGCTCTTCGAGCAGATAGGGGTCGAACGCATAGATGCGTTCGCCGTCCACGCCGGTCAGGAGGATATAATGCGGATCGTCCAGCAGATACAGCCGCACGACGACCGCGCCGCCGCGGCACAGGCAGTCGGTGACGCTGCTGTTCTGGCTCACGCGCACGCAGCCGCCGGACAGATAGCGGCTGGAAATATCCAGCTGGCCCGTGCGGCCGAAGCTGCACAGGAAATTGCTGAGGAACATCATCGCTGCGCGCGTCGTGCCGCTCTTGCCGGGCGCGCCCTCCGCGCCGTAGCCGTCGAGGCAGTAGAGCATGATATTGCGGATTAGATCCGGCGGGATCTGTTCGCGGTCAAACAGGTAGATGATCGCGTTCATCACCGTGATGGGGCCGCAGTCGTATTCGGTCATCTGATAATGCAGAGGCGTTTTCATTCCGCGTCACTTCCTCGATACGATCAGCGCTTCGGCGATCCTTGCCGCGCGCGTGAGCTCGTCCGCGCTCGTGTATTCCTGGCAGCTGTGGCAGGAATTCATGCCGGGCGCGACGACAAGTCCGGTCAGGCCGTGCAGGCAGAAGTGATTGTTATCGCTGCCGCCGTAGGTCACGGTCAGACTGCTTTCCAGTCCGGCTGACGCGCAGGCCGCGCGGAAGCGCTGCGCAGCCTGCCCCTCCGGGTCCGCCCGGAAGGCCTGGCAGAGCGTTTCGGTTGTGAACCGGACGGCGCAGCCGAAGCGCGAGGCGGCCTGCCGGACAGTCGCTTCGATCTCCGCCAGCCTTTGCAGCACCAGCGGATGGTCAAAGCCGCGCGCTTCGCCGGTCAGAACGCATGTCTCCGGCACGATGTTGTCCGCCGTTCCGCCCGTGATCGTGCCAATATTGACGGTCAGATCGCCGACACGGCCGCAGTCGATGTGCGCCGCGGCCTCGGCCGCCGCCTTGATGGCGTGCAGACCCTCCTCGGGAGAAAACGCGGCGTGCGCGGCGCGGCCGGTGAATTCCGCGCGGAAGGACACGATGCTGGGCGCCTGATACGCCGCGCTGCCGACCGGGCCGCTGAGATCGAAGACATAGGCCGTCTTCGAGCGCAGGCGGGAAAAATCAAATTGCTGAATGCCGGTGCAGTAGCTCTCCTCCGCGACGTCAAACAGAAGCTCGACGGGCCGGTGCGGCGCGCCGTCCTCCAGAACGGAGGTCACGGCCTCCAGAATCGCGCAGAGGCCGGACACATCGTCCGCGCCGAGAACGGTCGTTCCGTCGGAGGTGATGCGGCCGTCCGGGTGCAGCACAGGCTTTTTTCCGCACGCGGGCGCGACCGCGTCCATGTGCGCCGACAGCAAAATGGGCGCAAGCGTCTCGTCGCCCGGCAGATATGCGTAAAGATTCCCGGCGCTGCCGCCGATCATGGCGCCCGCGCCGTCCTCTTCCAGCGCAATGCCGAGCGCGGCAAACCGCTGCCGCAGGCACTCGCTCAGCGCCCGCTCGTGGAGCGTGGGGTTGTCGATCGCAGCCAGCTCCAAAAAGGACTGCACAAGCCGTTCTGTCCGGATCATAGAATCATCCCTTTATAACCAGTTTCCCTGTGGAATATCCCCTATCATAGCACCGGCGGCAGAAATGTCAAGAACAAGAAACGCGCCTCCCGCCGCACGGCGGGAGGGGCAGGCGTAACAAAAGCCTCCCCTGAAAGGGGAGGTGGCCCGGCGGAGCCGGGTCGGAGAGGTTGTGTGGTACAATGTTTCGGATTTCACACGATTCCCGACGAATGCGTATACACTTCTCCATTTCACTGTAGGGGCGGACGACTCTGTCCGCCAACAGAATGCAGTGTTTTTTCGGAAATCCACAGCATTATTGATTGGGCCGACAGAGTCGTCGGCCCCTACAACCGAATGAGTGGGTACCTGCGAATCCGCCGAAAGGCTTCTGTTTTCGCAGCTGCCTGCCGCGGCCTCTCGGTCAGCTTCGCTGACAGCTCCCCTTGAAAGGGGAGCCTTTTGGGGAGGCGGGCTGCGTCAGCCCTGGAAGGGGTCGGCGAAGGAGGCGTAATAGGATACCGGCTCGCCGCCGATCAGAAGATGCGAGGTATCCCCCAGCATCTGGCAGCGGAAGTATGCGATGCCCGGCTGCCGTTCCTCCGCGTTCAGAACGGTCACAGACGACGGGGCCAGAAATGCCCCGTGCAGGACGGTAAACGGGCTGACGTTCCACAGATGCGACAGCAAAACCGCCGTGATGCCGAAGTGGCAGAAGCAGACGATGGTCTTCCCGCAGGTTTGGCTGCAGGCATAATACCCGCCCTGCCGCGTATAGCCGTATGACGCAAGCAGCGCGTCCAGTCCGGCGGTCACGCGGTCATATTCCGCCTTGACGTTCGTCCCCTGCAGAATCTGCGCATTTTCCCAGCCGGCGGGCTGCAGAAGCTCCGGCTGCGCCGTCCAGACATCGGGCATCAGATCCCAGCAGATGCGTTCCCCGCCGTTCCCGTCCGGCAGCGCGCCCTGAAATTCGTGCAGCCAGTCCATGACCGCCGCCGTCTTTCCGTGCTCCTGGAGCGTAAAGGACGCGGTGTCCCGCGCGCGGCCAAGCGGGGAAACGCAGAAATCGTCGACTTGCCAGTTTTTTGTGCGGCGGGCCAGCAGCCTTGCCTCGCGCCAGCCCTTTTCGGTGAGCGAGTCGTGCTCGTAATCGGGCTCGGCGTGGCGAATGAAAATAAGACGCATGAAAAAGACTCCTTTGACCTGCGCGCTCAGCCCCACAGCGCAGTCAGCATCGGGATGACCTGCTTTTTCCGGGACACGACGCCCGGCAGGAAGCAGCTGTGATCCTTGAGCTTGACGCCGAAGGCCTGCGTGATGATGTCCTCGTCGCCGAGGTAGAGAAGATGCGTGCCCTCCAGCAGCACGTCCGTCAGCATGAGGATCATGAGCGTGTAGCCGCGCTCGTTCATCGTCTTCTGCATGACGGACAGGAACTCGTCCTTGCGCTCCATCATGTGGCTGGAATCGACGCAGGTGATCTGGCTGACGCCGAAGTCGTGGTCGGCAATATGGAAGTCCTTGAAATCCGTGAACAGCAGCGCGTCGGCGGGCTTGTCGTCGGAGATGGAGGCCGAGAAAATAGTCTTGCCCAGCTCGTCGAGCGAAATGTTGGCGATGCGCGCCATGCGATCGGCCATGCGGCGGTCGACGGCGGTGGCGGTCGGGGACTTGAACATGACCGTATCGGCGACGATAGCCGCCGCGATCAGGCCCGCGAGCTTCGCGGGCGGCATGAGGCCGCGCTCCTGATACATTTCAGAGATGATCGTCGCGGTCGAGCCGACGGGCTCGTTGCGGAAGTAGATCGGGCCGCCGGTCTGGATGTCGGCCAGCCGGTGGTGGTCAATGATCTCGACGATCTCCGCCTGGTCGAGACCCGGGACGGACTGCGCCGCCTCGTTGTGGTCGACCAGCACGACGCGCTTGCGGCGCGGCTTGATGAGGTGATACCGCGAGAGCGTGCCGACGACCTTGTCGTTTTCGTCGAGAATAGGGTAGCTGCGGTGGCGGCTTTTGAGCACGACCTCGCGCACATCGTCGACAAAATCGGTCAGGTGGAAGGCCTCGAGATCCTCCGTCCGGCACACGCGTGCGACCTCGATGGCGTAATAGACCATGCGGGCCGCCTTGTAGGCGTCGAAGGGCGTGGCGATGATGCAGGTGTTCGTCTGCATCTGCCGCAGCTCCTCCGGCAGCTCAGCCTGACACACGATCAGGCAGCTGACCTGCTGCTCGACGGCGCGGCGCGCCATCTCCGGCTGCTCGCCGACGATGACGATGGCGTCCGGACCCTTGAACAGCAGATTTTCATTGTTCTGCGGCAGCGCAATGGATACCTCGCCGCTAATCGTGTCGGCCAGATACCCGGACTCGTTCAGGATCTTGCCGTCCAGAACGCTCAGCAGATTGAAGACCGGGATCTTATCGACGCGGGAATCGGAAAGCGTGCGCATGTCATAGCTCGCGATCTCGCTGGGCGAGAGCATGCCGTACAGCTCGCCGTTTTCGTTCGTCACGGGAATGGCGGGGATGGATTTTGCCTTGTTCGTCTGCAAAGCCGCCCAGGCCCGGCTGACCGTGACCGCGCCGGACAGGGCCGGCGGCGTGTCGTAGTCCAGATCGCGCACCTGCGTGCGCATGGTCTGGATGCGCGTGGGCGGCTCGAAGCCGAAGCGGTCGAGCACGAGCCGCGTCTCGTCGGAGATATGCCCGAGACGCGCGGGAACGAATTCCCGGTCGCCCAAGGCGTTTCGCAGCGCGGCGTAGGCCATGGCGGAAACAATGGAATCGGTATCGGGGTTGCGGTGGCCGGTGACATAGATGGGTTCCATGAGAAGCCTCCTTATGCGCGGGGAAGCTCGATCCCCTGATGATGCAGAATAAAGCGGACGGGGTAATAGCGGTCGAGATAGTGCCTGCAATACCATTCATAGGTCGCGTCCGGCAGATGCACCAGCTCCGGCGCCTGCGTGCGGAAGAGCTTGAACGTTTTCTCGTCGCCGGAAAGCAGCGCCGCGATCAGCTCCAGCTCGCCCTCCTGCTCCAGCCGGTACAGGCACTTGTCCATGATGGCCGCGCAGGCCTGCTCGTCCTCATCTGCCAGCAGCTCCATATTGCCGAGCCAGGCGAGAAAATCGTCCAGCTTCAGCTCCGTGCGGGCCGCCGCGTGGGAGAGCTTGGCGAATTCCGGCTCGGAGCGGCGCTTGAGAATATCGATGAGATACGTCAGCAGATCGTCGTCCAGACACACGCTGTCGAGAAAAATTTCAAAGATATCGCGCGTTTCGGTCTTGACCGGCTCCTGCGGCGCGTCCTCCTCCGGCTGCTCCTGCGGCTGGGAGGCCGCAGCGAGCTGCGCGATGGCCGCGTTCAGCTCGGCCGGGTCGAAGCTGTCATACTCCTCCTGCGGAATTTCGGTCCCGTCGGCCGCGGCGCAGGCTCTGACAAAGGCGGGAATGCCCATTTTCGCGATCCCGGCCTGCAGCTGCATGGCCTTTTTGAGATCCTCCTGCTCCGTGAGCACGATGCCCGCAGGCGCCTCGCGCGTGCCCTCGCAGATCTCGGATAAATATTGCAGATAATACGGAACGAGAGACATAAACGTCCTCCTGTTTTTTCTTTCAGTGTAGCACGGGAAGGGGAAAATGTCAAAAGTTTGGAGCGCGTCTTTTGAGAAACCCTTTCGGTTTCCCTGGATCTTTCCCGCGTAATTTGATAGAGCTCAAAATCTCGGACATCCAAAGGCTCCCCTTCCAGGGGCCGATTCCCCCTATCAGGGGGAAATGGCCCGAAGGGCCAAAAGGGGTAGGGATGCTGGCGCGCAGCGCCTGAGAGGTTGCGGCAGGCAGCTTCAAAAAGTTGAAAGCCCAATGCGAATCTGTACGCCCCTAAGGCTTCCCTTGGGCACAAGGGAAGCTGTCAGCGGAGCTGACTGAAGGGATTCGAACGCCGCAAATTCCGGAGCACTCTGAAATCTACACCAAATCCCCTCCGTCATTTGCTTCGCAAATGCCACCTCCCCTTATCGTGCGGGGCACGACAAGGGCAGGCTTTTTGGGGGCTGCGGCAAATCCTCGCAAATTCTGACCGCAAAGCGTTTTTTCCGCAATTATTCAAACGCAGCTTTTCACAAATCTGGTGTCCCATAACAGGCGGTGCATACCATAGCGCTCGTAGGGTGACTTGGTGTGTTCATAACGACTAAAAATCGGGTTCCCGCCTGAACTGTACCCGCAGTACGCACCAAACCGTAACCAAGTGCCCCTTCTCTCCCCTATCTTCTCCGGCAAGGCGGAAAAGACAGGGCCGCCGGAGGCACAAGTCTCAGACTACCGTATCATACTCCCCCGCTCCGCCGTCGGCGAAGTAGCGGTGCAGATCGAACGGAGAGAACACGCCGCGGTCGGTGACGATGCCGGAGATGAGGTGCGGCGGGGTCATGTCGAACGCGGGATAATAGCCCTTCACGCCCTGCGCCGCGGTGCGCACGCCCATGGCCTGCAGGGTAAATTCCGGGTCGCGCATCTCGATTTTGACGGTGTCCTTTGTCTCGTGGCCGATATCCGGCGCGCCGGTGACGAACGTCGGGATGCCGAAATGGTTGGCGCAGATAGCGATCTGGAGCGTGCCGACCTTGTTGACGACGTAGCCGTCGAGGCAGATTGCGTCGGCCGCGCAGGTGAACAGGTCGACGTGCTCGCGCTCCATGACGAACGCGGGCATGTTGTCGGTGATGACAGTCACGTCGAAGCCCATGTCATGGCAGACCGTGGCCGTGAGGCGCGCGCCCTGAAAATACGGCCGCGTCTCCGGGCAGAACAGACGGAAGCGCTTCCCTGCCAGCTTTGCCTCCTTCAGCATCATGCCGACGATCGTTTCGCCGAAGCACTGCGTCATGACCGTGCCGCCGTCGGGGATGAGCGGCACGAGATACTTCGCGATCTCGTTTACCTTGCTGTAGCGGCGGTTGTTGGCGTTTACGGCGTGCTCGCGGATAGCAAGATCGACGGGCCGCGCTTCACGCAGCGCCAGCTTCGCCGCCTCCAGGCAGCCGTCGCAGACCAGCTTCATCCGCTTGTACGTCGTGGGCCGGGCGTTCGAGATCGTTTCGTCCGCTGCCTGTAAAAAGGCCAGCTGCTCGTCCGCCGGTTTTTCCCGGCACTCATACGCGGCCAGCGCCATGCCCATGGCCGCCGCCGTATACGGTCCCGCGCTCTGCGTGACCATGTCGCGGATGGCCTGCATGACCTCCACATGCGTTTTGCAGCGGACAAACTCGGTTTTTGCCGGATAGACCCGGCGGTCGAGGATCCGCACCTCGCCCGCGTCGTACCACGCGACGTTTTCATATTGCAGCATGAAGGCCAGCCCTTCATCGGCCCGGAACTGTGTCATACGTCCATCTCCTCCAGAATCGTTTCAAGATAGCGGCTGAACCGCTCCGCGACCGCCGCGCCCGTCTCGTTGACCTCCTCGCCGGAGACGGCCTCGCCCGTGATGCCGGCGGCCATGTTGGTGATGACGGAAATGCCCAGCAGCGGCAGCCCGCAGTGCGCCGCCGTCAGCGCCTCCGTCACGGTCGACATGCCCACGGCGTCGCCGCCCAGCGCGCGGATGGCGCGGATCTCGGCAGGCGTCTCAAACTGCGGGCCGGGCATGAAGAAATACACGCCCTCGCGCACGGAAAAGCCGAGCTTTTCCGCGCAGGACTTCGCCAGCCCGCGCAGCTCCGGGGTGTACATGCGCGTGACGTCAAAGAAGCGCGGGCCGAATTCATCTGCGTTCCGGCCCCGCAGCGGGCTGGAGCCGTTCAGCTTGATGTGGTCGGCGATCAGCATGAAATCACCGCGGTGATAGGAAAGATTCACACCGCCCGCCGCGTTCGTCACGATCAGCGCGCGGACGCCGAGCAGCTTCAGAAGCCGCACCGGCTGCGTCAGCTGTTCAAAATCGTAGCCTTCGTAGCTGTGAAAGCGCCCGGCGAGGCACACGAGCTTCTTTCCGGCCAGCTCGCCGAAGATGAGCCTGCCTGCGTGGCCGGGGGCCGTGGAGACGGGGAAATTCGGGATGTCGTGATAGTCGATCTCCACGGTATTCCGAAGTCTTTCCGCAAACGGCCCGAGCGACGAGCCGAGGATCACCGCGATCTGCGGCGCAAACGGCATCCGCGCCCGGACATAGTCCGCGCTTTCCTGATAATATGTATACGGTTCATTCATAACGCTGTCCGCCTTTCCTGCTTTTCTTCATCATACCGCGCAGAGGTGCGTCCCGTCAACCAAAATCACGGAGCAGCAGCAATCGGTAGGGATGGGACTCTGCTCCGCCCGATAGGAAGATGTGGGGATATCTGAGCGTTTGTAGGGGTCGATGCCCATCTTCGGCGCTAAGAGCCGCGCAAAGCGCGGTTGCGCCTCGAAACTAGCCTGCGGGCGTCGCATCGACCCGGCAGAGCGCACCGTCTTTTACAAGAATCCACGTCAAATTCGTACTATTTTTTCAGTCAGTCAATGATACATTCTGCAATATAAAAACTCATATTTAAAATTTGCAACAACTCAACAATTCGAACAATCCAAAGGCTCCCCTTCCAGGGGAGCTGGCGCGGAGCGCCTGAGAGGTTGCGGCAGGCCGCCGCAGATTGTGAAAGTCTTTCGGCAAATCCGCAGGCATTTCCATATTTCAATGTAGGGGCCGATGCCCACATCGGCCCTCCCGGAAGTTCCGAATTCGCCGTAGATTTCCGTAAAATTGTCGTTTTCTGCGTGGGCCGATGTGGGCATCGGCCCCTACAAAGGCTCCCCTTGGGCACAAGGGGAGCTAGCCCGAAGGGCCTGAGGGGATTCGAACGCCGCAAATTCCGGAGCACTCTGAATCTTGCAGCAAATCCCCTCCGTCATTTTCTTCGAAAATGCCACCTCCCCTTCCCGCGCGGGGCGCGGCAAGAGGAGGCTTTGGACGGCGCTATGCAAGACAGCTTCGCATGATCTTTGCGGCTTCGAAGATCTCCCGGTCGGTGTTGAACGCGGAGAGGCTGAAGCGGACTGTGCCGGTTTCGAGCGTTCCGGCGGACTCATGCGCGAGCGGCGCGCAGTGCAGTCCCGCCCCTGCAAACTGCGGTTGGATCCTCACGGCTTCACGCATAAAACGGAGGTGACGCGTTCTGAAACGGGTCAAAGGCGGTTGACTTTATGGCAGGCGCGTGCTATGATTGTATCAATACAGTTCATACAGTTGGGAGGGGAGCATTCTGTGATCGCGATCAATTACCGGGATCCGAGGCCCATTTACGAGCAGATCCAGGCGGAGCTGCGCAGGCTGATGCTGACCGGGGCGCTGCCGCCCGGGAGCCGGCTTCCGTCCGTGCGGGAGCTGGCCGGGCAGCTGGCCATCAACCCCAACACCATCCAGCGCGCCTATCGGGAGCTGGAGGCGGACGGGTATATTCTTTCCGTGGCGGGAAAGGGCTCGTTCGTCGCGCAGATCGACCAGCTGGCCGAGCAGCAGAAAAAACAGGCGGTCAGCGCATTCCGTGCCGCGGCACAGCGGCTGCGTGCGCTCGGCCTGGGAGAAGAGGAGCTTGCGGCGCTTCTGGCGCAGGAGGAACAGACAGATGATTGAGCTTTCGCATGTGACAAAAACCTTCGGCGGCGCGAAGCGCGCGCTGGACGAGCTGTCGCTCACCGTGCCGCAGGGCGCGGTCTACGGGCTTGTCGGCTCGAACGGCGCGGGAAAGACCACCGCCATCCGGCACCTCACGGGCATTTACCGGCAGGACTCCGGCAGCGTGACCATCGGCGGTCTGCCGGTTTACGAAAACCCGGCCGTCAAGAGCCGCATCGGCTATATCCCGGACGATCTGGGCGTGTTCGGCAGCGGGACCATCCGGGAGCTCGCGGCCTTTTTCCGCGCGATGTACCCGCGCTTTGATATGCAGCGCTACACGGCGCTGCGCGACGTGTTCCGCCTGGATGAGACGACGCCGCTGCGCCGCTTTTCCAAGGGCATGCAGAAGCACGCGGCCTTCTGGCTGACGCTGAGCATGCGGCCGGACTATCTCGTGCTCGACGAGCCGGTCGACGGGCTCGACCCTGTCATGCGGCGGCAGATCTGGAGTCTGGCGCTCGAGGATGTGGCGGGCTACGGCACGACGGTGCTGGTGTCGTCGCACAATCTGCGCGAGCTGGAGGATATCTGCGACCACGTCGGCATCATGCACGGCGGCCGCATGCTTCTGGAACGTTCGCTGGCTGAGCTGCAGGACAATTTCGTCAAGGTGCAGCTCGTCACGGAGAACCCGCTGCCGCAATCGCTTCATGTCCTGCACGAAAGCACGCTCGGCCGGGTGCAGACGCTGATCCTGCGCGGCGATCCGCAGACCGTCGCGAACGAGCTGGCTGCCAGCGCGCCGATGTTCTGCGATCTGCTGCCGCTGAGTCTGGAGGAGATCTTTATCTATGAATTGGGAGGGATCGGCTATGACGTCAAGAATTTCGTGCTTTGACCGTGCGGTCTTCCGGCGGGCGCTGAAAAAGACCGCGCCGGTCTGGATCTTATACACGCTCTACGAGCTGCTTCTGCCGCTGCGGCTGTTTTCCTTCTGCCAGAGCCTCTCGTCCGGCGCGGAGGATTACACCGTGCAGATTGAAAAGACGCTTCTGGACTATGCGCGGCTCAACGCCTCCGTCGTGCCGTTTCTGCTCGGCGGGCTTTTGGCGTGGGTGCTGTTTTCCTTTCTGTTCCGGGCGGGCACGGCCTATTTCTACGCCGCGCTGCCCGTGCGGCGCGAGACGCTGTTTCTGACGAATTATCTGACGGGCGTGCTGCTGTGCGCCGCGCCCGCGCTTTTGTCGTCGCTGCTTTTGTGGGCGGTGGGCGCGATCTTCGGTGTGCCGGCGTTTATCCCCGCGATGCAGGTCTTTGCCGCAACGCTGCTGGGCTTTGTGCTGTTCTTCTCGTTCGCGGTGCTGGTCTGCTGCGTCACGGGGCAGATGGCCGCGATGCCCATCGTATATCTGATCCTGAATTTCACGTTCTATGTGCTCGAAACGATCGTACGGCAGTTGCTGTTCACGTTCGTCTATGGCATGCCCTACAGCCAGAGCAGCACGATGCAGTCGTTCGCGCTCCGCGCCACGCCGGTGCTGGGGCTGATGCAGGGGGGATTCTTCCGCGTCAGAACGGACTGGCTCGAACGCGACGGCATGTACTATATGGAATACGCGCCGCGGCTCGAGGGCTGGGGCTATCTCGGCGCGCTGGCCGCGCTGGGACTCGTGTTCGCGCTGTGCGCGTTCCTGCTTTTAAAGCACCGCGAGATGGAGCGCAGCGGCGATGTGATCGCGGTCAGCTGGCTGCGGCCGGTGGCGCTGTATGTGTTTACGATCGGCTGCGCGCTGGTGCTCGGCGCGCTGATGGCGGAGCTGTTCTCCAGCCAAACAGCGGACAACTTCTGGTATGTGCTGCTGTTTTTGTTCATGGGCGCATTCGTAGGCTATTTTACCGGGAAAATGCTCCTGCAAAAGACGTTTCACGTGTTCCGCTCGGGCTGGCTCGGGCTGGGAGCCTGCTGCCTCGCGCTGCTGCTTGCGTTCGGCTCGATGAAATTCGATCTGTTCGGCTATTCGCGGTATCTGCCGGAGCGCAGCGAAGTACAGGCCGCCGGACTGACGCACTATCAGGCAAGCGGCCTGTATACCACGCAGGACGATGCGTTCATTCAGGACGTTCTGGCTCTGCACACGGCGGCGATCGGGCAAAAGAGCGCGCAGGAGCAGCGCCGGCAGGCGTATCGGCTCGGCACCGACTATACGGAGCAGTTTTATATTACGTATCGCATGACGGGCGATACGCTGACCGAGCGCTATTACAGCATTGTCTACAGCGACGCCGATCTGGAGAATCCGGACAGCCTCATTTCGCGCTTTTCCGCGCTCTATAACAGCCCCGGCTGCGTCCGCATCCGCACAGGCTTCGACACGCCGCGCACGGAGAAAAACGTGCTCTCCTGCTATGTTTCCTCCATTGACACCGGCGAGAGTCTCGAGCTGACCGGCAGCGACGCATGGCAGGTCTACGCGGCCTGTCTGGCGGATATCAACGCGGGACTGCTCGGCGCGGAGGATGTGAGCGGCGCCGGCAGCACCGGGGAGGAAGACGGCGGCAATTATACGCCCCTGAACCTGATCTTCACCGTCAGCACGGACGTTCCGGGCCGGACGGACAGCCTGTATGTCGAGTCCATCCCCCTCGCCGCCGCGGCTACTGTCCGCGCGCTGAGCGCCTTCGGCGCAGAGCCGTATTGGCGCGCAGCCGGCTGACGCGCGCATACCTGTACAAAAACCCCGCGCGGAGCGCCGTCTGGACGCTTCGCGCGGGGTTTCATCTGATCTGTCGTATCACATCACATCCATGTTCTCTGGCATGACAAGTGCGGCGACGATGTAGAGCAGAATGCCCGTGCCGGTCAGGCCCAGAGCCGCCCAGATGAGGCGCACGACGGTGGGGTCGATGCCGAGATACTCGGCAAGACCGGCACAGACGCCGCAGATCATTCGGTTATTGCTTTTATACAGTTTCTTCATCAGAAGCTCCTCCGTTTCATTGATACAGGTTAGACGGCGCTGCGCGCCGGTTGTTCCCGAAACCGGAAAAAATTTCAGAGCGCAAGCACGATGGGCTCGCCGCCTATGGCAAGCTGCTCCTCGTAGATCTCGACGGGGCTGCCGTCGATGCGGTTTTCGTACACGCCGTTCGGCGCCGGGAAGCGGACGAGCGCTGCCTCCCCGCGCAGGCTGAACAGACCGGCCATGCGCCGTCCGTCCTTTTCATAGACGGCAAGCAGCACGTCGTGCGGCAGGGCCGTAAGGGTATAGCTGCCCTCGGCGAAGATCGCGTCGCGCTTGAGCTCTGCCAGATGCGCGAGGAACGCGGACTGGTCGCAGCCGGTGTTCCAGTGGATGGGATCCTTGTCGAACAGCGACGGCACGTGCGGGTTGTCCACCTCCTGTCCGTTGTAAACAAGCGTCAGACCGCGCTGGAAGAACAGGAACGCCGTCCAGTTCCGGCGCATTTTTTCGTCCGGCAGGATATGGGCCGCGCGGGCGCGGTCGTGGTTTTCGAGGAAGCGGAGCTTGACGTAGTTATCGGGATAGAGCCATTCCTGCGCGTCAAGCCGGTCGGCGTACTGCGTCAGGCTGATCCTGCCCTCCAGATAGTCGCGGAAATAGGGGTAGACGTCGTAGTCATAGCCCGCGTCGAACGCCTGATAGAGCTCGGCGTCGGACAGACTTGCGAAGCCCTGCGCGCGGGCGGCGACATGGAAGCCGCGCTCGACCGACTCGCACAGCCAGAAGCAGCCGGGACGGACAGCCGCGACCTCTTCCCGCGCCCGCTTCCAGAACTCCAGCGGAACGAGCGGCGCAACGTCGCAGCGGAAGCCGTCGACGAGGCGCGCCCAGTATTTGAGCGTTTCGATCTGGTAATCCCACAGCTCCTTGTGGCTGTAATCCAGATCGGCCACGTCCCACCAGTCGCCGAAGCGGTTGCCGAGCGAGCCGTCCGGCTTGTGGAAGAACCACTCGGGGTGATGCTCTGCCAGCCAGGAATCGGGGGACGTGTGGTTATAGACCACGTCGATGATGCACTTCATGCCCCGGTCGTGGATGGCGTCGACCAGACGCTTGAAATCGTCCAGCGTGCCGAACTCGGGGTTCACGGCGCGGTAGTCGCGGATGGCGTAGGGGCTGCCGAGCGTGCCCTTGCGGTGCTTTTCGCCGGTTGGGTGGATAGGCAGCAGCCAGATGATGTCCGTGCCGAGCGCCTTGATGCGGTCGAGATCCGCCTGCACGGCGGCGAAGGTGCCCGCTTCGGAATAATTGCGGACATAGATGGAGTACAAGACCTGATTGCGGACGGTTTTTTTCGTATCGACAGCCATAAAAACAGCCTCCCAAACGATATTCTATATCTGTATTGTACACAAATCATGGAAAAAGGCAAGTCGGCAAATTTCATAAAATCAGAGGGTGCAACTTCTATCGTTTTTCTGCGTCTGTAAAAGCAGACTACATTTTATGATAAAGGAGAGATCTTTCATGAAAAAACTTCTTGCATGGATCCTTGCCGCCGCGTGCGCGCTCTCGCTGGCAGCCTGCGCAGCCGCACCGGATACCCCTGCGGAGGAGCCGACGGCGACGCAGCTGGCCGCGCCGGCGGAGACTGCCATGGCACAGTATCCGAACGAGGCGGATTACATCAGCAGCACGGGCAGCTTCAATTCCGAGAAATACAACAAGGACTGGGACGCGTGGTACGATGCCTATCAGGAGAAGACCGCGGATCTGGCCGACCCCGCCGCCATGACCCACTGGTTCACGACCGGCATTCCCGCCCTGATGCAGGATGCGGGTAAGGAAAACCTTGTGTGCTCGCCGCTGAACGTGTACATGGCGCTTTCCATGCTGGCCGCCGTGACGGACGGCCAGACGCGGCAGCAGATCCTGGACGCGCTGGGCGCGGAGTCTCTGGAGGCGCTTCAGAAGCAGACCGCGCAGCTCTGGACGGAGAACAGCTGGGACGACGGGCTGGTCACGAGCACGCTTGCGAACTCCATCTGGCTGCGGAACGGATATTCGTATAACGATGAAACGCTGAAAACGCTCGGCGAGGACTATTATGCCTCCGCGTTTTCCGGGGAAATGGGCTCCGATGCGTACAATCATATGCTGCGCGACTGGCTCAACGAGCACACCGGAGATCTGCTGACCGAGCAGGCAAACAGCCTGAAGCTCGACCCCAATACGGTGATCGCGCTGGTGTCGACGATCTACTACCGCGCGCCGTGGAGCGATAGCTTCTACGACGGCGCGACTGCGCAGGACGTGTTCCACGCGCCGGACGGCGATGTGACCGTCGATTTCATGCACAGCAGCGAGTATAACACCGTGTATTACGGCGACGGCTTTTCGGCCCTCGGGCTCTCGCTGCAGAACAGCGGCCGGATGTGGCTGCTGAAGCCGGACGAGGGCACGGACGCTGCCGCGCTGCTGCAGAATGAGGACG
Source organism: uncultured Oscillospiraceae bacterium (assembly GCA_934646185.1). Lineage (GTDB taxonomy): Bacteria > Bacillota > Clostridia > Oscillospirales > Oscillospiraceae > CAG-170. Next base: position 46,923 of record CAKUEH010000009.1, on the reverse strand, counting down.
CGCTGGGCTTTTTGCTGGCAAACGGCGAGTGGTCGCAGACGCAGTCCGCGACCGTCAACCTGAGCCTGCCGAAATTTGATGTTTCATCCGATCTGGATCTTCTGGACACGCTGGCGCAGCTCGGCATGACGGATGTGCTGGACGGCATGAAGGCTGATTTCACGCCGCTCACGACCGCGAACGAGGGCGGCATCGCCCTCACGCAGGCAAAACACGCCGCGCGCGTCAAGATCGACGAGGACGGCTGCGAGGCCGCGGCCTATACCGTGCTCGCCCCCGCGGAGACCGCGATCATGCTGCCGGAGGAGAAGGTCGACTTCACGCTCGACGAGCCGTTCGTCTTCGCCATCACCGGCATCGACGGCCTGCCGCTGTTCGTCGGACTGGTCAATCAGCCGGAATAAGCGAAATACGCATCAAGACCGCCGGCTCAGCCGGCGGTCTTGCCTGTAGGGGCCGACGACTCTGTCGGCCCTGTAAATGTTCCGAATTTTCCGTGAATTTCCGCAAAAAACACTGCATCCTGCGGGCGGACAGAGGCGTCCGCCCCTACATTGGAATATGGTCGTGCATACGGATTTGCCGTAAACTTCCGAAAACTCGCTGCTTTCTGCCAGACGGAGCAAGAGTGCCCCCACCAGGACTGTGTGTATTTGGGAGTGTACCAGAATTTGCGACGTTCGAATCCCTTCAGTCAGCTTTGCTGACAACTTCCCTTGCGCCCAAGGGAAGCCTTTTGAGCAGGTTCATTTCTTGATCTCGTCCCAATAGCGTTTGGCGGCCTGTTCGGTTTTGTTGTCGCCGTAGGTATAATAGACGCGGTCCCGGATCACGTCGGGGAGGTACTGCTGCCGGACCCAGTGGTTCGGGAAATTGTGCGGGTAGAGATAGCCCTGGTCGCGCTCGAAGCCCGTGCCGTCGGCGTGGACGTTCTGCAGCTCGCGCGGGACGGGGCCGGTCCTGCCTGCCTTCACATCGGCGATAGCGGCGTCGATGGCCATGCAGCCGGAGTTGGACTTCGGGGCCGTGGCAAGCAAAATCACCGCGTCGGCCAGCGGCAGACGCGCCTCGGGAAGGCCCAGCTGCAGCGCGCTGTCGACGCAGGCCTTGACGATGGGGATGGCCTGCGGGTAGGCAAGGCCGATATCCTCCGCCACGGAGCACAGAATGCGGCGGCAGGCGGACGGCAGATCGCCCGCCTCCAAAAACCGGGCCAGATAATGCACGGCGGCGTCCGGGTCGGAGCCGCGGATGGACTTCATGAGCGCGGAAAGATCGTCATAATGATCGTCGCCGGACTTGTCATAGCGCATGGCCGAACGCTGCGAGACCTGCTTCGCGTCGGCCATGGTGAGCCTGACGACGCCGTTTTCGGGCCGCGTGGCCGTATAGAGAAATTCCACGGCGTTGAGCGCTTTGCGGATATCACCGCCGCAGGACTGCGCGATATGCTCCTTCACGCCGGGCTCCGGCAGGATGGTCACGCTGTCGCGCGACTCGAGATAATTGAGCGCCCGGCTGACCGCGCGCTGCGCCTCGTCCTTTTCCACAGGCTTGAATTCAAACACCGTCGAGCGCGACAAAATGGCGTTGTAGACGTAAAAATACGGGTTTTCCGTCGTGGACGCGATGAGCGTGATCTTGCCGTTTTCGATGTATTCCAGCAGCGTCTGCTGCTGCTTTTTGTTGAAATACTGGATCTCGTCCAGATACAGCAGCACGCCGTTCGGCGCGAGGAACGTATCGAGCTGGGCGTAGATCTCCTTGATGTCGGCAGAGGACGCGGTCGTCGCGTTGAGCTTGCACAATTTTCGCTGCGTCTTTTTTGCGATCAGGTTCGCGACCGTCGTCTTGCCCGTGCCGGAGGGGCCGTAGAAGATCATGTTCGGCACGGAGCCGCTCTCGATGATGCGGCGCAGCAGGCCGTTTTCTCCTAGAATATGCTGCTGGCCGCAGACGTCGGACAATTCCTGCGGACGAAGCGCGTCCGCGAGGGGCTGATACATATCGCCCGCCTCCTTTTTTAGATTTGAACGTATTATACCGGTTTTTGCTGCCAAATACAAGCGGGCGGTTCCCTTTCCGGTGCATTTATGATACAATACGACAAAAGAAACTCACGGGAGGGACAAACGCATGGAAACAGCCGAACGCGTGGCCGGGATCATTGCCGCGCTGAAGCAGGAATACCCGGACGCGCTCTGCGCGCTGCAGTATGAGAAGGATTACGAGTTGATGATCGCGGTGCGCCTGTCCGCGCAGTGTACGGACGCGCGGGTCAATCTGGTCACGCCCGCACTCTTCGCGCGCTATCCGACGCTGGACGCATTTGCGGAGGCCGATGTGGCCGAGGTCGAGGGCTATGTCCACTCCTGCGGCTTCTACAAGCACAAGGCCGAGGATATCGTGCTGGCCTGCCGGATGCTGCGGGACGAGTACGGCGGAAGGGTCCCCGGCACGATGGAGGAGCTTCTGCGCCTGCCGGGCGTGGGCCGGAAGACGGCGAATCTGCTGCTGGGCGATATTTATAAAACGCCCGGCTCGGTCGTCTGCGACACGCACTGCATCCGCATCTGCAATCTGCTGGGCCTTGCCAGCGGGAAAGACCCGGCAAAGGTCGAGCAGCAGCTGCGCGCGATTTTGCCGCCGGAGGAATCGTCCGATTTCTGCCACCGGCTGGTTCTGCACGGCCGCGCGGTCTGCGCGGCACGCAGACCGGAATGCGGGAAATGCTGTCTGGCTCCGTACTGCAAGAGCTTCACGGGCGCATGAGCCTGTAAAAACCCCGGCCTGCCGCGAACGAGCGGCTGGCCGGGGTTTCTGTTATTCTGCTTTCGGCGGCTGACCCTCGCCGGACGGCTTTCTGGGGCCTCCGCTGCGGCGTCTGCGGCGGCGGGGCTTGGGCTGGCCGTCGGGGGACGCTTCCGCTTTTTCCGGGCGCTCCTTCTGCGGGGCGGGCTTTCGCTCGGGTTTGTCCTGCTGGGGCGGGCGCTCCTTTTTGGGGCGGTCTCTGCGGGGCGCGTCGGTCCGCGGCTGCTCTTTGGGCGCAGGCGCGGGCTTTTCCGACGCGGGCGTCTCCTGCGGGCGCTCCCCTGCCGGTTTTGTGCGGCGTCCGCCGCGGCGGCGGCGCCTGTTTGTGCTCTTGCCGGGTTCTTCGCCCACGGTCTCCGGCGTCTGCTGCGGCTCCTGCTCGATCACAGCGACCGCATCCGGATAAATGACCTCCGGCAGCTCCTCGAAAAAGGCTTCCTTTTTCTGCACCGGGCGCGGCTTGGAGGAAATGGGCGCAAGATCGCGCGGGATCGGCGGATCGTTTTTGCGGGCCTTTCCGCTGCGCAGGACATAGATATCCGTGTTTTTATACGTACCGATGGTCTCCGGATGATCCTCCATGCGGACTCTGACGCTCTGGCGCAGGAGGTTGACCTCAATGACCGTCCCGCGTCCGTCGGGCGTGTCGACGAAGGATTCCATCTTCGGCGCGGTCTTGATGAGATCCTCATAGGCCTCCTGCTCGTATTTCAGGCAGCACATGAGCCTGCCGCACGTGCCGGAGATCTTCGTCGGGTTCAGGCTGAGATTCTGCGTCTTGGCCATCTTGATGGAAACGGGCTGGAAATCGTCGAGGAATTCCTTGCAGCAGAAGGGCCGGCCGCAGATGCCAAGTCCGCCGACCATCTTGGCCTTGTCGCGCACGCCGATCTGCCGCAGCTCGATGCGGGTGCGGAACACGGAGGCAAGATCCTTGACCAGCTCGCGGAAATCGACGCGGCCGTCCGCCGTGAAGAAGAACAGCAGCTTGCTGCCGTCAAAGGCGCACTCCGCCGAGACGAGCTGCATTTCCAGCCCGTGCGCGGCGATCTTCTGCTGGCAGATCTCAAAGGCTTTCTTTTCCTTTTCCTGATTTTCCGCGTTCGTGCGCTCGTCCTGCTCAGTCGCCGCGCGCAGGACCTTGCGCAGCGGCAGCACCAGCTCGCGCGGCTTGACCGGGTGGTTGCCCGCCGCGCAGACGCCGAATTCGTCTCCGCGCGCCGTGTCGATGATGACGTGCGCGCCGGCCTGCAGCGTCAGTCCTGCGGGGTCAAAATAATAGGATTTCGCGTTATTGCGGAAGCGGATATCCACAACGGTAACGGCGGCGGGCTCTTCCGGCCGGGCGGGCGCTTCCTCCTTTGCAGGCGCGGCGGCCTCCGCCGGCTGCTGTGTATCTTCCGCAGGCGCCTGTGCCTGCTCTTCCGCTTCTGCCGCAGCGGTCTGCTGCTCCAGAACGGTGTCGGGGATCTGTTCTTGCATGGTTCTCTCCAATCTGCCGCAGCGTCTGCGGCAAGGTAAAATTTCAGGTTCCGCGCTCAGCGCAGCTTCATCGCGAGATAGCCGACAACCGCGCCCGCGGATGCGTTGGCGGCCAGCGCGTCAATGGCAGCCTGTATGCTGTCGGACGCCTGTATGAGCTCTGAGCCGGAGCGGCTGGCGACGATCTGCGCGGCGCTTTCCGACGCGGCTTCCAGTCCGCTCCTCTGCGCAAGCGCGCCGCAGATGCACGCGCGCAGCTGCTGCAGCGCGGGAAGCAGCTGCTCCCGCTTCGCCTTTTCCATCGGCAGAAGGACGCGCAGCAGCGCCATCCGGTCGCGCGCGGCATAGGCCGCGGCAAACTGCCGGACGAACGGCTCGTCCTCCGCGTCCTGCAAAAGCGTCAGCGCCTGGCCCAGAAAGCCGCCCGCGCGCAGATATGCCGCGCGCAGGACGCCGTCGGGCTTGTCCGGCGCATGCTTCCGCAGAAACGGCATCGCCTCGCTCTGCTCCACGGGGCCGAGCTGCAGCTCCGCGCAGCGGCTGCGGATGGTGGGCAGGAGCCGCTCGGCGTTGGTCGACAGGATCAGAAACACGCCGTAATCCGGCGGCTCTTCCAGAATTTTCAGCAGCGCGTTCTGCGCGGACTCGTTCATATCCTGCCCGCGCGGAATGACATAGATCTTGCGCTTTCCTTCGTTCGGCCGGATGAACATGTCGCTTCTGGCCGCGCGGATGGGGTCGACGGTCATGGCCTTGTGGTCGGGGTCGTCGACGGTGATGATATCCGGGTGTACGCCCTCAAACGCCTTTCGGCAGCCGGAGCAGACGCCGCACGGGAGCTTCCCGCCGCGGCCCTCGCACTGCATCGCCGCGCCGAGCAGCCGCGCAAGCGTATGCTTGCCGGAGCCCACAGGCCCACAGATCAGATAGCTGTGCGCCACACGTCCGCTGGCAAACGCGCCGCTCAGGCGCGTCTTGACGGCGTCATTTCCCAGAAAGCCGGTAAAGTCCATGTTCGGTGTTCCTTTCTCGGCCTATACTTCGCCTTATATCATAGTATAACAGATTTTCCGCCGCTTCGCCACTATTTTTTCTGCAGCGTAAAAATCAGGCAGGGAACCGCTTCCCTGCCTGATCTTTCAGCTCTCCATCTGCCGCCCCAGAAAGCCCGCGACGGTCTGCACGAGCCGCTGCTCCGCCTCGTCGAGAGCAGGCGCGCCGTCCTCGCTCAGAATCAGCACGCAGCCCATCAGATCGCCCTCGGTCACGATAGGGGCCGCGGCGCCGACGCGGTAACGGTCGGACGCGTCCGTCGGCCGGACAGGCAGATCGCCGTCCTGATAGCAGTAGCTGCGCCGCAGCTCCATGAGCTGCTCGAGCTCCTGCGAGCAGCGCTTGTCCAGAAGCTCCCGCTTCTGCACGCCGTGTACCGCAATGATCGCGTCCCGGTCACAGACCGCCGCGATATACCCGGTGTTTTTCCCGATCGATTCACAGATCTGCCCCGCGAACTCCCCCAGATCTCCCATCGGCGAGTATTTCTTGAAGATCACCTCGCCGTCCTTCTCCGTATAGATCTCCAGCGGGTCGCCCTCGCGGATCCTCAGGGTGCGGCGGATCTCCTTGGGGATCACGACGCGGCCAAGGTCGTCGATACGCCGGACAATGCCTGTTGCTTTCATAAATAAGCTCCTCCAATGCCTTTCGTTTTGTACTGGTTCCAAAGCTATTGTTTGCATGCGCAGGAGAAATATGCAGGCGGGAACGCGGCGGCTTCGCGCGTTCCGTTTCCGCAAAGGGCGCGCGTTCCGCGGCGCGCTTCCGCACTTGTCAATGCGCGCCGGGGCTGATATAATGTAGAAAAAAGGCGAAGGAGGGCGGGCGCATGGACAAGATCGCGGCGCTGCGGCAGTTTTTTGGATTTTCCGCATTCCGCGCGGGGCAGCAGACGCTGATCGACGCAGTCCTTTCCGGGCGCGACGCGCTCGGCGTCATGCCGACGGGCGGCGGAAAAAGCCTCTGCTATGAGCTGCCCGCTCTGCTGCTGCCGGGTCTGACGCTCGTCGTCTCGCCGCTGATCTCGCTGATGAAGGATCAGGTCATGGCGCTGCGGAACGCGGGGATCCCCGCCGGGTGCATCAACAGCGCCATGAGCATGGACGAGCTGCGCGAGGCATATCGGGACGCGCGCTATGGCGCGTATAAGCTGCTCTACGTCGCGCCCGAGCGGCTGCTGACCGATGGCTTCTGCGCGCTCGCGCAGGAGCTCGAGCTCCCGCTCATCGCCGTCGACGAAGCGCACTGCATTTCCCAGTGGGGCCAGGATTTTCGGCCCAGCTATTTAAAGATCGTTGATTTTTTGCAGCAGCTCCCGCGCCGCCCGGCCGTCGCAGCCTTTACCGCGACGGCTACCGCGCAGGTGCGCGCCGATATTGTCCGCATTTTGCAGCTGCGCGAGCCGGAGACGGTCGTGACCGGCTTTGACCGGCCCAATCTCCGCTTTGACGTACTGCGCCCGAAGGATAAGCGCGCCGCGCTTTTGCAGTTGCTCTCCGAGCGCCGGGACAAGAGCGGCATCGTCTACTGCGCCACGCGCAAGTCGGTCGAACAGGTCTGCGGCTTTCTGCGGGAGGCGGGCTTCGCCGCCACGCGCTATCACGCGGGACTGGACGCCGAAGAACGCCGGGAAAATCAGGAGGCGTTCATCTGCGACCGCAGCCCCGTCATGGCCGCGACCAACGCCTTCGGCATGGGCATCGACAAGTCAAACGTCTCCTATGTCATCCATTATAATATGCCCAAGAGTCTGGAGGCGTATTATCAGGAGGCCGGCCGCGCGGGGCGCGACGGTTCTCCTGCCGACTGCATTCTGCTGTTTTCCTCCGGCGACGTCACAACGGTAAAATTTCTGATCTTCAATTCCTCGGAAAACGAGGAGCTGAGCGACGAAGAGCGGCAGATCGTGCAGGCGCAGGATCTGGCCCGGCTGGAGGTCATGACGGGCTACTGCAAAACGCAAAGCTGCCTGCGCGGGTATATTCTGGACTATTTCGGGCAGCCGCACGAAAAAACCTGCGGCAACTGCGGAAACTGTCAGGCGGAATTCGAGACGCGGGATCTGACGCGCGAGGCGCAGATGATCCTGTCCTGCGTCGTGCGCGCGCGGAACCGGCTCGGCTACTGCGTGGGCATGACGGTTCTGAGCCAGACGCTGTACGGAGGCCGGTCGGCGCGCGTGCGGGAGCTGGGGCTCGACGCGCTGCCGACCTATGGGCTGATGCACGCGGTCCCGCGCACGCAGATCCGGGACTGGATTGAGCTGCTCGAACGCGAAGGATATCTGGAGACGGATCCCGTCCACGGCGGGATCGACACGACGCCGAAGGCGGCGGGCGTGCTGTTTTCCGGCGAACAGGTGCTCGCGCGCGTCCGCCGTTCGCCCATCCAGGAGCCGGGGCCGAAGAAAAAGACGGCGGTGCCCAGGGCGGACGATCCGCTCCTCGCCGCATTGAAGGCGCTGCGCTTCCGCGTCGCGCAGGAGCAGCACGTCCCGGCCTATATCATTTTTTCCAACGCAACGCTTCTGGATATGGCCGCGAAGCGGCCCGGCTCCATGCAGGAGCTGCTGGAGGTGTCCGGCGTCGGCCATGTCAAGGCCGAGCGCTACGGCGCAGACTTTTTAAACGAGATCAGGCAATACGAACGCACACACAGGGAGGAATCGTAGCATGTATATCCGCCGTTTTGCCCCCGCCGACGCGGACGCGGTCGTCCGCGTGTCAGAGCTCGCCACCCGCATCACCTCCGGCGCCGTCTATGACGCGGCCTTCGTCGAGGAAATGGTCGCCAAGCAGGATCTCGCGTATTTCTTAACGCGCGGCGAACAGATGCACTTCTACGTCGCCTGCGAGGACGACGGGACCGTGATCGGCTGCGCCGCCTTTGGCCCGTACCATAAAAATCCGGCCGAGGGCTGCTTCTACTCCGTTTTCGTGCTGCCGGAGAAGCAGCGGCGCGGCGTGGGCCGCGCGCTTATCGAGACGATCGAGCGTGACCCGATGTTTCTGCGCGCGCCGCGCGTCGTGATCCCCGCCTCCATCAACGCCCTGCATTTTTATCAGGGGCTCGGCTACACCTTCGCCCCCGGCGGCGACCGGCTGGACGAGGAACAGCTTTATTGTCTGGAAAAATTCCCGCAGCATACCGCGTGATTGGAAAGGAGGAGACGCCGTGCGTTCCGTCAAGGGCATCATCATTGGGTTTCTGCTGATCCTGCTGGGCTTTGCCGCCGCGCAGTACAGCCTGATCGCGGCCGGGATCCTGGCCGCGGGCGGACTTGCCGCCGTGATCGTGAGCGCGCTGCCGAAGCGGGCGGAGAAGCAGCCGCCGCAGGCGGCCCCCGCCCCCCCGGAGCCTGCCCCGGCAGAGCTTTCCTCGCCGGAGCTGCTGCCGGATATTCTGACCGATCCGCCCGTGCAGCCGGAGCCGCCCGCGCCGCCGAAGCCGGAGGCAGAGGCGCTTTACCAAACGCTCGCGGAGGCGTATACGCGCATCGACGCGCTTACCTGCCGTGGGCCGGCGTGGATGCTCGAACGGGACATCCGCCTGTGCAGAGCCTTCGGCGCCCGCTGGGCCGATGCGAAGGCCGACGCGCAGACGGCGGCGCTGCTGCGGGAAAAAGCGCGCTTTGTCGACTATTCCGATGAATTTCTTCTGCCGGGCTTCGGCAGACACGGCCGGATCCCCGGCCGCCGCACCTCCGGCGATCTGCTGGAGGATCTGAGCGCCGCCGTTCTGAAGCAGACCGCAAAGCAGCAGGCGGCGCTCGAGGCCGCTCTGCGGGCGCAGAAGTGGTTTGAAGGCGTGAAAAAGCAGCTCCGCCATATCCGGCCCGAGCCTGCGGACACACCCGCCCCGGCCCCGAAGCCGGAATACACGCCGCCCGACGTCGAGCCGCTCACGCGGCAGACCGCGCCGGAGGCGCTGGAGACATTTTATGTCCTCGCTCTCAAAACGACCGGCAAAAGCCCCTCGCGCGACGAGATTGCGCAGCTCTCGATCCTGAAATTCCGCCGCTTTGCACCGGAATCCGTGCTGAGCGCGTATGTATGCCCCGAAAAGGGCCTGACGAAATACGCCCGCGAGGCGGGCGTGACGGAACGCATGACGCAGGACGCGCCGAAGCTCGCGCAGCTCCTGCCCGCCGTCGACGCATATCTCGGCGATCAGGCCCCGCTGGTTCTGTTCCGCGCGGACGATCTGGCGTTTCTCGGCGCGGCAGGCAGTGAAGCCGCCTGCGCGAAGCGCCCGGTCTACGATGTGCGGACGCTGACGGGCCATAAGACCGCGCCGCTTGCCGACGCTTTCGGCGCGGCATTCGAGTTCGTCCCCTGCCTCGCAGACGCGGAGGACGAGGCGCTCGCCTGCGGCCTGCTCTTCTGCGCCTTCGCCGACCGCACGCTGCATCTGACGACGAAGCGGTGATATTGAAAAGACCGACTCTCCCAAAGCCTCCCCTTGATTACAAGGGGAGGCTTTGCGGAGGGTTTTCCATTGCGGAAGCTGTCGGAATGTGGTATGATGGAAAAAACATAAAAAGGAGAATCTTCTATGTCCGCACTGCATGGATTTGAACAGACGCGGCAGCGCCGCATCGACGAGCTGGACGCCGTTTTGCACGAGTATACCCACGCCGCCTCCGGCGCGCGGCTGTGCTGGCTTGAACGGGAGGACGAAAACAAGTCCTTCTGCGCCGCCTTCCGGACGCTTCCGTTCGACGACACCGGCGTCTTTCACATTCTGGAACACTCCGTCCTGTGCGGCTCGAAGCACTTCCCGGTCAAAGAGCCGTTCGTCGAGCTGATGAAGGGCTCTTTGAACACGTTTTTGAACGCGCTGACGTTCCCGGACAAGACCTGCTATCCCGTCGCAAGCCGCAACGGGCGCGATTTTCTCAATCTGATGCGCGTGTATCTCGACGCCGTGTTTTTCCCCAGCATCCACGAAAAGCCGGAGATCTTCTGGCAGGAGGGCTGGCACTATGAGCTGCGGGACGGCGTCCTGATGCGCTCGGGCGTTGTGCTCAACGAGATGAAAGGCGCGTTTGCCGACGCGGACGAGCTTCTGATAAGCGCCATGTCGCGCGCGCTGTTCCCGGATTCGCCCTACCGCTTCGTCTCCGGCGGCGATCCGGAATCCATCCCGGAGCTCACCTACGAGGCCTTTACCGCCGCGCACAAGCGGTTTTATCATCCGTCCAATTCCTATCTGCTGCTCGACGGCAGCATCGATCAGGACGAGAGCTTCGCGCTGCTGGACGAATATCTGTCGCAGTTCACGGCCATCGACCCGGATACGCAGATCCGCGCGCAGACGCCCGTCCGGGCGGAACGCCGGACGATCGACTATCCGCTTCCCGCCGGAGAACCGGCGCAGCAGCGCTGGAAGCTCGGCTGCGGCTATGTGCTCGGGACGTATCAGGATGCGCAGACGCTCTTTGCCGCGCAGGTGCTGAGCGATGTGCTCTGCGGCAGCAATCACGCGCCGCTGTGCCGCGCGATTCTGGAAAAGGGCCTCGCGGAGGATGTGGTGCTCAGCTGCGACGAGCAGTGCATGCAGCCGAACCTGCTGCTGCGCGTGCAGAATTTCCGCGAAGCGGATCTGCCCGCCATTCAGTCCACGATCCGCGATACGCTCACCGCGCTCTGCGAAAACGGCCTTGACCGCGAACAGATCGAGGCCTCGCTCGCGAGCTTCGAATTCAAGCTCCGCGAACGCGATTACGGCACGATGCCGCGCGGCCTGATCTTTGAGCTTGAGATCTTGTCCAGCTGGCTGTATGACGGCGACCCCGCCGCGCGGCTGCGCTTCGGCGAGGTGTTTGAGGCGCTGCACGCCGCCGTCGGAACGGGATATTATGAGGCGCTGCTGCGCCGCCTGCTGCTGGAAAACACGCACACCGCCGAGATCCTCCTTCGCCCGTCGCAGACCTGCGGGCAGGAGCGGCAGGCGCGCGAGCGCGAGACGCTCCAAAAAACGCTTGAAACGCTGGACGAGGCGCAGCGCAGCCGGATCGTCTCCGGGCAGGAGCGGCTTGCCGCGCTCCAGCAGGAGCCGGACAGCCCCGAAGCGCTTGCCGCGATCCCGCATGTGCAGCTTTCTGATCTGCCGCGCGACCCGTCCCCCATCCCGACGGAGGTGGAGGAGGACGGACGCCTCATCCTCCACGCCGTGCAGACCGACGGCATCGTCTATCCGACGGCCTATTTTGCAGCCGACGATCTGACGGAGGAGCAGCTTCCGTATATGTCGATCCTGGGCACGGCGCTGGGACAGCTCCCGGCGGGCGGCATGGACGCGCTGGAGCTGCAGAAGCAGCTGCGGCTGAAGCTCGGCAGTCTCTCCGCGGCGCTGGCTCCCTACAGCCAGTATCATGCGCCGCAGCGCTACCGGCTCTATGCCGCCGTTTCGTTCAGCGCACTGGAATCAAAGCTCCCGGAGGCCGTCCGGCTGGCGGCGCAGATCCTGACGCAGACGGATTTCTCCGACAAGACAAAGCTCCTGGAGCTCATTCGGCAGCAGCGCGACGGCCTGCAGCAGCAGATCGTCAACTCCGGCTCGAGCGCCGCAATGCTCCGCGCGTCCGCCGCGCTGAACGCGGCCAGCGCCTGCTCCGAGCGCTGCGCGGGCGTCAGCTATTACCGCTGGCTGCGCGAGCTGGAACAGAATTTTGACGCGCGGGCGGACGGGCTGATCGACACGCTGCGCATGCTCTGCGAAAAGCTGTTCGTGACCGCGCGGATGCGCCTTTCCGTCACCGGCAGCGGCAGACAGAACGCCGGGCTTGTCCAGGCAGGACTGTGCGAGGCGCTCCCGGCCGGGTCTGCGCCCGGCGCGCCGCAGCAGGCGCGTCTGCTGCCGGTCTGCAAAGAGGGCATCGTGATCCCGTCCGAGGTCTCGTTCACCGCCGTCTGCGGCGATGTCCGCGCCTATTCCGGCGATCTGCGCATCGCCTGCCGCGCCGCTTCGCTCGGCTATTACTGGAATGAGATCCGTGTGCAGGGCGGCGCCTACGGCACGGGCCTGCTCGTCCGCGAAACAGGGCTTGTCTGCGCTTATACCTACCGCGACCCGGACTGCCGCCGCTCGCGCGGCGCGATCGGGCGGACGGCGGCATATCTCGAGGCCGCGGCCGCCTCCGGCGAGGCGCAGGACGTCAACATCATCGGCGCCATCAGCGACGCCGAGCCGCTGCTTTCGCCGCGCCTGCAGGGCGCCGTCGCGGACACCTGGCTTCTGAAGGGATCGACCATGGACGACCGCCGCCGCATGCGTCACGCGCTTCTGGACGCGGGCCCCGCGTCGCTGGCCGCCTGCGCCGGAACGATCGGCAGCGCGCTGGATACCGGCGTCGTCTGCGTTCTCGGCCCGCGGACGCAGCTCGAAGTCTGCGGCGATCTGGAGCTGCACGAGCTGTGAGAAAAAAATAAAAAAGGGCTTGCATTTTGTCCCCGACTGTGCTACTATAGTGTGGCGTTGAGAAAGCGCGGTACGCGCCGGTAGCTCAGTTGGATAGAGTGACTGGCTACGAACCAGTAGGTCGGGGGTTCGAGTCCCTTCCGGCGTACCAGAAAAGCAGTTGATTTCGCTACGGAGTCAACTGCTTTTCTTAATATATAAAACGAATACTGGAGAGGATCATATGAAACGTTCTGAGATCAATGCGGCTCTGCGGGAGCTGGAGGCCATGTGCAAAAAATATTCCTGCTTCCTGCCGCCGTTCTGCCACTTTACGCCGGACGAATGGAAGACAAAGGGCCACGAATATGATGAGATCCGCGACTGCATGCTCGGCTGGGACATCACGGATTTCGGCCTCGGCAATTTTGACAAATTCGGCTTCTCGCTCATCACCATCCGCAACGGCTGCCGCACGCAGCCGGAAAAATACCCGAAAGTCTACGCGGAAAAGCTGCTGTACCTGAAAGAGGGCCAGATGGCCGCGAACCACTTCCATTGGTTCAAGACCGAGGATATCATCAACCGCGGCGGCGGCAACTGCCTCATCCGCGTGTACAACAGCCTGCCGAACGAGGAGATCGACTACGAGTCCGACGTGGAGGTCCACTGCGACGGTCTCAAGCGCATGGTCCCCGCGGGGACGCAGATCCGGCTGTGCCCCGGCGAGAGCCTCTGGGTCACGCAGGGGATGTATCACGACTTTGCCGTGGAAGCGGGCACCGGCCCCGTTCTGCTCGGTGAGGTCAGCCAGTGCAACGACGACAACACCGACAACCGCTTCAACCCACCCGTCGGCCGCTTCCCGAAGATCGAAGAGGACGAAGCGCCCTACCGCCTGCTCTGCAACGAATATCCGCCCGCAAAATAATCTGTGCGTCCATATAAATAACAGGCGCTCCTGCGTGACATGCAGGAGCGCCTGTTGTGTTTTTCAGCTCTTGACAGTGAATTTTGCGGAATCGAGCAGCTGGTTGCCGATGTAGATGGACAGGGTGTAATCGCCGTCGGTCTGCGGGGTGCGCGGGAAGTAGCCGACGAACATGTTCTTTTCCCACATGTCCTTCCAGACCAGCACGGAGCTGGACGAATCGACGATCTTGCCGTCTGCGTCGCGGATGACGAGGTTGACCATGACCGTGCCGTCGGACGAGGCGTCCAGATTGCTGCCCGCGTCCACGTCGAACGCGACCAGCTCGCCCTTGGAGAACGTCGTGCGGCGCGTGAGCAGATCGACATAGCGGAACGTCTCCTTATTCGGCTTGAGGAACAGGCCCGTATAGGGGTTCTTGACGCCGTTGGCCGTGTAGGGATTGTCCACATTGGCCGTCGAGAAGGCCAGCTCAGTCTCGCCGTCGAGCGAGTCGCCGCTCTTGAGCGCCAGCGTGACCTGATACGTCGCGCCGGGGTACATGTTGTTGGCGGGGATCACGCAGGACTCCGTGTCCGTCTCGATGGTCTGCGGCTCGGCATTTTCCACGTCCTGCAGCGTGTAGGTCACGATCCAGCCGGGCTCGGCAGGCTCCGTCTCGCAGGCCCAGCTGAGGTTGACGTTGATCGTCCGGCCCGTCTCGTCCGTTTCGTCGGAGGACTTGAATTCCGTGATCTTCGTGATGGTCGGCGTGACGTTCATGGCGTAGCTCGAAAGCATCGTCGGCGCGGAGACGACGATCTCGTATTCCGTGCCGGAGACGAGATTTTCAAACGTCACGTTCGGGACGGCGACCTCCTTCGTTTCCTCAAAGCCGGCCTTGTCCTTGATGGTGACGACCCACTTTTCGGGCGCGTCGCCGTCAAACTGCCAGGTGAGGATAGCGGAGGAGCTCGAAAGCGCGATGGTCACGCTGTCGGGCAGCAGCTCGACAGTCGGGACGGTCGAGAGCGCGGTGCTGATTGCGCCGGTCAGGAGCGTATCGGCGGGCGCCTGCAGCGTAAATGTATATTCCGAGTCGGACAGCAGATCACTGATGACGACCGAGTGACCGGAGAACGTCGCGGTCTTTGCCTCGGTCCCGGCCGCCTGATAGGAGACCGTCCACGTGTCAAAATCGGGCCCGTCCTGAATGATGAAGTTGAGCTCGGCCTGCGTGATGGAGATGGGCGTGGCCGTGAAGCTCAGGATCTTCGTCTCGGCGAAGGTCGAGGCGGTGGCGGAATAGGAGCCCGTCATCTTCTTGCCCTCCAGCGGGACGGCCTCGATCGTGTACTGCGTGCCCGGCACGAGCGAGTCGAACGTCATATCCTCGCCCGCCGTATAGGCCTTGCGGCTCTGATTGCCATAGGCATCGGAGCAGGTGACGTCGAACGCGCCGCTTTCCTCGCCGGACTCGACCTGCACGGTCAGATAGTCCGTGCCGATATCCGTCACAGAAACGGAATCGACGCGCGTGACGGACGGGACGATCACAAAGAACCATACCGCCGCGGCGATCGCGGCCAGCGCGGCCGCGCCGATGAGCACCGGCAGGATCCACTTGGGCATGGACGCCTTTTTCTTCCGCCGCTGCCCGCGCGGGGGCAGATTGATCTTCAGCTCGTCCTCTTCGCCGTCTTCGGCGGGCGAGGACTCGTCCTCCCCGTCCTCGGACGCATCCTGCGAGTTCTCGTCCAGATCCAGGGGCGTCTGGCCCGCTTCGCCGCGGTGTACCTCGTCGATGATGGCGTTGAGCATGGCCGTATCCGGCGAAAAGCTCTCTTTGAAGTCGTCCGCCATCTGCTCGGTGTCGGCAAACTGGACCGGCTCGACCTCTTCTTCCGCGTTGGGATCGATCGGCTCCGGCTCGCCCTCGATGGGCGGGACGATCAGTGCGTCGGAGGCCTCGTTGCGCTTGCCGTATTCCAGCAGCGCCTCCTGCAGCTCCTGCGGGGTCTGATAGCGGTCCTCGGGCTTGAAGGCGCAGGCCTTCAGCAGAATGTCCGCCATTTCGTAATCCGCGTACATGGGGGCTGGCAGCTGCTGGCCGGTCACGCGCAGCTTGTCCGCCGCGCGGGCGGAGGTCTTTTCGTCCTCGAACGGGCCGTGGTTGCCGTTATAGATGCGGTAGAGGATCATGCCGACGGAATAAATATCGGTCGTCGGCTCGATCGTGCCGAGCAGGCTGAACAGCTCCGGCGCGGAGAAGGAGCTGAGCATGTTTTCCGGCATGGAGCAGTATTTCAGCTCATCGATCTTCGCGATGCCGAGATCGCCCAGCAGATAGTGCCCCGAACTGCTTAAGTACACGTTCGACGGCTTGACGTTGCGGTGGATGAGCCCGGCCTCGCGCAGGCTGCACAGCGCGCTGCACAGATCGAGGCCCAGATTGACCGCGCCCGACTGCGTCATGGGCGTTTCGGCGAGCACCTCGGAGAGCGTCTGCCGGTATTCGGCCAGCAGATAAATTTCAAAGCCGACGCCGTCCTCCTTCGGCTCGATCTGATAGCTGCGGTAGCAGCCGATGTTCGGGCTGGCAGAGAGCGTTTCGAGCGTTTCGAGCTCCGATTGATAATCGGCGGCGACCTGCTTGTAATAATTCTGCGCGTCCTCGACCGTGGCGGCCGCGCCGGTGAACATCAGCGCGTCGACCTGCTTCTGCGATTCCGGGATGCAGATGTGCTTCAGATAATAGGACTGGTTGCTTTTTGTGCTTTTGACAATATAGACAGATGTACCGCCGCGCACGCTGATGCATTTGACGAGCTCCATGTTCGTCAGCAGCGGCGATATCATGTTCAGTTCTGGCAATTCGTTCGCCTCCTTTACAAACACATCTTTATTCTATGTCATTTTCATAAAAAATGCAATACAATATCTTGCGCCTTCCACTTGGAATCTGTAACAATCTGTGATATACTGTCTCCTGAGTCTGAATAAACGCATCGTGCCGCCGCCCGGAGGGGCGGCGCGCAATAGACGGAGGCCCTTTTATGGAATTGAAAACCTGTGAATACTGCGGCACGGCATACGACGCGCGCCTGCGCCAGTGTCCGCTGTGCGGACGCACGGCGGCAGGCCCCGCCGCTCCCGCACAGCCGCAGGCAGAACACGCGCCCGCCGCTGCGCAGGAGCGGCCCGCGCAAAGCGCCCCTGCCGGGCGTTCCGCGCCGGGCAAGCGCCTCAGGCAGGAGCCGGGCGCGCCGCGGGCGGCCAGAGGCTACGCGGGCAAGCGCCTGCGCACCGGCTCTGCGCCGCAGGCGTCCGACGCGCCGGGCACGTCCGGCGGCAGCGTCTACGCCATCCCCAAGTGGATGATGACCGTGCTCTGCGTGATCCTCGGCACGGCAGTGCTTGGCGGCGCGCTGCTGGCGTTCAGCCGCCTCGGCTGGTCGCCGCTGTACCGCGAAACGACGCTCGAAGCGCCCGCGCAGACCGCCGAGCCCGCGCAGCAGGAGCCGGAGCAGACAACCGTCCAGCAGCCCGCCGAGACGGCGCAGCCGGACGAGAACCGCTACATGAACGAGGAAGACCAGCAGCCTGCGCAGACCGCCGAGCCTGCGCAGGAGCAGGAAAGCGTCAGCTGCACCAGCCTGACGCTTTCCGCGCCGACCGTGACCTTTGAGGACGCGGGCCGCTTCTTCAACATCACCTTCACGCGCACCCCGGATGCGTGTACGGAGCCCGTCGTCTTCTCGTCCAGCGACGAAACGGTCGCGACCGTTTCCGAGCAGGGCAAGATCGTCGCCGTGAACGCGGGCTCCGCCGTCATTACCGCGCAGTGCGGCGAGCAGACGGCGCAGTGCCTCGTGACCTGCGACTTCGCCTACGTCGGAGCCGAAACGTCCGACGGCGAGCCGGTGGAGCTGACGCTGAACAAGGACGATCTGACGTTTATGAACGCGGGCGAGCAGTATACCCTCTCCGTGACCGGCGCACCGGAGGGTGCGCGGATCGTCTGGCAGAGCAGCGACGAGGCGGTCGTCACCGTCTCCGAAAACGGCGTGCTGACCGCCCGGGGCAAGGGCACCGCGACGGTAAACGTCACGGTCGACGGCGGCAGCGATCTGACATGCATCGTCCGCTGCAATTTTGAGGACAGCGGCGACACCGAGGGCGCATGCACCATCAGCAACAGCGACGTCACCATGGGCGTC
Source organism: uncultured Oscillospiraceae bacterium (assembly GCA_934646185.1). Taxonomy (GTDB): domain Bacteria; phylum Bacillota; class Clostridia; order Oscillospirales; family Oscillospiraceae; genus CAG-170. The sequence goes on along the minus strand of CAKUEH010000009.1, from coordinate 29,043 downwards.
AAGGGCGAGACGTTCCAGATCTCCCTGCGCGACGCCTCGGGCAAGAAGATCACCGGCCTGCTGTGGGTCTCGAGCGACGTTTCCATCTGCTCGGTCGACGGGACCGGCGTCGTCAAGGCCGAGGGCAAGGGCACAGCCTATGTCTCCACGACCTACAACGGCGTCAGCTACGAGTGCATCGTGCGCTGCAACATCAAATGATCATACGAAAAACCGGACGCAGGGACTTTCCCCGCGTCCGGCTTTTTCATACCTCCGGGCGGCTGCGCTTCCGGAAGAGCATTGTGATGCACCAGAGGCCCGCAATGCCGACGATCGCGTAGATCACGCGGCTGACGCCTGCGGTCTGGCCGCCGAAGATCCACGCGACCAGATCGAACCGCGCGAACCCCACAAGGCCCCAGTTGACAGCGCCGATAATGGCGAGGATCAGACAAAGTGTGTCCATACGTCCATCTCCTTGATTTTAGAATCAAAGATAGTATGGCCCGGCTTGTCCGCTTCATGCGTCTTCGGCAAAAAACTTGAAATACCTGTTGCTTTTACGGCAGGATTTTGTATAATGAACATAGAGCCTGTTATTTTTTTAGGCTTCCAAAAATTTTTTCAGCAGAGGACATGCACATGTATATTACCTGCCTGGATCTTGAGGGCGTTCTGGTGCCCGAGATCTGGATCGCTTTTTCCGAGGTCAGCGGCATTCCGGAGCTGCGCCGCACCACGCGCGACGAGCCGGATTACGACAAGCTCATGCGCTGGCGCATGGACATCCTGCGCGAGCACAGACTGGGTCTGAAGGAAATTCAGGACGTCATTGCGCAGATCGACCCGCTGCCCGGCGCAAAGGAATTTCTCGACGAGCTGCGCGCGCAGACGCAGGCCATCATCGTCAGCGACACGTTTGAGGAATTCGCGCAGCCGCTCATGAAAAAGCTCGGCTGGCCGACGATCTTCTGCAATTCGCTCGAGATCGACAAGGACGGCATGCTCTGCGGCATCAGAATGCGCTGTGCGCATTCCAAGCTCACCACGGTCCGGGCGCTGCAGTCCATGGGCTTTGAGACTATCGCCTCCGGCGACAGCTACAACGATCTGGAGATGATCCTGGCCAGCAAGGCCGGCTTCCTCTTCCGCTCGACCGACAAGATCAAGGCGGACTATCCCCAGCTGCCCGCATTCGAGACCTACGATGAGCTCCTCAACGGAATCAAGGCCGCCATGGCCTGATGAATATGAAATTTTAATGTGAAAGGTGATTCAAGATGAACGCATTTTTACCCGCTGATATCCTGATGCCCAAAACAGACCATATGGAAAAATGGGCGGTCATCGCCTGCGACCAGTTTACGTCCGATCAGGCGTACTGGGATCGCGTGCGCAAGAACGCCGAGGGCGCTGTGTCCACCATCAACCTGATTCTCCCCGAGGCCGAGCTCGGCACCGAGAAGGAAGCGGAGCACACCGCCGAGATCAACGCCACCATGAAAAAGTACATGGAAGACGGCGTGTTCACGGTCTATCCCAACAGCTACGTCTATGTGGAGCGCACACTGGAAAACGGCTCCATCCGTGAGGGCCTGGTCGGCATGGTCGACCTTGACGCCTATGACTATACCCCGGGCGCAACCAGCGCTATCCGTGCCACCGAGCGCACCGTGCCCGAGCGCATCCCGCCGCGTCAGCGTGTCCGCCGCGACGCACCCATCGAGCTGCCGCACGTGCTGATGCTCTGCGACGACCATGACAAGAAGCTCATCGAGCCGATCGCCGCAAAGAAGGACAGCCTGAAAAAGATCTACGATTTCGACCTCATGGAGGACGGCGGCCATATCACCGGCTGGCTCGTCGAGGGCAAGGACGTGGAAGACTTCAACAAGGCGCTGACCGAGTATTCCGCCACCGTCGGCGAAAAGTACACCGGCCTGAAGGGTACCCCGATGGTCTTCGCCGTCGGCGACGGCAACCACTCGCTTGCCACGGCCAAGAGCTGCTACGAAGAGCTCAAAAAGAACAACCCCGGCGTCGACCTGTCGAACCATCCGGCGCGCTACGCGCTCGTCGAGCTCGAAAACATCCACGACCCCGCGCAGGTCTTCGAGCCCATCCACCGCGTCATCTTCAAGACCGAGCCCAAGAAGCTGCTGAAGGCTCTGGAAGAAGCCTGCGCAGGCGCGGAAGGCTTCCCGGTCAAGTGGTACGCGGGCGAGGAATCCGGCACCATCGTTCTGGACAAGAACAAGGGCGAGCTGGCTGTCGGCATCCTGCAGCACTTCCTCGACGACTATCTGAAGTCCAACCCCGGCGAGATCGACTACATCCATGACGACGACGCGCTCATCGGCTTTGCGAAGCAGGAAAACGCCATCGGCTTCCTGCTGCCCGCGATGGAAAAGAGCCAGCTGTTCCGCGGCGTCATCGCCGACGGCGTTCTGCCGAGAAAGACCTTCTCCATGGGCCACAGCCGCGAGAAGCGCTACTATCTGGAAGGCAGAAAGATCAAGGCGTAATGAGGGAATTTACCGAGGGCGCGTTTGCCAAGGTCAATCTGACGCTGGACGTGCTGGACCGGCGCGAGGACGGGTATCACAATCTGCGCTCCATCATGCAGACCGTCTCCCTGCACGACGACGTGCATGTCACGGTCGGCTGCGAGGGCTGGCAGATCCATTGCTACCGCGAGATCCTGCCGCCGGACGCGGATGAGACTACCGAGCCGGAGCTCGTCACCTGCAATCTGCCGCAGGACAAAGACAATCTGGCGTGGAAGGCCGCCGAGGCGTTTTATGCCCGCACGGGAAAGACGCCGGAGGGGCTGGAGATCTTCATCAACAAGCGCATCCCGCTCGAGGCCGGTCTTGGCGGCGGCAGCGCCGACGCGGCGGCCGTCCTGCGGGCGCTGAACCGCGCGTATGACAGCCCCCTGTCCATTCCCGCGCTCTGCGAGCTCGGCGCGCAGGTCGGCTCCGACGTGCCGTTCTGCGTCATGGGCGGCACGGCGCTGGTCGAGGGACGCGGCGAGCTGCTGACGCGGCTTCCGCCCGCGCCGGAGATGTTCCTTGTGATCTGCAAGCCGGACTTCTCCGTCTCCACGCCGGAGCTGTATCAGGCGCTCGACGAGACGTTCATCGAAAAACGGCCCGATCAGAAGGCCATGCAGCTGAATCTGCAGAAGGGCGATCTGCTCGGCATCGGCGGCAGCCTGTGCAACGTGTTTGAGCCCGTCGTCATGCAGAAGCATTTCGACATCAATTATATCCGCTCCATGATGTACACCTACGGCGCGTACGGCGCGCAGATGACCGGCTCTGGCTCCGCCGTGTTCGGCATCTACGATTCGTTTGAATACGCGACCGTCGCCTGCACGATGCTCAAGGACAAATACAGCCAGATTTTCCTGGCAAAGACCGTATAAACCCGCAAAACACCGTCTAAACTGTCTGCAAAAGCAGTTTGGACGGTGTTTTTTATGAAAAAACGGATCATTTCTCTTGTCTTGCTGGGCGTGAGCGTACTTACCGTGACGGCCTGCGCCGTTTTGCAGGCGCAGAGCCAGCGCATGGCGGAAAAGATCATCCGCCTGCACGTCGTGGCGAATTCCGATTCCGACGCAGATCAGGCCGTGAAGCTCCGCGTGCGCGACGCCGTTCTGCGCGAGGCGCAGCGCGCGCTTTCCGGCGCTGCCGACGCGAAGCAGGCGATCCTGACAGACCTTCCCGCGCTGGAAGCAGCGGCAAACGCGGAGCTGCGGCGGCAGGGCTGTGGGGATACCGCCCGCGTCAGCTTTCGCCGCGAGCTGTTCCCGACGCGCGACTATGACACGTTTTCGCTGCCGTCTGGCGTCTATCAGTCGCTGCGCGTGACCATCGGAGAGGGCGCGGGGCACAACTGGTGGTGCGTGATCTTCCCGTCGCTCTGCGTCCCGGCCACAACGGACGGCTTTGCCGACGCAGCAGCGGCAGGCGGCTTCACGGACGCCGAGATCAGCCTCATGACGCGCGCAAACGGCACGTATACGGTCAAATTCCGTTCCCTGGAGCTGCTGCAAGCGCTGAAAAAATACCTGTTTAGGGAATAATCCCTCCCTAAAAGGCTCCCCTTTCAAGGGGAGCTGGCGCGAAGCGCCTGTGGGGTCGCAGCAGGCAGCTGCGAAAAACAAGAAAGCCTTATGCGAATCCGCATAGCCAATGTAGGGGCCGATGCCCACATCGGCCCGTTCGGAAATTCCGAATTCGCCGAAGATTTCCGAAAAAACGGTGCATTCTGCCGGGCCGATGTGGGCATCGGCCCCTACAGACCGCTGTAAGGAAGCTGCTTCAGCGAATGTACGTCAAAGTCCCCGCTCCATAACAATCTCATCCCCTTCGGCCTCGCCGGTGTGGCGGAAGCCGAGCGATTCATGAGCCGCTGGCATGGCAGGGCACAACGTTCTCAAATTTCCCGCCCGCCTTCATCCATCCTTCTTCGGCGGCAGGCGGCGCAGAATGAAATACCCGGCAAGCCCGAGCACCAGCACGACTCCCGCGGCGAGCACGTCCACCCAGTCGAAGATCTGCGGGCCGGCGATGAAAATCGCCGTCGGACCGTCCGCGCCGCCGATGACCCCGACAGACGCAAAGCCGCGCAGATTCGTGACGGTTTTTACGAGTCCGACCAGCAGCGCGAGCACCGACGCGCCGAGGCAGACGAACCGCCACGGGCTTTTGCGGAGTGCATAGCCCGGCAGCTGCGCGGCAAGCTCCGCTGCAGCCTGTTTTGCAGAGCCGAGCGCGGCGAGGATCTCCTCGTCCGTCTGCCCGGCCTCGCGCCGCTCGATGATGGAGCTTTGCAGATCGTCCATCACGCGGTCCTTCATCTTTTTCGGCAGCGCCAGCCGCCGCCGGACGGCGCGCAGATAGCGCGCAAGCTGTTTTTCATTCATGTCCTGCATCCTCCCCGCAAAACTGGTCTACCGCCGTCCGGAATCCGGCCCAGAGGCCGAGGCGGCGTTCGTTTTCTTTTCTGCCCTTTTCCGTCGCGGAATAGATCTTCCGCGGGGCCGCGCGCCCGGACTCCTGCTGCCAGACGGCCTCGATCAGTCCGTCGTCCTCCAGCCGGTATAAAATCGGGTAGAGTGTCCCCTCCCGGAGCGTAAACAGCCCGCCGGATCGGCTGCCGAGCTGCGCGATCAGCTCATAGCCGTAGGTCGGCCCGCGGCAGATCGTCTGCAAAACCAGCAGCTCCAATACGCCCTTCTTGAGCTGCTGCAAAAAGCGTTCTTCCATCCGCATGCTCCTTGTATTTCTAAGTATTTTGTATTGCTATGTATAGGATAGCATATTCTCTTCGCTCTGTCAAGCAATCCGCCGCAAATTCCGGAGCGCCCCAAAAATGCGTACGCTCCACCCGATTGACGTCTGCAAATCTGTAGGGGCCGACGACTCTGTCTGCCCGAAAATGTTGCGAATTCGCAGAAAATTACCGAAAAAAACGGTGCATCCTGCACAGGCCGATGTGTACCGGCAAGCGGCAGACCCACATCCGTAACGCTCCTTCGTCGCGAACGGCTGTGACCGGCATCGGCCCCTACGCACAATCAGGCAGATACTCACAAACTCGCCGTGGGATCCCGAAAAGGCGACGCCTCCCCATGCCGTCTGTATGGCAGGGGGAGGCGTTTTCGGCGGTTGCGTTATGGCGCGGCTGCCCGCGCCGGTTCGACCGGATAGCAGAGGCAGGCGTCCGGGCGGAGATCAAAGAAGACCGTCTGGTCGGGCTCTGCGGACACGTCCTTTTGGAGCACGGCGCGGAGCAGCGGCGCGTCCGGCTGCCGCTCCGGGCGGAGCAGGACGATGGAGGCATCCAGATCGCGGATCACGCGGAAGACGACCGCGCGGTACGGCCCGGCGTGCAGCGTGACCGCGCTGTCCGGGACCGCGACGGCAGCCTGCTCCCCTTCCGTGCGCAGCGGCAGCGTGAGCGCCCAGCCGTCCAGCCGCACGCCCTCCGCGCAGCGGTGCGCCGGAAGGAAATTGCGGCAGCCGGCCAGCCGCGCGGCGTCCTGCGTCGCGGGATGGCGGACCAGCTCCTGCATATCCGTTACCGTGCCGGAGCGTCCGTTTTCCATGACGCAGACCGTTTTGCAGTTGCGGTAGCACTCGCCGAGATCGTGGCTGACCCAGAGGATCGGGCCGGGGAACCCGGCCAGCAGGTCGGCCAGCTCCAGCTCCAGGTTCCATTTAAGGAACGTATCCAGCGCGGAAAACGGCTCGTCGAGCAAGATCGCGCGCGGCTCCGAGGCGAGGATGCGCGCCAGCGCGACGCGCTGCTGCTGCCCGCCGGAGAGCTGCACCGGGTATTTCTTTTCCAGCCCTTCCAGTCGGAAGCGGCGGATCTGCGCGGCGGCCTGCGCCTGTTTTTCCGCGCGGCTGCCGCCGCGGATGCCGCACTGGATGTTCTGCGCGACGGTCATGTTGGGAAACAGGGCATACTGCTGGAACAGATACCCCACGCGCCGCTGCTGCGGCGTGAGGTCGATGCGCTTTTCGCTGTCAAACAGCATCTCGCCGTCGAGCACGATGCGCCCTCTGTCCGGCGTCATGATGCCCGCGATGCAGCGGAGCGTCACGCTCTTTCCGCAGCCGGACGCGCCGAGCAGCGCCATGGTGCCGCTTCCGGTCTCAAATTTGGAGCGGAGCGTAAAGCTGCCCAGTTTCTTTTCAATATCCACAATGAGGCTCATGCGCGCCGCCTCCTTCCCCTGCCGGCCGCCGACAGGCTCTTCTTTTCCAGCATGTTCACGACCAGAAGAATGACGGCGGAGATCCCGACGTTCACCATGACCCACTTGAGCGCCAGCTCGTCGTTGTTGATCTGCCAGAGCTGATAGACCGTGGTGGAGACCGTCGCGGTCTTGCCGGGGGTATAGCCCGCGATCATGCTCGTCGCGCCGTATTCGCCGAGCGCACGGGCAAACGCCAGCACCGCGCCCGCCAGAACGCCCTGCCGGCAGTAGGGCATGCGGATGTGCCAGAAAATATAGGTATTGGACAGACCGAGCGTCTGACCGGCGTAGGCCAGCGTCTCGTCAACGGCTTCAAACGCGCCGCGCACCGTGCGGTACATCAGCGGGAACACGACCACGACCGTGGCGAAGATCGCCGACCACCAGGTCATCACCAGCCGGGTGCCGAACGTCTGCAGCACCCACGCGCCAATGAGGCGCTTCGGGCCCAGCACGCGCAGCAGAAGATAGCCCACGACCGTGGGCGGCAGCACCAGCGGGAGCGTCAGAAATACGTCTAACACGCCTTTGACCAGACGCGGGAGCTTCGCGATATAATACGCGGCGGCAATGCCCGCGAAAAACACGACCACCGCGCTGATGGCGGCGATGCGCAGGGAGTTGAAAAGCGGATACCAGTCCATGCAAGACCTCCTGAAAAACGGGATTCGGGCAGGGCGCAAATTGCGCCCTGCCCAGAGAAAACCGGAAGGAATTATTTGCTCAGCGGCGTGAACAGGACCTTCTCGAACTCTGCGGAGGCCTCGGCGCCCTGCAGATAGGTCAGGAACGCGGCGGCAGCCTCCTGCAGCTCGGAGGTGTTCAGCACGGCGGCGGGATAGATGACCTGGCCGCACATGTCGGCGGTCGCCTCGGCGGCGACGGTCAGGTTTGCGGAGTAGGCGTCAGAGGCATAGATGATGCCGCAGTCGACCGTACCCTCGCTGACAGCGGTGGTGACTTCCTTGACGTTGGAGCCGTAGGTCAGATTGCCGGCGACGGCAGTCTCGTCGATGCCGTAGTAGGCAAAGATCTTCTGCGTGTACTGGCCGACGGGCACGTCGCTGTTGCCGATGGCGAGCATGACGTCGCCGGACTGCAGCAGCTCTGCCAGCTGGTCAAAGCTCTCGATGCCCTTGGGGTTGCCGTCGGCGACGGCCAGCGCGACCTTGTTTTCGAGCAGGTCGATGCGGCTGCCCTCGACGAGCATGTCAAGTCCGTCGGGGTTCTTGTCGGCATCGTCCTTGAGCGCGCCGTCCAGCGCGTTCATCTGCTTGGGAGCGGCGGAAATGAACAGATCGCACGCAGCGCCTTCCTTGATCTGGGTAAGCAGCTTGCCGGAGGAATCGAAGTTGAAGCTGAGCGTCACGTTCGGGTTCTCCTGCATGTACTTCTCCGCGATAGCCGTCAGGGACTCGGTCAGGGAAGCGGCGGCGAAGACCGTCAGCTCGACGGGTTCGGCAACCTCAACGGGCTGCTCTTCGACAGCGGGCTCTTCGGCCTGTTCGGGCTCCTTCGTTTCCTCGGCGGGAGCAGTCTCCGTGGGGGCGGGCTCCTCAGCCGGAGCGTCGGCAGCGGGCTCGGTCTTGGCCGCGCAGGCCGCAAGGCTCAGCACCATGACCAGAACGAGCAGAAGCGCAAGTAACTTTTTCATGTTGTGTGTTCCTTTCTTATGTGGAAATTTTTATCTGATTGCAATTCTTTTGCGAGGATAACGATGGATACAACCGCATTCAAGCCTCCCCCTGCCGTGCCACGCGCGGTAAGGGGAGGTGGCATTTTCGAAGAAAATGACGGAGGGGATTTGTTGCTGATTTCAGAGCTGTAGGGGCCGATGCCGGACACAGCCGTTCGCGACGAAGGAGCGTTACGGATGTGGGTCTGCCGCTTGCCGGTACACATCGGCCCGGCAGTTTGCATCGTTTTGTCGGAAATCTTCAGCGAATTCGCAGCTTCCGAATGGGCCGATGTGGGCATCGGCCCCTACAATACGGTTTATTTCCCGAACGGGCAGACCGGGTAATGGCATTCAGAGCAGCCGAGGCACAGGCCGCCTTCGCCGAGGGCTGCGATGTCGGCGCGGGTGGCGGGAACATCCGCCGCGATCCTGGGGAGCATCAGGTCGAAGACCGTCGCGCCCGCGTACATGACGCAGCCGGGCAGGCCCATGACGGGCATGCCGTCCTCAAAATACCCGAGCAGGAACATCGCGCCCGGCAGGACCGGCGCGCCGTAGGCGACGATATCCGCGCCGGCCGCCCTGATGCCGCCGGGCGTATTGTCGTCCGGGTCGACGCTCATGCCGCCGGTACAGAGGATCATATCGGGCTTTTTTGCCCGCATGTCCAGAACCGCATTTCGGACATTTTCCACGCCGTCGCCGGAATAGACGACCTCCAGCGTCTCAATGCCGCAGGTCTTCAGCTTTTCGATCACGACCGGTGTGAACGTGTCCCGGATGAGGCCGGACTTGACCTCGCCTCCGGTCGCGACGATGCAAGCCGTTCTGCGCACAAACGGGCGCAGGGACAGAAGCGGCCGCTCCCCTGCCGCCTGCTCCGCCTTGCGGAGCGTTTCTTCTTTCATAATCAGCGGAATGACGCGCATGCCCGCGAGCTTATCGCCCTTGCGAACGGCCGTGCCTCCCTTGCGGGTGGCGATCATGACCTCGTCCTGACTGTTGACCGCAACGAGGCGCGCGGAATCGACCAGAAATACGCCGTCGCAGGCCGCCTTCAGCTCGATCTTGCCCTCTTTGACCTCCGTGCGGGTCATGTTTTCCTGCCCGCACAGAGCCAGCAGCCGCTCCGCCGCGTCGTTTTCATGCACCATGCCGGGCGTCATTTCCCAGACGTACAGATGCTCCTTGCCCATGCTCAAAAGCACGGGGATATCCGCCTCGGTCACGACGTGGCCCTTGCGGAAGCGGGCGTCCTTGTACGTGTCCTTGATGATCTGCGTCATGTCGTGGCAGAGCACACGCCCTACCGCGTCCTCCGTCCGGATCAGCTTCATATCCGGTTCGCCTCCCGCGCTTTTTTCGATATTTTATCATTCCGGCCCATGCAAATTCAAATCAAGTGTCCGATATTGTCGGATTTTCTGTCGGCTTTGTCGGATATTCTTGACGGCGAATAACGGGTGCGCTATGATAAACAGGAAAGGAGAGGTTGAGCTGCCATGATGGATGGAAATATCATCTTGTCCGTCGCCAAGGCCATGGAGCTGCTGCAGCTGCTGAATCAGGCGGCGAAGCCCATGCCGCTGACGGAGCTCGTGCAGAAGAGCGGCTATCCCAAAAGCACGGTCTTCGGGCTGCTGGCGACGATGCGCGCCTACGACGTTGTGACGCAGACGGCGGACGGAAAATACGCGCTCGGTCTGCGGCTGTTTGAATTCGGGCGGCAGGTGGAGCGCTCGTGGGACATTTCGCTCGTGGCGCGGCCCCACATGGAGCTGCTGGCCCAGCAGTCCGGCGCGTCCGTGATGCTGTCGATCTGCGAAGGAACATCCGTCATCACGCTCGATCAGGTCGAGGCGCGCGACAAGCTGCGCATCGTCTCCGACGCCGGCGCGCGGCTGCCCATCTACTGTACGTCGCAGGGAAAGGTCTTTCTGGCCAGCCGTCCGCCGCAGGAGGCCGAGCGTCTGCTCCGCCGCATCACACGGGCGCCCTTCACGCCGTATACCGTGACGGATGTGCAGGCGCTGCTGCAGGAGCTGGACGTCTGCCGGGAAAACGGCTACGCGATCGAAAACGGCGAGTACAAGATCGGCCTGCGTTCCATTTCCGCGCCGGTCTATACCGCGGAGGGCGAAGTGCGGTATGCCGTCGGCGTGATCGGCATGTTCCGCAGCATCCATTCGGACGAATTTCTGAACGCCGTCAGCTGCGTGCAGGACACTGCGCGCATGATCTCGACGGCGCTGGGCTATCGAAAGCAGGAGGGATCAATATGAGCTGCACAGCAGCAGTCATCACCGTCAGCGACCTTGGCAGCCGGGGTCTCCGGCAGGATACCAGCGGCCCCGCCGTCTGCGCGATGCTGGAAGGCATGGGCTTTTCCGTCGTTCATACCGCTGTCATACCGGACGAGGCGGAGAGAATCAGCGCGGAGCTTCGCGCCTGCGCGGATGAAAAGAAGATCGGCCTCATTGTGACCACCGGCGGCACCGGGCTTTCGCCGCGCGACGTGACGCCGGAGGCGACGCTCGCCGTGCTCGACCGCGAGATCCGAGCCATCCCCGTCGCCATGTGGATCGAGGGCCTCAAGGCCACGCCCCGCGCCATGCTCTCGCGCGCCGTAGCCGGGACGCGCGGCAGCAGTCTGATCCTGAACCTCCCCGGCTCCGAAAAGGCCGCGCGGGAAAACCTCTCCGCCGTACTCGGCGCCCTCGAGCACGCCATGCGCATGCTCGCCGCCGAGGGCCACGGCTGATAAGAAAGGCTCCCCTTCCAGGAGAGCTGGCGCGAAGCGCCTGAGGGGATTCGAACGCTGCAAATCCCGGGGCACTCTGAAATCTGCAATCAATCCCCCCGTCGTTTGCTGACATAAATGATGCCTCCCCTTTCAGGGGAGGCTTTTGTGCGCGGCTTCTCCCTGTTTTTTCTCTGTACAACCGCGGTGGGTTCTGTTATAATGTAGAAGATTATGACATGATAAAGGGTGACACGCATGAAATTTTTGATCGATCTGATCTCTGAGCAGCTGGCGGGGGCTTTTGAACGGGCCGGGTTTGACGCGGCCTATGGCAGGGCCACGCTTTCCAACCGTCCCGACCTCTGCGAATACCAGTGCAACGGCGCGCTGGCCGCCGCGAAGCAGTACCACAAGGCCCCCATCCAGATCGCAAACGCCGTTCTGGAGGCGCTGGGCGAGCACGAAATGTTTTCCAGTGCCGAGGCCGTGATGCCGGGTTTTTTGAATCTGAAGCTCTCCGAGGACTATCTGGCATCCTATCTGCGCGAGATGGCGCAGACGCCGCACTACGGCGCGCAGAATGACCCTGCCGCCTGCACGATCGTATTGGATTACGGCGGCCCGAACGTGGCAAAGCCCCTGCACGTCGGTCATCTGCGCAGCGCCATCATCGGCGAATCACTCAAGCGCATTTACCGGTTCTTCGGCAATCACGTGATCGGCGATATCCATTTGGGCGACTGGGGTCTGCAGATGGGCCTGATCATGGCGCAGCTGCAGGACGAAAAGCCGGGACTCCCCTACTTTGACCCCGACTTCACCGGCGAATACCCCGCCGAAGCGCCGTTCACGATCTCCGAGCTCGAGCGCATCTACCCAACCGCCAGCGCCCGCAGCAAGGAGGACGAGACCTTCGCGGCCCGCGCGCACGAGGAAACGTTCCGCCTGCAGCACGGCGAGCGCGGCGAGCGCGCACTCTGGCAGCACATCCTGCGCGTGTCCGTCGAGGATCTCAAGCGCAACTATGACAATCTCGGCGTGAGCTTCGACGTGTGGCTCGGCGAGAGCGACGCGCAGAAATATATCCCGCAGATGCTCGAAACGGTCAAGTCCAAGGGGCTGTGCGTGGAATCCGAGGGTGCGCTGGTCGTGCCGGTGCAGGAGGAGACAGACGCGAAGGAGGTTCCGCCGTGCATTCTCGTCAAGTCCGACGGCGCGACGCTCTATGCTACGACCGATCTTGCCACCATTGTCCAGCGCGAGCAGGACTATCACCCGCAGAAATATATGTACCTGACCGACAAGCGGCAGAACCTGCACTTTGAGCAGGTCTTCCGCGTGGCGAAAAAGGCCGGGCTCGTCGGCGCGGACACGCAGCTCGGGCACATCGGCTTCGGCACGATGAACGGCAAGGACGGCAAGCCCTTCAAGACCCGCGCGGGCGGCGTCATGCGCCTCGAAACGCTCATTGCGGACGTGACGGATTACGTGACCAGCAAAATTAAGGAAAACCAGACCGTTTCCGACGAAGAGCTGCCGCAGACGGCCAAATGCATCGCGATGGCGGCGCTCAAATACGGCGATCTGAGCAACATGCCGACGAAGGATTACGTGTTCGATCTCGACCGCTTCTCGTCGTTCGAGGGCAACACCGGCCCGTATATTCTCTACACCATCGTGCGCATCAAGTCCATTCTGGCAAAGTACGGCAAGCCCGTCTCGGGCGCGCAGCTGCTGCCGGCCGAAAGCGCGGAGCAGAAGCAGCTCATGCTCGTGCTCAGCCGCATGGCGGACGCACTGTGGACAGCCTACCGCGATTCCGCGCCGAACGCCGTCTGCGCGTATATCTACGAGCTGGCGACGGCCGCAAACAAGTTCTATCACGACGTGAAGATCCTCACCGAGCCGGACGCGGCCAGGCAGGCCAGCTACGCCGCGCTCATCGATCTGACCCGCGGCGTTCTGGAGACGTGCATCGATCTGCTCGGCTTCTCCGCGCCGGAAAGAATGTAAGAACGCAAAATCAGCGCCCCACGCTCCATCCGGAACGCGGGGCGCTGCTGGTTTTATCCGGGTTTTATGCTGCCTGAAGCGTGGATGACCAGCTGCGGCGCAGAGGCTCACCGGTCGTGCTGTTCAGGATAAACAGCTTGACCGTGCCGCCTGCGCGCAGGCCGGAAAGCGTGAGCGCCGCCTCGCTCCCAGGCAAAAGCGTCTTCACAGCCGCAGCCGTCAGCCGCCCGTCCGTGTCGTAGGCTGCAAGTACACAGCGCGCCGTCTGCTTCGCCGCACTGCCGCTCGTCACGCGCACTGACACATGGTCCGCAGTCACAGCCTCTGCGCGGACCGCATACTCCGGCGCGATCGGCTTCAGGCCGATGTTGACGTCGGTCTGTTCGGGCGGAACGGTCATCCAGTCGCTCCACGCCGTCTCATAGCCTTCTTTTTCGTACTTTACGCGCCACCAGCCTGTCGGCACATTCCAGGCATATTTTCCGTCCGCATTGGTATAAAGCGGGTTGCTCTGATTGTATTCCTCACCGTTCCAGAGTTCCCCATACGTATTGGCAGCAGGCGTGTTCTTCCAAAATGCTCCGGTCGCTTTTTCGGGCTCCGGAATATAATATGCAGTTGTCTTTACGCCCTCAAGCCGTTCATTCGTTTCCCGATCATACACATAGCCGCTGGGGTCAACAACGAAGTCGGCACGGAATTTCTGCCCCTTGATCTGTGCCGTTCGAAGCTCCCAGAACATCGGTGCAACAGAAGTCATGACGCCGAGCATCGCCGTGAACAGGATAGCTGGTGCTGCACTCATTGTCGCGCCAAGCGCGATGGGCGCGCCCGCAACAACGAGCGGAAGGATCGTTGTAAGCAGCATGAAGGCCGACTGGTCGTGCTCCAAAGCATCGACCTGCCGCAGGGCCTCCTGACGCTGCTGCGGTGTGCCATACGACGTCTGCAGTACCTCTTCGCGCAGCTTATCCATGTCCTTTTCAATGGAATGCTGCTTGTACATGACATTTGTAATGGTGCTTACCGTCGACAGCGCGCTGGATATCTTCACCAGCGACCATGCCGTATCCAGATTCTGTGTGTTGTCAAGCTTCTCTTTTAAAATAAGTTTTATAAACTTCGCCCCGGCCATGTCGCGGACGAGCATGACATAGGAATACGGATCACTGGCGTCCATCGTAACATAGAATTTTTCTCCGTCCTTGCCGGGAACAAGATAGGAATCCATCTTATCGAAGTCCTTGAACACGCCAAGCCAGTCCTTAAGGTCACCGTCCGTCAGTTCATCATATACGCTTACAGCGGCATCGACAACAACCTCATTCAAGCCGCTGTAAACGCTGCCCAAATCGATTTGTGCGGTGCAGTTCGAATCTGTATATTGACTGAAGCGGATGGCGTCTTTTTTGTCAGAAGGGAGCTGCGGATCAAAAACGCTCCAATCATAGCTTGTGTCAACAGTTACCGGTGTGATCTTCTTTGTATACTCGTAGCTGATCGTGCCGGGGACATAGCGGCGGTCATTTTCGTCAAAATAACCGTTCGTGGTAAACAGACCGCGTTCTTCATCATATGTCGCCTGCAGATATTTGACCTCATTGCTTCGGGTACTGGTAACGTAAAGCGTGTCGATCTGCTCCGGATGGTCAAGCTTGAGTTCAAAACGGAATTCTGTGCCGGGCAGGAAATAGACCTTGGGCCGGATCGTCCCGATATGCAGCAGATCACAGGAATGGGGTATACTGTGCTCGTTGTAATACATTTTGAAGTCCGTAACGGCAGGCTCTTCGGCATGGTAGGTCACGGATGCGGATCGCTGCATAAGCGAATCGCCGGACTGACATTCAGCCAGAATGGTATAGCTATGGTAATCCTCAGGAGACGGAAGCGTGACCGTCACGCTCCAACTGCCTGCCTTTGAGGCGTTCACCGTCTGCTGTGCGCTTCCGTTCACCGACAGCTTCACCTCTGCGGACGCAGGCGCAAGACCGCTTACCGTCACGCTGGCCGTTGTAGCTGTGTCCGGCGCATTCAGCGTCAGCACATTTACGCTGTCATTCAGGATGCCGATGATATCTTTTCCGGCCGCGCCGTCCTTTGTCCGGATCAGCGCGGCATAGCTGAACAGATTGCCCTGCGCGGTCACATGCAGCGAGAATTTAAGCGTTCCGCTGTCCTTTTCGACCGGAATCGTCAGCACTTTTTTCCCGTCATAGGTATATTCCGTGCAGAGTACGCCATCAAGCTTCAGCGTCTGCTCATACAGCTCCGCAGTCCCGGGCAGATACAGCCGCAGGCTCTTGTTTTCGACAGCCGCTTTCATGCTGTCCTTGATAGCATAGCGCACCGTGACGGAAACAAGCCCGTTTGCCGCCATAGAGCCAAGCTCCGCGAAGTAGGAGCAGTCGGAATAGTCCAGTACGCTCGTCGGATCATCCCGTACACCGCCGGTCGGCACGATCGGTATATCATTTTCAATGGCGTACAGTGCTTCTTCCGACACCATCGGGCAGTAGAACAGGACATTTTCCGAATCCCTGAACGCATTTTTCCCGAACGAACACTTTGTGCCGAGGAATGCAACCTGCACCAGTTCGGTACAGCCAGCGAAAGCAGTGCTTCCAATTTGGGTCACGCCAATCGGGATACAGAGCGCAGAAAGCTGCGAGCAGCCGCTGAATGCACTATTTCCAATCGAAGTAAGTGTTGTTGGCAACTGAACCTCCCTCAGCATGGAAGCACCCTGAAATACGCCCGAGGGTAATGCCGTTACACCCTCCGGTACGATGATGCTGCTGATTTTGGTTCCGTCGAACAGGAACCCACCGTTATAATTTCCCGCGTTTTTCAGCGCAAGCGGATAGTTGATACTCGCGAGGTTCGTACAGTCTGCAAACGCTTTATAACCGATTCTTGTTACTGTGTCCGGGAGTTTCAGCGAAACCAGTCCCGTACAATACTCAAACGCCCAGTTGTCGATTTCGGTCAATCCTTCGGGCAGTTTGATCTCACTCAGACCTGAGCAGGACTGGAACGCCCTGCTTCCAATCGAAGTAAGTGTACTTGGCAGCTGAACCTCCCTCAGCATGGAAGCACCCTGAAATACGCCCGAGGGTAATGCCGTTACACCCTCCGGTACGATGATGCTGCTGATTTTGGTTCCGTCGAACAGGAACCCACCGTTATAATTTCCCGCGTTTTTCAGCGCAAGCGGATAGTTGATACTCGCGAGGTTCGTACAGTCTGCAAACGCTTTATAACCGATTCTTGTTACTGTGTCCGGGAGTTTCAGCGAAACCAGTCCCGTACAATACTCAAACGCCCAGTTGTCGATTTCGGTCAATCCTTCGGGCAGTTTGATCTCACTCAGACCTGAGCAGGACTGGAACGCCCTGCTTCCAATCGAAGTAAGTGTACTTGGCAGCTGAACCTTTGTCAGCATGGAAGCACCCTGAAATACGTCCGAGGGTAATGCCGTTACACCCTCTGGTACGATGATGCTGCTGATTTTGGTTCCGTCGAACAGAAACCCTCCGTTATAATTTCCTGCGTTTTTCAGCGCAAGCGGATAGTTGATACTCGCGAGGTTCGTGCAATCTGCAAATGCTTTATAACCAATTCTTGTTACCGTGTCCGGAAGTTTCAGCGAAACCAGATTTTTGTTTCCGCTAAAGCAGAAATTCTCAATTTCCGCCACCGTATATCCATCTAGTTTATCCGGAACAACCAGATTTGCCGCCGTCCCTGTATACCCCGTGATCTGCGCGGTATTGTCGGACAGAACGCTGTATGTAAAATCGCCGGATTCGCTGCCGGTGGAGAGGGCGGAGACGGCCAACTCCTCCAGAGCGGCTTCCGTCTCTGCGGAAGCATCTGCAGCCGGTTCTGCCTGCTCCACGGCCTCGGACAGCTCCGGCTCTTCCGGGGCGGCAGGCGCTTTTTCCTGAACGGGCAGCTCGTCCGGCATAGCATCTTCACAGGCGGTCTGCGGCCGGAATTCCGCCGCCAGCACCTGCATGGGCAGACTGCACAGCAGGATCGCCGCCGCACACAGCAGCGCAGTCAGACGGGTAAAACGATTCTTCATCAATATCCCTCTTTCTTTTCCTCCGCCTCCAAAAAGCGGCTATATTTTCCCATATTCACCATACCATACTCAGGAAGTTGTTTCAAGCACCCTTTTCATAGATAAGGAGCTGCCGCGGATGCGGCAGCTCCCGTCTTCGCCTCCGGTATCCCGGAGAAAAAGACTTACTTCATGTTGCGCTCGTAGGACTCGATCATTTTCTTGACCATCTGGCCGCCGACGGAGCCGGCTTCGCGGGAGGTCAGGTCGCCGTTGTAGCCGTTCTTCAGGTTGACGCCGACCTCAGAGGCGGCTTCCATCTTGAACTTGTCCATGGCTTCGCGGGCTTCCGGGATGTTGATGTTGGAAGAATTACGGTTCGTCATAGTTCTGCATCTCCTTACTTGTTTTGGGGAAATCCGTTTTGATTTCCTACAACCGTAGTTTGACCCGATGCCGGCGCGTTATGAATGGGAATTCGCGGGGCAAATTCCATGGAATTTTTTGAATGCGCAGCGTTCTGCACGCGAAAGACGAACGGAGCGGAAGAATCGTGCTTGCGTTCCGTGCATGGCTATGGTATACTGTTGGTGCATATACCAAAGTAAAGGATGTGATCTTGATCGGCATTACGAGCGCAAGCCTGCCCGCGAAGAAGCGGATCCTGACGGTCTGCGTGAAGCTCTTTCTCGAAAAGGGCTACCGGCGGACGACGCTGGCGGAGATCATCGAAAAAGCCGACGTCTCCTACAGCACGTTCCAGAATATTTTCCGCGCCAAGGACGGCGTGCTGACGGAGCTGGTGGAATTCATGTTCTCCAATCAGTTCGCCATGGCGCGCAGCATGACGGGCGCGCAGCTGCCGCCGGTGTATATCTACGCGGTGGAGACCGCGATCCAGCTGACGCTGACGGAGCTGAACGAAAATCTGCGCGAAATTTACATCGAAGCCTACACACAGAAGGAAGCCTCGGACTATATTTTCCGCGAGACGGCGAAGGAGCTGCAGCAGATCTTCGGCCCGTATCTGCCGGGGCGGACGGCGCGGGATTTTTACGACATGGAGATCGGCTCGGCCAGCATCATGCGCGGCTACATGGCGCACCCGTGCGACGCGGAGCTGACGCTGGAAAAGAAGCTGCGGCTGTTTTTCTGCATGAGCCTGCGGGCCTATCGGGTGCCGGAGGATGAGCTGGAGCAGGTCGTCCGCTTTGTTGAAGGACTGGACATCCGCGCCATCGCGGAGCGGGTCATGCACGCGCTGTTCGAAGCGCTGGCCATGCGATTTGAATTTTCCCTGCAGGGAATCACGGAAACGGAGGAACACAAATGAAAAAACGACTGTTCAGAAATCTTCTTATGCTCGGGCTGCTGCTGATTGCGCTGACGGCGGCGGTGTCGGCGGGCTCCGCCGACTATACAGCGTATGAAGACGGAAAGCCGATCTTTTTTACGTTTGACGCAAATTATCGCTGCACGCTGCATAGAGATAATATTGTAACAGCAATGTCTCGTGGCTCATATGCGGTGCGAGGGATCGACAGCTGGACGTCAGACCAGATCGTGTTTAAAATCGAGGTAAACAACGTTTCTTGCAGGGGCAGAGAAGACGGCGGCGTCATACACGGATCGCATACGTACTCCATCAATGATACTCTACCCGTCACATTCACCAGAGAAAACACCGGCGAATATCTCTGCCACACGAAACTCCATTTGACTGCAAAGATTACGGGCGTCGTGTACGGCTGGAATGACGCGCTTGAATTTACGGTGACCACCAATCAGCCGCGCTATACGCTGACCAAGCATCCGCAAGCCGCGCCGACCTGCACCGCGTATGGCTATTCACAGCTCTGCTACGAGTGCCCGGAGTGCCATAAATTCTTCGCGGATCAAAACGCAGAGCAGGGACTCTCTGATTCTGTCCGACGCGCCATGACGCCGCACGATTATGTTAATGGCGTCTGCCAAGTCTGCGGTGCCACGGGCGAGGCGTATACCCTCAGCTCCAGCGGCAAAACTTACTATACAACCGTCGAGGCTGCGTTGGCAGCTGCCTACGATGACCCTGACAATCTGAGCGTCTGGATCACGCATTATGAGCGCGAGGCTGATATCACCCTCACCAACTCTTGCGATGTCCACGTCTGCAATGGCGTTACCATCCCGAAGATCACGTCCACGTCCGATTCACAAGCGGCGATCAATATCAAAATCACCAATCATGGCAGCATTACCCAAATCGACATTCCGGATAACAACTCGCTGCGCATGGAGATCACGAACAACAAAGGCGCTGAGATCAATACCATTCAGAGGGCGAGCACCAACGCTGTGACCGGGATGTCTGTCACTATCCAGAACAACGGCACAGTCAAGAATCTGCGCGGCAAAAAGCCGTTCAAGCTGCTGAGCGGTACCGGCGAATACGTATATATCACCACCGATAAAACGGGTTCCAAATTGCGCGAGCTTCTGGATGACGGCTGTAAATTCTATCGGCCGAGTGACGGGAGCTGGTCCGGGTCTGAATCTACATGGCTGTCGACGAATAATTCCATCGTCTCCACGCCGCCGTTCTCTGTCTCCGTGACCGGCCCCGACGGACTTCAATCGAATGAGAACGGTTATTCCCTGACGCTGGCGACAGAGGATCTGCAAAACAAAACGCTGACCGCCAGCTTGTCCTATCCGAATGCGAACACGAGCCTGAGCAGCAAGGGCGCAGGCTTCAACTATGGGTGGTATTATGCGGGCGCTGCCGCCGCGAGATGGGAAAAGGCGGAGCTGCCGCTGAACGAATTGGCGGTGGGCGTCAACCATCTGACCCTTCGGGTGACGGACAGCGAGTACAAGTACACCCATTCGATCAACGTTACCGTTACCATTACGTCCGATGCTCGGGAACCAATCTATCTCAAAGTGCCCGAAGGCCCCTTCACAAAGATGTATGACGGCACGGACAGCGTCCCGAAAAATCTGACTATTGGATTCGTTGATTCCAAGGGAGCCACAGTACCGCTTACAGTGGACACGGACTATACGGTTGTCAAAGCGGCGTACAATTCTGCAAACTGTAAAGAGGCCGCAACAATCACGGTTCGGGTAAAGCTGACTGAGGAAGCACAGAAGACGTATTACCTGACAGAGGATACGTTTACGGTAAAAGGAACGATCACCAAGTTCGAGCCGGAAGAATATTACCCTTTCTTTTATCTGCACGTGAAGAATAGCAGGGCCAACGTCGGAGATCGCATTATGGATTATCTGACGGAGACGAATGTTGAGTTTACACGCGCTTCTCATTATAACAGCATTCCGGATCCTCTGGACGCAGATCCCAGCATCACCTACTACCGCATGCGAACCGATGGCATCTACGACCCCACGACGGACGAAAAGATAACGGAAAACTCCATTTTCGCATACGAAGGCGATTACTATATTTACGCCGTCATTGGAGAAACCGAGAACTACGCAGAGCTGCTTACAGAATGTACTACACTCACCGCTAAACCCGCACCCGGCAGCCATGCGCATTGCCGCTATGGGCACAAAGACTGCACGGCGGAGGAGCTGCTGACATATACCGGCTTCTCGGGATCCTCGCTGTCACCGGACGGAAGCGCAAACCAGCGTTCGTACTATCTGAACGCGCAGAGATCCATCGTCAATCTGGATCTGATTCTGCGCAAGCTCAGCGGCAGTTCCAGCGAAAATCCGTCGCTCGACCTGTGCCTGTACGGAAAGACGCTGCGCGCGGACAGCAACTACCCTGCGCAGTTCCGCGTGTCAAACAAGTGGCATCTCACGCTCACGGACTGCATCGGCACCGGCGTCCTCAAGGGTACCAACGTGGATGACGAACACGGCGGCTGCCTGTATGTGGCGGACGCAACAGCCGAGATCTATAACATCAAGGTCACCGGCGGCAGCTCCTCGAAGCTCGGCGGCGCGATCGTCGTGGACGAGAACGGCAAGCTGAATATTTACAGCGGCGAAATTTCCGGCAACCACGTCACGAGCGGCAAGGGCGGCGCGATCTACATCAAGTCCGGCGGCACCGTCAACATTTACGGCGGCACGATCAAAAATAATCACGTCTATTCCGGCAATGGCGGCGCGATCTATGTCGAAGCGGGCGGCACGCTGAACCTCTACGGCGGCACGATCACGGGCAACACGGCATCCGGCTTCGGCGGCGGCATCTACGTCGAAAAGGGCGGCACGCTGAAGATTCAGGGCAACCCCGTCGTCACGGACAACACCGCGGGTGGCAAGGACAGCAGCAACGTCTATCTTGCGGGCGGACAGATCCTCACCGCTGACAAGCTGGGAGCCGACGCAAAGATCGGCATCAGCGTCGAAGCCCTTTCGTATCCCGCGCTCTTTGCGATGAGTGCGAAGGACTACAGCGCGCATTTCATCCCGGACGACGCGAACACCTTCGTGCTCCGCACCAATGGCGGGCTGGCTCTGGCCGCGAAACCCTCGGCCACGCGCAACGGCACGGAGCTGACCGTCACGACCGGCTACAAGTACGCTCACGATGCATTTATCCTGTTTGTCGCGGAATATGGCAAGGACGGCAGAATGCTCGCCGTGCAGAGCCAGACAGTCGAGCCCGGGACAGCCGCCTATACCTTCACGGTAAAGAATTCCGGCGCAGAACTCAAATGCTTCCTGCTCCGCAAGGACACCTATACCCCGCTGTTCGAGGCATTCACCCCCCAATAATCCATTACAAAAGCATAAAAAGCCTCCCCTTGCCGCGCCCCGCGCGGTAAGGGGAGGTGGCATTTTCGAAGAAAATGACGGAGGGGATTTGGTGCAGGGTTCAGAGTGCTCCGAAATCTGTTACGTTCGAATCCCCTCAGTCAGCTGCGCTGACAGCTCCCCTTGTGCCCAAGGGGAGCCTTTTGTGCTTCATCAGCAGGACGCACCGATTCTTCGGAAATCTTCAGCGAATTCGCAGCTTCCCAATGGGCCGATGCGATGCCCGCAGGCTAGTTTCGAGGCGCAACCGCGCATCGCGTAGCTCTTAGTGCCGAAGATGGGCATCGGCCCCTACAAGTGCTCCCCTGAAAAGGGGAGCCTTTTGCGTTTCATCGGCCATTCTGCCAGAGGAGCTGCTGTTCGGTCACGAGCGGATAGGCAATGAGGGCGCTGCCGTCGAGGTTTTCCCGGTGCAGGCCGACCGCTGTGAGGCAGCGGTTGTCATACGTGGAATAATAATAGACGCCGCTGGCAGCATTGCAGCAGGAGGTATAGATCGTGCGCTCGTACTGCCCCTCCGTCACCTCGCAGCAGCCGCGCTGCTGCTCCACGGCGCCGAGGATGTGGAAAAACTGGCTCACGCTCCCCTGCTCCGTGCCGTCGCAGACGGCGTTCAGCCTCGTGAACGCCGCGCGGACGAAGCGCGACATGGACGACAGATCGCCCGGCAGGCCCAGCGCGCCCATGCCCCGGCTGTAGAGCTGCAGCGGCAGCGCCTCCGAAAGGCGGTTTTCCGGCTGTCCGGGCGAGAGCTGCCTGTAATTGTTCAGGTTGAACAGCTGCTGCTCAAACGGCGGGTTGTTGGTCAGCACGCCGACGGGGTTGTCATACACGCGCAGGCCGTCCGCGGTCGATTCGACCGTGAGCGCCTCCGTTTCGTCGGCGAGCAGCCAGTGCAGCTGCGCGGCGGGCAGAGCGGCGCTGAACGGCGTTCCGGTCAGATTGAGCCGGTTCAGTTCTTCCCGCGCCTGCGCGGCGGTCGCGCAGCGGCCCAGCAGCCATGGGATGAGCTCAAACTGCGCGATGTTCGTCCTGCCCGCCTCCGGCTGCGCGTACACAGCGTTTCCGACAAAATTCAGCCCCGCCATGCACAGGCCCTTCTCGTTGACGGCGTCATAATAGAGCGGATACCCGTCCGCCACGTGCGCCATGCCGATGATGGCATAGTGCGCATGCACCGGCCCCGCGTGGCGGAAGTCGAACGGGTAATTCCGCGGCGTGATCGTCACCTGTTCGCCGTAGCTGCATTCATAGTCCAGCGTCCGGCCGAAATAAAGCTGCCGGGTCTGATACGTGATCGCGGTACACATGGTACTGCACTCCCTTCAATCTTGTGTCGCGTTAGTTTGTGCAGCGCTTACCGGATAAAATTCGTCCGCGCCAGCGGCTCCTTGCGCGGGTCGGGAACGCCCGCGGCCCTGCCGGCCTCGATGCAGCGCAGCAGCCACGCCATATTGTGCCCCAGCACGCGCATGATGCGCACGCCCTCTTCATCCTTCTGCACGTCCTCGGCGCAGGAGCCGTGGACATTGTTCCAGTAGCAGGACGAGACGATGGGCATTTCCGTGATGCCGGGGTATTTGAGCAGCTGCTCATAGGCCGCCGTCGTGCCCGCGCGGCGGGCGGAGGTGATCACGGCGGCGGGCTTCCGACAGAACGTCTCCTTCGGCGCGGAATAGAACAGACGGTCCATGAACGCGGTCATATTGCCGGAGGCCGCCGCGTAGTGGACCGGCGTTCCGAACACGAAGCCGTCCGCGGCCTTCGCCTTTTCCGCAAACTCGTTGACCGAGCCGCCGAAGACGCATTTGCCCGCCTTCGAGCACCCGCCGCAGGCGATGCAGCCGCCAATGGGCGTGTTGCCGATCCAGAAGATTTCCGCGTCGATCCCGTCCGCGTTCAGCGCCGAAGCGACCTCGCGCAGCGCAGCGTCAGTGCAGCCGTACTCATGCGGGCTGCCGTTTACAAGCATGACTTTCATAGAAGATCCCTCCTGATCTGTTTTCTTCTTTCATACCACAGTTCCAGAAAAAAAGCAAGCGGAACAGCAGAGCGGAAACAGCCGCCGCTTTCCCGGTTTGGGAAAGCGGCGGCTAGCAGGTTAAAAACTATTTTGAGGCAGTACAGAGTACACTATCACTGTAGGAACCGAACGCGCCCAAGCCTCCCCTTTGCAAAGGGGAGGTGGCTCGGCGAAGCCGAGTCGGAGAGGTCACGCAGCAGAATGCCGCAGACTTCACGCTGATTTTCGGCGAATCCGTAATATCTACTGCGCCAGCGACCTCTCAGTCAGCTTCGCTGACAGCTCCCCTTCCAAGGGGAGCCTCTTTCGCGCGCCTTCGGCAGTGACCCGCAGAAAAGCAGGCTCAATCGCCCTCGACCATGCGGTAGCCGACGCCGGCTTCGGTGAAGATGTAGGCGGGCTGGGCGGGGTTTTTTTCGATCTTGCGGCGGATATTCGCCATGTTGACGCGCAGGATCTGGTTGTCGCTGCGGGCGCTGGGGCCCCAGAGCTCCTTGATGAGGTAATCATACGTCAGCACCTTGCCCGCGTGCAGGCCGAGCAGGGCGACGAGCTTATATTCGTTCTGCGTCAGATTGGCATCGCAGCCCGCGATATAGACGCGGTGCTTGCCATAGTCGATAGTCAGCTCTCCGGCGGTGAACACGCCGGAATTCGCGACGGAGGCCGCGCCGTCCGGCGTTCTGGTGTGGCGGACGGCCGCGCGGATGCGTGCGAGCAACTCTTCGGTGCCGAAGGGCTTGGTCAGATAATCGTCCGCGCCCGCGTCAAGCGCCTCGACCTTGTCGCGCTCGTGGCTGCGGGCGGACACGACCAGAATGGGGACCTTTGACCACTTCCGGACATTCCGGAGGATCGTCATACCGTCCATGTCCGGCAGCCCGAGATCCAGAATGATGATATCCGGACAGTGCGACGAGATCATGGTGTCCGCCATCGCGCCTGTACCGGCCATGAGCACATCATAGCCGTTGGCCGTCAGGATCGCCTGCATAAAGCTGCGGATCGTCCGCTCGTCCTCAATCAGAAGAACCTTCTCTTTGATATTCATGGCTGTTTTCCTCCAATGGCAATGTAAATTGCAGCAGAGCGCCGCCTTTTTTCCGGTTCCTTGCGCGCATCGTGCCGCCGTGCGCCTGCACGATGGACATGCAGACGGACAGGCCGATGCCCATATTGCGCCGCTGGTCGGAGATCTCCTCCTGATCGCGGGTGAGATAGCCGTCGAACAGGTGCGGCAGAAGCTCCTTTTCAATGCCGCAGCCGTTATCCGCGACCTCGAAAACAGCAAGACCGTTGGCGCTCTTCAGCCGCAGTTCGATCTTCGTGGTCGTTTTGCCGTGCTGGACGGCGTTTTCCATCAGGTTGATGAGCACCTGTTCGATGAGAATGATGTCCATCGGGATCATGAGCAGCTCATCGGGCGCGGTGATGCGGACCTCGATCGCGGGATAATGCCGGTTGAATTTCATGGCGGCCGCGCCGAGGACCTCCTCGCCTGCCTCCAGCTCCTTCTTGATGTTCGACGCGCCGGACATGCGCGTGACAGACAGCAGATTTTCCACCACGCCGATGAGCCAGTTGGATTCGTCGCGCATGTTTTCCAGCAGATTTTCTCGCGTTTCCGGCGAGATCTGGTCGCCGCTTTCCAGGATCGCGTCGATGCCGCCGACGATAGCGGTCAGGGGCGTGCGGATATCATGGGAGACAGCGCGCAGGAGATTGCCGCGCATTTTTTCCTTCTCTGCCTCCGCGCGGAGCTTTTCCTGCTGCTTGATCTGGGTGGTCAGCGTACCGACCACGACGGAGACGGCCAGCATAACGAGGAACGTCAGCGGATACCCGGAAATGGTAAAGTTCAGCTGCATATAGGGATATGTAAAGATCCAGTTCACGCCCACGACACCGATCACGGAGGCCAGCAGGCCGAACAGATATCCGTCGGTAAAGCGCGAGACGAGCACGACCGCGCATTCGAAGATCAGCGCGACGTACACGTCGGACGTATCGATCATCCGCAGCAGCGCGCACAGCAGCGCCGCTGCCGCCAGTATGCCGAAGCACACGCCGCAGTCACGCCAGGAGAGCGGAAACACCTGCCGCAGGCGGCCCCAGAAGGTCTGGTCTTTTGTATTTCGCATCATATCCATCGATCCTCACCCAGTATATAATAGCATAAAAGAAAAAGTCCGTCGTGTTAAGGGTCTGTTAAGAAGAAACCACGCAGCCGGACGGCTGCGTGGCTTTGGTATGCTTGAAGATCTGCACAGCAGTCTGTAGGGGCCGACGACTCTGTCGGCCCAAAAAGTTATGAATTCGCATGAAATCCCGAAAAATCGATTTGTTCTGCGGGCGGACAGAGTCGTCCGCCCCTACCAAGATTGTGCGTATGTCGAGGTGCTCTGAAATTTGCTGCGTTCGAATCCCCTCAGTCAGCTTCGCTGACAGCGTTCCTACCCCTTTTGGCCCCTCGGGCCCAAGGGGAGCCTTGGATCCGGTCAGATCACGTATTCGTCTGCCGCGTCGGCAGTGGTCAGGCTGGAGAGGGGGATGGAATCGAGGCAGGCGGCGATCTTCTCGTCGAGCTGCTTCCAGACGGCGGACAGGCCGGAGGATGCCTCGCAGGGCGTGAGCTGCGCGTTCGCGCCGAGGCAGGACAACGAGCCGTCCGCGGCGCGGAGGATCTCGCCGAGCGAATAGTCGGACGGCTCGCGCGAGAGGCGATAGCCGCCGCCCTTGCCGTGCGTACCCTCGACCAGTCCCTGCGCCGCCAGCGTGCGCAGGATGCGCTCGAGATATTTCTGCGAGAGCTCCTGCCGTTCGGCGATCTGCCGCACGGGGATGAAGCTGCCGCGGTGCTCCGCCAGATCCAGCAGGGTCAGGACGGCGTAGCGGCCCATGGATGAGATCAGCATGCAGTTTCCTCCCTCGCGATGATGCCGCCGCCGAGGACGGTGTCTCCGTCATAGAGCACGGCGGACTGGCCCGGCGTGATGGCGCGCAGCGGCTCGTCGAAGACGAGGCGGACGCCTCCCTCCCCTGCCGGATAGACCGTGCAGGGCTGCTCTGGCTGCCGGTAGCGCGTCTTCGCGCTGCACCGGAACGGGAGCGCGGGCGCTTCGCCGGAGATCCAGTGCATATTGAATACAAGGCACTCTCTCGTAAACAGCGCCTCATTCGGGCCGACGACGACGGCGTTCTGCTCCGGCAGAATTTTCACAACGTAAATTTTCCCGTCCGACGGCATGCGCAGACCCCGGCGCTGGCCGACGGTATAGTGGATGATGCCGCGGTGCGTGCCGACGACGCGGCCGTCCAGGTCGAGGAACGGGCCGGGTTCGGGCGTCTTTCCGGTGCGGGTCTCGATGACCTTCGCGTAATCGCCGTCCGGAACAAAGCAGATGTCCTGGCTGTCGTGCTTGCGGGCGTTGATGAGACCGGCCTCGGCGGCAATTTTGCGCGCCTCGGTCTTGCGCAGGCCCCCAAGCGGGAATTTGACCCGCGCAAGCGTCTCCTGTGTCAGATCGTAGAGCACATAGCTCTGATCCTTCGTCTCGTCCAGCGCCTTTTTGAGGACGTACCGCTCCCCATCCCGTTCGACGCGGGCATAGTGCCCCGTGGCGATATAGCGGCAGCCCATGATGTCGGCGCGCTCAAACAGCTTGTCGAATTTCAGATAGCGGTTGCAGTCGATGCAGGGGTTCGGGGTAATGCCGTGCTCGTAGGCGTCTACGAAGCGGTCGATGACGCACTCGGCGAATTTATCCTTGAGGTTAAAGACGTAATACGGCATGCCGAGGCGATAGGCGACGCTGCGCGCGTCCTCCACATCGTCGAGCGAGCAGCAGGTGTTCGCCTTCGGAATGCCCGCGTCCTCGTTATCGTAGAGCTTCATCGTGCAGCCGACGCACGAAAAGCCCGCGTCCGTCAGCAGCTTGGCCGCGACGGAGGAATCCACGCCGCCAGACATGGCGACCAGTACCTTTTCAGTTTTCATTGGCAGCCGGGGACGCCTGCATGGCGGCGATCGTGCGCTCCATCAGCTCATCGAGACTCCAGCCGAGCATGTCCGCGCCGCGTTCGATGACCTCGCGCGAGCAGCCGGCGGCGAATTTCTTATCCTTGAATTTCTTCTTGAGGGACTTGAGCTGCAGATCCTGCACGCTCTTCGTCGGCAGCATGCGCACGACCGCGCCGATGAGGCCGGTCAGCTCGTCCGTGGCGTAGAGCACCTTTTCCATCTGGTGCTCCGGCTGCACGTCGACGGTGAGCATGTAGCCGTGGCTGACGACAGCGTGGACAATCCGCTCGTCCACGCCCTGTTCGCGCAGGATCTGCGCTTCCTTCGTGCAGTGCTGCTCGGGATACTGCTCAAAGTCCAGATCGTGCAGAATGCCGACGGTCTGCCAGAAATCCGCCTCGCCGGCATAGCCGAGCTCGACAGCAAAATACCGCATCACATCGCCCACGATGCGCGCGTGCAGCCGATGGAATTCGCCCTCATTGTATGCACACAGCAGGTCCCACGCCTGCTCCTTGCTCGGGATCATAATTCTGCCTCCTGATTGAATCAATTTTATCAAATCATTATACCACAGATCGACGCCGGTGTACAGACAAAGTGTCTGATTCGGCCGCAAATGCCAAAGGCTCCCCTTGGGCACAAGGGGAGCTGGCCCGAAGGGCCTGAGGGGATTCGAACCCCACAAATTCCGGAGTGCCCTGAAATCTACACCAAATCCCCTCCGTCATTTTCTTCGAAAATGCCACCTCCCCTTACCGCGCGGGGCGCGGCAAGGGGAGGCTTTGGATACGCGCATCCCCCGAGGCTCCCCTTGGGCACAAGGGGAGCTGGCCCGAAGGGCCTGAGGGGATTCGAACCCCACAAATTCCGGAGTGCTCTGAAATCTACACCAAATCCCCTCCGTCATTTTCTTCGAAAATGCCACCTCCCCTTACCGC
Source organism: uncultured Oscillospiraceae bacterium (assembly GCA_934646185.1). Taxonomy (GTDB): domain Bacteria; phylum Bacillota; class Clostridia; order Oscillospirales; family Oscillospiraceae; genus CAG-170. Next base: position 16 of record CAKUEH010000009.1, on the reverse strand, counting down.
GCGGGGCGCGGCAAGG
>CAKUEH010000008.1 GCA_934646185.1 uncultured Oscillospiraceae bacterium | reverse complement strand
CGCTCTCCCAGCTGAGCTACAGGCCCATTTTTATGAACTTTTTGAGGGTGAACCGCGTGGCTCCCGCATGAGATACAACACAATAGCTAAAACCGTACCGCTTGCGCTCCCAGCTGAGCTACAGGCCCATTTGTTTTCCGTGTGACCCGGAAAACATAAATATTATAGCGGCATTTGGTGCGTTTGTCAAGGCTTTCTTTCAAATCCCCGCGCAGATTTGACTCTGCGCGGGGAGGATGTGTGCTTACACGCCCAGCTTGCTGCGGCGGATGATCTCAGCCTCGTCGGGAGTGGTGGTGGAGGTGTAGCCCTCCAGCGGGATCAGACGGGCGTTGACCGCGTCGATGATCCACTCGGCATACGGGAAGAAGTACTTGTCGAACTCGTGCGGCGGGGTGATCCAGTTGCGCGCGCCGATGACGACGGGAGGCGCATCCAGATAATCGAAGCACATGTTCGTCAGGTTCTCCGCGATCTCGTTGAGGAACGTGCCTCTTGCGCAGGCGTCGGAGGCCAGCACGACGCGGCCGGTCTTCTTGACGGACGCGATGAGATCGGTGTAATCCAGCGGGACAAGGGACGGCATGTTGATGACGTCGGACTCGATGCCGTACTTCTCGGAGAGCGTCTTGGCTGCGTCGACCGCGCGGTAGAGCGTTGCGCCGATGGTGAGGATGGTGAGATCCTTGCCGTCGCGGACCTTATTGACGGCGCCGGGCGCCCATTCGTATTCCTCTGCGGGAACGCCGCCCTCGTGGAATTCTTCGCCCTTACCGTAGATACGCTGGGATTCGAAGATGACGCAGGGATCGGTGCCGTTCAGAGCTGCCTGCATGATGCCCTTGGCTTCGTACGGAGTGGCCGGGAAGAAGACCTTCAGGCCGGGGATGTGGGAGACGATGGCGACCCAGTCCTGAGAATGCTGCGCGCCGTACTTTGCGCCGACGGACATACGCAGGATCATCGGCATCTTGAGGATACCGGCGGACATAGCCTGCCACTTGGACATCTGGTTGAAGACCTCGTCGCCTGCGCGGCCGAGGAAGTCGCAGTACATCAGCTCGACGACCGCGCGGCCGCCGCACATGCAGTAACCGACGGCGGTGCCGACGATGGCAGCCTCGGAGATCGGAGAGTTGAACAGACGGGAGTGCGGGATGACGTCCATCAGGCCGCGGTAGACCGCGTATGCGCCGCCCCAGTCGCGCACGTCTTCGCCGTAGGCGACGAGCGTGGGATCCTCGTAATACTTGTCGATGAGCGGCTCAAAGATGGCGTCGCGGATGTTGTAGACCTTCATGTCGGAGAACTTGCTGCCGTCCTTGTCGAACGCAAAGCGCTCCTTCTTGGCGAGATCTGCGTAGCGCTTGCAGCTCTCCTTCGGGCCGGTGACGTTCAGCTTCTGGCCGGGCGCGCCCATGGAGCGGACATGCTCGTTGGAGAACATGAGGTTCGCCAGATAGTCCGGGTTCTTGTCGAAGTCGACATACGGAGAGATATCCTTGTCGTCGGCGGCACGGCAGATCATGGTCATGCGGTCGGTGGTGTCCTGCAGGAGCTTGGCGAAGAATTCGTCGGACTCGACGCCGGCTTCCACGAGAGCCTCGCGGAATTTGACGATCGGGTCGTGGCTGCGCCAGTCTTCGATCTCCTCCTTGGAGCGGTAGGCGTTCTGGTCGGAGGTGGAGTGGCCGACCAGACGATAGGTCACGACATCGAGCAGGACGGGGCCTTCGTTGTTCTTGATGAGCTCCATCTTGCGCTTGTAGGCGTCGATGACAGCCAGCGGATTCCAGCCGTCGACACGCTCGGCGTGCATCTGGCTCGGGGTAATGCCTGCGCCCAGACGTGCGGGCATGTTGTAGGCCATGGTCTCGCCCATGGTCTGGCCGCCCATGCCGTAGAAGTTGTCAAAGACGTTGAAGATGATGGGCAGACCGCCCTTGCGGCCTTCCTCCCAGAGGGTCTTGAACTGATCCATGGCGGAGAAGTTCATTGCCTCGTAGACCGGGCCGCAGCCGAGGGACGCATCGCCGATGTTGCAGACGACGACGCCCTTCTTGTCGTTGTTCTTCTGGTAGAGCGCAGCGCCTGCCGCGATGGGGGCGGAGCCGCCGACGATGGCGTTGTTGGGATAGATGCCGAACGGCAGGAAGAAGGCGTGCATGGAGCCGCCCATGCCGTGATGGAAGCCGTTTTCACGGGCAAAGATCTCGGCGACGGTGCCGTAGAGCAGGAAGCGGATGGCCAGCTCCTTGACGTCACTGGTGTCGGCAAACTTCTTGACAGCCGCGAGGGTCTTGCCGCCGAGGAAGTTTTCCATGGTCTGCATGAGCTCTTCGTCGGAGAGCTTGTTGATGCAGCTGAGGCCCTTGGAGAGGATCTCGGAGTGGCTTCTGTGGGAACCGAAGGTGATGTCGTCCTTGTTCAGCAGATACGCTTCGCCGACGCAGGAGGCCTCCTGGCCGTAGCTCAGGTGCGCGGGGCCGGGATAGGTCGTCTCGACGCCGTTGTAGTTGGCCTGGGTCTTGATGAGGGTGAGCATATGCTCAAACTCACGGCAGATGGCCATGTCGCGGTAGATGCGGATGAGGTCTTCCTTGGTGTAGTTGCCCTCTTCCAGCTCCTGCTTGATGGTCTTGTTGTACTGGCAGACAGGAATATCTTCAAAGTGGATATAGCCGGGCTCGCGGACTTTTACGGGATCGATATACAAAGATTTCGGCATAATTTCGTCCTTCCTTTCTCTTACTTGGCAAGCAGCGTCATGAAGTTTTCAAGGCTCTTGCACAGCTCGCTCATGTAGCGCGCGGCGGGTGCGCCGTCGATGACTCTGTGGTCGAAGGTCAAAGACAGACCCATGGCCGGGTAGGTCTCGATGACGCCGTCCTTTGCGGACTTGATCTTCGTCTGGATGTTGCAGACGCCGAGGATGCCGGTCTGAGGCGGGTTGACGACGGGCGTGAACGCCTCGCAGCCAAACGAGCCGATGTTGGAGATGGTGAAGGTCGCGCCGGACATGTAGTCGGGGCTGAGCTTGCCTTCGCGCGCTTCCGCGGCAAGGCGCTTGGCTTCCACGGACAGCTCGAGCAGCGTCATCTGGTCGGCGTTAAAGATCGTGGGCACGATCAGGCCGCGCGGAGTGTCGCAGGCGAAGCCGAGGTTGACGGTATTGAAGTGGCGGACGACGTTCTCTTCGAGGACGTTGGCGTTCAGATCCGGGCAGGACTTGATGGTCTTCGCGACGGCGAACATGACCATGTCGTTGAGGCTGACCTTGCCCATGGGCGCGTCGAGCGGCTTGAGCATGGCGCGGTAGGCCTGGATCTGGGTGGCGTCGAAGGAATACTGCTGCGTGAGCTGCGCCATGGTGGACAGGCTCTTCGTCATGGACTTGGCCGTGGCCTTGCGGACGGGGCTCCACTTGACGTCTTCAAACTCGGCGGCAGCGGGAGCGGCATACGCGGCGGCTGCGCCGGAGGCGATCAGCTTGTCGATATCGCGCTCGATGATGCGGCCGTTGGGGCCGGTGCCGGTGGCAAGCGCCGGGTTGACGTTGTTCGCGACGGCCTTGGCCATGGCGCGCGGAGAAATGGCCTTGAGCTCGGCTGCGGCGGCGGGAGCGGCGGCAGCGGCGGGAGCGGTTTCTTCTGCGGCGGGAGCGGCTGCGGGGGCCGGAACCTCTGCGCCGGGCTTCAGGAATTCGAACGCATCGCCGGGGTTGCCGACAGCGCAGACGTTGGCAAGGCACGGAACCTCGTCGCCATCCTCATAGAACTTGGCGAGCAGCGTGCCGGAAGCGGTGGATTCGCACTCGAATTCCGCCTTGTCGGTCTCGTAGGTGAACAGGACGTCGCCGGTGTTTACCTGATCGCCGACGTTCTTCTTCCACTCGCCGATGATGCAGGACTCGACCGTAATGCCTTCCTTCGGCATGATAACAGCCTGTGCGCAGGGGCCTGCGGGCGCGGCTGCGGCTGCGGGAACGGCAGCCTTGGGGGCTTCTGCCGCAGGGGCAGCGGGTGCAGCGGTAGCTGCCGGAGCGTTTTTCAGCGCGGAGGTATCCTCACCGGGGGTACCGATGGCGCAGACATTGACCAGGCACGGAACCTCGTCGCCGTCTTCGTAGAATTTTTCAAGCAGGGTGCCGGAGGCGGTGGACTCGCATTCGAACTCCGCCTTGTCGGTTTCATAGCTGAAGAGGATGTCGCCGACGTTTACATGATCGCCGACATTCTTCTTCCACTCGCCAATGATGCAAGATTCGACTGTAATGCCTTCCTTGGGCATCAATACGCCTTCTGCCATAAGTGTTTCACTCCTATTTTTAAATATATTATTTGTTGGCCAGCAGGTATTTTTCCGCTTCCGGACTCCACAGACCATTGTGGCGCTTGGTGATCTCATCGAGCTTTGCGAACAGCGGGTCGGTCTCGCCCAGCTTGCCGAAGTCGGCGATGGCCGTCAGGGGCAGCTCGATCTGGGTGTAGATGAGCTTCTTGCCGCCGGGGATCTTCGGCAGATTCAGGACGGTGTCGACGACGGCGTTCAGGCCGCCGATGTGGGTGATCATCGCGGCGGGGTTGATCTTGCCGGAGGTCATCATCTCGATGGCTTCCTTCATGTCGCTGGTGTTGCCGCCGGAGGTGCCGACCACATGGGTGTAGAGATAGTGGACGTTGTACCAGTTGAATTCCGCCTTGAACTGGCTGTTGGTCGGGCCTGCGAAGAAGTTGAGGCAGCCGTCGAAGCCGAGGATATCGCCAGCCTGCTCGACGACGGGCTTTACGGGCGCGAAGCAGATGACATCGTCGTAGCCGGTGCCGCCGGAGAGCTCGCGCAGATAGTTGGTGTCGCAGCCGGGCTTGGCCGTGTTGACATAGTGCAGCTCAACGCCCATTTCCTTTGCGTGCTCGACGGTGTAGATGCTCTGGGCGCGCTCGAGTCTGGCATCGTCGATATCGGTGATGACGAGCAGGCTCGGACGGCGGTCGCAGTGCAGCGCGTAGTCGATGGCGCCGAGACCCATGGGGCCGACAGAGGCGAGCATCGCCATTTTGCCGCCCTCGACAATGCCCATCTGATGCTCATAGGAGCCGGGCTTGGTATGGTACATGGCGTGGAACGTGCCGATGATGCAGCTCATCGGCTCTGCCAGAGAGCCGTAGAAATAGGTGTCGGAGTTGTACGGCAGGAGATTGTCGGTCAGCAGCGTCTCAATGGGGATATTGGAATACTGGCTGTCGCCGCCGCAGTACTGGTAGGAATAGCCAGGGGCCAGCTGAGAGCCCTTGTAGAAGTGGGCGGGCTGGATGGCGAAGCCCTGGCCGGGCTTGTACTTGTTTTTCCAGTTTTCGCCGACCTCGGTGATCACGCCGCAGAATTCGTGGCCGACGATCGTCGGATGCTCCGCGACGTCGTTGGGGACGCGCTTATGCTCCTCGCCCTCGACCGCGGCCTTGTAGGTCGACATGCAGATCGAGTCGGAAATGACCTTGACCTGAACATCATCCGGGCCGACCTGCGGCAGCTCGATCTCCTCCAGGCGGAGATCCATTTTGCCATGGATACGGACAGCTTTCGTTTTCATAGGTTCCATTCCTTTCTTGAATTTACCTTGCAAAAATCATCCAACCGAAAATGGGATTGTGTTGGTTTGTATTGATTTCACCTTATTGTAGCGCAAGAATCCCAAAGTGTCAACGACAAATCCCACTTTTAGATGCGGGATTGCGTTGTTTTTTGTGGGAGCGCTTTGCGTTCCCCTCCCCTGCCGGGCGCGGCAAAGCGGAATCCCTGGAGGGCAGTGCTTCCAACTGTGCTGTTGACAACCGTTATCTTTTGTGGTATTCTCGGTTTATAACATATGTTAACAAGGTGCAATGGAGGATGCAGGATGGAACATTTCAGACTTTCGGACGGAGAATGGAAGCTGATGCAGGCGCTCTGGAGCCGTCAGCCGCAGACGCTTGCGGAGCTGGTCGCGGCGCTGGACGCGGATACCGGTTGGAGCCGGGCGACGATCTTCATGATGCTCAAGCGGCTGATTGCCAAGGGCGCGGTCACGATGGACGACAGCGGAAAATTTCAGGAATACAGCGCCGCGATCACATATGCCGATGTTGAACCGGAGGAAACAGAGTCGTTTCTTTCCAAGGTTTACGGCGGCAGCGTGGGGATGATGGTATCGAATCTGGTCGGACGCGGCGCGCTGTCGGAACAGGAAATTCAGGAGTTAAAAGCCATTTTGGACGCAGCAGAAAAGGAGCACGCGCAATGAAAAAGCAGATTCTCTTTTTGACGCTCTGTATCGCCCTTCTTTTATCGGGCTGTCAGAAAACGCCGGAGGCTTTGCCCGCAGCGCAGACGGCGGAAGCGCCGTGGGAGACCGGGGTGCCAGACGCGCAGCCGTCCTATGCGGAGTATTTCGCGGAAACGCGCACGTATGATACGGCGGATTATGCGTACAGCCCGGCATGGCTGCAGACCGGAGACTATGAAATAGACTGCAGAGACGGCGAACTGGCGCTGTTCCGGGCCTCGGACGACGAACGGCTGGCGGCCTATGCGTCGCAGCCGTTTCTGAGCTGGCGCACGGGATCTAGCGGCGTATACGTGTTCCGGGAGCAGGACATTCTGCGCTGCGCCTATGATGGCAGCCGCGAAGAAACGCTCTATACGGCGCAGAACGGAACGATCATCCGCTTTGCCGCAGCCGGAGATGTGCTGTTTTTCGCCGAAAAAACGGACGACTGCATCCGCCTTTGCCGTCTGTATGCGCCGGAAGAGCGGCTGGATATCCTCTATGACGCGGTCAGTCCGGATGCGCAGGACTTTCTGCTGTTCCCCGTCTCCAATCACGAGATCTGCTGGAGCATGGATGACCCTGCATTTTTAAAGCTGGCGGCAGAGCAAAAGCAGACCTATATCGAAACACGGGATCTCGACCCGGACGATCAGAGCACCTACTGGGGCATGCTGGAGCTGGATTTCGACGTTAATTCCGGCATCCGGTACTATTACAACGACCTGACGCAGGCGCTTCGGTCGCAGGAATTCCGGATCATTTACGGCGAGGAAGCCGGCGCGGATTGGTGGAAGACGGAAGACAGCTCCCGCCGCGGCGCGCCGCCTCCCGACGAGGAGCATACGCTGGGCGGCATCTCCGTCTGGGATGAATGGGACAGTCTGCCGCAGTCGGTGACAGAGGGCTTTACGGAGCTTGGCGTCGTCGGCGTTTCGCGGGAGAATTATAACGTGGTCAAATACGGCCGCGACGGGCTGTATGTCCATGTTCTGCGCCTGCAGGATGGTAAAGAGGACACATGGCCGGGGCTGGACGGCAGCGTCAGCTGCGTCTATACGACAAGTCCGGACTATCCGGCCCCGCGCGGTCTGCGCGTCGGCGATCCGGAAGCCAGCGCGGCAGAAACGATCGGCGCGCTCTGGGGCAGCTTTGAATATGAGCTGCAGGACGGCGTGATCTCCCGTATGGGCTTCTTCTCCTATTACGACGCGGGAGGCCCCGGCGAGGCGTTTACGGTACGCCCGGCAGATTATCAGCCGGGAAATTGACGGAAAGGAGCTGCTATGATACATAAAGCATTGACGATTTCGGCACTGATCCTGGTGGTGCTGCTGATACGAATGGTATTCAAAAACCGCGTGCCGAAACGGATGGTCTATGCGCTGTGGCTCGTGGTGCTGGTGAAGCTGTGCTTGCCGGGGACGGTGGTTTCGCTGCCGGTGCTTCCGGCGGAGGAAGCTGCCGCGCCGGTACAGCGCGTGGAGGCTCCCGCGCAGACTGCTCCGGTGCAGCAGCCCGCGCAGGCTGTGACGCAGGCGCAGCAGCCAGTCTCCCCGGCGCAGGAGGCTGCGGAGCCGGCGGCAAAAGCGCTGACGGCGATGCAGATCTTTCAGATCGTTTGGGCAGGCGGAAGCGCCCTGCTCGGACTCTGGCTGCTTAGCACGTGGCTGATGTTTACAGTTCGGCTGCGCAGAAGCCGGAAATTCCTCGGAAAGCACGGAAGAACGAACATTTACATCTCGAACCGCATTAAGTCTCCCTGCCTTGCCGGGCCGGTTCCGGCGGTCTATCTGACGGAGGATGTGCTGCAAACGGATTCGGCTGAATTGATCCTGCGGCACGAGCTGACGCATCTGCGGCATCTGGATCTCCTGTGGTCGTTCTGCCGGACGGCGGCGGTAATTGCTTACTGGTGGAACCCGTTCATCTGGCTGGCTGCGATCTGTTCCAAGCGCGACGCGGAGCTGGCCTGTGACGAGGCGGTTGCCGCCGGACTTTCGGATGCGCAGCGCCTTGCTTACGCGCGGGCGATCCTGGCGCAGGCTCCGCGTAAGGCGGCAGCTCTGAGCCTTGCCGGGCCTCCGGTCAAAGAGCGGATTTTGTTCCTGACGAAGAAGCAGCGCACGAACGTTCTGTGCGTCATTCTGGCTTTGCTGCTGATCGTGTCCGCCGCCGGGTGCTCGATTACGGAGCTGACGCGGCAGAAATCGGGAGAGATCACGCTGCCGGAAAACACTCCGGTCACGGCGGAACCAGCGGATACACCGGAACCGGCAGATCTGCCGGTCGAGCAGGCAGCGCCGGTGCAGGAACCGCCGCTGCTTGTCAACAACGGAAGCTATGATACGTCGCAGCCTTTACAGGACTGGGAGCTGGTGCGCACCGACGGCGTGCAGACCGGCATGACGCAGGCGCAGGTCGAAGCGATCACGGGGCCGCTCACCGAGAACGAAAACGGCGTCTTAATGGACCGTCAGAACATTTCCTATAACTTCTGGGATCGCAGCGAAAGCGAAAGCGAGCCAAAGCTGACCGAAATGACCTGGATCGCGGAGGTGGCAAACGATGAGCTTGTCTATACGACCCCGCAGGATGTACCCGCCTTCCGCGGCATCTGCCTCGGCGATACGATCGACGAAGTATTCGATCAATTCCCATGTACCGACCGTGAGCTCAAAAGATGGCAGACACAGTATGTCTACGGCTACGAGGGCGCGGACAATTACGCAGCCCTGCATTTCATCGCTGACAGCTTCTACACGCTTGATTTCTATATTCAAGGCCAGCGGCGCGTGTCCATCGACTTTTCCCGTGTTCAGCAGCGCGTGTTCCAAATCCAAATCTATGCCGAAACGTACTGGCAGGATATGAATCAGGCCGGAGAAGAGATGGCCGCCCGGGCACAAACCATGACGCTGACCGTTTCGTCCGGCGAGAAATACACGCTGTCCGACGCGGATACGGCAGCCGTGGAGGAGATCTACTCCGACGATTCCATGAGACCCGGCGGATGGGAGTCCGTATGCGTGTATCAGTTTGACATCCGGAATTGCAGCTACCGGCTGGATGAAACGTTTGAGCTTGCGGAGACGATCGTGCGGATCGATGCCGATCACTATGAATATTACATGAAGCGTCTCACAAGCGACGAATCAGAGACTATGAGAACGCTCATCGACCGGTATCGGCCAAACGCGCTTCAGCCCGTCCGCCTGCGGAGCGTGACCGCAGATTCTGTCACAGCCGAGCACATTATCCTGCTCAATTCGTACCTTGCAGAAGATCTGCAGACGCTCAACGATTTGTACATCCCGCCGGAGGACTACCAATACGGATATTATTATCGAAGGATCTCCGACAAAACTTACACCTATACGGTCGACCCGGACGCGCCTGTCACGATCTATGATATCTCACAGGTCTATGGCGCGGGTGAAGACCGGCTGTATACCTTTGAAAACTGGCAGGATTTTGTCACGGCGGTGCAGGCCGACGAGAGACTGCTCATCCAGCCCTATGTACTTACCATACAGAACGGCGTTGTAACAAAGCTCGAGGAGAAATTCTACAATTAAGGAACGCATATTAAAAATTTGCGACTGCCCTTCAGCATTTTCTTTTGCTTCTCCAAAAGAAAACGCTGGCAAAAGAAAACGAGCCCGGAGGGATTTCGATTTCCCTCCGGACCTCCTTGAACCGACCAGAAAAACCCCTTCGGTTTTTCTGGACTTTTCCCGCGTAATCTGATAGAGCTTAAAATTTCCGACGCACCCGCAAAGGCTCCCTTTGGGCTCAAGGGGAGCTGGCGCGAAGCGCCTGAGAGGTTGCGGCAGGCAGCCGCAAAAAGCATAAAGCCGGTCAATGGATATATTAATAGCCGCACGGAGGGCTTCCGTGCGGCTGTGCTGCATTTATTTTAAATTGTATCAAGGATCAGCTGGAAGACCGCTTCGGCGGCCTGTTCGCGGATCTCGGCGCGGCTGCCGGACAGGTGCAGCTCCTTACAGAAGGAGAAGCCCGCTGTGTCGACTGCGATATAGACAAGGCCGACCGGGCGGCCTGTTCCATCGCCGTCGGGGCCTGCGAGGCCGGTTACGGACACGGCGCAGTCCGTCATGAGGCGTTCGCGCGCGCCGCGCGCCATTTCGTGCGCCGTCTCGCGCGAGACGGCGGTGCAGACGTCAAGCGTCTCCTGCTCTACGCCGAGCAGGCGGCGCTTGATCTCGTTTACATAACTTATCACGCCGCCCTTGTACACGGCGGATGCGCCGGGAACGTCGGTCAGCAGCTTGCCGATCAGACCGCCGGTGCAGGATTCCGCCGTGGCGAGCGTCAGGCCCTGCTCTTTCAGGCGGTTGACGACAGCCTCAGCCTTTGTGTTCATCTTCATAGTACCGGATCTGGGTCTTTTCGGTGTTGGCAATGGCGCGGGCGATCAGGCCCTCGACATCCAGCTTCTGCTCCTCGGCCTCGACCTGCGCGAGAACAGGCTTTGTCTTCGGGTGCTTGGGTGTAAAGACGGTGCAGCAGTCCTCATACGGAAGGATGGACGTATCCAGCGTTCCGATGCGGCGGGCGACGGTGACGATCTCTTCCTTATCCATGCCGATGAGCGGATGGAAAATGGGCATATGGACGACCGCGCCGGTCACGGCCATGGCGTCCATGGTCTGCGAGGCCACCTGGCCGAGGTTTTCGCCGGTGACGAGGCACTTCGCGCCGTGGTCGCGGCCGATGGCCTCGGCGATGCGCATCATGAAGCGGCGCATGATGATCGTGAAATATTCTTCGCGGCAGTGGTCGCGGATGGCCTCCTGGATCTCGGTGAAGCCGACGATATCGACGGTCATGCGGCCGCAGAATTTCGTCATGATGTGCGCCAGCTCCAGAACCTTTTCCCTGGCAAGCTCGGAGGTGTACGGATAGGAGAAGAAGTGGATGCACTCGATCTCCACGCCGCGCTTGGCGATCATATAGCCCGCGACCGGGGAATCGATACCGCCGGAGAGTAGGACGGCCGCGCGGCCGCCTGTGCCGGTCGGCAGACCGCCCGCGCCGGGGACGGACGGGCCGTGGACATAGGCCGCCGTCTCGCGCACCTCGATATTGACGGTATAATCAGGGTCATGAACGTCGACCAGAACGTCCGGGAATTCCTCGGCCAGCCGCCCGCCGATCTCCTGCGAGATCTGGATGGAATTCAGCGGGAAGCGCTTATCCGAGCGTTTGGACTCGACCTTAAAGCTCCTGGCGGCGGACAGCTCGTCGCCCAGATAGTCACAGACGGCGGTAAACATCGCGTCGAGATCTTTCTCGCAGGCGCGGCAGCGGCACATCTGGGCCACGCCGAAGATGGTGCCGCAGGCTTCCCACGCGCCGTCCAGATCGCAGTCGTCGGTCAGCGGCTCGACGTAGAGCGTCGACTGGACGATATTGACCTTGAATTCGCCGAATTTCGCCATGCGGCGGCGGGTAACGGTCTTGAGCTTGTCCTCAAAGACGCGGCGGTTCTGTCCTTTCAGGACGATCTCGCCCAGTTTCAGTAAAAAAAGTTCTTTCATGATGTGTGTCCTATCTGTAAAAATAATTTGCATATTGTGTAGGCGTTGTAGGGGCGGACGACTCTGTCCGCCCGCAGAATGCACCGTTTTCACGGGCATCTTCGGCGAATTCGTAACTTCCCAATGGGCCGACAGAGTCGTCGGCCCCTACAGCTGCGAATTACGGAGTGCTCCGAAATTTGCTACGTTCGAATCCCCTCAGGCGCTACGCGCCAGCTCCCCTTGCGCCCAAGGGGAGCCTTGGGGGTGCTATCTTGCGTTTTCGCTGCCGAGCTGGAAGGAGCGGTATTGGACGGCTTCGGCGATATGCTCGGGGCGGATCTGGCCGCTTCCGGCAAGGTCGGCGATGGTTCTTGCGACTTTCAGCACGCGGTCGTAGCTGCGGGCCGTCATGCCGAGCGCGTCAAACGCCTGCTTCATGAGGGCGGTGCAGTCCTCATCCAGCTGGCAGAACGCGCGCAGCTGCGCGGGCTGCATATAGGCGTTGCAGCGGGTCGGCGTGCCGCTGTAGCGCGTGTTCTGGATGATCCTGGCCGCGTCGACTCTGGCCTTGATGGCGGCCGACGGCTCCGCCTCCGTTCGCGAGCGCAGCTCGTCGAATTTGACGGAGCTGACCTCGACGATCATGTCCACACGGTCAAGCATGGGGCCGGAAATGCGGCTCAAGTACCGGTCGACCGCCGCCTGCGAGCAGGTACACCGGCCGCTGGGGTCGCCGTACCATCCGCAGGGGCAGGGATTCATGGCGCACACCAGCATGAATTCACACGGGAAGGTCTGCGAGCCCTGCACCCGGGAAATGGTGACCTGTCCGTCCTCGAGCGGCTGGCGCATGGATTCGATGGCGTCGCGGCGGAATTCCGGCAGCTCGTCGAGGAACAGAACGCCCTTGTGCGCAAGCGAAATCTCGCCGGGCCGGACGTTCGCGCCGCCGCCTGCCAGTGCGGCCGCGGAGACCGTATGGTGCGGACTGCGGAACGGACGCGATTCGATGAGCGGATGATCGGGGCGCAGAAGGCCCATGACGGAATAGATCTGCGTGACGTCCAGCTGCTCCTGCCGCGTCATGTCGGGTAGGATGGACGGCAGGCGCTTGGAGAGCATGCTCTTGCCGGAGCCCGGAGGCCCCACCAGAAGGATATTATGCCCGCCCGCGGCCGCGATTTCAAGCGCGCGCTTGGCATTTTCCTGTCCCTTTACGTCCTTGAAGTCCAGAAGCTGGGGCGCTTTCTGCTCCGGCTGCCAGATGGGCGTGGGTTCGATCGGCGTCTGGCCGGTCAGGTGTGCGGTCAGCTGTCGGATGTCCTTTACGCCGTAGACGGTCAGGCCGTCTGCCAGCGTGGCCTCGCGCGCGTTTGCCTCCGGAACGAAGATCGCCTCGTAGCCGAGCCGCTTCGCGGCCAGCGCCATCGGCAGGACGCCCGGAACAGAGCGCAGCGCCCCCTCCAGACTGAGCTCGCCGAGGAACGCGCAGGGCTTTTTCGGGAGCTTCACCTGCTCGGACGCCGCCAGAATGGACAGGAGGATCGGCAGATCGTAGAGCGTGCCGGATTTTTTCGTCCCCGCCGGAGCGAGATTCACGATGATGCGGCTGACCGGGAACCGGAAGCCGCAGTTTTTGATCGCGGCGCGTACACGTTCGCGCGCCTCCTTGACGGACGCATCCGGCAGGCCGACCAGATCGAACGCCGGAAGGCCCGTTCCGATATAGCATTCCGTCTGCACCTCGTAGCCGTTGACGCCAGACAGGCCGAGCGAGAGCACCTTACTGAGCATCTGCATCCCTCCGCTTTTTTCTTCCCGTCTATCATAGCGCATTTCGCGTCAAAAACCAACAGGTTTTTCAAAACTTACCGGAACGGAACGCAGATTTTCGAAAGATTTCCGCCAAATCCAAAAAGGTTATCTCAAATTTGATTTACATTGACAAGAAAATGTGATATAGTCAAGGTGCATGAATATGTAATTACTTTTAGGAGGTAATTGTTTTGGTTCGTAAATTCAAGACCATGGACGGCAACAATGCCGCGGCTCACGTATCCTATGCGTATACCGAAGTCGCCGGTATTTATCCCATCACGCCGTCCTCCCCGATGGCGGACTTCGTTGACCAGTGGTCTGCCGCGGGTCTCAAGAACATCTTCGGCACCCGCGTCAAGGTCGCTGAGATGCAGTCTGAGGCCGGCGCAGCCGGTACGGTTCACGGCTCCCTCGGCGCCGGCGCTCTGACGACCACCTACACGGCGTCTCAGGGTCTGCTGCTGATGATCCCGAACATGTACAAGATCGCGGCGGAGCAGCTGCCCTGCGTGTTCCACGTCTCGGCCCGTACCGTCTCGACCCATGCGCTGAACATTTTCGGCGATCATTCCGACGTCATGGCCTGCCGCCAGACCGGCTTCGCCATGCTCTGCGAGACCAACCCGCAGGAAGTCATGGATCTGTCCCCCGTCGCGCATCTGGCCGCGATCGAAGGCAAGGTCCCGTTCCTGAACTTCTTCGACGGCTTCCGTACCTCCCACGAGATCCAGAAGGTCGCCTGCTGGGACTACGCCGATCTCAAGGAAATGTGCAACATGAAGGCTGTTGAGGAGTTCCGTCAGCATGCGCTGAACCCGGAGCATCCCGCTGCCCGCGGCTGCCATGAAAACGGCGATATCTTCTTCCAGCACCGTGAGGCCTGCAACCGGTACTACGACGAGCTGCCCGCAGTCGTCGAAAAGTACATGGGCAAGGTCAACGAAAAGCTCGGCACGAATTATCAGCTGTTCAACTACTACGGCGCGCCCGACGCCGACCGCGTCATCATCGCGATGGGCTCCATCAACGACGTCGCTGAGGAAGTCATCGACTACATGAACGCGCACGGCGAGAAGGTCGGCCTGGTCAAGGTCCGCCTGTACCGTCCGTTCTGCGCCGACAAGCTGGTCGCAGCCATCCCGGCTACCGCCAGGAAGATCGCAGTCCTCGACCGCACGAAGGAGCCCGGCTCTCTGGGCGAGCCTCTGTACATGGACGTTGTGACCGCGCTGGCCAACGCTGGCGTCAAGGCTACCATCATCGGCGGCCGCTACGGCCTCGGCTCCAAGGATACGCCTCCCGCTTCCATCTTCGCCGTTTACAACGAGCTGAAGAAGGACGAGCCGAAGCATGAGTTCACCATCGGCATCGTCGACGACGTGACGAACCTCTCTCTCGAAGAGGACAAGAATTGCCCGAACACCGCCGCGGAAGGCACCATCGAGTGCAAGTTCTGGGGTCTGGGCGGCGACGGCACCGTCGGCGCGAACAAGAACTCCATCAAGATCATCGGCGACCATACCGACAAGTATGTGCAGGCCTACTTCCAGTACGACTCCAAGAAGACCGGCGGCGTCACCATCAGCCATCTGCGCTTCGGCGACAAGCCCATCAAGAGCCCGTACTACATCAACAAGGCCGACTTCGTCGCCTGCCACAACCCGTCCTACATCACGAAGGGCTTCCCCATTGTCCGTGACGTCAAGCCGGGCGGCGTATTCATGATCAACTGTCAGTGGACGCCGGAAGAGCTGGCCCATCATCTGGACGCCGCTTCCAAGCGCTACATTGCCAAGAACAACATCCAGCTCTACACCATCAACGCCATCGATCTGGCGCAGTCCATCGGCATGGGCAAGCGCACCAACACCATCCTTCAGTCCGCGTTCTTCTCTCTGGCAAAGGTCCTGCCGGAAGCGGACGCCATCCAGTACATGAAGGAAAAGGCCACGCAGTCCTACTCCAAGAAGGGCATGGACGTCGTCGAGATGAACCACAAGGCCATCGATGCCGGCGCTACCGCCTATGTGAAGATCGACGTTCCCGCTGACTGGGCCAACGCAGAGGACGTCGTCGTCGAGCACAACCTCGAGGGCAAGCCCGAGCTGGTCAAGCAGGTCAAGAACATCCTCTTCCCGGTCGACAAGATGGACGGCGATTCCCTGCCCGTCTCCACGTTCGTCGATCATGTCGACGGCCAGTTTGAGCTGGGCGCTGCCGCTTATGAAAAGCGCGGCGTCGCCGTCGCAGTCCCGGAATGGGATTCCGCGAAGTGCATCCAGTGCGGCAACTGCGCTTACGTCTGCCCGCACGCCACGATCCGCACGGTCGCTCTGACCGATGAGGAAGCCAAGAACGCACCCGCAGCCGCCAAGATCGTCCCGGTCAAGGCCGGCAAGGGCAAGGGCGTTTATCAGTTCACCATGGCCATCTCCCCGCTCGACTGCATGGGCTGCGGCGTCTGCGTCGGCGCGTGCCCCGAGAAGGTACAGGCCATCAAGATGGTCCCGCAGGAGACCCAGCTGTATCAGCAGGACGTCTTCGACTACTGCGTGAACAAGGTCTCCGAGAAGAAGGAACTCCAGACCGCCGACGTCAAGGGCAGCCAGTTCCGCAAGCCGTTGCTTGAGTTCTCCGGCTCCTGCGCAGGCTGCGCCGAGACGAGCTACGCACGTCTGGTCACCCAGCTGTTCGGCGACAAGATGTATATCTCCAACGCCACCGGCTGCTCCTCCATCTGGGGCAACCCGGGCGCTACCAACCCGTACTGCACGAATGCCGAGGGCAAGGGCCCCGCATGGTGCAACTCCCTGTTCGAGGACAACGCGGAGCACGGCTTCGGTATGTACCTCGGCCAGAAGGCCATCCGCGACAGCCTGATTGAGAAGACCAAGGCTCTGATCGCCGTCGAGTGGACGAACGCCGAGCTCAAGGCCGCCGCGCAGAAGTACCTCGACACCGTCAACGATCTCGAGGCCAACGCTGCCGCCACGAAGGCATATGTCGCGGCTCTGGAAGAGAACGTTGCGACCGTCGATGAGCTGGCTCAGGTCCCGCAGTTTGCCGAGCATGCTGCCGAGCTCAAGGCCAAGGGCGAGAAGTACTGCGACTGCGACGCATGCGCGCTGGGCGCGGACATCCTGTCCAAGAAGGATTACCTCAGCAAGAAGTCCGTCTGGATCTTCGGCGGCGACGGCTGGGCTTACGACATCGGCTTCGGCGGCGTCGACCATGTCCTCGCCTCCGGTGAAGACGTCAACATCTTCGTCTTCGACACCGAGGTCTACTCCAACACCGGCGGACAGGCTTCCAAGGCTTCCAACATCGGTCAGGTCGCACAATTCGCGGCTGCCGGTAAGGAGACCAAGTCCAAGTCTCTGGCGGAGATCGCCATGTCCTACGGCTATGTCTACGTCGCGCAGGTCGCCATGGGCGCCAACGCCGCGCAGACGCTGAAGGCCATTCAGGAGGCCGAGGCTTACCATGGCCCGTCCCTCATCATCGGCTATGCACCGTGCGAGATGCACTCCATCAAGGGCGGCATGCAGAACTGCCAGAAGGAAATGAAGAAGGCTGTCGACTGCGGTTACTGGAACATGTTCCGCTTCAACCCGGCTGCGGAGAAGAAGTTCACGCTTGACTCCAAGGCTCCCGCCGGCGGCTATCAGGAATTCCTGATGAACGAGGCCCGCTACAGCCGTCTGACCCGCGAGTTCCCGGAGCGTGCGACCGTTCTGTTCGCAAAGAACGAAGAAAACGCCAAGGAGCGCTACGAGCACCTGCTCAAGCTGGTCGACATGTACGACAAATAATTTTCTCCTATGCAAAAGGGGCGGTACCTTCGGGTACCGCCCCTCTGCGTGTCAAAAAGTCCAATCGTGACCGATATGCATCTGCTCGTAGGGGCGGACGACTCTGTCCGCCCGCGGAACGCGCCGTTTTTCCGGAAATCTTCGGCGAATTCGAGACTGCCTCAAGGGCCGATGTGGGCATCGGCCCCTACAGCGAAGCGTGGCGGTGCATGTGTATTCGCCGTGAATTTCTGTAAAATCAGCACATCCCGCCGGGCCGACAGAGCCGTCGGCCCCTACAGAATTCTTCTATCCTCCGCCCTTTTCGGTCTGTCTTCCCTTTTCATCCGATCCGCGCGCGCCGCGGCGTCAGCGCAGGATCGGGAACAGGAGCTTCTGGTTTTCCTGCGTGTACATGTTTTCCCGCGTGATGAGGACGCAGGCGACCTCGACGAAATCGTCGGTCTGCTCGCCGTTTGCCACGCGGACGGCCTGCTGGACGGCCATATAGCCCATATTGAACGGCCGCTGTGTGACGATTGCCTGAATGATGTTCTGCTCCAAAAACTGGATCTGCCGTTGGGAGTTGTCGCAGCCGACGACGAAGACCTGACCGCCCATGCCGAGGTCGGCCAGCGCGTTCGCCGCGCCGACGTTGCAGACCTCGTTCGTGCAGACAAAGCCGCGAATCTCCGGATCTTCGGAGAGAAGCTCCGTTGTGATCGCTCGGGCCTGCTCGGTCGAGTTGTCGCAGCAGAAGCTGCCGAGGATGTCGATGTTCCCGGCCTCGTTCAGCGCGTCGAGCACGCCGCGCGTGCGCTCGATGCCCGTCGTGGTCGTCAGCATGTGCTGGATGACCGCGACCTTTCCGCCCTCCGGCAGATAGTCTGCCATGGCGCGTCCCATTTCCAGCCCGATCTGATAGTTGTTGCTGCCGACGTAGCAGGCGCGGCCCACAGCGTTGACATCTGTGTCGACAGCCACAACGCCGATTCCGGCGGCGACGGCCTCCTCCGTTGCCTCGGCGCAGCGGTCGTAATCCGCAGCGGAGAGGATCATGACATCCGGCTTTTCCTCTACAGTCTGCCGGATGAGCGCGATCTGCCGTTCAATGTCAACCTCGGTCGGAGCGGTTAGAACCTTGAGTTCAATGCCGTATTCCTCCGCCGCTTTTTCAACGCCGGACAGAAGCATGCCCCAGAATTCGGCGACATCCGTCTCCGTTTTCAGCACCAGCGTCACCCGCAGCGGCTTCTGCGCCGACGCACAGCCCGCGAGATTCAGGAGCAGGCAGAGCAGCAGCACAAAAACGGTGCATTTTTTAATTCTCCGCATGGCTGTCCTCCTCCTTTTCCCGGATGATGGGCAGCACGAGCATGACCATCGTCCGCTTTCCGGGCGTCGAATAGTACTTCATGACGGCGTCCGGGCCGAAGAAGAGCTGCAGACGCTCGTTGACGTTATAGACGCCGATCTTGCTGCTTTCGGCATCCGATTCCTTCTTGTCAAGGATGGTCTCCAGCTGCTCCGGCGTCATGCCCACGCCGTCGTCCTCGACGGTGATGAGCAGGCGATCCTCCTCCAGCAGCGATTCGATGCGCACCGTGCCGCCCTGCTGCTTGACCTTGATGCCGTGGTAGATTGCGTTTTCGACCAGCGGCTGCAGGATGAGCTTCGGCAGCAGGCAGTCCTCTGTCTGCGGGTCAAGGTCGATCTCATAGCGGAGCTTTTCGTTGTAGCGCATCTTCTGGATGGTCAGATAGCTGCGCACATGGGCGATCTCCTTTTTGAGCGTGTTGGTGTCGGAGCCGTCGCCGATGGACGAGCGCAGCAGCAGCGCCAGCGCGCTCGTCATCTCCACGACCTCTTCATTGCGTCCGGCGTGGCTCATCCAGATGATGGAGTCGAGCGTGTTGTAAAGAAAATGCGGCTGGATCTGCGCCTGCAGCGCCTTCCATTCGCTCTTGCGCTTCTGTTCCTCGCTGCGCAGCCGCTCGTCCATGAGCTCTGCGGTCTTGGCGATCATGTGGTCAAAGCTGTCAGACAGCTGCCCAAGCTCCGTGCGGGAGGATACCTGACTGCGCACATGCAGATCGCCGTCCTCCACGCGCCGCATCGTCTGCATCAGCCGGCGGATGGGCCCGGCAATGGAGCGCGAGAGCTGAAGCGCAAACACCAGCGCGAGGACAAGCGCGGCCGCCGCGATGAGCAGATAGGTCTTGTAGATCCGATCCTGACTGCGCAGCAGCTCCTGCGTGTAGGCGACGCCCACAGCCGTCCAGCCGGTGGCCTCTGAGGCACAGGCTACATAGAGCCTGCGCGCTCCGCCCTTGCCGGAGAGCGTACGGCCGCTGGCCGCAGCCAGTACCTCCGCGACGTTTTCCTCCTTCAGTCCTGCGTAGATCAGATCCTGCTGCGGGTGCCAGAGAATGCCGCCGGTCTGGTCGATCAGATAGATATAGCCCCGGCTGCCGAGCTGGATATCCGCGCAGAGCCGATCGATAATCTGATAGTTGAGATCAATGAGCAGAACGCCCTGCAGGTTTCCTGCGCGGTCAGACACAGCCTTGGAAAACGAGACGACCCAGTTGTACTGGCCTGCGATCAGATTTTCCACGCGGGAGGACGAGACCTGTACCTCGTCCGGTTCCCGCAGCGCAGCCTGGTACCAGTCTGCGTTCCGGTAATTGGAATACGTATTGAGCGAGGCGCCCCCACTTCCAAACAGTGCACCGCCGGATTCCGGGATCAGGGCAATGGCTGTGATCTCCGAGCGGATATTCTGCGCGGCAGCCAGCTGCTCCTGCGCGCTGCGGCAGGCTGCGTCTGTCAGCCGGTGCTCGTTGGCCGCGCTCAGATAGGCTGCGACCGCGCCGTTGTCGACGATAAAATCGGAGATATCCTTCATGTATTCGACGTACATGTCCAGCTCCGCGTTGACGCGGCGGATGAGTTGCTCGGTATACTCCGTCGAGTTGTCCAGCAGCTCGTTTGTGGAAACGCTGATCGACACATACGTCATGGCCCCTGTAATGACCAGGATCAGCAGCATGAACAGCACCGCGATCTGCGTACCGATGGAGTGCCGGGAAAAGAGTCTTCGTTCCTTCATGCCTTGCTTTCAGCCTCTCTGTACTGCTTGGGCGTCATGCCGGTCCTGCGGCGGAAGGTGAGCGAAAAATAGTGCGGGTCGGCAAAGCCGATGCGCTCGGCGATCTCGTAGGTACACAGCCCCGTTTCGCGCAGATATTCCTTGGCCTTTTCCATGCGCAGGTTCGTCAGATATTCCACGAACGACTGGCCGGTCTTTTCCTTGAACACCGTTGAGAAATAGCTGCGGCTGACGCCGAGGTGCTCCAGAAGATCCGGCAGCTTCAGATCGCTGTCGGCATAGTGTTCATTGATATACGCGACGGCCAGACGGCCGCAGCGGGCGGCGGGCGTATCGTTGTGCTGCGCCTGACACTGTAGGATATAGCCCTCGAGCCGCTCGACGGACAGACGTACCTCCTCCAGCGCGTGCCCCTGCTGCGGCAGGAGCATGGCGGGCGCGCGCAGCAGCTGCTCGCGCGTCAGATGCGAGGCCATGAGGATCTGCAGGCGCTGCAGAACGGGGCGGCACTCGCTCTCGTGTACTCTGCGGCGCCGCATGCAGGTAAAGAGCGCGCCCGTCAGCTCCAGCGCGCGGTTTCCGCTGCCGGATTGGAGCGTACCTGCGATCTGCGCCGCCGTCGGACAGTCGTCCGTCTGCAAAGAGCCCGAGGATTTGCGCAGCTCCGGGTCGAACAGCAGCGTCTCACCCGTGGAGAACGCATAGCCCAGCGCGTGCTGCGCCTCCTGCGCGGACTGCCGCAGGCCGTCGAGTCCGGCGTAGGCGCCGCCGATGCCGATGGGCGCGCTAATCTCCGCCTCCTGCATCACCGCGCGCAGATGACGCGCGCCGGCGGCGGTGCGCGCCATGAGCTCCGCCGTCTCGTCGCCGCTGACGATGAGCATGATATGCTGATCGCCGAGCAGACGCAGCTGCGCGGGCGCGCAGCCCTCCGCTACCCGCCTGCCCTGCGCCTCAAAGCCCTCGGGCCTCTGCGCCGGAGCCGCCAGCGCGACCGCGTGGAGCCTGCCGCCAAGCTCGACGCCCGCGGCGAGCGTCGCCTCCGGCAGCTCCTGCGCCGCGTCTGGCTGCAGAAGCCCCTGGAAAAAATGATCCTTCAGAACCTCGTCCGCCAGCACGGCGCGGCTGTAGAGTCCCTGCCGGTTGTCCCGGCGTGAAAGCTCCGCCGACAGATTTTCCAGCAGCTGGTCAAACTCCTTCGGGCTGACGGGCTTGAGCAGATAATCGTGAACATGATATCGGATAGCTTTCTGCGCGTAGGAAAACTCGCTGAAGCCCGTCAGCACGACGACGATCGTCTCCGGGAATTTCTCGTAAACGTTCCGCGCCAGCTCCAGTCCGTCGACGAAGGGCATACAGATATCCGTGATGACCACGTCGGGCAGCACGGATTCGAGCTGTTCGAGCGCCTGCCTGCCGTTTTCAAAGACATGCGGCGGCGCGAAGCCGAACTTCTCCCAATTCGTGTTCTGCGCCATGGACTCCCGGACGAGCATCTCATCTTCCACAAGCATGATCTGGTACATACGGCGCGCCTCCTTTGTATTTGTGATTAGTGTATAACAAAAAAGTCATAATTGCAATCAGAATTTAGCACATCGCCAAAGGCGCCTGCGCGGCATGCCGCTCAAAAATTCGATAGTATCGAATGTATGCGGTTGCTGAACAGAATTCGGCATGATATAGTTAAGAAAATATGATCGACAGGAAGGGAACCGACATGGCAGAACAGGAAGGCAAAACCATACATTCCGTTGCGAAGGCGATCCGCCTTCTCGACATTCTGACGGAAAGCGGTCAGCCCGCTTCCCTGACGGAGCTTTACCAGAAGACCGGCTGGCCGAAGAGCACGATCCACGGACTGCTGTCCACGATGCGGGAATCGGGCCTGATCGAACAGACGCCGAACGGCCGCTACTGGCTGGGCATCCGGCTGTTTGAATACGGCTGCGCCGTCTCGAATTCCTGGGACATCGGCACGATCGCGCGGCCGCACATGCAGAGCATCTGCGCCGAGCTCGGCGAGAGCGTGTTTTTGTCCGTCTTCGACCGCGCCGCAGTCGTGACGCTCGCGGAGGAGGAGTCCCGGGCAAGTCTTCGCGTTGTGTCCGAGGTCGGCGCGCGGCTGCCGGTCTACTGCACATCGCAGGGAAAGCTTTTTCTCGCCAACAGCTCCCCTGCTGAGTGCCGCCGCATTCTCACACACACGGAGCTCAAGGCCTTTACACCCCACACGCTCACCACTCCCGAGCAGTTTGCGCCCGAGCTCACCCGCATCCGCGAACAGGGCTACGCCGTGGAAAACGGCGAATATAAGATCGGCCTGCGCTCCGTTTCCGCGCCGATCCGCGACGTGACCGGCGAGGTCCGCTATGCCATCGGCTGCGTCGGCATGTTCCGGCAGGTACAGTCCGACGAATTTCTCCACGCCATCCGCCTCGTCTGCGCCGCAGCCGAGACGATCTCCCGCGCCATCGGCTATCACGGATAAGCAGCGCCGCCGGACAGATTTTTCCGTCCGGCGGTTATTTTACTTGCATGTACGCGCTTGTGCATGATATACTGGAAACGAAAAGAAAGAAAAAGGGGGATCCTTTATGTCCAAGACCTTCCTGCGGCGGCTGTTTGTGCTGGCGCTGTGCGCCTGTCTCGTGCTGCTGGCCGTATTGCCCGCCGGGGCCGATTTCGGCGATTACTCCGGCGATTCCGATTTCGGTGATTCGTCCGATTGGAGCAGCTCCGATTCCGATTGGGACTGGAGCAGCAGCGATTCCGACTATTCCAGCAGCTCCGAATCCTCCGGCGGGATCAGTACCATCGTCGTCGGAGCCATCATCGTCTTCATCGCAATCGTTTCGACCTCACGCACAAAGAAGAAGAAGGGAGCGTCCGGCGGCACCAGCTGGTCCGCGGCTGCGAACCGCAAGCTGAAGCCCATGGCTGAGTATGAGCAGCTCGACGAAAACTTCGACAAGGCTGAGCTGACCTCCAAGCTGTCGAACCTGTATGTACAGATGCAGGATTGCTGGCAGAAGAAGGATATCTCGCCCATCCGTCCGTACTGCACCGACGCGTTCTTCACGCAGATGGACAATCAGATCCAGCGCAAGAAGCAGCAGGGTCAGACCAACTACATCGAGCGCATCGCGGTTCTGTCCGTGGAGCTGCGCGGCTGGTGCCAGGAGGGCGGCAACGACGTGCTCGTCGCCCGTCTGAACACGCGCATCGTCGATTACACGCTCGACGACAAGACCGGCAAGCTCATCTCCGGCAGCAGAGACAAGGAGAAGTTCATGGTCTACGAGTGGGACCTCGTCCGCACGACCGGCACAAAGACGGAAAAGGCCGGCTCCATGCAGACCGTCAACTGCCCGAACTGCGGCGCGCCGGTCGAAATCAACGCCAGCGCAAAGTGCCCGTACTGCGGCAGCGTCATCACGCTCGAGGAGCATGGCTTCGCCCTCAACGCCATCCGCGCCATCTCGCAGGAGACGAGAGGATAACGCGCGACTGCAAACGCATTTTAAAAATCCACCGCCCAGACCGGGCGGTGGATTTTTTCGTCAAAACGCTTACGCCTGCAGATTGAGCGCGGGGTTCATGTAATAGACGTTTTTCTCGTCCAGCCTCCGGCGCAGCAGCTCGACGGCTTCGCCGAAGCGCTGGAAATGGACGATCTCCCGCTCGCGCAGGAAACGGATGGCATCGTTCACATCCGGATCGTCGGAGATGCGGAGAATGTTGTCATACGTCACCCGGGCTTTCTGCTCTGCTGCAACTGCATAAGCACAACTTTTCGCAATAGAATATGTGGATAATATCAGAAATTCCAGTGAATTTCGACAGGAACCTGACGTGTTTCTTTATCCCTGCGTCCAACTGTAATATAGTCGATCAGCACATCGACCATCTCGCGGTTCAAATGTTCCAGATTCGTGTACTGCGCAATCAGATCCTTGCGATGATCCTCCGACTGCATCTGTTCTTCCAGCCGGGAGAGCCTACCTTCGCTTTCTGCGATCAGGCGTTTCATTCGCTCTCGATCTTCGCTAAACTCTTTTGACAGCTCTACGAAATCTTCTGCCGATAAGAGCCCCTTGACCTTATCTACATAAAGCTGCCGGATGCCCTCGGAATCTTCCTCGATTTTTTTCTTGTATGCTGTCAACTCTGTAAGGAGCCGTTCTTTCCTACCGTGCAGGTTATCTTCCAGCTCAAGATTCTGTTCCAGTGCATCTTTATCCAGATATTCAGCCGACAGACGGTTCAGCTCGCCCAGTACGATTTGCTCCAGCTCTGTAACGGGAATAAATGCACCTTCACAGGAATCCGCAGAAACATGACGGTTTGCACACTGTAAATAGTGTCTGTCGCGATTTTTGGAGGATCGCATGATATAGCCGCAGCTTGCACAATGTACTTTCCGTGCAAAAATACCGACATTCCCGGTATCAAAAGGTTTCACTCTCTCAGCGACCAAATCCTGAACCCTGTTCCAGAGCGTTCTGTCAATGATCGCTTCGTGCGTTCCCTCAACGCGATACCATGTGTCCTTGGGTCTTGGCTTATTTTGTTTGGTCTTATAAGAGATACTGCCGTATTTCCCTTGTACCATGTTCCCAATATAGATTTCATTGACAAGCATATCGGAGATTGCGAAATATCGCCAGAGTGTACTGTTTTTTGTTTTCGGCTGCTTGTAGCGAAGTCCATGCAGGCGCTTGTATTCGGTTGGGTTTGGGATGCCCCTGTCGTTCAGTATTCGGGCGATTGCAGTCTTGCCGTATCCTTGCGCAAATAACGTAAAAACCTCTCTGACGACCGCTGCGGCCTCCTCGTCGATAATCAGATGCCCCTTTTGCTCCGGATCTTTCTTGTATCCGTAAAGAGCAAATGCGCCGATGTGGAATCCGTTTACACGCCGGTTAGTCAGGACGCTTCGGATATTATCCGACATATCCTCAAGATACCATTCGTTGACAAGCCCGTTGATCTGCCGGGATTTTTTGTTGCCCTTATTCGCGGTGTCGGCATTGTCAACAATGCTGATAAAGCGGATGCCCCAAATCGGGAACAGACCGTGAATGTACTTCTCTACAAGCTCCAATTCGCGTGTAAAACGCGACTGCGTTTTGCAGAGAATAATATCAAACTTGCGCTTTTCTGCGTCGGCAAGCAGTCGGTTAAATTCCGGACGCTTACGGTCAGACCCCGTGTAATCATCGTCGCTGTAAATGTCGTATAGCTCCCACCCCTGTTCAACTGTGTACTGAACCAGCATCGTTTTCTGATTTTGAATACTGTTACTGTCATCGGTTTCAAATTGCTTGTTCCGATCTTCTTCGGATAAGCGGCAGTAAATCGCTGCTTTCATGTCCATATCTCCTTTAAGATAGGAACAAGCTGCTCCAATAACAGTATATCACATGACGGCTTTTTTGTCATTTTTTGTACCATTGCAGGCATTTTTATTCTTTTCGGCCTGATTGATGAGGGTAATCCATGCTTTTGTATAGGCATTTACACTTGTCGTTAATTGTCCGTTTTTGAAAATACTACGGCATGTTTTTTTATGCTCCTGAGTTTGTTCCATCAAAACAGCCCCCTTCAGCCTCAGCAATACCTGTGTCACACACCATCTATCTTATGCCTCAAACGGTCATTTTTGCTTGTGTGACGTACAGAGGCTTAAATGGCTCTTTCGTTTCTCTCAGGTCGGACAGACGGCGGCGGCAAACCGCTCCATAGGCTCTTACCTCTCTCCATGCTGATGGCGGGGCGTTCCATTCTGTGACGTATGGCTAACGCAAGTATCATTATCTTTTTATATACGGTCGTCGCCCGTAAGCCTGCCGCGGCTTGTCTGCAATGCTGGCGGTCATCGCTCCGTTCCGGAATCGGTGTTCACCTCCTGATTCCAGCACATCCCCGCGCGCCCATTGCTGGCTCACGCATACAAAAACGTATCTGTTTGACCCTATTCAGTTGTCGAACGGGATTGTCAGCCCGCAAAAGCGTATTGATCTGTAATGCGCTTTTCCAGAATGGCAATCGGTACGCTGCTGCGGAAGGCTGCCCCGCAGACTGGACAAACCTGTCCGTCTTACGCAAGCGCCATGCCGCATAACCACATAGCCTTCAAATCGTGGGTGAATTGCGTCTCACCGTGAGACGCAATTTGACATATTCGGACTCAAAAGTTGTTCAAAATAATTTTATGCTTGTCGATCCGCCCACAGCTTTGCTGAAATCAAAGAAATCAGCTCCTTTGCCGTTGGCGGGTCCTCAATCCAGTAAGCGCGCAGTTCACGTCTGCGGCCATTCTGCCAGATATCCTTGGCTGCACGATTCAGCGCCCGCGAAACGGCTTCATTTGTACGTTTTCCGGTTCGGATACGAACCTCATTGCAGATCACCTGCATCTTCGGCATATTCGGCTGATGTTCGATTGCGACATCAATCGCATGACATAAAATGCAATAACATTCCTTCCCACGGGTCTCAACGATGGAGTAGACGGCATTCTGAACATCCTTCATGTCATACATTCCTTTTTCATCCGAGCTGATATCAGTATAGTACATTTCAATGCACTTTTCAGGCTTTCTGCCAAACTTTGACCCACTTGGACAAACTTTGACAGATGAAACAGTGTAGACATTCATTGCGCCCAATCAGGTACGCGGCCTATGGCCTGCGATGGTTATGCGGCGCAACTATCGTTGCTGGTTCAGAGGTAGCTCCTCTAAACAATAAAAATCCGGCAGAAAGCATCTAAGGCTTTCTGCCGGATTCCTTGCCATGTGATTTCCACCAAAAGGCTTACTTTTTATTGCGAAGAATATCGATATAAACCGCAAGGATCAAAATAATACCATTGATCATCATCTGATAGTAGGAGTCCACACGCATTAAGACCATAATATTGCCCAGCACGGTCAGAACAGCGACGCCAAGAAGTGTTCCGATAACGGAGCCTTTACCACCGTTGAGAGAAACACCGCCGATAACCGCTGCGGCGATTGGCGTCATTTCACTGCCAGCACCAGCCGTAGCAATCGAGGCACTGAGCTGAGATGCCCAGAGCACCGCAGCAATACCAGATGTTGTGCCGCAAATAATGTAACCAATCAACTGAATCTTGTCATTTTTTATACCAGACAAATACGCTGCTGCCGAATTGGAGCCGATTGAATAAATTTTTCTGCCAAGGACCGTGTATTTCAGCATAAGCCCGATTACCAAGAATACAATCAGAGAAACGATCAACATGACCGGCAAAAACCCAAACGCTTTGCCAAAACCAATCACATCAATTACGGAGCTGTGCAGTGCAATCTGTGTACCATTTGTGCTGATATACGCAACAGCCCGAAAAATCATCTGTGTACCAATGGTTGCAATCATTGGAATGACGTGCATCTGCGTAATGATCAAGCCATTGATCAAGCCGGTCATCGTTCCGGATGCAACTGCAATCAAAATTGCCAGCCATATGTTCACTCCGGCCTTGGACAGAATACCAAGCAGCATAACGCTGGTAGCCATTGCCGACATTTGCGAAAGGTCAATGCCGCCCATCAGCATTACAACTGTAAGCCCAGCCGCGATTGTTCCAATATATGAAAACGACGTACCGATATTTGCAAAATTAGCTTTTGTCAAAAAATACGGTGAAATAAAAGATGATGCCAAAATCAAGACGATCAGAATGATAAAAATGCTTAATTCAGTACCTGCGCTTTTTAGAAATTTTTTTGTCTTCTCCATGTGATTATCCTCCGATCACAGCCTGTGCAAGCTCTGTTTGTGTATAGCTCCCCCGTTCAAAAATGGCTGTTATCTTTCCCTCGTGAACGGCAACGATTCGATCTGCGATTGACATAGTTTCCTGCATATCGGAAGAAACCATCAGCACAGCGACTCCTTGCAGGCAAAAGCTTTCAATCAATTTATAGATTTCTGCGCGTGCGCCAACGTCGACACCTCTGGTTGGTTCATTCAATATTAAAAGCTTCGGCTCGGTGTTCATTGCTTTTGCAAAGACCACCTTTTGCTGATTTCCGCCAGATAACGTATTCGTAAGCGTTTCCTTGCTTGGGGTCTTGATTCGCAGCTTCTCAATCCACTCAGTTGCTGTTCTGGCTTCTTCTTTCGTCTGCATCAATCCGTGTTTTGTATATTTACGCAATGTTGAAAGCGTAATGTTTTTTGTTATATTCATACCCAGCATCAATCCATCCGTCTTTCTCTCACTTGGGACATATGCTATTCCAGACGCGAGGCTGTCACTGGGATTGCGCGGGTGAATTGGCAGACCATTCAGACGAATAGAATCATAGGTACATGGACGGACGCCATATATAGACGCCGTAATTTCTTCACATCCGGCACCCATTAGTCCATAGAGCGCAACAATTTCTCCACTTTTAATATCAAAACTGATGCCTTGTACAGTATCATTACTCAAATTGGATACTTCAAGCATCGTTTTTGTCATGCTGCGCTGTGCCATTTCGTATATTTGCTTGACTTCACGACCGACCATTGCATTGATCAATTCCTGCTGTGTCAACTCTTTTGTAGGCTTTTCCATAACGTTTCTGCCGTCACGTAAAACCGTCACATGGTCGGCAATCTCAAACACTTCATTCAGCTTATGTGTAATCAGGATGACAGCGCCTCCATCGGCGGTAAAGTTTCGGATAATCCTGTAAAGCTGTTCAATTTCTGTATCTGTTAATGGTGCAGTCGGTTCGTCCATGACAATGATGTCAGCTCCCCGCATAAAAGAACGGGCAATTTCAATTAACTGCCGTTGCGCAACAGAAAGAACGCCCGCGTTAGAAAACGGGTCTAATGCATCCAAACCAACGGCCTTTTGCGCATCCAGACTTTTCTTCCGCAAGGTCTGATAGTCGACAACTCCTTTTACTTTTTCAGGAAGATGTCCAACAAAAATATTCTCCGCTATGCTCATGGAACGAAGATCGTTGAGTTCCTGATAAATAACAGAAATGCCATTCCCGATTGCTTCATCTGGACGATAATGCTTATATTCTTTTCCTTTGAGAACGATTGTTCCCTCGTCTGCCTGATAAGCACCGGAAAGGATTTTCATCAGCGTGGATTTACCAGCCCCGTTTTCCCCAATCAGCGCAAGAACCTCGCCCTTGTTTAGTGTCAGATTTACCTGACTTAATGCCTTAACTCCGGGGAATGACTTCGTAATCCCCCGCATTTCCAATATGGCTTCACTCATAAATCCACCTCAATCATCCCTATTGCATCCCGCAGGAGTTTCCTCCTGCGGGAATGCGACTAAAGCTTGTGTTTATTCCGGATATAGTTCGTCGACGTTATCCTTGGTCATCCAATGGTTGATGGAGTAATTATACTTATCGAGTGTTTCGCCTGCAACGAGCTGCTGTGCGATCTCAATAAGACGTACACCGTAGAGTTCAGGGCTTGTGGCAACCTCTCCCTTCAGAATGGTGTCCTCACCATTCTTTGCGGCACGGAAGGTGTTGATTGTCTCGGAAACACCGTCAACACTGAAGTAGTTGATCGTATCCAATCCAGATGCGTCAACTGCTGCAACAATCGCAGGCGTCCAAGAGCTGGACAGGCTGAAAATCACGATCTGCTCATAATCAGCGCAGAGCGGCAGATAGTCCTGTACCTTCTGGCGGATATCAGCCAGATCGTAATTCGTAATATCGATATTCTCGACTGCATCTTCGCTCAAGCCGCTCTTTTCCAGAAACGTCTTAACAGCATCATTGGTTCTGGACCATACTGCATCGCCAAGCGCGCTTGCATTGACCTGAATCACATGATCGACCTTATCTGCAATACCCTGCTCAACACACCAGTTATAAGCTTCCTCGCCCATCAGCTTGCCAGCATCGGAGTTGTTCAGTCCAAAGAAATAGGTCGTGGAACCGTACTCTGTGCAGTCTGTGTCGACACAGATATCATAGATGCCATTCTGCTCACAAAGCTTTGCAACCTGCTGGCTCGGTTCGGAAGAACAAGAGAAGTCAACGATTACGTTGCAGCCCTGCGCAAGGAAGGAATCGAATGTTTTGCGGATTTCTGCCGCATCCGTACCAACAACCTGATAGAGCATCTCAATTCCTGCTTCATCGGCCGCCTTGATCGTACCTTCCAGCGCATTTTTGTGGAATTCATAGTCTTTGGTCTGGCACAGGTAGCCAATCTTGACCGCAGGAACGTCAGTACCTTCCTGTTCAGTCGGCTGTTCGTTCACCACAGCCTCCGTATCGGCCTTTTCGGGTTCAGCCGGAGTCTCCGCCGGAGCTTTCTGCGTGCAGGCGCATAACGCAAGCAGCATGCACAGAGCAAGAATCAATGCGAGTGTTTTTTTCATGTTTCATTCTCCTTTTTGTGTTTTAATACAGATGTCTTGCGCCATCTGATATTACGATTTCACCCATGATGTTTCTGGCGGCCTCACTTGCCAGAAAGTATATCACGGCGGCGATCTCCTCAGGTGTGGACATAACCCCACGCGGAATCGAGGGCTCTGTAAGCGGATCGCCAGACTTACATCCCATCATTTCAGTTGCAGTTTGACCAGGGGCAACGCCATTCACAGTAATTCCATGCGGTGCCATCAAACGTCCAAGTCCTGCTGTCAATCCGCGCAGACCCCATTTGCTGACACCATATGGGTACCAGATCGGACGAAACGCCATTTCCGAGCAGACATTCACAATATGTCCTGTAATCTGATGCTCCAGCATATACCGAAGAACACTTTGACAAAGGAAAAACACACTTTTGACATTTGTGTCCATGACAGTGTCCCATTCTTCTGGTCGTACCGCAAAAAAATCATTTTTTCGGCAGGAATCTGACAGATACCCCGCACAGTTTACGACAACATCCAATCGTCCAAATTTTGAAATTGCTTCCGCAACCTTATTGGGTATGGCGGAAATGTCCCGCAGATCCCACACAAGTGTAGCCGTTTGACCATTTAGTTGACTTTCTGCTCTGCTGAGCGCATCTTCACTGCGCCCAACAAGAATCACTTTGTCACCAGACTGCAAAAAGATTTTTGCAGCAGCAAGGCCGATCCCTCTAGTCGAGCCTGTAATCAGGACAACTCTGCTCAATGCGTCTTTACCCCTTTCGTACTTCGCAATCTGTAAACCGCTGGATTGTATCGATCCACTCCGCCGTAAGTTCTTTTGACGTAATTGTGGAATTTTGAATCTGGTATATCTGCCCGATGCTTTCAGCCTTATCTTTTCCCAGCGGGTGATACGGTTCCACATCAATACGGATAATACCGGAATATTTGTTTGCCAGAGCAGCGATCGCTTTCAAATGCTCCTGTCGATCATTATAACCCGGAACGAGCGGACAGCGAAGCACAATCCTTTTCCCAAGATTGGAAATGAAATCCAAATTGTCCAGAATCAATTTATTATCAACGCCTGTGAATTTCTTGTGTTGTTCTGGATTTGTCTCTTTGCAGTCATAGAGGAATAAATCTATATATGGGATTGCCTGTTTCAGTACCTCTCTGCGCACAAAGCCGCAGGTCTCCACACAAACATGCAGGCCCTGACGCTTTGCTTCCTGAAGAAGTGTAAGTAGAAATTCAGGCTGCGCAAATGGCTCTCCACCCGTGAACGTTACACCTCCGCCAGATGTTTCATAAAACGGCTGATCCTTACACACCTCGGTAATGATCTCGGACGCCTGCATTTCCTTTCCAATCAACTCCAGCGCGCCTACGCATACCCGCGTACATTTTCCACAGTTCTTGCAGCGGACTCTATCAATCAAATGTCTCCCATTCGCGAAACTGTGACAGTTTCGCGGACAGACTTGTTGACATTTTCCGCACCCAATACATTTTGCGGGAGAAAAAGACAATTCCGGCTCGCGGCATTTTGATTCCGGATTATGGCACCACAAGCAGTTTAGCGGGCACCCCTTCAAAAATACACATGTCCGAATACCTGGACCATCATTGATGGAATAACGCTGAATATTAAATACAATTCCTGTATCGTGTGCCATCAGAGCTCACCATAGCTGCGCGCAAGAATCTCACGTTGTAGCTGCGGGGATTGACGTACAAAAAAGTCGCTATACCCTCCAATACGGACCAGAAGGTCCGCGTATTTCTCCGGTTCACGCATTGCGTTTTCCAGAGTCTCAGGACTGACGGCATTGACTTGAAGTTCAAAACCATTGCGGGCCATAAATGTTTTGATCAACGATTTGACAGCAATCATTTTGTCCTCAGTCATTCCAGAAAGGTTCAACCGCATGTTGACTGCAATACCACCAAGGAAAGGTCTTTGATCCCATGTGGTTGTAGACAGAAGCGATGCTGTCGGTCCCTTGATATCTCTACCGGAGACCGGATCAGAGCCACCATTGAATGCTTCTCCAGCAAGTCGACCATCCGGCGTCGCCATACAGACCTTTCCCATATCCTCATGCATCATAAATGCAAATGCGCCCGGAATCACCTTCCCGCCACGAAGCGTTTCCTGCTTCGGGCAGGATTCAACCAACTTTTGATAGAATTCTGCGCCCCAAGCGTCCATCTTTGCCTCGTTGTTTCCAAAATGCGGGCATTTTTGGATAATGTATTGCCGAAGATCTTCGTGCCCACTAAAGTTGTTGCAGAGGATTTCATACAACTCGTCCAGACTGAGCTTCTTCTCTTTGAAAACAAGTTGCTCAATGTCCGCAATGGCGTCAATCGTATTTGTTGCTCCGATAAAATCAGGGAGAACATGGTTATATAATGCGCCGCCCTGATCGATACCTTTTCCGCGCGCAAGACAATCATCTACCAGACACGCTGCAAGCGGCGATTCACCGCCGTTTCTCATGCGCTCAAGCTGAAGATAATTCTGGTGGATTTGGCCCTGTTTTACCTCGCTAAACAGCCATGTCCAATATGCGGACTTCAATTCTTCAATCGTTTTGAAATCCCGCTTGGTACCAAGCAAGTCCATCAGCATTTTGGGACAACTATGGTATGGACTGGTTGCCCAGAATCCGGAACAGCCTATCGGTGTAATTTCTACACAGGTGGAATTGATATAATTTCTGGCATGTTCCATTGCAAGACCCGATGCATGCAAAGAGGCAGGAATCGCGTCGTCGTTAAAAATTGCAGGATGCGTTAAATTCTGCGACAACAGCTCGCATGCATAAGCCAAAAGATTATCATCCATGCCCTTGAAATAGCCAAGCCCAACGCTTGGATACGCAAGGCGGACATGCTCAATACTCTGTAAGAACAGCCAAGTCAACTCATTACATACTGGTGTTCCATCCGGCGCAAGCCCACCGACAATATAGGACACCGCCGCTGTCGGACGAGTATAGAAGGTATACTGCAAATTCCAGCAGTCGATCAGCTCAAGTGCTGCTTCCTCGGTCAGTTTTCCTTCTGCAATATCCTTTCGATAATAGTCAATCAAATATCGATCTGGACGACCGCAGGAAAAGAGATCTCGCAGAATGAAGCTATAGAAGTGCATGGACTGTAACGCCTCGCGGAACGTTCTAGCTGGTTTGCGCGGTACATGTTCTATCAGCTCAGCCAATTCGTTGAAACCACGGCTCCGTGCCTCCGCTGCATAGCGATCTTCCAGCGTCAACAACGCGCGAAGCTGTACTTCGCAGCAATCATAGAATTCTGTCTTTTCCGTATATTCAAGCGTTTTGTTTTCATCCAGCTTCTGGCGGTGAATATCGATTTCTGACAGAATTCCTTCAATGCCAAGCTCCAGCAGTTTTTCAAATCGAAGTCCCATGTGTCCTGTACGGCCAAGCACTTGCGGGACCTGATGAATGTACTGTGTTCGATATTCTTCAAATTCTTTTCGTTCAGCATCGGAAAGCGCCGTCACATTCGGCTGACCGCATATCAGGTCATCCTCTGAAATAATTACCGGTTCGCTTGCAATCATATCTGCTTCGGCAAGTGTCCGCCGAAGTAGCGTCGTCGGCGCATCACGATGCCGGAGCCATGCTTTATAGAAGCTGAGAAGCTGGCGATCATCCCAACCATACCTGTCATCAGCATTTGTCTCTGACCGCTGATACCACATTGCGTGCGTATCTATAGCACGCAGCGCCCGTTCCCGAAGCTTCATAACCCGTTCTGTACGAGGATACCGCCCGACTGGTATTTTTACTGCATATGCGTTTTGCATAATTCTACCTCCTGAAAGGTTTTGCATTTGTGTTATCTTACAAATACAATCATAGATGAACAGGCGGTATTTATCTATACGACAAAATTGCACAAGCACGTATCATTTTTTAGGGTTGAATATGATCGATATATATGATATTATAAAAAATATTGCATTTTAAAGGAGCAGGCAATGAAAATTGCGGTATGGATTGAACCCAAGATGTTCGTTTCAAACTGGTATCATGAGTTGGAAAACGGTCTGATGGCAGCACTCAGCAGTAAACATCTGAAGGCTTCATTTCAGTCATTGGATTATCCTGATGAAACAATTGCCCGCACTACCATCCTGATACTTGTTGGTGAGACCTATGAGTGGTATTCCAGAATACTCACGTTTACAAATGAGCGCCAAATGACCGCTTGTGTTGCCGGATGTGAGCATCCAATGCATAGCGCAATTACAGTTACGTCCGACTATACGCAGGTTGCCTACAATATGATTCAATACCTGTATGACGCAGGAAAGCGCAAAATTGCTTTTTTTGGTGTCAATCCGTCCTCCCCACATGATAATCGTCGGTTGGAAGCCTATTATCAGGCCATCCGGAATCTTGATTTGGATTGTACTGAGCAAGATATTTATTTTACCACAGGTGACATTCGCCAATGTACACTGGCATTTGGCTCACAGATCGGAAGGTATGATGCAGTGCTGGGGGCGAATGATCTCTATGCCTTTTTTGCCCTTATGACAGCCAGAAATGCAGGAATTCGTGTGCCAGAAGATTTGTATATTGCTGGATTTGGAAACACAAGGATCTCTGCGATTTCAAAGCCTCCAATCACTTCGGCAACGGTGAACTTGTACAACATCGGTTATCAGACAATTTCGGCGATTCAGATGATGAGCAACAATAACAGCTTAATTCAGTTAGATATTAAGAGTGACGATGTTTATTATGCCAGACAATCTACTGAAAATCGACCGTTCTCTGAAAAGTACAAGCATCGCCCGAACCAGCCTACGGTCGTTCATTCCCTGCTTCCTGATAATCAGCCAGTTACCTCATTCGACGATGAGGCATTTATGGATGTTGTATGCTATGAATCACTATTACGTGACATTGACACTGTTGATTATTCCATTATTTCCTGTATTATTGAAAAACAGTATTCAAAGCGTAACATGATCACTGGCGATTGTTTCTTGTCTGATACAGCGCTTGAGTATCGTTTGAAAAAGCTTTACAGGCGGATGAATGTTACTTCCTATGCAGAACTATATCAAAAACTGGTCCAAATGTCGCAGAACATCGAAATCTCAGAAATCATACCGAAGTAACGTTTTTTTTTAAATATTCAAACATAAATTCTGTATTCTGTAAATTGTTCTTGTTTTCTACTGAAATGCGTCTCACCGTGAGACGCATTTCAGTCTATAAAGCAATCGGGCTTTGCAACGCTTGTGAAGCCAGCCGAACCGGTGATAACAACACCGTTTGCGCCGCTGCTGCAATGGACGATCAGGAGATTGCCGTCTGCGTCCTTGCCGCCGACGATGCCGACGTGGGAATCGTCCGGATAGAACACCAAATCGCCCGGCTGCGCGTCGCTCCATGAGATATTCGCGCAATAGCTGTGCTGGGTGGCAGCTCCGCCGCCGCGCCCCGGATAGTAGCTGCCAGTGGTGGCGTTGTAGAATGTCCAATCGACGAAACCCGAACAATCTAATCCGAACGGGCGTACCGTGCCGGTGGAGCCGCTGCCTGCCGCGGTGACTTCTGTTGGAACGCCCCAGCGGTCGTTCCAGCCGAGGGTCAAGGATTTTCCACCCCAAAAGTACGACACGCGCCCGACAAGCTGCACAGCCGTTTCTACGACGGCCTTTCGCGCCTGGTCAAGATCATCCGGGAGATTTTCAAGCAGCGTGATTGCATCTTCCTGCGAAATGGTCAGCGAACCCATAGGGATATTCAGGCTGCCGAGGTTTTCCAGCAGAATATCCAGCGCGTCGTCCTGATATTTTGTAAACGAATAGAATAGGCGCATTTGCTCGGCGGTTTTGGCTATGATCGTGATGGTCAGTGCAATCCCTGTGTGGCTATCATCCACATCGTCATCCGGATCGCTGTCCGGAACATCAACGGTCTGCGTCGCCGTTGTGATCTCGCACATATCCCAAAATACCTGACGCAATAGCTCCACCCGTTCTTCGTCGAGCGTGAACACGTCCGCGCCGTCCTCTGCGCCTGCCGTTTTGGACGCAAACACGGCCACAACCTCACGCCAATCCGGGGCCTGCCCGACGATCTGAACGGATGCAAAATCTCCGTTTTGCAGACGCTCTAATTCGGCGTGATATTCACCCTGAATTTCTGCAATGGCGGTTGCCAGCGGAACGGTATCTTCGCTTTCCTGTTCGTCAGCAAAGAGAATCCCCAACGGAGAAGCCAAAAACGCCCCCGCAACAATGACGATGGAAAACACGACAAAAAGTGCCGTGCCGCCACCCAAACTGGCAAGGGCGCTTATCAGCTCCTTGACCGCCTTTGCCGCGGCTTCAGCCAGCTTTTTCGCGGCTGCGGCGGCTGCTCTGGTAGCCCGGTTGTTGCTCTTTTGGAGCATTTTTCGCTGTGCATCCTGTGTAGCTGATTTCCGTGCCCGCTTTGCAGCGGTTTTTGATGCAGGTGTTTTTGGCTGCACCTTTGGCGTGCTGATTCGTTCCGTATCTATTGTCCGAATAGAAACGCCGCGCCAAGATTTTTCTCTCGGTGCGACGCTTGGCTTCGGCTTTTCACGAATGGCGGGGGGCTGCTCCACTGGCAGAGATTGCGTCGGTGGTGGCTGGACAGGTGAGGCCGATTTGCTGCTGCCAGCCGTGAGCGGCTGGCGCTTCGGCGTGATCGCGGGCGCTTCCGAAACAGGCAGCTGCGGTGGAATGGGGGCAGCCGGTTCGGATGAATAGATCGATTCGATGGATGGATTTTGAGAGAGCTGCGCTTGCTTTTCTATAAAGGCTTGCCGTGCCTGCTCCTGCGGAACGGGCGGTAAATCGTGCGCCTGTGTGACTGCTGGCCGCTCACGAACAGACTGCTCCTTGCCGCGCATAGCCGGAGTCGCTGCGCTGCGTGGTGTCCATGCGTCCGGCTGCTTTACATGACGGACAGTGGATGGTTTTGCTGGTATAGCTTCGGGCTGCGCCGGACTGCGGATTTCCGACACATACGGCTTTTCACGGATTGTTGGCGGTAAATCGTCTGCAAACCGGATTTTCGGCTGCTCTGTATGAAGATGATCCCGCGCAGACGATTTTTCTGCGCGGGATTTCTTTGCACGTTGGACATAGGCACGGCGGCCTTGCTCTTGCGGTTGAACTTCTGGCTTGTGCTGCCGCTGCGTCAATTCTGGCCGTATGCGTACATCCTCCATGCGTTGGCGCGGCTGTTTTTCAATCGGCGTGGTGTCGGGAATTGTCGAGCGTTCCGGCGCTTTTGTTGTGGTGGACGCCTTTGCGGTTTGCTGGATATACACACGAGGTACTGGTGGCGATACATTCTGCGGCCGCTGTGGTTCTGACAGGGTGCGTATATCGACCATGCGCTGACGCGGTGTGTTTTCTGCCGATGGTGCAGGCGGTTTTTGCGCCTGCTCCGGAGCAACTGTCTGTGCTGCCACAGCTTCCTTTGCGGCTTGCTGGACATAGACGCGACGGGCTTGCTCCTGCGGTGCGGGTGTTAGTGCGCTCTGCGGCCGTTGCTGTTCTGACCGAGTGCGTACATCCCCCGTGCGCTGACGCGGCGTATTCTCTGTCAAAGACGCAGATGGCGCAACATGACGCTCTTGCGGCTGCTCTGCCGTGATCGGCGGCGCTGGTGCGGCTTCTCTTGCGGTTTGTTGGACATAGGCACGTCTGGCCTGCTCCTGCGGCGTTGGTGGCGGTGCGCTCTGCGGCTGCCGCGATTCTTGCCGTGCGCGGGTGACCTCTGCACGTTGGCGTGGCTGGTCGGACGGCTCCGGCTGCACGCCTGCAGAAGAATCTTCGGATCTTCTGCGGGTAGAATACTGGATTGCATGACGCGGTAGCTGAATAGTTTCATGCACGATTTCACGGGCAGCCGTTTCTACCTGCTCTGTTGCTGTGCGCTCCGCATTACTTGGTTGTTCAGCCTGCTTTGTACTTTCGTTCAACTTTTTCACAAATTTCTGCATCATTTGGCGCTGCACAGTGGATGCTGCTTGATGTTTCGGCTGCTTATCCTTTGGACGGTCGTTTCGTTCTCGAATGTCTGAAATAATAATCACCTCTGATTTGCGTCTCACGGTGAGACGCATTTATAATGCTTC
This sequence comes from uncultured Oscillospiraceae bacterium, assembly GCA_934646185.1. Classification (GTDB taxonomy): domain Bacteria; phylum Bacillota; class Clostridia; order Oscillospirales; family Oscillospiraceae; genus CAG-170. Next base: position 63,825 of record CAKUEH010000008.1, on the reverse strand, counting down.
CCCAGGTGTCGTCGTCATCAATTTGTATAACTCCGTTTCTCTCGGAATGGTGTTGACGAAAGGCACGATGGAGCCGCCCATGCGCAGCAGACTGTGACCGGCTTCGGCGTTTGTGATATAGCTGAGCTGCGTATCGGAAATGTGAAGCAGCTTCGACAGCTCTGCGCGGTCGGTTGCGGCTTGATTGAACAGCAGCAGAAATTCGGAGTTGGCGAACATCAGACGTGCCGTTTCGGATTTCAGACATTCCTCTACGTTCTGGCTTGCGGCGGTTAAGGCTGCGCCGTATTTACGGAATCGCTTCCATGCGCGATAGAGAATTTCACCGGAGTATTTGTACTTGAAATACAAATACACTTCGTCGAGGAACACCCAAGTGTACTTGCCGCGCTTGCGGTTCTCCATGACGCGGTTTTGGATGGCCTCCAATGCCACAACGAGCGCGGTCGGACGGAGCTGCTCTCCCATTTCGTACAAATCCAGAACGACAATCCGGTTGTTGATGTCCACATTTGTCGGGTGCGCAAAGACGTTCAAGCTGCCCTCCGTGATAAGCTCTGCCGCCAGCGCGATTTCCCGTGCTTCGGGGTCTGGCTGTTGCAGCACCTCCGCGCGCCAATCGGACAGCAGCGGCATAGGCAGCGCACCTTTTGCATGGAAATAGTTCTGGTAGACGCTGGCTGTGCATCGGTCGATAATGGATTTCTGAGAACCGGACAGCAACCCTGCACCCATTTGCTGCTCCAAGATACTGGTTATGAGTTCGGATTTCATTGCAATCGGATTCTCGCCGTCCTCATAGCCGTCTTGCAGGTCAAGCGGATTGATATGGTGCTGGCTGTTCGGAGAGATTTCGATGACTTCGCCGCTCAGCGCCCGCGCGATAGGTGCATATTCACGTTCTGCGTCGATGATGATAATGTCGTCGTTCGTAGACAGCGCGACGTTTGCGATGGTATTTTTCATTGCCACAGATTTGCCCGAACCGGACACGCCTAAGTAAAAAGCGTGCGGGGAAATGAGCCGCTTGCGGTCACAGATCAGAAGATTTTTTGAAATCGCATTGACGCCATAATAAAGGCCGCCGGGGTCTTGAATTTCCTGTGCGCGGAACGGCATGAGAACGGCGCAGCTCTCTGTCGTGAGCGTTCTCAGCGCGTGGATCCGCCGCAGGCCATACGGAAGAACCGTATTCAAGCCATCTTCTTGCTGGTAGCGGAGAACGGAGAATCCGCATAATTTCTCTTGCGCAATAGACTGTAAGGTCTGCGTATCTGCGTCAAGTTGCTCCAGCGTATCGGCAATGTGTACGAGCGTCACACAGGCGAACATGAGCCGCTGGTCGCGGGCGGTCAGATCTTCCAGCAGGTCTTTCGATTCCGTGCGCATTTGCTCCAAGTCATACGGCACGGTTGCGGTGAAATTGTTCTGCCGGTTTTGCCTTTGCTGCCAGCGGGTTATATCCGTTTCCACGCCGAGGATTCGGCTTTGCACCTCGCGTACCGCTTCTTCGGTGGGAATCGGAAGAATGTCAATGGACAGCAGCAGATTTCGGGAAAAATCAGACAGGTCTTTTATCATTTCGTCGCTGATAAAAGATGCGTAGTCGCGCATAAAAAGCACGCGCCCAAACTTGCCGCCCATTTCAAAATACCCGGCGCGGAATTGCAGCCCGTCCGGGCAGATCAGGTCGCGGAAGTCGATGCCGCGCTTGATGTTCGCGGACAGGTCAAACCGGAAAGACGCTTCTTCGCCAGGTCGGAAGAAGTCATGCAGGAGCCGCAGCCGGTCAGCGCAGGAAATGGCGTAGGCCCCGGAATCCAGCCGCCCGAAACTGGCGGACAGGTTGGTATCGACGCGCCTGAAATATGCGCGGGTCTGCTCGATCTTTCGCAGACCGATAGACAGCGTGATGTACTTTTCCTGCACCAGATTGTTGCTTTCCGCAGCCTTATCCAGAATGATCTGGTTGTATTCTCCACGGTAATAATCAAGGCCGTCGTTACATTCCGGCATGAGCATTGTGCGCTGAAAGTCAACCGGATTCAGGCGGCGGTTGATGATCGTGATTTTTGCAGTCGCGTCGGTCGGTAAACTGTTCAAAACAGCACCATACGAACGAAAAATACTGCGCCGGTCATCCAACGAGGATGCAGCATAGTTAATATCCGAAAAGCGCCATGTTTTACTGTACTTCTGTCCGACCTGCCAGATACCGTCCGTGAAGATGCGGCGAATGGGGATAGACTGTTGGACACTGTGCGGAACCCGAAAAGAATCTTTCTCGCTGCGGTTGGCAGCCAACAGGGATTTCATCATTCCAGCGCGCCCTCCATAATGCTTGCAAAGACTTCCTCATGCAGATTCACGGAATCAAACCGGCGCGGGCCTGCGCACAGGATTTCAGACTTGATGAACGCCCAAAGAAACTGTTCTAAGCTCATGCCGTTGTAATGGAAGAACCCGGCGATTGCAACCGGCGCAGCCACCAGCAGACAAAGCCAGCTTGCGGCTTCTTTGCCGATGATGCCGCCCAAGCCGAGATAGATGCCAGCCGCCAGACCGACGGCCAGAATTGCACAAATAAACTGCCGCGCAGACAGACCGAAAAAGATCGTTTCCCGGTGCGCACGGATTTCTTTTGGAATTTTGACTTCGATATGGATTACCTTCTTTCTTATGAAATAGATATGGAAAAGCGCGTCGCCCAAGATGGGCAACGCGCTTTTCCAATATGCCGATATTAGATTTCCAACTGTCTTAAAATTTCCTCGACGCTCCGGCGGCCATAGATAAGCCGGAGAATATAGATGATGTGCTGCTCCGTGTCCGGAAGATAGTACATCACATAATTTCCAATCACCTTTTTCCGGACCGCCGTGTCGGGAAGAAACTCATTGTTGACCAGAGAACCGCTCAGCGGGAACAGCAGTGTCTCCTCGATCACAGCCTGCAATTTGTCTACAAAGTCGGATGCCGCTTTTGGATTTGACAGCTCCAGCGAAAGATAGGAAACAATGCTATCCAAGTCGGCCTCAGCCTTTTGCGTCAGCAAATACGAATACTTAGATTCCATATCCGCTCCTGATATTCTGGATCGCTGCTTTTCCGTCAACGACCTTTCCGGCCTTCACATCGGCCAGCCCATCCAGCACCGCCTTTGCTTCAGCCATCTTCTGCATGGTGCGCTCGTAATACTCAATGTCCATCACGACCAGCCGGCCATAGCCGTTTTTCGTGACATAGACCGGGCCGTTTTCTTCTGCGCAGCGGCGCTCGACCTCAACGGTATTTTTCAGGTCCCGCATTGGGATGATGCTCATAGCGTCAGCTCCTTTCTGTGGCTATATTATACCCCATATTAAGCCGCGGGTCAAGATTCCTGCATCGCGGGCCAACTAAAAATATTTTCAATAAAAATGTTGAAAATTTGACAACAAAATGAGTATATGAGATAATATTTGCGGATAAAACTTAAAAAAGGAGAGATATTATGGCTTCTGCATTACCTCTATTCCGTACCATCGGACACCAACTTTTGATCGTTGCACTTGTGATTCTCAGCCTGCCAATCGTCGTTCGTATCCTCTGGAAATTACGTCTGTTTCCGCTTGGCTGCTACTTTGTAGCAACAAAGCTGTTCTGGCCGCGCTGGGCGGAAGCACACCGAACAGTCTGCATTTTGATCTTCATTGCCTGCGTGCTGTTCTTCGTCTTATGCTGGACAATCCGCTACATTCGCCAGAAACGAGAAGAACGGATCATGGCGGAGCTGATACACCACTACACAAAGGACCTGAAGCCAGGCGAATCCAGGACACTGGAATTTCTCTGAACAGTCAGAAAGAATTGCGTCCCGACTTGGGACGCAATTCTTTTATGCACCAAGCATTTCATGCACCAGCCGGTCAGACCCTTTGACAAGGCCGGTCAGCACCAGCATATTGAACATGAGCTGTCCGATGTATTGCCAGACCATTGTGACGGCTAGAAGCGATTCATCCAGCGCCGAACTTCCACCAGATAAAAAAGCGGAATAGATCACGCAGGACAGCACAATGACCGCGCCCTCCATACACACGCCGACATAGCTTTTCAGGAATGTCTGCCCCGTGCGCGGAGTCGCTTCTCCGGCGAACGATGCCAACGGAAGCGGTGCAATCGCGGTATAGATAAAGATTTTGAAAAAGCGGCCATAGACGGTCAGGATCAGCATAAAGGACAGGACGGTTATCAGCAAGCTGCCTAACAGCGATACCAGCCAGAGCGGAATAGACTCCAGAAAGCTCACATCTTCAATGGCTTCTACGATCTTGTCTGGAAGTGTCGCCGTCGTGGAAATTGCAGCACCAATGCCACCCATGACGGTGCTGACTACGCCGCCGCAGATTTTGTAGATGGCGGTTATCAGCTCCAGCGACGAGCCGACCGCAACCTTTGCAAGTAAAAACCGGATAAAGTGCCGCAGGGCAAATTCCGGTCGCTGCAATTCGCGGAAGCTGGCCGCCGAGCGGAACACGCCCATTGCAAAAAATAACACCAGCAGGCCATAGCCGAAGCCTACCAGCGCGTTGTGGATGCTGACAATAACCGTCCAGATTTCGCCACCGCGAAAGCTCTCAGGTGTTTGTGAAACAAGTGACCAGATTTCAGTCAGCTTGTCATTCCAGTTGCTTAAAGCATCTTCAAGGGTCGATACGACCCAGTTGTCACTCACATGGTTTCATCTCCGATCTTGAAAAATGTATTGCAATTTGCAGTACATTCGTATATACTAATGACAAAGGAGGCGATTCATTTGGCTACAAGAACCGCAAATGTCATGGCCCGTGTGGAGCCGGATGTAAAAGAGCAGGCAGAGGGGATTTTGGATCGGCTCGGTGTTCCCGCGTCGGTTGTCATCAATGCCCTGTATAAGCAGATCATTTACAGAAACGGAATCCCATTTTCTCTGGTCTTGCCGTCTGCGCCGGTCGCCCGTGATGAAATGACGGACGCGGAATTTAACGCTATGATGCAAACTGGCCTGAACGCTGCAAAGGCTGACCGTTCCCGTGACGCATCCGAAGTCTTTGCAGACCTGCGCAGAGGACTTTGAGTGTGGAACAGTATGAAGTAAAGATCACAGAACCGGCACAGCGCCAGCTTCAAGAGATCATCCGCTATATTGCCGAGGATTTGCAGGAAAAACGGACGGCGATCCGGATGTTGGACACGCTGGAAAAGGAAATCCTATCCCTTTCCACGCTTCCAAATCGGGTCGCGCTGACGGAAGAAGAACCTTGGCACAGCGCGGGTATCCGCAAAATGCCGGTCAAGAATTATCTTGTCTATTTCTGGGTCAATGAGGAGCAGAAGAAAGTCCAAATCACAGCGGTTGTGTATGGTCGGCGGGATCAGAGGACTGCGCTGCAAAATATGAAAATGTAGGTAATAAAATGCGTCCCAAGTCGGGGCGCATTTCTTTTGCTTACACCACACCGATCGCCGTCAGGATTTCTTTTGCAAACGCAATCAGCAGACCACCGAACAGGCAAAGAACACCCTGCGTTCTCTGCGTCGCGTCGTGCGACTGCACGGACATACCGAGCTGCACAACGCCCCAGCCGAGGATGATAATGCCGATTGCCTTAATGCAGGAAAAGATAAAATCGGAAAGATTGTTCACGATGGTCAGCGGATCGCTGTCAGCCGCAAATGCCGAGGTCGTGAACAGCGCTGTTGTCATCACAAGACTTGTCCAGACGGCCATAATGCGGCGCTCCTTGCGCCGCGGGGTTAATTCATGTTTCATGTAAATTCCTCCAAAATTACAATATCGTCAATGTTTTCAATGGGGAATGAGAGATCGTCCGCCGCGAATGCGCGCAGCGGCGTGTGGAGATACGGCGGCGCGCCGCCGTCCTCCGTGCGGTGGATATTCGGGTGTTTCAGAATGTCATACTTCTCGTCAATGACCGGTTTCTCGCCGCGGATCAGGGCGATTGCGTTCTTGTTGTCAAGCCGCCGCACCTCGTCCGGCGTCATAAGCTCGCGCCCAGTCTGTTGGAAATTCTGACTGAACGAACCGTTCCGGCCTTTGCTCTGGCTTGACGTTTTCGTATCGATTGTTTCTTTTCCAAGCAGCTCCGAAATGTACTTGTGTGTGCTTTGCTCGTTGCCGCCGAGATAGATGAAGCTATCCGCGTTGCCGATGATGCCCTCCCAATCATCCTTGAACAGTGCTTTGAGCTGCGAAATGTTTTGCAGGATGATAGTTGACATAATGTTTCTGGAGCGCATAGTTGCCTGCAACCGGGCATAGCCGTCGGGCAAGGCCACGTTTGCAAATTCATCGAACATCAGACGGACCGGAACCGGCAAAGAGCCTTGATGCACCTTGTCCGCCTGATAATAAAGCTCCTGAAATGCCTGCGTGTAGAGCATACCGACGAGGAAATTGAGCGATGCGTCATTGCTGTCCGGAATGATGCAGAAGATGGCTTGCTTGCGTTCGCCCAGCTTACCAAGCTCCATATCGTCGCTGGCGGTGATGCGCTGGATTTCTGGCAGCGTGAACGATGCAAGCCGCACAGCCGCGCTCACCAAGATCGATTTTGCGGTCTTGCCCGCGGCTTGCTTGAAAATATGGTATTGCCGCACGGCAATGTGGTCGGGCTGTTCTTCCTCCAAGGCTTCAAAGAGCAGATCGAGCGGAGATTGATAGTCGTCATCTTCTTCCTTTGCACCGCCGTTTTCGATCATATAGAGAATGGTTTCCATGTTCTGATCTTCGGACGGCGCTTCGTGGAGCAGATAGAGCATGAGCGCGGCGTCAAGTGCTGTTTCCGACTTCTCCCAGAACGGATCGTTTGCTTTTGCACCCTTTGGAGTGGTATTTTTGATGAAATTATCGATCAATTTGAACACGTCCGCATCCTTGCGGATATAGCAAAAGGGGTTGTAGCAGTCCGATTTTGACGGGTCGATCAGGTCAAAAACGCGCAGAACATAACCTTCCTCCAGAAACAGATTTCCGACGGCACGGAGCATTTCCCCCTTTGGGTCAGTGACGATAAAACTCGCATTGGCAAGCATAAGATTCGGTTTTGCAAGGAACCGCGTCTTGCCCGAACCGGAACCGCCGACGATGATCTGCAACAGGTTTCTGCGATGAAGCTTGCCGTTCATACTCATTTGCAGGTGTTGGGTCAGAATGACATTTTTGCCTGCATCCTTGTCGCGGTACTTCTTGTCCAGCTCCCGGACACTGCCCCACGACGCGGAGCCATGTTCCTCGCCGGGCCGCATATTCTTTTGTCCTGTGTAATAGAACAGAATCGCGCCGCCATAGAGCAGTAAAAAGATGCCGATAAACTTCATCGTGTATGGCGTCCAGTGCAGCGCAAAGGGCGTTCTGGTCACTTCAGAGAATTGCGCGGCAAGGTCAAAGATAGTCATTCCGGGCGTGTAGCAGCCTGCCATCAGCACGGCCAGCCAGACGATGGGTACAGCAAACGCCGCCCACACTGGGGCGGCGCTGCGGAATGATTTTTTCTTATGTGTCACAGGTCAGAATCGTCCAAACAAGCAAGCCCGGTTCTTCCGGTCAGGCGCTTGCACAAAAGAATCAGACCGGCTGCCGAAAGTAAAAGCAGCGGTATTGCGAAATAAAACACCTTTTTCATAAACGTTCAATACCTCCATTTCAAAAATGAATCTCACGGTGAGACGTATTTCCGGTTTGGCGCGCACGTCTCCCCATGATCGAGAAGCCCGCGTCAGCGGGCAGCCTTGGTTTGCTCCCCTTGTCTGCCGCACTTCCGCTGGGCGGCCGCTGTCAAGGCCCAGCCAGTGCGCACACTGGCTGGCTCTGCGGTTGATACGCCAGTATCGACCGGCCTTGACTGCGGACGGCCAGCGGAGTATGTTCCCCGCTAGGGGAGCAAACCTTTTTAACGTGCGTTGCGATTCACATTCCGTGACCGAACCTGCGGCGTGATCGCGCGTTCAATGCTGCCGCCGATCTTCTGCGCCATGTCCTGAATCTGTCCGAGTGCCTGCCGCCGATCTTGCGGTTCAAAGCCGTCATAAAATGCTGCCAGATTTGATACGTCCGGCGCTTCACACGGAACGCCAAACCGATGGCAGATCATGTAACCGACGCTCTGCGCGTCCAGTTCATAATCATCCCTCGAATAGTTTTGGTTATAGCCTTTCGCATGAAAACGGACGTGCGCGATTTCTGCGGCAATGCCCGCAAACGCTTCTGCGCCGCCATAATTCGGATTGATTGCCATTTTCATCTGGTTTGGGTCGTAGAGCGCAGGCATGGGGATACTCTCATCACTCACCAGCGGCACAACACAATAATTCAGGAGCGTTTTGAGGGCTTCCGTCATTTCCTTGCTGTCCGGCTGCAATGCGGTGTGCTTCAGGTCACGTCCGGTTGTCTGCCGCACGTCATAAACGTCCGTTAGGGTGTAGCCCTTTCCGAAAGAGGAACGTGTGAAAATTTTAACACCGTTCTTTTCTTCCGTGGCGCTGACGCTGCGCATCAGACTTTTCCACCGGTCTTTTGTTCCGAAAACGGTCGCGCCCTGATCCTGTACCATAACGAGTGCGACATTGCCCGCGCTATAACTTGGATTGTCGGCTTGGCAATTTAAGTACCGTAAATACATTTCGGGATTGCTAGTGATCTGGAGAATGCCTGCATCCTGCATGGCGTTCGTGTTCTCGCGGTCTGCCTGACGCTGGGCCTGCCAGAGTTCACTGCTCTGATTCTTCTCATTGACTAAATCTGCTAAGTTTGCGATAATAATTCCTCCTTATCTGATATGCTCCAGCTCGCGCTGGGGTTCCGGTCGTGTTCTGTCTGCGGCGGCACGCAATGCTGCCAACCGACCGCGAACGGGTTGTTTTTCTTCGCTATTGATCGAAGTCGTCCCCTGCGTCAAGCCACTCTTTTGCTTTTGCAAGGATGGTTCTCGTTGGGCAGGGGTCGGCTCTTTTTTTGGCTGTGCGTCCTCCAACTGCTTCGGCTGGTATCCCATCTGCTCTAAGATATAATTTGCCTGTGAGAGATGGTCAATGTTGGTCAGGATTTCAATGTACGGTTCATCGCTTTTTTTATCCACGATGGCTGAGAATAGCAGACCGACCTTTTTAGCCCGCTGCTTGAAATCATCAAAATCCTCCGTGCGCAAAGGTAAAACCTCGATGGGGCGCTGCTCACTTAAAAGTCGGTTCATCCCGACCATGCCGTAGAGCTTTTTCTGGTCTTTTGCCAGCGCGTATAAAAGCGCCGCAAGATTCTTTGCGCCACGCGCCAGCAGCTTGATCGCTTCTTCCGAGATTTGAACGCCTTCTTTCATGACGAGATCAGCAGCTTCGCCGCTTACCTCCATAGGCTGTGCCTCCTTTCCCGCGCCTTATCCGGCGCATGATTTTCCGTTGATGGTGAATTACTCTCCTGCACCTGCCGCAGCATCCGCGGCGAATATTCCGCGATTTTGCCGCACAACCGCAGCTCCCGGCGCAACGGGCGGAGCTGCGCGGTCAGGCTGTCAATGTCCGCGTCAAGCTGCTCAGACGGCTGCTCCCGGCGCAATGCGTATAATTCCTTACGCTGATCTACGATTATTTGCATTTCATTTGTCAGTGCATCAGACAGCATATCCAGCTCCGGTTTTGTATCTATGTGATACTTCTGCAAAAGGAAGAATTGCTGGCGGTATTGCTTCGCACGACAAATCTCAGCCCGCGTTTCAAAAGGGATTTTCTGCGGCTTCCGCTTGCGCGGGGATTGCAGATATAGATAGTAAAGATACAGCGCCCGAAAGCTGCCGCGCTTGACAGGCGGATAGCGGCGCGGGCGGCGGCGAACGATATAGCGCTTTTGTGCTGAGAATACTGGTGGCGTTGGTTCTGGTTCATGCCGCTGCTCATTCAATCGTTGCATGAGGTCGGCTTCTGTGTATCCATCTCCAAGACCGTCCAGACGAACAAACCGCTGCCCGCCCAGCGGACGGACTGCGGTATGCTTGACATTCGGGCCGCGCTTGATGGTATAGCCCTGCCGACGCAAGGTTTCCAGAAACATATCATAGGTCAGGCTTCCGGCCAGCGCCGCGTCAATGTCACGGCGGATAAGGTCACGGACGGTTGTTTTGCCGCTTCGCTCGGCGTTCCACTCGGAATAGTGCTTTCCCTGTCCGTTGGAACCAATGACAGAAAAACCATGCTCCCGGCTTACGGTGTTCGACGTGTCGCGCAGATCGTGAAAGTAGCTTTTGAAATCGCTCCGGTACTTTCTGCCATCCATGAACGAAACGGAATTGAAAACGATGTGACAATGCAGGTGGTCACGGTCGGTGTGCGTACAGACAACGGCTTCGTATTTATCACCTAAAAGCCGCCGCGCAAACTCTACGCCTGCTTCGTGCGCCTGCTCCGGTGTGACCTCACCCGGCGCGTAGGAGTGGATGATATGAAAACCGAGAATCCCGCCGTTCTTATCCCAGCGCCGTTTGGTTTTCTGCATCTGCACAAAAGCCTTATCCAGCGTACAGTTGATTGCCGTCTGCAATTCCGCCTTGACGGGATTGCAGATGTAATCTACGGCATTTCCTAAATCCGTCTTGCCGTCGTTCTGCACATAGTCCAGACAGCGATCCAGCCGGGAATGAATGACGATAATCTTATCGTATGCCATTATATCGACTCCCGCACCAGTTCCCACGCTTCTCGCGCAAAGCGTGCGGCATCATGGATTTGTGCCTGTGTGACATAGCCCTTGCCGTTCGCCCAGTGTGCAAGCTGATTGATATTCGTGCCGATGCCAGACAGCACACGCAAAAGCTCCGCATAGCAGTCCGGTGGGCGCGGCTTGACGGTTTCACCCAGAATACATTTGCGGATCATGGCGCTGGCAGACAGACCGCTGCTCTGGCAAAGCTGCATGAGCTGCCGATATTCCGCGTTGTTCAGCCATACGCCGGTGAAATGTGATCGACTGCGCAAAAAATCCCTCCTGTCCAGTTGAAATGCGTCTCACCATGAGACGCATTTCCGGCGCATCGTCATATAGAAATGCGTCTCACCGTGAGACGCAAAACGCGGGGGTCTTAGGGGTTCACCCCTAACAAGGGTCGTTTAACAAACGACATACTTGCTAAATCAGCACCGCAAGCGGTGCTGATTCCGTTACCGCTGCATGGTAACAGATTTTGTCCGTCGAGGGCGCTTATCCTGCTTTTCCATCTGGTGCTCCAGCGACAACAGATTTCGCAATTCCGCTTCGCTTTCCGGTACATATCGAATATCATGTATTCCTTTTTCCCGCCGCATTATGTCGTTACAGAAAGTGGGATAACTACATTCACAGAAATATCCGTCCTTGTCACGGTATTGTACCTTTGCAATGGGCAGCGCAAATTTGACCACGCGCTGTACCTGCTTTGCATAGTCCAACGGAATGACTTTGCCCGCCAGCTTACCGTCGCGGAATCCATCGACTATAACACGATAGGCAATGATGCCTTTTGGCTGATCTGCGTAGAATGTCCATACGTCGTAGGCGCTGCTGCCGCGCAGAAATGTTTCGCTCTCCGGCACACACCATGTTCCGTGCGGTCGGCTCAGCCAGAGAAAGGACCGATGCTCCATATCGGTTTCCTGTGCGCTGGCTTGAAGCACGATTCTATCAACATTGAAATCCTCGAAAAAGGCAACCGTGTTCTTCTGGACCACCTTTTCCAGAAATGTAAGTATGTCCGGCTGATAATCCGTCATGCTCTCGATTCACCTCCATGCGATTTTTCCTGCGGCTGAATTTTCTGCGGACACAAGGTTGGACATTCTTCTTCAATAGCGTCGATCAAATCGGCGGCGCAGGAGCGGATGGTATCGAGCGACGCTTTCAGTTCGTCCAGCTCCTTGCCCTTGCTCCACCCGGCGACGTAACCGAAAGAATAATCCGACGTGTCGATACCGAAATGCTGGCAGACCACATAGGCAACGCTTTCGGCTTCAACCTCGCGCGTGTGCTGGTCTTTGGACGGCGGCTCGTTTTTCTTGCGTCGGTGAAGCGTGGCGTGGCTGATTTCATGTAACATGGTTTTGACCGTCTGCTTCTGGCTCATGCCTGGGCGGACCAAAATTTCTTCCGTAACGTGGTTGAAGCAGCCTTTCGCCGCGCCATGCGGCGCTTCATACAAAATGGGAACCGGCGAAACGCTTGTGATCGCATCCGCCAGTTCCTTAAAATGTGTAATATCGCCGCTGAGTTCCGAAACACCGATGCTGGGAAGTTCCTTGCCCTCGGTCTGCGAAATGTCAAAGACGGTGACAATCCGGAATCGCATAAGCTGCACCAGCGTCCGCTCCCGAAGTGGCTTGCCAGCCGCGTCCAAAAGCGGTTTTCCATTCGCGTCTAAACGGTCTTGTTCAATAAAGCGCCGATATGGACAGGGCGCAAGAATTTTTAGCCCATGCTCACCAGCCTTGACCGTGCGCTCAAAATTCTTCTTCCATGCGTGAAACCCGGCTACATGGGATGCAGCCGGGTTTTGCATGAGAATCAGCATGACGTTGCCGAAACTGTATGAATGGAATTTGGACATGGCAGACAGATACTCCACATAGCGTCCACTGGTGAAAATCTCGCTCACGCCCTGTTCCAGCTTTTCGGTCAGCTCCTTTAGCCGTTCATCTGGCGTTGCGCCGGTCAGTTCAAATCCCATCGTCAACGCTCCTGCGACGGCGGTTTGTGCTGCTTTTCGGGCGTCGCGTTTTTCTGCTTCGGCTCAACCTTCAGCGTGACCGGCTCACTCCCGCGAAAAGCCACCAGAATTTCAGCCTTATGGAATTTCTTCTTGAAGTGTTCCATCTGGTCGGGTAGGAGCGAACAAAAGCTCTCCTCCGTCAGACCGCACACGAAAAACGGACCGAAAATCCCGCCATAGCCGCCCTCAACGCTGCGGTTGAAATCCATGTTCAAAAGCAGCCCCTCGTCATTTGCGACAATGCCGACTGGCTCCACATACGGATAAACAACCGTAATCAGGCCGCCGACGATCTCTTGCATGGCATGAAAGTCATTCGGAATCGTCTTTTCGTATGGCGCATATCCCGGCTCGACGACAAGTACAGTTATTTGCTCTATGGCTTTTTCTTCGTCCATACGCTTATTCACCGCCCCATTCCAGCACGAACACGACAGAAAGGACCTCTTGTTCGGTAACTGCTTTGGATACGGCGCTGACAACCGCATCATAGGAGAGCGGCAGCTTGCCGTTTTCTGCAATATCCCATGGCCCACGCAAAATGAGCGTTTCTGTATCGCCGGTTTTTGTCGTCACGGAATCGTTGATCTTGAAACCGAGCTGTTTCGCATCGACTTTGGCGTGTGCCATATCGGTATCAAACGGAACGAGCTGCCAGCCGTTTTTCGTGCTGATACTGACGGAGGACACAACAACTTCGCCCGTGGACGCATTGATAATCTCCGCTGCACCGGTGTGAACCTCGCCGCTCTCGTCAATGACAAGTGGCAATGTAACCGGCACAGTCACGGAAAAGACCTCGGCAATCTCCCAATGGGCGTAATAGGTTGTTTCGCCGTCCGTTGTATAGGCGGTGTTGGAATCGACCTCCGTACCGCCGTCTTTCTCCGTGAACCAGCCTAAAAATTCCGCGTTTTTGCGCGTCGGCTCGGTGGGGAGAACGAGCTTTTCACCGTAGGTCTGCTCGGTCGTTTCGCTCTGACCGGTTCCCAAATCCCACTTCACGGTGTACTTGTTGACCTCAAACTGCGCGTAAAACGTTGTGCTGGACGTGATCGTGACCGTGCTGTAAAGACTGCCGCCCGTTTTTGCCGTGAACCAGCCCTTAAACGTGTAGCCGGTCTTGACGGGAACGCTGCCCGGCGCGGTCGGCTTGCTGTTCGGCTTCACGGTTTCGGAAAAGCTGGCCTTGCCATCGATGGTGCCGCCGTTGCTGCCTGCGTCCCAAGTGACCGTCAGGCTGACGGTCGCACCGCAATTGTCGCATTTGCCGTCACCGTTTGCGTCGGTGTGGTCGGCGTATTCGTAACCAGAATCTCCACAAGCGGAGCAGGTTTTTGTGCGCTTATGCTGCGTTTCACTGTCCGTCACCCACGAACCGTAGGAATAGCTGTGATTGGCATAGTCATAAGTGGACGCGCCGCAACCGGAACAAGTCTTTGTGCGCCGATGCTGCGTATCACTATACTTGCTCCATGCGCCGGTGGAATAGCTATGATTTCCGTATTCCGTAGTGCTGTATCCGCAAGTGCGGCAGGAGGCCGTACGACTATGCTGACTGGAGGAAGAATTGCTCCATGATCCGTAGCTCATGCTGTGGCTGGCATAGTCGTAGTCCGTCGCGCCGCAGTTCCGGCAAGAACCTGTGCGCCGATGCTGACTGGACGAATACTGCTCCCACGAACCATAGCTGTAGCTGTGGCCGCTTGCATAGATGGTTTCGCTCTTGGTCTGACCGCAGGCGCAGGAATACGACCGGTAACCGTTGCTGGTACAGGTGGCTGCCTGCTGGCTCTGCAATACCCATGTATGGCTGCCGCAGTCCGGACAAGTACCGGAACCGTAGGCGCCCACGCCGTGGCTCTTATAGGTGTAAGTGCCAAGGTACTGGACGTAGTGGCAGAGATAACACTCATTATAGTTTGCATGGCCGCGAGACGAATGTGCGACTTCAACGTATGTGCCCTGGAACGAATACTTTCCGCATGAAGGGCAGTTGCCAATGATGGAGCCGGTGGACTGAACAGAGATACCCGGCGCTTTCTTGATGCCGTTGAGTGCAGTGGTGGCGGCGTCTGCGTTCTGATACACGCCGTACAGATCATAAAAATACCGGCTGCTGCGATTGGACGCCGCCCAATCATAGGTGTAGAACGGCACCGTTGCTTCCGGGTAGCCGATGATGTAGGCGATATAGAGCGTGTCGCCGGAATCGGCTTCGCGCCAGAACGCATCCTCGCCGATGCTGTTCAGAACTGTTTCGCCGTAGTACATGGTCAGCGTAGAGAGCTTCGGGCAGTTGTAAAAGGCGTGTCTGCCAATGGTCGGCGCGAGCGGAAGCTCGGCTGTGGTCAGATTGACGCAGTCCTCAAACCAGTACGCGAGATCGGAAATTTTGAGATTTTCCATATCGTCAAACCAGACCTGCGTGATCTGATCCCGCACAGCCGCCCACGGCTGATCGTCCTTGCTGGTGAACGGCGCACAATCTCCTGATCCGGAGATCATCAGCCAGTTGTGCTCGTTCAGTTCCCACTTGATCTTGCTGCCGGGGATTGTGCCGGAGGTGGCTGTTTCGGTAGACGCAGTCACGTCTTCGTCAGGGGCGCTGTCGTAGACCATGTGTGTTTCCGGTTCAGCGGCAAATGCAGCCACGGACAGAGAGAACAGCATACACAGAGCCAGCACAAATGCGGTGAATTTCTTGAAATTCTTCATTATGCAGCCTCCTTATCTGTTACGGCAGCGATGGTGAACACAATCGTTGCGGCATTGACATTGGTTACGGCTTCATTGGCAGATACTTTTGCCTTGTAACGGATTGCAAGTGACTTTTCAGCACCAATCGCCGGAAACGCGCCGTCTACGAGCGTCAAAGCACCTGCACCTTTGGTCGGGCAGCCATTGATGGACAGCGCAATGCTGTTCTTCGATGCCGTGAAGTCGTCAAAATTGCCGATTTCAAACGTACCCGCCTGAACATCAACCTTAGTCACGCGAATTGCGCCGTTTTTTCCGGTGTTGGTAATCGCGGCGTTATTGGCGGTGACTACATAGCCGTCGATCAATGACACAGGCAAGCAAGCCGGAACCGTACACGAAATCGGAGAAACCGTATTAACCACGGTGAGCGTAACGGGTACGCGCGCTTCCGTTGTTTCTGCTGCCGAAGCCGTGACGGGAAATGCAAAAATGAGTGCCAGCGCCAGAAGCAGTGCAAGAGATTTTTTCATATCACTGCACCTCCTTTGGCCAGAGGAACGCGGTATGAACCGTCAACTCAGTGCGCAATGTGCCGATCTGCTTGCCGTCACGGAACGCCATAACTGTTACGGTGCATTCTACATTCCCATACTCCGGCGCTTCCAGCAACGTCAATGCCGAGATGGATTTTCCTGCGGCAAGCTCGAAAGCGTCAGCAATGAGTGTATCGCCCTTGCTGTTGTTTCTGAACTCGGCTTTCACGCTGCTTTCCCCGACAAGCGCGTAAAGATGAGCAGGAGCAGTAATATCAATCTGATTGTCCGCGACGATGGCATTGAGCTGCTTCTGTGCTTCGCGCAGTCCGGAAACGTCGTAAAAAATGACTTCCGTTTCCTTGTTCTGCTTCGCTCTTTCTGTAATTCGTACCTTGATGGTGTCGATAACAGCCAGCGTACTGTCGCGGTCATAAATGACTTTCACAGCATCATCCACACGCGCAACCACAACGGCGGGCATTTGCGACCCATTATTGCAGTACACAGCTTTTGTACCGCCGCCCCAAACAAGCAATCTGCCCTTGACGACCACGTTATCGAGCGTGATTTTTCCATCGGCTGCGCCGCAGCCGATGATGAGGTCGCCGTCCACGGCCATGTTCTGGAGCGTCACATCGTCGGTGCGAATCAAGGCGTTGCCCTTGATGTCCTTATCGTAAGTACCCTTGGACACAATATAAGTACCAATGATGTTGTAGAAGATCTGTGCAAATTCGGCTCTCGTGATGTTCTCCAGCGGGGCAAGGACTTTGCCGCGACCATGGATATAGTCAGCGCCTACCATCGCGCGCACATAGGGCAGTGCCCATGTGGAGATTTTGTCGCAGTCAGAGAATGCGGACAGGTTTGTTTTGGCATAAGAATCGTAGTCCAGCTCCAGCGCGCGGGCCACAACGGTCATAGCCTCCTGTCTGCTGATCGGTGCGTCCGGGGCCATTGCAGAAGCAGATCGTCCGTTGTACGTTCCCATCTGAACGGCGAGTGCAACATCCTTGTAATACCATTTGCTCTTGGATACGTCCTTGTACTGCGAAATATCCGTTGTCTTGTAGCAACCGAAAGACCGATTGATAATTGCGGCCATTTCTGCACGGGTCGTGTCTCCGTTCGGATCAATGACAGTAGCAGATTTGCCATACAAAAGGCCATTATCCACAGCAGCGCTCACAGCTTCGGCATACCATGCGGTACGGTCGTAGTCCTTGAAATCTGTGGCCTTGCGAGTGGTCGTGCCTGCCGCCGATGCGCTGACGACCAAGGACAGGCACGACGCAACGGCAAGCAACATTGCGAGGATTCTTTTTCGTTTCATAATGAAGTCCTCCTTATAACGCACGGGGAAGGCTACGCCTTCCCCGTGAAAGTGAATTGCTTACTGAAGCTCGATCGCATCCCATGCGATGATGAACAGGACGCTTGCGATAGCGGTGTTCGTCACGGCTTCGCTGACCGGCGTAACGATGGCGTCATACGCAATGCCAATGCTGTTCGCGGAGGTGTCGCCCACACCGGACATGAAGCAGCCCTCAACGGCGTCGTTCAGGAGCGTCTGCTTGGAAGCATTCTTGCCGTCGGTGATCTGCGCAGCGCCATTGCCGAGAGAGATGGAGAAGCCAAACTTATTGCTGTTGACCTTCTCGTGCGCCAGAGAAGCCTTGTCGCCGAACGCGGCCAGCGACCAACCCTGCGCAGCTTCAATGCTCACAGAATCAACCTTGACTGCGCCGAAAGAGTTGTTGACGATCTTGGCGTCGGTCGCAGTGGAAACGGTGCCGTCAGTGCCGACAGCGATGGGCAGGACGGTAGGCACGGTGACGCTCATTTTGGTGGCCGCGGGATCGCCGCCGATGCTGCCGTCAGCAGTGGACGAGAGTGTGACACTGGACGTACCCGTGCCGCCCGAAGCGTCAACCGTGTTGGCCGCAGAAGCGAAAATTGCGAGGGACGCGATCATGCAGATGGCGAGGATGAGAGAGATGGTCTTCTTAAAGTTTTTCATAGTAAATTACTCCTTATGTTTTGAATTTTAGTTTTTGATGGTGATTGTGATGATTGCCCCGGCTGTGCCGATGATTGCACCAGATTCCGGGTCAAGATTATGAAAATATGCGGTACATTCGTATGTACCAGCGGGCAGGTCAACGTCCAACCGTGCACGTTCGATTTTACTGCCAACGGCGATAGCATCAGATTCGTAGATTTGTTCGCCCGTATCATTGCGGACGATCTGGACCTTTTGCGGATAGTTGTTGATGCTCTCGTTTACAAGCATCAAATTTCCCTCAGATGCTCCATCTTCAAAGATGGGCGCGGTGTTGGCAGAAATGTTTATCATGCCCTGGGCCACTTTCTCATTCAGCCGCGCTTCGATCTCCTCCGGCGAAAGGTTATCCCAGCCGCCCTCAGTTGCAGACGAATCATAAACGATTCCGGCTTTGGCGCGGGCTTCTTCCTTGCTCATGGGAGAACGAAGCGTAACGATGATGAAAATGAGTGCGCCGATGGCGACAGCGGCGAGAACGCCTGCGCCAATCCAGACGGCGGTACGCGAGCTGGATTTGTGCTTAGGGTGGTAATTCATAGAGAATCCTCCTAGATCATAATTGTCAGGGCGGCACCACCAGACGGTGTAATAGCTTTCGGTGGTGCATATTAACGTGTAGGGGCGGTCTTGCCCGGATGTAAAATATCTTTTTTCTGCTGTGCGTGAATTTCACGCTGACGGCGTTCCTCCAGCGCGGAATAGATGCTTTCCACGATTTCGATTGGCTTCATAGAAACGTCCGGAAAGTATCTGCGCAGCCGGTCGCCGCCCAGTGTAACCTTGGTCGCGTACATATTGTCGCGCTGCGAATTGAATTCAATCGGTTCTTCATCTGCCGCTTTGGGTTCGCTCGGCTGCTTGTTCTCCGTGTGGAGCGGAATGACGTTGCCGCCCGTTTCCGGTGCCTCCTCCGGCTTTTCCATCGTCTGTGCTGCGGGCGGCTGCGGAGTGTTTTCCTGTTTCGGCGGCTCCGGCATGACCGGCTTCATCTCCGGGGGCGTTGGCGCTGGCGTGGCTGGGAATGCACCCGCGGCCGGTGCTGGCGGCGTGTTGGGTCTTACCATGGACGCGACCGGGAAGGGTGGGGCCGATTGCGTCGGAGCTGGCCTCGGCGGTTCAGGCGGTTTGACCGGCTGGAGGTCTTTATCCTCCAGAATATCGCGCATCGTCTTGTCGTCCAGCTTGCCGCCCTTTTCCGCATCGCGCAGGCGCTGTACCCGTTTGACCGTTGGCTTGAGGTTAATTCCCATTAAATCGATGACGGCGTTCTGGTGTTCAGGCTTGAGAAAGGACAGCGCCGACGCAATGGATAATTCCAGCGAATTATCATCTACCGCATCGCAGACCGCTTTGGACGCTTCGGAAAGACGGATGATGCGATTCAGCTTGCTCGTGCTGATACCCATTTCCTTTGCCAGCATTTCGTCGCTGTTCAGCTCGTCAGCGCCGGGCGCGCCGCGCTTTTTTCTGCCTGCCTTGCGCTTCATGGCAGTCATTTTGTTCCGCAATGTACGCGACAAATCGTAGGTAGAAATATGCGGCCGATGCAGGTTGCTGTCCGCAACGAGAATCATGGCGTCATTGTCGTCGATTTTCTAGATGATGGCAGGAACCGGGTAATTCAGCTCTCGCGCGATCATGTGCCGCCGCTGTCCGGAGAGGATTTCCAAGCCGCCCTTGGGATTCAGGCGCGTTAATACCGGGTCCTTTACGCCGTTCAGCTCGATAGACTTTTTCAGCTCTTTGTAATCGTCACTGGTCACATCGGCAGAAACAGTGTTGAACTCGGATTTTTCCAGATACGCCGGGTGGAGCGTAATGAAGTAGGATTCGCCATCCTTCGAAATGGGCAAGTCCTTCATTGCCTGTTCGTCCGGGGGCATCAGCCGCTCGTCGAAAATCTTTGTGATTTTCGTACCGGAAGGACCTAGTGCAGCGGGACCGGGCATGAACGCCGGGGCCGGTTTGACCTCTGCGGCTTTTTTCATTGGCTTTGGTTGTGTGGTCGGCGTTTTGCTGTCTGCGTTGGACTTTTCCGTAGGCGCAGCCGTTTTCGGCTTTCCCTCTGGTTTTTTCTGCTCCGGTGCAGGTACAGACTTTACCTCAGTGGCCTTGTCCGATAACTTCGGTGGTACATCCGGTTTCTTTCCGACTGTATCCGTTTTTTCCGCAGGCGCGATCCCTTTCGGCTTTTCTTCCGGTTTCTTCGGCTCGGATGCCGGTGCGGGCCTGACCTCGGCGGGCTTCTCCAGCGGTTTCGGAACAGCGGTTGATGCTCTAATGCCTACATCGGTCTTTTCTGCAAGCGCAGCCATTTTCGGCTCCGGCACGGATACGGATTTTACATCAACAACCTTTTCCGGTGGTTTCGGCGGTGTAACCGGTGCTGTATTCTCAGCAGCCTTTGCAGATGCTTCGCGCTTCTTGCCGATCTCGCTTTCAGGCAGCACCTTTCCGGGTGGTGTGCCTTCGCCTTTGTTCCGGAAGCGAAAGTCTTTCGCTTCTTTCTCGGTCATATCGTAGACAAACGCGGGGATTTCCGTCTTCTTTGCAAACTCGCTGGCTTTGCGGCGGCGATTGCCGGAGACAATCTGAAACTCACCATCCTCACGCTGCCGCAGAATAACCGGCTCCTGTACGCCTTTGAGGACGATACTGCTCGTCAACGCTTCAAGGCTCTTCGGACTCGGCGGCGCAAATACGCTGCCGGGCAGGTCGTGGATTTTGGCAAGCGGGATGTTGACCGGCTTGATCTCCGGCTTCGTCGGGTCGCGTGCTTTTTCTTCTGCCATGTGTTACCTCCAAAATTGAATTTTTATATCAAAAAATACGTCTCACCGTGAGACCTATTTTCTGCCGAGATCATGCCGCACCTGTGCGGAATAGAAAAAGCCCATCGTCGTCGGCGCGTTGTAGAGCGCGGTCAGAAGATAGGCTTTGATGTTATTGATTTGTGTCGTGGTCGTTCGCAGGCTGTCCAGAACGTAGGCAACGTGCATCTGCGTGAGCTGCCGGAATCGTTCCTTTATGACCTCGATGGGGATTTGCTCTTTACCCAGACGGACAGCTTCGGCGGTGCTGCTTTGCATTTCTGCAATCAGCTCTACCAGCGCGTCCACGTCCTCAGCGGCGTACTGCGTACAGAGCGCGTCATATTCGATCTGCTCTTTGACACGCTCTTTCAAACTCCATCGCTCAATCAATCGTCCTCCATTTCCCGGCGGCTTCGCGGGAGAGATAGATGGATCAGGATAACTAGATTCAGGATAATTATTATCAAGATAACTTGGGTCGGAAAAACCGACTTCTTGAAGTCGAGGTTTCCGACCTTTAGAAGTCGGGATTTCCGACTTCTGGAGGTCGAGAATTTCGACTTCTGAAATGGGCGCAGGAATTTCTTCTTTTTTGGGCGGAACCTTGCGGGTCGTAAACCGCTTGACGTATATTTTCGTCGGCTTGCCCTGACCTTGGCGAACGCGCTCAATCAGACCGGCACCCTTGGCCTTGTCCAGCTCAGCCAGCAGCTTCATCGCCTTGTCACGTCCGCAGCAAAGATCATCGGCAATTTCTTCGACCGTGCAATAGATGAACACGCGCCCGTCCTCATCGTACCAGCCGTGTTCTTCGGACAAACTCATGCGGTCAAGCAGCAGGCCATACAGCAGCTTTGCTTCGACGGATACGTTTTTGAATCGCTGGTGCGTAATCAGCAGGCGGGGGATGCGGAAGTAGCTGAACTCCTTTGATTCGTCGCCATAGAAATAATCTGATACAAAAACCTGCGCCATACTCCGCCTCCTTTGCTGTGTTCTATTCTCTGATAAGCACAGAAACGCGCGATTTGATTTTCCAAATCGTGCGTTTCTATGCTTATTTTTGAAGCAGCTTGTCCCAATTTTTATAATGTTGTCTTTACGCCATCGCAGCATGAAAAACCTTGTTCCATCAAAAAAGCCAGTGTTTTCAATGCTTTCAGGCTTTGGTTGTGTTTACATGGTCGTGCCATCGGCAGCGAGGTCCTCTGTGAGGTCGGCGATGGGGTCGCCGGTGACGGCCATGGTCGCGGCGCTCCAGGGGGTGCCGGAGGCGGCCTGCGGATAGACGCCGGCGGTGTGGTCGACAAAATAATTTGCGAAGCCCGCAGACTCGATCTGCTCCTGTGTGAGCGTCCGCGTCAGCTGGTGTACGATCGTACCGACCATTTCCAGATGCCCCAGCTCCTCCGTGCCGATGTCGGTCAGAAGGCCCTTGAGCTCAGGATACGGCATGGAATAGCGCTGGCTCAGGTAGCGCAGCGACGCGCCGAGCTCCCCATCTGGCCCACCGTATTGGGAAATTATTACAGCTGCCAGTTGAGGGTTTGGGTTTGCGATGCGGACGGGGTATTGCAGCTTTTTTTCATATACAAACATCGTTTATGCCTCCGTTTCCGCGTCCCAGGGCCAGGGATCGTCCAGCCATGTGTAGCAGCCGCCCGCGGCTGCCTCCATCTGCGTGAGCGCCATGCCGCTGTCCTCCGCCTGCTGCCGCAGCATCTCATACTGCTCGACATACTGGTTGAACAGCTGGACGGCCTCTTCATCGTCCGCGTGGGTGTCCAGATACAGTCCAAGCTCGGTGATGGCGAAATTCACCGCCTGAAGATCCTGCATGACCGGCATGCCGGATGTGTCGCGCGGCTCGACGCCGCTCGTGCCGCGGTATGGAAGGTCGAGTCCCGGGAACAGCGTCCCCTTCATCAGCGCGCGCCCCGCCGTATACCGGTCGGGGTCCTTCCCCTGGAACGGGACATAGGGATTTGCCAGCGGCGCGCAGGCGGGCAGCGTTCCCCGCGTATCGCCGCAGCCTTCGGCGGTCTGGGCCGCCTGTGTCTGCATATCAGCCAAAAAGATCGGCTCCTCTCAAGAGATTCGGGCGCATTCGCCCTGAACCAATCTATGCAGCGCCGCTTCGACAGGTGCCGCGGCTCTGTACTTTTTCTCCGGCAGATGGTATACTGAACAAAATACCGCCGAGCGCGGCGGTTTTTGGGAGGAACATTCTTGCTTTCTGCATTTCATGGTCTGTGCATGGCGCTGGCCGACAGCGTCCCCGGCGTGTCCGGCGGGACGATCGCATTCATTCTCGGCTTTTACGACGCGCTGCTGCGTGCGCTGCACGGTCTGTTCAGCCGGGAAAAGCCCGTGCGGCGGCAGAGCCTGCGCGCGCTGCTGCGCTTCGGCGCCGGATGGGCAGTGGGGATGATCGCCTGTATTCTGGTACTGGCGGAATTATTCGAGCTGCATATTTATTTCATGTGCAGTCTGTTTCTGGGGCTGAGCGCAGCGGCGTTTCCGCTCGTGCTCCGCGCCGAGCGCGGCGCGCTGCGGGATACCGCGCGGTATGCGCCGCTGGCGCTGCTCGGCGCGGCGCTCGTCGTGGGGCTCACGCTGCTGCGCGCGGACACGGCTGTCTCACTGCGGGTCGAGTTTTCGCAGATCCGGATCGGGCCGCTTCTGTACCTGTTCGTCTCCGGTGCGTCCGCTGTCAGCGCGATGATCCTGCCGGGGATCTCCGGGTCGGCTCTGCTTCTGATCGCGGGCGTCTATCTGCCCGCGATGCACGCGCTGCGGCAGCTGCTGCGGCTCGATCTTTCCGGTCTGCCCGGCATTTTCGCGCTCGGGCTCGGCGCGGCGGCGGGCGCCGCGCTGTCCGTCCGTGTCATCCGCGCCGCGCTGCGGCGTTTCCGGGGCCAGATGGTATGGCTGATCCTGGGCCTGATGGCGGGGTCGCTGTATGCCATTGTGATGGGCCCTGCCGGGCTCCTGCCGCCGCTGCCGCCGGTCAGCCCGCAGACGTTTTCCCTGCCCGGCTTCCTGCTGGGCGCGGCGGTGCTTCTGCTGCTGGAGCTGCTGCGCGCCCGGAGGCCGGACACAGACTGAATCAAAACGGTGTACAGGCCGCTCAGCGGTACGTCTCTTCCAGATAAAGCTGAACACGGCGCTGGACGCGCTCTGCGATCTGTTCTGCGGTCTGCCCGCCGGCGAAGAAATACGGCAGCTCGTCGGTGAGGATCCCGTGGATCGCCGCGTCGTAGTCGAGCGCGGACACGGCCTCCGCCTGCAATGCACGCAGGAGGCTCCGCGCGGCAGGATCGGCCATGGCATCGGTCTTTTTCTCAAAGTCCGCCTGCACCGGCAGCCAGCCGCCACGGCTGCGCGTGGCGTAGAGCGGCTCGGTGATCAGGAGCTTCAGAAACGCCCACGCGCCCGCCTTTTCCTGCGCATTGACTGGGATGGCCATCGGAAGTGTCAGATAAAAGCTGGCGCGGCCCGCGCCCGGAAAGCCGGGAAAGGCAAGCTGGTTCAGGCCGTCCGCGTATTCTTCTTCAAAGTACTGCGCGCGGCTAATCATCAGCTGTTCCAGCAGCGTCTGACCGGTCAGCAGTGCTTCACGGGGCGATTCCGCCTCCGGCTGTTTTTGGCGCTTTGCAAGCTCCAGCAGACGGAGAAAATCCGGAGAATCGAAGCGCGCCTTTGCCGCGTCATAATCCACAAAGGCATCCGGCGCATAGAGAAGCAGCAGCTGGAGCATGGATATGCCATCGTCCTGTGCGAAGACGGAGGAAATTTCCGGGTGTGCCTGCGCGGTATCCAGAAAATCCGCCATCGACCATGCCTCATGGCCGCCGACGATCTCCGGAAGTCCGGCAGCCGTCGCAAGCATGTAGGTCTGGGGCAGGCGGTACAGTGCATCATCCGTTTCGAGCGCATGCAGAAGATTCTGCGTAAAGTCCGCGCGTGAAAGCGTTTCGTCCGCGTCGATCCATGGATACAGGTCTTCCAGCAGCCCTTGCCGGGCATACTGCGCAAACGGCAGACCGTTTACAAACAGAAGGTCGGGACAGTCGCCGTACAGCAGATCCATCAGAAGCTGCTGATCAGCCTGCTCGCCGTACTGTGCGTCATAATCGACGAATTCGACCTGATATTCCGGGTACAGGGATGAAAAATCGCGGACGGCCATGGAGAAAATGCTGCTTCGGCTGCCCGCGATGCGGAGCAGGCTTTTTTTCGAGAAATCGCCCTCTGCCGGGGTCAGCCAGAACAAGCGGTACTGCACCGTTTCGTCCTCCGATGGGTAGAACTCCAAGCCGAGGTACTGCCCGTCCCCCATGCCGCAGAAGGCTTCAACGTCCATGTCGTACAGGCCGACCGTATCACAGACAAACAGCTGCGTCACAGCGTTCTCTGCGATCTGCCAGCCGAAGCAGGCGTCGTTGGCAAAAACGAGGCAGTCATACGGCGTATTTTCGCCCGGATAGAGCCGCTCGGTTCCGGTGCAGAACAGAGCAGGCAGTTGGCAGAGCGGCTGAATTTTATCATCCGCTATCGAATAAAGCATCTGTTCATTCCGCGCCCAAGCCAGAAGCGCGCCGTCCTGCGTGCGGAAGAATCGTTCGATCTCCGCGGCAGGCTGCTTCCAGCGGAGTGTTCCGTCCATGGCGCAGGCAAGAACGCAGGAACCGTCCGTGGCAAGTAGCAGTTCTTCATCCTGCACCGCCATGGCGGTCAGATTGGAAACACCGGACAGGGCTTCGTCCAGCGCAAGCGTTTGCCCGTCGGCATGGAGCAGCCGCTGCTCACCGTCCGAGGTCTGCCGTGATTCGATGTAATACAGCCGCTCCCCTTCCAGCGCCGCCTGCACGGCAAGGCCGTCCGTCGAAACCGGAAGCTCCTGAACCGTGCAGGCGCGTTCCGGCGTGTAATATGCCGCGGCTTCCGTCCGAACCGGATCCTTTTCCTCGCTGTCTGTGAAAAAGCTGCCGGTCAGGACGGCTCCGCCGGAATACGGGAGCAGGGCGCTGCCCGTCGTCAGTCCCTCCAGCTCCGTGCGGGCCAGACGGTACTGCACAGCCGGAACGCGGACGGAAACGCCGGAAACGGCCTGCACCGCCTCCCCTGCCGCTGTCTGCATACTGTCGGACACCGGCACGGGCGGATTTTCTTTTTTGCAGGCAGAGCACGTGAAAAGGATCAGCACGGCCAGCATGAACACACAAAATCGTCTCATGATTCTATCCCCTAAGGTTTACTTTTGTAGACTTATCGTAGCATATAAGTTTACGTTTGTCAACCCATTGAGACAAATCAACCCGCAGGCTGATGCAGTTCCCAATTGCTTCTCCCAGCGTGCGAAAATGTATGCAGTTGGTAGGGGCGGGGCTCTGCTCCGCCCGATCGGCAGCTGTAAATCTGCACAACGCTCTGTAGGGGCGATGCCGGTCACAGCCGTTCGCGACGAAGGAGCGTTACGGATGTGGGTCTGCCGCTTGCCGGTACACATCGACCCGTTGGGAAGTTGCGAATTTGCCGCAGATTACTGTAAAAACGGTGCAATCTGCCGGGTCGATGCGACGCCCGCAGGCTAGTTTCGAGGCGCAACCGCGCTTTGCGCGGCTCTTAGCGCCGAAGATAGGCATCGACCCCTACACCGAAACGGGCAGTGCATACGTATGTGCCGCAGGTTTTCGCAAAAATCAGCTGCATCCTGCCGGGCGGAGCAGAGCCCCGCCCCTACCAACTACATGCACGACTGCCGGTGGGCGCAAAAAACAGGCGCTGCCGGAGGCAGCGCCTGTCTGGGGTTTGGTGTGGGATTAGCCCAGCTCGGAGAAGTACTTGATGGTGCGGACCATCTGGCTGGTGTAGGAGTTCTCGTTGTCGTACCAGGAAACGACCTGAACCTGAGTGTCGCCGTTCGGCAGGGGCAGAACCATGGTCTGCGTTGCATCGAACAGGGAGCCGAAGCGCATGCCGATGATGTCGGAGGAGACGATCTCGTCGGTGTTGTAGCCGAAGGACTCGGTGGCTTCCGCCTTCATCTGGGCGTTGACCTGATCAACGGTAACGGCACCCTTGACGACTGCGTTCAGGATGGTGGTGGAACCGGTCGGGGTGGGAACGCGCTGTGCGGCGCCGATGAGCTTGCCGTTCAGCTCCGGGATGACGAGGCCGATGGCCTTGGCAGCGCCGGTGGAGTTCGGAACGATGTTGACAGCGGCTGCGCGGCTGCGGCGGAGGTCACCCTTGCGCTGCGGGCCGTCGAGCGGCATCTGGTCGCCGGTGTAGGCGTGGATGGTGCACATAATGCCGGACTCGATGGGAGCCAGGTCGTTCAGAGCCTTGGCCATCGGAGCGAGGCAGTTGGTGGTGCAGGAAGCGGCGGAGATGATGGTGTCTTCCTTGGTCAGAGACTTGTGGTTGACATTGTAAACGATGGTGGGCAGATCGTTGCCGGCCGGAGCGGAGATGACGACCTTGCGGGCGCCTGCGTCGATATGGGCCTGTGCCTTGGCTTTGCTGGTGTAGAAGCCGGTGCACTCGAGAACGACGTCAACGCCGAGCTTGCCCCAGGGCAGATCAGCCGCGTTGGGCATCTTGTAGATGACGATCTTCTTGCCGTCGACGACGATGTAGTTGTCTTCGCCTTCGCCCTCATGGAAATCAACGGTGTGGCCCTGCGCAACATAGTTGCCCTGCGTGGAGTCGTACTTCAGCAGATGCGCGAGCATCTTGGCGGAAGTCAGGTCGTTGATGGCGACGACTTCGTAGCCCTCAGCGCCGAACATCTGACGGAACGCCAGACGACCGATACGGCCAAAACCATTGATTGCAACTTTAACAGACATAATGAATTTCCTCCTTATTACCTGCCGACTGGATGCCGGCCAATATACTGTGTTTCCCACAACATTCTGCTAAATTATACCGCAATATTCTTCAGCTGTCCAGTATTATTTTACCCAAAAACCAACGGTTTCTGCCCTGAAAACTTTACAATTTCGTCTGTTTGTCCAAACAAATCGTTAGGCGGCCTAAATAATATTTGAAAGCAGTAAATTTTCTGTAAACTCTGTGAGGGAATGTCCCTGATTTCATAGATTTGTTCATAAATCCAGTGTATTCTAATTTTATTTATTCTGAATTAAAGGATCGTGACCCAATGCTTGAGCTCAAACAGATCATAAAGGATTATCAGGCCGGAGACAGTACTGTCCACGCGCTGAAAAGCGTGTCCATCCGGTTCCGGCGGCACGAATTTGTCGCCGTGCTGGGGCCGTCCGGCTGCGGAAAAACGACGCTTCTGAACATCGTCGGCGGACTTGACCAGTACACGTCCGGCGATCTGGTCATCGGCGGGCGCTCCACAAAGGATTTTTCCGCGCGGGACTGGGATACGTACCGCAATCATTCCATCGGCTTCGTGTTCCAGAGCTACAATCTGATCCCGCACCAGACGGTTTTGCAGAATGTGGAGCTGGCGCTGACGCTCTCCGGCGTGAGCCGGGCCGAGCGGAGAAAACGCGCCGCGCAGGCACTGGAAAAGGTCGGTCTCGGCGATCAGCTGCACAAGAAGCCCAACCAGATGTCCGGCGGGCAGATGCAGCGCGTGGCGATCGCGCGGGCGCTGGTCAATGATCCGGAGATTTTATTAGCCGACGAGCCGACCGGCGCGCTGGACAGCGAAACGTCCGTACAGGTCATGGAGCTTTTGAAGGAGATCTCGAAGGAAAAGCTCATCATCATGGTCACGCACAACCCCGAGCTTGCCGCGCGCTACGCCACGCGGACCGTCCGGCTGCTCGACGGAAGCATTCTGGCAGACAGCGCGCCGTATGAAGATGAAGCGCCGCTGCCTGTGAAGGCGGAGAAAACCGCACGGCGCACGTCCATGTCGTTTTTTACGGCGCTGGGGCTGAGTCTCAACAATCTGATGACCAAGAAGGCCCGCACGATCCTCACGGCCTTCGCAGGCTCCATCGGCATCATCGGCATTGCGCTGATTCTGGCGCTTTCCAACGGCATTCAAACCTATATCAATGACGTGCAGGAGGACACGCTCTCATCCTACCCTGTGACCATTGAGGCGGAAAGCGCGGATATGTCCGGCATGGTGACGGCGCTGATGGGCATACACAGCGAGGAAGCCGGAAAGGAGCATGCGGACGGGCGCGTCTATGCGTCTAACGTCATGTATGATCTGATGCAGAGTCTGAACAAGAGCGGCACGCAGACGAACGATCTGGAAGCCTTCAAGCGCTATCTGGATAACCCGGACAGCGAGATCCACCAGTATCTGACCTCGATCCAGTACGCCTATGATCTGGCGCTGCCGGTCTACACAAAGGACGCGGACGGGAATATTGTCAAGGCCGACGTGATGGAGCTGCTGCAGAATATGATGAGCAGCATGTACGGCGGCGATTACAGCAGCTATTTTTCGCAGTTCGGCAGCTATTATTCCGCCATGGACGTCTGGGAAGAGCTTCTGCCGGACGAGGACGGGACGGGGATCTCCCCGCTTCTGAAATCGCAGTACGACGTGCTTTACGGCAGATGGCCGGAGGCATACGACGAGGTCGTTCTGGTCGTGAGCGAAAACAATGAGATCTCCGATCTGGTCATGTACGCGATGGGCCTCAAGACCGAGCAGGAAATGACAGACGCGATGCAGGCAGCCATGGATCAGGAGACGATCGAACGGTCGGACGCGAGCTGGAGCTATGAGGAGCTTTGCGGCCACACGTTCCAGCTGATCCAGCCGTTTGAGGCCTATACGCAGGACGCGGACGGCAGCTGGACGGATCTGAGCCGGACCGAGGCCGGGATGGACTATCTCTACGGCTCGGACGAGGTCGGAACGACCCTGAAGATCGTCGGCGTGATGCGCCCGGATCCGGACGCGGCCAACAGCATGGTGCGCGGGTCGCTGGGCTATACGAGCGCGCTGACGCAGTATGTTCTGGATGCCGCCGCGCAAAGCGCGATCATCCGGCAGCAGCTGGACGATCCCGCGACGGATGTTCTGACGGGCCTTCCGTTCAAAACCGGCGAGGAGGAAGCGCCGGACGCGGCACAGATGCGCGAGGCGGTCAATACCGTTCTGGCAGGCGCGGAGGCACAGGACAAGGCGCAGATGTACACGGACATGTCGGAGCAGGCGCCGGGCGAATATCTGGACAGCGCCGTGCAGCAGGCCATGGACGGCATGACGCGCGAGACGATCGAGGCGCAGATGACGGATTCCTACGCCGGGCAGATGGGCACCGACCCGGAGACGGTGCGCGGATATATTGCGCAGATGGACGATGAAACGCTGTTTGACTACGTGCGGCAGATGCTGCGCGAGCAGATCGCCGCGCAGTATGCCGAGACGGTCTCCGCGCAGCTGGCGGGGCTTTCATCTGAGCAGCTGGCCGCCGCAATGGACGCGGCCGAGCTGACGGATGAACAGGTGCGGTATCTTTATGACGCATACGTTCCCGCCGCATATTCGGACTCGACCCTTGCGGACACGCTTTCGGCGCTCGGATATGTGGAACGCTCCAAGCCGTCGAGGGTCAACCTGTACGCCTCCACGTTCTCGGACAAGGACGCCGTCGGCGACTGCATCGCGCGCTATAACAGCGCGCTGCCGGAGGACGAGCAGATCACGTATACGGATTATGTCGCGCTGCTGATGAGCTCGGTCACGATGATCATCAACGCCATTTCGTACGTTCTGATCGCGTTCGTTTCGATCTCGCTCGTCGTTTCGTCGATCATGATCGGCATTATCACGTATATTTCCGTCTTGGAGCGCACGAAGGAGATCGGTATCCTGCGCGCCATCGGCGCGTCGAAGCGCGATATCTCGCGCGTATTCAACGCGGAGACGCTGATCGAGGGTCTGGCCGCAGGGCTTCTCGGCGTGGGACTGACGCTGGTGCTGACCCTGCCGATCAACGCGGTCGTGCAGCATCTGACCGGCATCGCCTCACTCGGCGCGAAGCTGCCGTGGCAGGCAGGAGCAGCGCTGGTCGCCATTTCGATGCTGCTGACATTCCTCGCAGGTCTCATCCCGTCGTCCCTCGCGGCAAAGAAGGACCCGGTCGTGGCGCTGCGGACAGAGTAAAAAAGAACCGGCAGGAGCCGCCCGTTCGGGCGGCTCCTGCCGGTTTCAGATCATTCTGACTTCCGATTGAAAAAAATGTTCCTGAAAGAAAACCTGCTGCCCTCAGTCCAGCTTCAGCAGCCATTCCAGCACATAGCGCGCATTCTCGGTCAGCTGTTCTCTGGTGATGAGACCAAGCTCCAGTGCTTTCTGTAAACGTTTTGGACTGCCGTGCGGCATACGGACGTTGTTGCCTGCCAACACCTCGCGGTAATGCTCAGCCCAGTTGACCCAGTCGGTCACAACGAGGCCGTCAAAGCCCCACTCTTCGCGCAGAATGCCGCTCAGCAGGTCTGCATTTTCGGAGGTATAGATGCCGTTCAGCAGATTGTAGGCTGTCATGACTGCCCAGACATCCGCTTCTTTGACAACGATCCGGAACGCCTTGAGATAAATCTCCCGCAGGGCACGCTCCGACACGCGCGAGTCGCTGGCATAACGGTTCGTTTCCTTATTGTTGCAGCAGAAATGCTTGACGCAGGCGGAAATGTGCTGCGACTGAATGCCCCGCACCATTGCCGCCGCCAGCTTGCCCGCGACCAGCGGGTCTTCGGAATAATACTCGAAGTTCCGACCACAGAGCGGACTTCTGTGGATGTTGATGGCGGGCGTCAGCCACATGCCGATGTTATTTTCGCGCACTTCCTTCGCGCCCGCTTCGCCGACCGCGTAAACAAGCTCCGGGTCCCATGTGCAGGCCAGCAGAGTCGCAACCGGCCACGCCGTCGTCTTGACGCCACGCTCCGGCACGATGCGCAGGCCCGCAGGGCCGTCCGCCGTCATGACCGCCGGAATGCCCAGCTCGTCCAGCCCACCGATGCCCTTCGTGTCGGCCACGCTCCGGTTCGGCGTGCCGCCGAGCAGCGTAATGAGCTCATCATCCGTGAGGCTATCAAGGAACTCGTCAATGGAAGCTTCACCGGAGGCAACCTTTTCAAAGCTCAGACGGTCTTCCGGCAGCGCCGTTCCGTAGCGGTTCGGAAGGATATGCTCCGCCGTCCACTTCGGCTTCTCCGGCCAGTCCGCCGTATCATAAACCGGCGCATACTCACCCGTTTCGAGTTCCTCATAGCTTCCGTCCGTTTTCAGGCGGCATGGAAGCTTTTTCGGTGCGCAGCGATTCTTGACCTGCTCGACGACACGCTCCTGCTCCAACTCGAAAACGCCGACTTCGCGGATCGCCCGGACGCTGGTTCCGGCAAAGATACGGTAGCTGCCTGCCGGGAGAACATAAGCCGCCAGCTTTTCGTCGTAGACAGCCAATTCGGAGGCGGGAACGCGCAGCGTGACTGTCCGGCTCTCGCCGGGCTTGAGAAGATCGGTTTTCCGGAATGCCCGCAGCTCCAGCTTCGGCATTTCGAGGCGGCATTTCGGCGCAGAGGTATAAAGCTGAAGCACTTCTTTTCCGGCGTAAGCGCCCGTATTGGTCACGCGAAGCGTGACCGCGATGCTTTCACTGCCGATCTCCGTTTTTTCGCATGTCCAGTCAAAGCTTGTATAGGACAGACCAAAGCCGAACGGATAGTTGACCTTCTCCGCCGCGCCTGGGATGGTCTCGAAATAGCGGTAGCCGACGAAAATGTCGTCGGTGTAGCAGACGTAGTCCTTGGAATCGTTAAAGTTTGCAGACGAGGGATAGTCGTCGAACAAGGCCGCAAAGGTGTCTGTCAGCTTGCCGGAGGGCGTCACATCACCGCAGAGAATGTCCGCCTCGGCCATCGCACCCTCCATGCCGCCCTGCCATGCCAGAAGAACAGAGGAAATTTTGTCATCATGCGCAAACCACGACGTGTCCACCATACCGCCGACATTCAGCACGACCACGACCTTTCGGAACGCCGCCGTAACGTCCGCGACCATGCGCTGCTCCTCGCGGGAAAGATAGAAGTCGCCGTCGTTCGGCTCGCCCTTGCGATCCCAGTCCTCTGCGGAGTAGCGGCAGATGCTGATGATCGCTGTGTCGCATTCCCGCGCTGCCTGCTGCAGAAGCTCGGCAGGCAGCTCCGGCTCTGCCGTGTGGCCGGAGCCTTTCCCCGTCTTGCGCTGCTGCGCCACATTTTCGCGATAAAACTCGTTCAGCGGCGCGAAAACAGAGAGCTTGCCCTCGTTTTCCTTTTCCTCCATGCCGTCGCAAAGGTTGCGGACATAGGCCACCGTCACGTCGCCGCTGCCGCCGCCTCCCTTGACATAGTCTGCGCTGGCCTTGCCGAACAGCGCGACGCGGCTGCCCTTTTGCAGCGGCAGCAGCTGGTTTTCATTTTTCAGCAGCACCATGCCCTCGGCTGCCGCCGTCCGCGACAGGCGGATGTGCTCCGGGCTGCCTGTGACCAGCTGGCTGTTCTTTCCGAGCGGCGCAACAGGCAGATACTTGAATCTTCTCCATTTTTCCATTTTAAATGCTCCTTCTGGTTGATTTTAGGCGCAATAACTGATGTCTTATCCGAAAACCGGTACTGCGGCTCCAGCTCCGGACCGCAGCTGTAAAAAAGAAGCGCAGGAATTCATTTTCCTGCGCTTTCCATTTTGGCGGAGTGGGAGGGATTCGAACCCTCGGACGGCTTTTGACCGTCACACGATTTCCAGTCGTGCTCGTTATGACCGCTTCGATACCACTCCATGATATCGGCTGGCCGTGTCAAACTCCGGACAGCCTTGATATCATACACAAAAGTTCCCTGTTTGTCAAGGGGTTACTTCTGAATTTCTTCAAATAATGCCTGCAGCTCCGCCTCGGTAAGCGGCCTGTGCTGGCCGGGTTTCAGCTCGCCGAGCGTGAGCGGCCCCTCCTGGATGCGCCGAAGGCGCGTGACGGTCAGCTCTGCGCGTTCGCAGAGGCGGCGGATCTGCCGGTTGCGGCCCTCGTGGATCGTGATGCGGAAAAGCGCAGTCACGCCGTCTTCGTGCAGGAGCTGCACGGCGGCGGGGGCCGTCCTTCGGCCATCGATCTCAATGGGCTGCGAAAGGGACTGCCCTTTCCCCGCTATGTACCCGCTGACCCAGACGAGATAGGTTTTGTCGATGCTCTTTTTCGGGTGCATGAGGGCGTTGGCAAGCGCGCCGTCGTTCGTCATGAGGAGCAGACCCTCGGAATTAAAGTCCAGCCGTCCGACGGGATACACGCGTTCAGGCACGTCCGCGACGAGCTCCGCAACGGAGCGCCGGCCCTTTTCGTCGTGCATGGTGGTCACGAAGCCGCGCGGCTTGCAGAGCATGAGATAGACCGGCGGCGGCTCCTGCCGCGTTTTGACGCGCGCGCCGTCGAGCTCGATCACATCCTCCTCCGCGTCAGCCTGCTCGCCCAGACGCGCGGTATTGCCGTTGACGCGGACGCGGCCCGCCGCGATCAGCTCCTCCGCCTTGCGGCGGGAGACACCTGCGCAGCGCGCCAGAATTTTTTGCAGTCGTTCTTCCATGCGATCCTCCTGTTCTGCGGATAGACGGGCGTGGCGCTGCCGAGAACGGCGAAGCCGTAGTCCAGAAGCGCGGTATGGTCGCGCCAGTCGTCCGGGTCTGAGATGGTGACGGCGATGAGCATCCGGCCGCCGCGCTCGGCGGCGCTGACGAGGATGCGGCCCGCATGGCGGGTATAGCCGGTCTTGACGCCGATGCAGCCGTCGTAGCGCCAGAGCAGCTTATTGTGATTTGTGAGCGTCCTGCCCGCGCAGGCGATGGTCTTCGTCGAGACGACCGTGCGGAACTGCTCGTTCTGCAGGGCCGCCTGCGCAAGACGGGCCAGATCAAGCGCGGTAGAATAATTCTCGCCGCTGTCCAACCCGTGCGGATTGGCAAAGTGTGTCTGCATCAGGCCCAGCGCGCGGGCGCGCCGGTTCATCTGCCGGACAAACGCCGCTTCGCTGCCGGAAACGGAAATGGCCAGCGTCAGCGCCGCGTCGTTGCCGGAATGGAGCATCATGCCGTAGAGCAGCTCGCGGCGCGTGAGCGTCTCGCCGCTTTTCAGGTACATGCTGGAGCCCTCGATCCCGGCGGCGGTATCCGGCACGGTCACGGTTCTGTCCAGGTCTCCCGCCTCGCAGACGAGAAGGCCGGTCATGATCTTTGTCGTGCTGGCGATCAGCGCACGCTGATCGCCGTTTTTCGCGCAGAGGCACTCCCCTGTCGTCCCGTCGAGCAGAGCGGCGCTTTTGGCCGACACCTGGGGCGGCGGCGCGAGCTGCGCGGCGCGGGAGGCACGGGCTGCTCCGAGGAAAAAGGCGGCGGCGCAGAGTGCCGCCGCCGCTTGCCGGACTGTTTTTTGAACGCTGCGTTTCATTCTGCATCACCCTGCTGAGAGTTTGCGCAGAACGTGCGGAGATTATGCCTCTTCCGCTGCCTTTTCGGCCTCCTTCGCTGCCTTCTTTTCCGCGAAATACGCCTCGCCCTTTTCCAGAAGGTCGGGCAGCAGCTCGATCAGACGGTCGACCGACGTGGAGGCCGGTTCCGCGACCGGGAGCATGCGCACGTTCTCGCCGCGGATGACGAGGAACGCGACCGGGGTGATCTTGATCCCGGCGCCCGCGCCGCCGCCGAAGGAATTGCCGCGATCCGCGGGCATGTTTTTCGTTGCAAAATCGCTGCCGCCGCCGCCATAGCCGATGGAGACTTTCGTGACGGGGATGATCGTCACGCCGCCCGGCGTGGTGATCGGATTGCCGACGACCGTATTGACGTCGACCATGTCCTTGATCTTGCTCATGGAATTGGTCATCATATCAGACAGAGGATGCTCCATAATTTACACCGCCTTTTTTCGTTCGTTCAGAATTTTCAGGAATCGGATACCGGCGCGCAGCGCAAGGGTCAGCGACCGCCCGATGGTGATCGTGGTCACGAGATGCGCGTCGATTTGTGTGTTGCTTATAGTATAATCGAGCGCGGGCCGAATGTCACGCTTTTTTATGACGAAAAGCCGCTCCAGAGACGGCGTGAGCGCGCCGATGGCGGCCCAGGCCCGGCCATAGCCCACGGCGGCCTTTGCCGGGTCGTCCGCGCCGCCGATGCGGACATACAGCGTCAGCTCGTTCACGCGGAGCTTGCGGCGCAGATCGCCGAGCGTGTCGAATGCGAGATCCAGCAGCTGCATCAGTCCGTCCATGCCGCCGGAGAGCAGCGGGTTCGGCTTTTTCTCCTGCGGCCCGGCCTTTGCCGGGGTCTTCTCCGGCTGCTTTTGCTGCGGTTTTCGCTTTTTTGGCTTTTTTTTCGGCTTCTGCGGCAGCAGCTGCAGACGGAATGGGCCGAGCCTTGCCGCGAGAAATACGCCGTCTGCGCTGTAGCGCGCGTCGACGCCGACAGGGATGCAGCCGATCAGCACGAGGACGGCGAGGATCACCAGCAGCGTCATCCACCACGTCCAGGTCATAGCGGGATCTCCTGCTGCGCGGGTGCGGACTCGTCCGGCTGCGCGGGCGCTTCCTGTTTCTGCTCCAGCGGCTCGACCTGCGAGGGGTCGACGTGCAGGTCGACCTTTTCGATCTCCGGCAGCTCGGAAAGCGATTCGAGGCCGAACACGCGCAGGAAATCCGGCGTCGTCTCATAGACGATGGGGCGGCCCGGCACGTTCAGACGGCCGCATTCGCGGATGAGCTTTTTCGTTGCGAGGGCGCTGATGCAGTAGGCGCTGTCGACGCCGCGGATCTGCTCGACGAGCGCCTTGGTCGCGGGCTGGTAATACGCGACGACCGTCAGCGTTTCGAGCTGCGACGGCGAGAGCTTCGGCGGCTTGCGCGTTTCAAGCGTTTTGGTCACGTACTCTGCCATTTCCGGCGATGAGCACATCTGATAGGCATCTTCCAGCCGCACGATGCGGATGCCGCTGCGGTTAAAGCTCAGCTCGTCCATCAGGACCTTGCAGGCCTCGTGGATCTCCGCTTCGTCACGCTCGAGCGTCTGGCTCAGGCGTCTGGCGTCGACCGGCTCTCCGGCGGCAAACAAAACGGCCATCAGCGCCCGCTGTAAATCATTCTGCTCCAAGAGGAACCTCCTTATCAGGAAATGTCCGTCTGCACGTCGGCATCCGGCGCTTTGAGAAAGGTAACGGCCATATCGCCGCGTTCATCCTCTCCGACGGAAACGGAGCGGAGGCGGCACAGCTCCAGCACGGCGAGGAACGTCGCCACGATCTCCGACCGGCTGCGGCTGCCCTTGAAGAGGGCTAAAAAGCGCATGACGCCGTGGGCGAGGAGTCGGCTGACGACCTGCTTTGCTTTCTGCGTCACGGGATACGGCTCCGCGCCGACGATCCCGGCGAAGTTGGACGCGGGCGGCGGCAGGCGGCGCTCCGTCCGGTCCTGCATGGCGGCGAGCGCGGCGGTCAGGTCGGACTTGTCGTGCCGGTAGCGGTAGGTCCTGTCCGGCTGATACGGCTCCGGGCCCTTGGTGAACAGGCCGAGGCCGAGCTCGTTGCGCGCGGAAAGTACCTTCGCGGCCTTCTGGATCTGCTGGTAGGCGTCCTGCCGCTGGCGCTTCTGGAGGGATTCGACGAGCTTGTCCATTTCGCTCTGCGCTTCCTCCTGCTCCGCCTTGGAAAGGAGCATACGCGTTTTGATATACATGAGATAGGAGGCCATGGCGATAAACTCGCTGGCGATCTCCATATCCATGCGCTTCATTTCGTCGAGATAGGCCAGATACTGCTCCAAGATGGCGGAGATCTGGATATCCTGTATTTCGATTTTATTCTTGCTCAGCAGCAGCAGGATCACGTCCAGCGGGCCGTCGAAATCCTCGAGCGTCTCGCCCTTCGCGTGTACGACGCTGCCGAGATGGTATCGCGGTTCATCCATGCAGAAATTACTCCAAAAAGATTCGTTCAGCGCAGCGCAAGCAGCAGCTGCACCGGCCAGGTGCCGATGGCTTCCAGCCCGTTTAAAAGTCCGTCGCGCAGGAATTCCAGCGGCGTATCCAATACGCCTGTCAGAAGCAGGAGCATCAGAAGCGCCATGCCGTAGCGCTCATAGCGCATGAGCCAGAGATAGGCCTTGTCGGACAGGCAGGAAAAGAGCACCTTTGAGCCGTCGAGCGGCGGGATGGGAAAGACGTTGAACACGGCAAGTCCCGCCGAGATGATCTCGACATAGTAGAAAAAGAGCGCGAAGACATAGACGGCAGTCGAGCCGGAGAAATAGTACCAGTAGGCAAACACGCCGTAGAGCAGCACGGCAAGATAGGCCAGCAGCACATTGGACAGCGGGCCTGCCGCGGCGGTAATCGCCATGTCGCGCCTGGGGTGCTTGAAATTACGCATATCGACCGGGACGGGCTTTGCCCAGCCGAAGCGGAACAGCGCCATCATCAGTAACCCGCCGATATCGACGTGCCGCAGCGGGTTGAGCGTCAGCCGCCCGGCGCGCTTTGCCGTCGGGTCGCCGAGCCAGCAGGCCGCGAGCCCGTGGCACGTCTCGTGAAACGTGATGCACAGCAGCGACGCGGCGACGAGCACCGCCGTCTGCCATACACCGTCAAACTGAAGCTGCTTCAGCCATGCTGCAAATCCGTCCAAATCAAAGCTCCTGTCTGTCAAGTATGGGTTTTATGCCAGCTCGGCCTGCTTTGCGGCCGTGCGCGGCGTGTGCTTCTCCGTGTCCAGCTGGAATACGCGGACATAGCCGGTCCGCGTCCCCTGCAGCACGGCGGAAATATGCTCCTCCAGACTCCGCACGGATACGCTGCGGATGTCGATCAGCTGCCCGTCCGTGTCATAGAGCGCGATCAGGTGCAGACCGGTGCATTCCGGGTCATAGCTGACATGCACACCATCGTCCGAAACGGAGACCTCGGGATCGGGACGGGAGACAGTAATTGCAAAATCTCCCGCCTTCATATTCGTGAATCTGAAACAGGCCGTCTGTCCCTTTTTCAGTGTAAAGGAGAAATTACCCGGTCGGTCGCTGCTGAAATGCCAGCTCAGGAGCCAGGTACCGTCTTCACAGAGCTGATAGATCCAGCCCCAGGGGCCTTCCGTGTGGAGCGTATAGGTGCCCGCAGCTGGCGCTGTAAACTGAAGGACATATTCGCTTCCGACATACTCCGTGGTAAAAAACGCAGTTTTACAGAGCTCCATCGCGTCCGGCGGCAGAACCGCAGCGGTATACGCATCCTGCGTCTGTATGAGGAACAGGGCTGTCTCCCCTTTTCTCAGGAAGAAGCCGGATCTTCCTGTGTTGGGGGCGCTGAACTTATTTCCCTTTTTTTGTAAGCTATCATATCGGATTACATCAGCGTTTGCCTTCACTGTCAGAACATATACGCCGTCCGCTTCGGCAGTATACTCCCACACTGTATCCCCGGCGCTCCCGCTTTGCGGTGTCTGCGTCAATGCCTGTCTCGCAGAAGGTTCTGGGCACTCCATCCACTCGCCGTAGAATGTCTCGCCATTCTGCTTGCAAACGGTTCGGAACGAATAATTGGTAGTCAGATCAGTATCAAACGAAAGACAGCGCGTTTCTGAGACGCTATATGAGGCAAACGAGAGTGAATCGGATACGAACTGCACTTCTTCCTGCCCTTCCTCGCGGTATTCTATTCCCAATACCACATCCCCGGCTGG
The DNA here is from genome assembly GCA_934646185.1 of uncultured Oscillospiraceae bacterium. Lineage (GTDB taxonomy): Bacteria > Bacillota > Clostridia > Oscillospirales > Oscillospiraceae > CAG-170. Next base: position 24,237 of record CAKUEH010000008.1, on the reverse strand, counting down.
CGCCTGACAATCAAGCACAACTGCACAGCACTTGCTGCCGCGGAACGTCCTTCCGATGGAGACGAACGGCTTGTCCGCATTGACCTGAAGCGTACTGAGAAGCACGGTTTTGCTCCCGTACTCATACGTCGCCTCGCCGTAGATCGTATAGTATCCGGGAAGAAGCTCCGCATCCCAGCTTGTGACACGATGAGGGGTCTTCTCTGTCGACTTTCCGTAGGCCATACTGACAGGATCGCCGCGCCAGAGGTCGATCCGCGCATGATCAGATTCCCGGATCGCATAAACAGCCGGCGTCGCCTTGATAGAAGGTACGCAGGTCGTGTTATTGGAAATATAAAAGCTGAATTGCTCCCCGGGGGCCAGAGATTTTTGTCCGTAAGGTATCGAAGAGCATTTATCGGTATTGTCGTCAGCTTCTAAGGCAAACAGATCATAATAGAGTAGAGTTTGACTTCCCGCGTTGAGCGTCACGCACGCAAGGGCCGGATCAACAGGCCGCAGCACCACGCAGGTCTGAACCGTTTTTCCGCTGCCGAGATACCGGACGGAGTCCGGCATGTCATAGCCCTGATAGGCAAGTACCCAATTCTTTGCTAAAACCGAAGTATACTTTTCATACACGGACCAGGTCAGCTTCGTCCCGGCGGGATACAGGGAATCGACGCCGGTGAAGGTCAATGTACCAACGCCTCCCTCGTCTCCGTCGAATTCGGGAATGTCTATAGATACGGATGCGCCGGAAGTGTCCGGTGCGGCAACCGTGACCGTAAAGGCGATCGAGCGCGTGTTGTTGACCGTGTAGGCTTCTTCCAGCCCATCGGCAGATACACAGACCGTCAGCTCGTAGCCCCCCTCCGGCAGACTGCTGCTGGAAAAGGAAAAATCCGTATGAGAATACGCGGAACACTGATCAAGATAATTCGTCGTACTGGAATCCTTCCAGACGCGGACGCCATCCCGCACACGGGTGATCGACGCTTCAGTTTTTACCGTCAGGTCACCGGAGAACACATACGGGCTGTTATTTACAACAGAGCCGTTGATCCGGATGCTCTGCCCGGTCGGGATGGTATAGATGCTCAGATCCATTTCGTCAAAAATCGAGGAACGGACGCACAGATCCTGAACGGAAAAATCCAGGAAGGCATATTTGTCATGCGTACCGGAGGTGTCCTTTTCAATCTCCTCACTGTACGGCTCCAGAACCGTAAAGCTGTCGATCCGCCATGGAAACGTCGAGGGATAGTCCAGCTCCCAGCTGTCGTCGCCGAAGCCGTCGAACATGCCGTCCATCATCATGACGCGCAGCCGGTTCGGCGCCTCGCGGCGCAGATTGCCGTCATATTTGTCGGAATCCGAGTCGGAAATAAAGATGGCGGGATAGGCCTTCTTGCTGTAGGGGCTGGCCGAGGTGTCGCGCATGTAGCCCCAGAGCGTGATGGCATGGCCGCCCGAGCGGAGCCATGAGATATAGTTGCCGATGGAAATGCCAACAGCGCAGTCGCGCTCCAGCGCATCGAAGACCAGCCGCAGATTATCAATATGCGCGGAGATCTCATAGGTCTGGTACAGGCTGTCCGCGGCATAGTCTGGAAGATACGCTCCGGATTTGCCCGGATCGCGCAGATGCGACCAGTTGTCCCAATCCTGCGGCCGGTAATTGCCGTTGAAGAACCAGTCCAGCGCGTATGTATACGAGCCGCCCGCGTCTGTAAATGCGGAAATGAAGGATTCGAACAGGGCGTCCTCCGTTTTAAATCCGGCGGCGCTTCCCCAGCCGCTGAACCGGAGCATATTGGACGTCGCGGCAGCCCAGCAGAGGTTGGCGTCCGAGGCGATCTCCCCTTCCGCGACATCGGTATATTCTTTTTCGGCGTCGATAAAGTCGACGTTCGTGAGGTTAAAATAGCGATCCTTCAGGGCGCTGGCGGTCAGCTCCGTCTGCACCTGGTGCAGTGTGGATTCCGTGAGACCGGTGAGAAAGATCTCCCGCGTATCGTCGATGGAAAACGTGGTCTTGTAGAAGCCGGTGCTGCCGAGGCTCGCGCTGCTGTCCGCGCCCGTCACGGCGGGCCGGTCCTGCACGGAGAAGCCGGAGGGAACGACGGTCATCAGCAGACGTCCGTCATAATAGAGCTCATAGGAGGAGATCGCGGCGGAATACATGGCGATCTCAGATCCCTCGGGGTCCAGAACGCCGGATTTTTCATAGATGGCGCCTGTTGTATCCGTGATCCTGGTCACAAAGCCAGGCGTCGGCTCGGCCTGCATCGAAGCGAGCGGGGATTCCGGCGCGGCAAGCGCCTGCGTGCCGAGCAGAAGCAGCAACGCGGCGAACAGACCGCCGCGTAAAAAACGCCTGAGCATAGTCAAGTCCTCAATTTCTCTTTAAATATTAGGTATTATACCACCGGAGGACGGCAATCGCAAGAGCGGAAATCAGGCCGCGCAGCCGCGCCGTTTCAGACAAAAACACAGCGATGCACAGATTGACTTTGCTTCGCTTGTCTGGTATTCTTATGATGTATTTGTGCAGGAGGTCATGCTATGTCCGCTTACACCAAGCAAGCCATTAAGGCTTCGTTTCTGAAGCTGCTCAACGAGCGCCCGCTCAGTCAGGTCACGGTCAAGTCGATCGTGGAGGACTGCGGCATCAACCGCAATACGTTTTATTACCATTTTGCAGACATCCCCTCGCTCGCGACGGAGATCATCACCGAACGTGCCGACCAGATCATCCGGCAGTATGCCAATCCGGACTCGCCGGAGGCCTGTCTGAACGCCGCTGTGCAGTTCATGACGGAAAACCGGCGCGCGGTCATGCATATGTACCGCTCGATCAGCCATGACACCGTCGCGTTTTATCTCATGCAGATCTGCCGCCACACGGTCGAGGCCTATGCGTCGGCGGCCTACGGCGATCTGCCGCTCAGCAGGGAGGATCGGGAGATCCTGACCCGCTTCTGGCAGTGCGAATGCTACGGACAGATCGTCGAGTGGCTGTCCAACGACATGAAATACGACATTCAGGCGCAGTTCAGCCGGCTCTGCACGCTCTACCGCGGCGGGTTCGAGGCTATGGCGCGGCAGGGCGCCGAAACAGGCATTCGGCAGTAATTGTCCGTTTTCCTTCGCGCCTGATTCTGTTATGATCAGATTAGCGTCAGTTGACAAGGGCACGCATGCCCGCAGGACGTTCCGGCCCGCCTTTCGCGGCGTTATCGTCCTTGACTTGCGCCAGCAAGCCTGCGTCCTCTGCCTTGCGAAAAACGCGCCGGAGCGCCCGGCGGGTCTCCGAGTTTTCCCGGAGCATGAACGACAGCCGGCAAGGCAGACGAGGCAGATGGGCTGTCGCCCATCAACGAGGATAACGCAGCCAGCTGCTGTTCAGGCCCGGGAAAACCATGTGTGCCCTTGTCAGCTGACGCTATCATACTTTCATGGAGGCTTTTGATATGGGTTCCGGTTTTGTTCTTTCCTGCGAGTCCACCATTGATCTCCCCTACTCCTATTGCGAAGCGCGCGGTATCCCCGTTCTGTTCTACTCCTATCAGGTCGACGGCGTCAGCTATGAGGACGACATGGGCCGTGACCCGGAGGCGCTGCCGCGGTTCTACGGCTTTCTGGACGCCGGAAAGCTGCCGAGCACGGCGCAGCTGAACGAATTTCAGTATGAGACGTTTTTCGACGCGCTTCTGCAGCAGGGAGACGTGCTGCATATCGCGTTCGGCTCCGGCATGACGGCGTCTGTGCAGAACGCGCTGCTCGCGGCGGAGGCGCTGCAGGAAAAATACCCGGAGCGGAGGCTGATCGTGATCGATTCGCTCTGCTCGTCCTCCGGCTATGGTCTGCTGGTCGATGGGGCCGCCGATCTGCGCGACGCAGGAAAGAGCATGGATGAGATCGCGGACTGGGTGATGGAAAAGCGTCAGAAGGTCCACCATCAGTTCTATTCCACGGAGCTCAAATTCTACCGCCGCAGCGGGCGCATGTCCGGCGCGGCCGCCGCCATCGGCACGGTGCTCGGCATCTGCCCGATCATGCGGCTGGACGATAAGGGCCGCATCATTGCCTATGACAAGGTGCGCGGCAAGAAAAACGCCGTCGTGCGCACGGTCGAGACGATGAAGCGGCACGCCGAAAACGGAGCGAATTATTCCGGCAAGGCGTTTATCTGCCACTCCAACTGCCTTGCGGACGCCGAGGCGACGAAGGCCGCGGTCGAGGCCGCGTTCCCGCAGCTGAACGGCGAGGTGCGCATCTGCGACATCGGCACGATCGTCGCGTCGCATTCCGGCCCCGGCACCGTCGCGGTGTTCTTCTTCGGAGACGACCGCGCGCCGGAGGGCTCGCCTGTCTGAATTTTCCAAAAGCGACGACCCGGTTTTCCTCACTGGAAAACCGGGTCGTTTTTCACCCCTCGGCGGCCTGCAGCATCCGGTCGATGAGAATACCGTAGCCCTGCGCGGGACTGTTGACCAGCACATGCGTGACCGCGCCGACCAGCTTGCCGTTCTGCAGGATCGGGCTGCCGGACATCCCCTGCACGATGCCGCCCGTTTTGGCGAGCAGCGCTTCGTCCGTCACGGTAATGAGCAGATTCCGGCCGTTTTTCGCGTCCGCGTCCACGCGGTCGATGCGAATGGAGAAGCGCTGCACCTGATCGCCGTCGACATTCGACAGGATCTCCGCCGGGCCGGTCACGACCGACTCAGCCGGAGCTGTCTCGACCGGCTGCCCCTGCCGCGGGTGGGTCATCGTGCCGAAGATCCCGCAGGACGTGTTTTTGTCCACCGTCCCCACCGTGTCCGTCACATCGAACAGGCCGTGCAGCTCGCCCGGCGTCCCGCGCGTACCGGCGCGGATCTCCGCGACGCTCGACCGGACGAGGTAGCCCGACTGCATCATCAGCAGCTGCGTCCCGTCCAGACTGCTGACGCCGTGGCCGAGCGCGCCGTAGCTTCCGTCCTCGGGGTCATAATAGGTGACGGTCCCGATGCCCGCGATATGGTCGCGCACAAGTACGCCGAGCCGGTAGCCGGACTGCGTCTTTTCTGGCGTCACAAGAAACTCCGCTTCTCTGCCGCCGCGCTCCACGCGCACGACGACGGGGTCGCTTGTCTGGATGCTCCCGAGCAGCGCCTGCGCGCTGTCTGTTTTCTTTCCATCCACCATTATGATAATGTCGCCCTTCCGGAGCCCCGCCTGCTGTGCGGGCGCGCCGCTCTCTACCTCCGTGACCATCAAACCCTCCGCATAGAGCTTGATGCCGACGGTATATCCGCCCGGAACCAGCGCGCGGCCGGCCGCGGCGGTCTGGCAGCTCAGCGCAAGCGCCAGAACGAGCGCGATCAGCACGGCCGGTATTTTTTTATAAGAAATGTTCCGCCTCATGTTCTCATCCTCTCCGCAAAAGTCTCAGCGCCGTTATCTTGACCCGACGGATCGGAAAGAAACCGCGCGCAGCGCATGTAAAAGAAAGTCGGTTTTCCTTGTCATGAATTAGAAATTCACCGTGCCGGGCGAAAACACGCGCGTTTAACGGCAGAAATGTCCTGCTTTTCCGGAGAAATCCGAAGCCGTGATTTCCGCTTCGTTTTAATTTCTGCAAAAAAGAAAAAAATAGTCTTGACTTTTCGGAATAAATCGCTATAATAATCATGCGCTTCGGAAAGAAGCTCCGTTAGGGGATTTGTGTAACGGTAGCACACCGGACTCTGACTCCGTTTGCGGGGGTTCGAATCCCTCATCCCCTGCCAAACACCTGTGATTTGTTTGAATCACAGGTGTTTTTCTTTGTTTTCCGCCGCTTTTCATCAATTTATATTCACCGTAATTCCTGATATGGCGTGATTTTTGTCACGGATTTCTGCACGCATGCAGAACCGTTTACTATTTATCGCCTATAAACCGGGCATACGGATCAAACGGTGTTTTTATTCTTGATAATTCCTGCAAAACCGTGTATCGTATAGGAAAGAATATGAGAGCAGGAGAACGCTTTTATGAAAGACGGTTTTATCAAGGCTGCGGCGGGGACGGTCGACGTTGTCGTCGCGGATGTGCAGTATAATACGGAGCAGATCCTTGCGCGGATGCGCGAGGCGGACGCGGCGGGCGTGAATCTGCTGACGCTGCCGGAGCTGTGCCTGACTGGCTATACCTGCGGCGATCTGTTTTTCTCAGACTGCCTGCTCGGCGCGGTCGAGCCTGCGCTGGCGCGCATCGCGGAGGCGTCGAAGGGTCTTTACCCGGTCACGGCGGTTGGGCTTCCGCTGCGCTTCGGCGGGAAGCTCTATAACTGCGCGGCGGTCGTCCATGCGGGGCGGCTGCTCGGCGTCGTGCCGAAGACGCATCTGCCGAACTACGGCGAATTTTATGAGCTGCGGCAGTTTTCCTCCGCGAAAACGCTGGACGGGAAGGTCTATACGATCACGCTCTGCGGCCAGACTGTTCCATTTGGAACGGATCTCCTGTTCTGCTGCTCCGGCATGCAGGACTATACCTTCGGCGTGGAGCTCTGCGAGGATTTGTGGGTCCCCTGCCCGCCGTCGACAAGGCTCTGCGCGGGCGGCGCGGTGATCATTCTGAATCTCTCCGCCTCCGACGAGGTGATCGGCAAGGCGGAGTACCGCCGGTCGCTGGTCGGCGCGACGTCGGCCCGGCTGGCCTGCGGCTATGTCTACTGCAGCGCGTCGCCGACGGAATCGACGCAGGATATGGTCTTCTCGCGGCATCATCTGATCGCGGAAAACGGGACGGTGCTGGCGGAAAACGAGCCGTTTGCAGGCGCTTCGCTGACGATCTCCGAGATCGACGTGCAGCGGCTCATGCATGAGCGGCACCGCACGACGAGCTATGATTCCGTTCCCGGTCTTCAGACGGTCGTTTTCGATCAGCCGCTGCGCGAGACGGCGCTGACGCGGCACATCGCGCCCAACCCGTTCGTTCCGCCGTATGACGAGCAGCTGCGCGCACGCGCGGAGGCGATTTTGCGCATCCAGTCGCAGGGACTCAAAAAGCGGGTGGAGCATACGCACGCGAAAACGGTCGTGCTCGGCATTTCCGGCGGGCTGGACAGCACGCTGGCGCTGCTGGTGTGCGTGCGCGCGTTCGATCTGGCCGGGCGCAGCCGGAAAGAGATCCAATGCGTCACCATGCCGTGCTTCGGCACGACGAAGCGGACGAAGTCCAACGCGGTCAAGCTCTGCGAGGAGCTTGGCGTCAGCGTGCGGGAGGTCAACATCACCGCCTCCGTCCGGCAGCATTTCGCGGACATCGGCCACGACGAGTCCGTGCATGACGTCACCTATGAAAACTGCCAGGCGCGCGAGCGCACGCAGGTCCTGATGGACATCGCGAACCAGTCCGGCGGTCTGGTCATCGGCACGGGCGATCTGTCCGAGCTTGCGCTCGGCTGGGCGACGTACAACGGCGATCATATGTCCATGTACGCGGTCAACTGCTCGGTTCCCAAGACGCTGGTGCGGTACATCGTGCAGTATGAGGCCGGGAGCAGCGCGCCCGCGCTGCGGGAGGTGCTGCTGGATATTCTCGACACGCCCGTCTCGCCGGAGCTGCTGCCCGCGGACGAGAACGGACAGATCGCGCAGAAGACGGAGGATCTCGTCGGCCCGTATGAGCTGCACGACTTTTTCCTGTATCATCTGCTGCGCTTCGGCTCGCGGCCGCGCAAGCTGTTCCGGATGGCAAAATACGCCTACGGCGGCAAGTATCCGGACGACGTGATCCGGCATTGGCTGAAAACGTTCTGCCGCCGGTTCTTCCAGCAGCAGTTCAAGCGCTCGTGCATTCCGGACGGGCCGAAGGTCGGCTCCGTGACGCTCAGCCCCAGAGGCGACTGGCGCATGCCGTCGGACGCGTCGGGCAGCCTGTGGCTCGCGGAGGCGGAGGCGCTGTGATCCCGCATTTTTCGCGCTGGCCCGGTTGACAAGCGGCGCTCCGCGTGCTATGATTGTCCCAGATTTTCATAAGGAGAGTCTTTTCATGTTCACTTCTGTTTTCGCGTCCTATTATTACTTTACTGTCGTCAGATGGTAAGGTCAATTTGTGATGCGCAGAAGAGTTTGTAATTTGCATGCGGCACAGAATTGACTGTGCCGCATTTTTTATTGTATTGGAGGTCAAAACCATGATTGTCGTATTGAAGCACAACGTACCGGAGGAAAAACGGAATCAGCTCATCAACTGGCTGCGCAGCCAGCAAATCGATGTCCACCCCTCGCTCGGCGAGTATCAGACCGTGCTGGGTCTGGTCGGCGACACGAGCCGGATCGATATGTCCCTGCTGGAAAGCCTCGATATCGTCGATTCCGTCAAGCGCGTTTCCGACCCGTTCAAATGCTGCAACCGCAAATTCCACCCGGACGATACCGTGGTTTCGGTCGGCGAGGCAAAATTCGGCGGCGGGCATTTCGCGATGATCGCGGGGCCGTGCTCCGTTGAGTCGGAGGAGCAGATCGTATATGTTGCAAAGGCCGTCAAGGCTGCGGGCGCGCAGCTACTGCGCGGCGGCGCGTTCAAGCCGCGCACGTCTCCGTATGACTTCCAGGGTCTGCACGGCGAGGGCATCCGTCTGCTCGAGATCGCCAAGCAGGAGACGGGACTGCCCATCGTGACGGAGCTGATGAACATCAAGCATCTGCCGCTGTTTGAAAACGTCGACATCATTCAGATCGGCGCGCGCAACATGCAGAACTACGATCTTCTGAAGGAGATGGGCTCGGTCAAAAAGCCGATCCTTCTCAAGCGCGGGCTTGCCAACACGCTCAAGGAGCTGCTGATGAGCGCGGAATATATCATGGCCAGCGGCAACGACAACGTCATCCTCTGCGAGCGCGGCATCCGCACGTTTGACGACTACACCAGAAATACGCTCGATCTGGCGGCTGTCCCGATGCTGCACGAGCTGTCGCATCTGCCGGTCATCGTCGACCCCAGCCACTCCACGGGCATCAACCGGCTCGTACCGCCCATGACGCTGGCGGCGGCGGCCTGCGGGGCGGACGGCGTCATTGTCGAGGTACACAACGACCCCATCCACGCGCTGTGCGACGGCGCGCAGTCTCTGACCTGCGAGCAGTTTGCCGAGGTCGCGCGGAAGGTGCGCGCAGTGCGCGAGGCGGTGACGGAATGACGGTCGGGATCGTGGGTCTGGGCCTCATCGGAGGCTCGTTCGCAAAGTCTTATCATGCCGCCGGATGGACGGTCTTCGGCTATGATGTGGATGAAAGCATGCTGGCCTTTGCGCAGCTGGCGGACGCGGTGAACGCGCCGCTTACGATGGAGAATATCAGCGCGTGCGATCTGGTGCTGCTGTGCGTGCGGCCGCTCGCCGCGATCGGGTATCTGCGCGAAGCCGCGCCGCATATCGGCGGGAAGCCCATCGTGATCGACTGCTGCGGCACGAAGCGCGTGGTCTGCGCGGCGGCGTTCCCGCTGGCGGAGCAATACCACTTCACCTATCTCGGCGGGCACCCGATGGCGGGCACGCAGTATTCCGGCTTCGGCCACGCGCGCGCGAATCTGTATCACAACGCGCCGATGGTCATCGTGCCGCCGGATTTTGACAATATCGCGCTGCTCGCCCGCGTGCAGGAGCTGCTGGCCCCGGCGGGCTTCGGCAGCTATTCCGTCACGACGGCGGAAAAGCACGACGAAATGATCGCGTTCACGTCGCAGATGGCGCATCTGGTCTCGAACGCTTACATCAAAAGCCCCACGGCGGAGGCACACAAGGGCTTTTCTGCCGGAAGCTACAAGGATATGACCCGCGTGGCGTGGCTGAACGCGCCGATGTGGTCGGAGCTGTTTCTGGAAAACCGGGACAATATGCTCCATGAGCTGGACTGCCTGATGGACCGGCTGATGGAGTACCGCGCCGCGATTGCCTCCGACGACGCGGCCACGCTGACGCAGCTGCTGGAGGACGGCAAAAAACGCAAGGAGGAGGTCGATGGACGATGAAAACAGTCTCTGTTTCCGCCTCCCGCCGGTATGAGATCCTGATCGAGCGCGGGCTGCTGCGCCGCGCGGGCGAGCTGATCCGCGGCGTGACGAACGCGGGAACGATCATGCTTGTTTCGGACGATTCCGTATGGCCCCTGTATGGAGAAACGGTGCAGAAAAGCCTTGCGGACGCCGGGTTTTCCGTGTGCCGGTTCGTATTCCCGCACGGAGAGGGCTCCAAGTGCGCGAAGACCTGGCTGGCGCTTCTGGACGCGCTGTGCGAAAACCGGCTGACGCGATCAGACGCGGTCGTCGCGCTGGGCGGCGGCGTGGCAGGCGATCTGACGGGCTTTGCGGCCTCCGTCTATCTGCGCGGGATCGGGTTCATCCAGATCCCGACGACGCTGCTCGCCATGGTCGACTCCTCCGTCGGCGGCAAAACGGCCATCGATCTGCCCGCCGGAAAAAATCTGGCCGGGACGTTCTATCAGCCGTGGCTCGTGCTCTGCGACCCGGACTGTCTGGATTCTCTTCCGGATGAAATTTTCCGCGACGGATGTGCGGAGGTCATCAAATACGCAGTGCTCGGAAACGCGCCGTTTTTTGAGGAATTGAATCGCACGCCGCCGCGCATGCAGCCGGAGTACATCATCGAGACGTGCGTGCGGATGAAGCGCGATATCGTCGCGCAGGATGAATTTGACCGCGGACAGCGGCAGCTTCTGAACCTCGGCCATACCTTCGGCCACGGGATCGAGGCGTGCAGCGGCTTTGCCGTCAGCCACGGCTCTGCCGTCGCCATCGGCATGGCGATGGTCGTGCGGGCAGCGGCACAATTTGGCCTCTGCGAGGCCGAAGCGCGGGACGCGGTGCTGGCGCTGCTGCGGCAGTACGGTCTGCCGGTCGACTGCGCGTATCCGGCAGAGCAGATGCTCGGGGCGGTCCTGCACGACAAAAAGGCCGCCGGCGGCTCGATCAATCTGATCGTTCCGGCGGCGGTCGGACGCTGCGAAATACGGAAAACGCCGGCTTCCGAGATCCCGGACTGGCTGCGGGCCGGAGGTGCGCGATGACGCGGACGGCAGCTCCCGGCCCGCGCGCGGGCGTGATCCGGATCCCGGCCTCCAAATCGCAGGCGCACCGGATGCTCATCTGCGCGGCGCTTTCCCGTGAACCGTCGCGTTTGATCCTAGACGGCTTCAGCGCGGATATCGAAGCGACGATGCAGTGTCTGGCGTCGCTCGGCGCGCGCTTTGCGCGCGTGACGGACGGACTGTCGATCATGCCGATCAAGACGCTGCCCGCGCGGGCGCGGCTGGACGCGGGCGAAAGCGGGTCGACGCTGCGGTTTCTGCTGCCGGTTCTCGGCACGCTTGGCGTTCAGGCAGAGATCCAGATGCACGGGCGGCTGCCGGAGCGGCCTTTGTCCCCGCTGTGGGAGGTTCTGGAAACGCATGGCATGCGGCTGCGGCAGGACGGAGCTGTTCTGCACACAGACGGGCAATTATGCGCAGGGGACTATTCCCTGCCCGGCGACGTTTCCTCGCAGTTTATTTCCGGGCTTTTGTTCGCGCTGCCGCTTCTGAGCGGAAACAGCACGCTGACGGTCACGGGTACGCTGCAATCGGCGCGCTATGTCGCCATGACGGAGCAGGCGCTTGCGACGGCTGGTATTTTTGCGAATCAGGCCGGACAGCTCTGGCGGATCGGCGGCGGGCAGCGCTATGCGGCGCCCGCCGTGCAGAGGGTCGAGGGAGACTGGTCGAACGCGGCGTTTTTCCTGTGCATGGGCGCGCTGTCTGAGACAGGCGTGACCGTAACGGGATTGGATCCTGATTCCCTGCAGGCAGACCGGGCTATTACAGAGATTTTGACACGGTTCGGCGCGGAGCTGACCGTCTCGGAAGACGCCGTTTCCGTGCGGCGCGGCGCGCTGCGCGGGATCACGCTGGACGCGGGGCCGGTTCCGGATCTGATCCCGGTCGTTTCGTGCCTTGCCGCGCTCTGCGGCGGCGAAACGCGGATCGAAAACGCGGCGCGGCTGCGGCTGAAGGAATCCGACCGCCTGCAAACGACGGCGGCGCTGCTTTCCGCGCTCGGCGGCAGCGTGCGGGAGCTGCCGGACGGATTGGTCATTACGGGCCGCGACCGCCTTTCCGGCGGAACAGCGGACGCCTGCGGCGACCACCGCATCGCGATGAGCGCGGCCATGGCCGCCTGCGGCTGCGAGGGCCCGGTCACGGTATCGGGGAGTGAATGCGTCGCGAAATCCTATCCCGCATTCTGGGAGGACTTTGCTTCTTTGAAGGAGGATGCAGTATGAGCAGCGTATATACCGGTAATCTGACCGTCTCCATTTTCGGGCAATCCCACGCGCCTGCCATCGGCGTTACGGTCGACGGGCTCCCGGCCGGGCTGCCGGTCGACCCGGACGCATTGCAGCGGTTTTTGAGCCGGCGCGCGCCCGGGCAGAACGCCTGGTCGACGCCGCGCAGGGAAGCCGACGCGCCGGAGATCTTATGCGGGCTAAAGCGTGGAAAAACGTGCGGCGCGCCGCTCACGGCCATCATCCGCAACACCAACACGCGCTCCGGCGATTATGAAAACTTAAAGGATATCCCCCGCCCCGGCCACGCGGATTATACGGCGCAGGTCAAATTCGGCGGCGCGCAGGACGCGGACGGCGGCGGACACTTTTCCGGACGGCTGACCGCGCCGCTGTGCATCGCGGGCGGGATCTGCATGCAGCTGCTGGCACGTGAGGGCATTTCCATCCGCGCGCGCATTTTGTCCATCGGAAGCGTCACGGACAGCGCGCCGTTTGACGCGCCGGTCGCGGAAAAACCGTTTCCGGCGGTCTCTGACAGCGCGGCCGCGGCCATGCAGGCGGAGATCGCGCTGGCGAAGGCGGAGGGAGACTCTGTCGGCGGCGTGATCGAATGCGTGGTCGACGGGCTTCCGGCAGGCGTCGGGGAGCCGATGTTCGGGGGATTGGAAAACCTGATCGCGCGCGCTGTGTTCGCCATTCCGGCGGTCAAGGGGTTGGAATTCGGCGCGGGCTTTGCCGCCGCGCGGCTGCGCGGCAGCGAGAATAACGACCCGTTCCGCGTGCAGAATGGACGCATCGTGACGGAGACAAACAACTGCGGCGGGATCCTTGGCGGCATTTCGACCGGCATGCCGGTCGTATTTCGGGCTGCGTTCAAGCCGACGCCGTCCATTTCCCGGGAGCAGGGCTCCGTCAGCCTTTCGCGGATGGAACCTGAAACACTCGTCATTCACGGACGGCACGATCCGTGCATCGTGCCGCGGGCCGTCCCGTGCGTGGAGGCCGCGGCGGCGATCGCCGTGCTGGATGCGTGGATGGGGCGAAAAAAGGAGACAGGCTATGCGTTCTGAAACATTGCGCTGCGGACTGCTGGGCCGGACGCTCGGCCACAGCTATTCTCCCGCGATCCATGCGCAGCTCGCGGATTACGCCTATTCTTTATATGAAAAAGAGCCGGAGGAGCTGGACCGCTTTCTGCAATCCGGGGAATTTGACGGGCTGAACGTGACCATCCCCTATAAAAAAGACGTGATCCCCTACTGCGCGGAGCTGTCTGACACGGCCCGCGCCATCGGCGCGGTCAACACCCTCGTGCGCAGACCGGACGGGACGCTCTGGGGCGACAACACCGACGCCTACGGCTTTTCCATGCTGGTGCAGGCCAGCGGCGCGTACGTGCGCGGCAAAAAGGCGCTCGTCTTCGGCAGCGGCGGCGCGTCGGCGACAGCGCAGTACGTTCTGCGGCAGCTGGGCGCGCGGGAGGTCGTCGTGATCTCGCGGCACGGAGAAAACAATTATGAGAATCTCGACCGGCACGCGGACGCGGAGATCGCCGTCAACACAACGCCGGTCGGCATGTATCCGCACACCGGCGCATCGCCTGTTGATCTAAGCCGGTTTCCGAAGCTGGAAGCCGCGCTGGACGTGGTCTATAATCCCGCGCGGACGGAATTTCTGCTGCAGGCGGAGCAGCTCGGGCTCAAGCGGGCAAACGGGCTTCTGATGCTGGCTGCGCAGGCGAAGAAAAGCTGCGAGGATTTTCTGGGAACGGCGATCGCGGACGAGCGCATCGGCGCGATCACAAAATCGCTGGCCGCGCAGATGCAGAATGTGATCCTCATCGGCATGCCGGGCAGTGGGAAGACGACGGTCGGCACGGGCGTCGCCGCGCAGCTGGGCCGCACGTTCCTTGACGCAGATGCTGTGCTGGAGCAGAAGGCCGGGATGTCTATCCCGGAGATCTTCCGGCGCGAGGGCGAGGAGGGCTTCCGGCGGCGTGAAACGGCGGTGCTGGCGGAGCTGGGAAAGCAGTCCGGGCTGGTCATCGCCACGGGCGGCGGCTGCGTGACAAGGCCGGAAAATTACCGGCTGCTGCATCAGAACGGGACGATCTTCTGCTTAACGCGCGATTTGAACTGCCTTCCCGCAAACGGAAGGCCCGTCTCGCAGGCGCTCGGCGCAGAAGAGATCTACCGGCGCAGAAAGCCGCTGTATGAACGCTTTGCGGATGTCATGGTCGATAACGACCGCACGGTGGAGGACGCCGTGCGGCAGATTCTGGAGGTGCTTGGATGAAGCTGCTGATTTTGAACGGGCCGAATCTCAATCTGCTCGGCCTGCGGGAGCCGGATATTTACGGCCGGCAGAATTACGCCGCGCTGGTGCGGTTCTGCGAGGATACGTGCCGGGAGGAAGGAATCTCCTGCAAGGTCTTCCAGTCCAACCACGAAGGCGCGCTGGTGGACGAGATTCAGGCGGCCTACGGCGTGTTTGACGGGATCGTCATCAATCCCGCGGCCTATACGCACACGAGCGTCGCGATTCTGGACGCGCTGAAGGCCGTCGCGCTGCCGGCGGTCGAGGTGCATCTGTCCGATGTGACGAAGCGCGAGGACTTCCGGCAGATCTCCTATGCGCGGCTGGCCTGCGTGAAGACCTATATGGGTCTCGGCTTTGAGGGCTACCGGCAGGCCATCCTGTTTTTGAAGGACTATCTGAATAAAAATACAGATTAAGCGATCTGCATGCATCAGGCAGCCGGAAACGGCTGCTTGATTTTTTATCCGGATATGCAGGATTTAAATTCGCAATCCTGCAATAAAATGAATTGAATCTTTCTTATCTGTTCAAATATCTGCTGATTTGAGAAGATTATGAAGGATTTCCGTTGTAATTTCGAATTTCGTGAAAAATAAATTTCTCAAAATGACAAATTGCATCTTGAAAAATGCACTTTGATGTATTATACTTTCACACAGCAAATCAATTCAGGAGGGAATAGATATGAAAAAGATCCTTGCATTGCTTCTCGCAGCCGTCCTCGTTCTGGGCATGGCCGCGTGTGCCGCTTCTCCTGCGGCTCCCGCTCAGACGACGTCTGATGCGTCCTCTGCCGCGTCCGATGCGCCTGCATCCAGCGCTGAAACGCCCGCCGCGTCCTCCGGCGCCAAGCTGCGCTTCGTCACCGGCGGCGAATCCGGCACATATTACGCCTTCGGCTCCGTCATTGCCCAGCATGCGACGAACAACGCCGGCGTCGATGTCGTCGGCCTGGTCGGCAACGGCTCGCAGTCGAACATCTTTGAGCTGGAAGACGGCAACGCGGAGCTGGCCTTCTGCCAGTCCGACGTCATGGCCTACGCCTACGACGGCACGAACCTGTTTGCCGATACCGGCGCTGTCAGCTGCTTCTCCACGGTCGCCGCGCTCTATATGGAGCAGGTGCAGATCGTCACGACCGATCCCGAGATCAAAACGGTCGACGATCTCAAGGGCAAGAACGTCTCCATCGGCGCAGCCGGTTCCGGCGTGTATTTTAACGCCATGGACGTGCTCGGCGCTTACGGTATGACGGAGGCTGACATCAACCCGACGTATCAGTCCTTCGGCGACAGCGCGGACTCTCTGAAAAACGGTCAGATCGACGCGGCCTTCATCGTTGCGGGCGCGCCCACGACGGCGATCACCGATCTGAGCACCACAAAGGCGACATACCTCGTCTCTCTGGACGACGAGCACGTCGACAAGCTGCTGGAGTCCTCTCCGTATTACACCAAGGTCACCATCGGCAAGGACGTCTACGGTCTTGACACCGACACGATCACCGTCGCTGTCAGCGCGGTCGTTCTCGCCCGCGACGATGTGTCTGAGGACGCGATCTACAAGCTGGCCGCCGATATCTTCGACAACGCTTCCAGCCTCACCGGCACCCACGCCAAGTACGCGGAGGTCAACACCGATTTCGGCGCTTCCGTCACCTCTGTCCCCTATCATCCGGGCGCGGCCAAGTACTTCGCGGAAAAGGGCTTTGACGTCCCCACCAAGTAAATCTTCACGCGTTCTTTACGCATAACAGGCGCTACGGCAGGGTCTCCCTGCCGTAGTTGTCGTACAGAAAAAAGATGAAGGAGAGATGCACCTTGTCCAAAAATCCCGACAAGACCACCCCCGCGACCGCGAACGCCGGCGCAGAGCAGAATATCGCCGCCGACGTTGACGAGGTCATGCGCAAATACGACCGCGAATCCAACACCCGGATCTGGTTCGGCTGGCGCGCCATTGTCATTAAAGTCTTCATGGCTTGCTTCGCCCTCTACTGCATCTGCATGACGCTGTTCTCCACGGCTATGCCGGAGATCCGTCTGCCGCTGTTCATGGGCTTTATCATCCTGGCAGGCTTTTTGAATTTCCCGGCCAGCAAGCACCATGTAAAGCCCAACTATCTGCCG
Source organism: uncultured Oscillospiraceae bacterium (assembly GCA_934646185.1). Taxonomy (GTDB): domain Bacteria; phylum Bacillota; class Clostridia; order Oscillospirales; family Oscillospiraceae; genus CAG-170. The sequence continues at coordinate 7,488 of CAKUEH010000008.1, read as the reverse complement.
TGGTACGACATTCTTCTGATGCTTGTCGGCGCGGCCTGCTTCTTCTATTTTGCGCTCAACGCCATGACGATGATCCGGCTCGCCACCCGCATCCAGCCCATTCATGTGGTCATCGGCTGCGTCGGCATTCTGATTCTGGTCGAGCTCTGCCGCCGCTGCGTGGGTCTGCCCATTCTTGTGGTGGCGGGTCTTCTGATCGTCTATGCGTTCTACAATCAGCTCAGCTACGGCGCCAGCTTCTATAAGGCGCTGCAGAATATCATCTACAAGCTGTTTTACACGACCAGCGGCGTGATCGGTACGCCGGTCAGCGTGTGCTATACCTACATCGTGCTGTTCATCATCTTCGGCGCGTTTCTGGAGCGCACCGGCATTGCGAATTTCTTTATTTCGTTCGCGAACCGGCTCGCGGGCTGGTCGTCCGGCGGCCCGGCAAAGGTCGCGGTCATTTCCTCCGCGCTGTGCGGCATGGTGTCCGGTTCCTCGGTCGGCAACACGGTCACGACCGGCTCGTTCACCATCCCGATGATGAAAAAGACCGGCTATAAGCCGGAGTTTGCGGGCGCGGTCGAGGCGGCGGCCTCTACCGGCGGCCAGATCATGCCGCCGATCATGGGCGCGGCAGCGTTTCTGATGGCGGAGTACATCGGCATTCCGTATGCGCAGGTCGCAGTCAAGGCCATTTTACCCGCGATCCTGTATTTCACCGGCATTTTCATCTCCGTGCATCTGGAGGCGAAAAAGCTCGGCCTGAACGGCATTCCGAAGGATCAGCTTCCCAAGTGGCGGCTTCTGGCCCGCGACTGCTATCTGATCCTGCCGCTGATCCTGCTGGTCTGGCTCGTATCCTCCGGCGCGAAGACGATGTCGCACTCCGCCGCGTATTCCATTCTCGCGGCCATCGCGGTCGGGCTTGTCAACTTCTTCATGCTCCGTCTGCAGAGCACGCAGACGCGCACGTTCCGCACGGTCGGCAAGGCTGCGCTCGGCGCGGTCGGCGATTCCGCGGGCTCTGTCTTTGATTCTCTCGAGGCGGGCGCGAAGGGCGCCATTACCGTGGCCGTCGCCTGCGCGATGGCGGGTATCATCGCAGGCTGCATCACCGTCACCGGTCTTGCCTCGATCCTCATCAACGCGGTTGTGCAGCTGGCGGGCAACGCGACGTTTATCGGCCTGATCCTGACCATGATCTGCTGCATCATTCTCGGCATGGGCGTTCCCACGACCGCGAACTACTGCATCATGGCCTCTACGTGCGCGCCGATCCTGATTAAAATGGGCTATCCGCTCGTCGCCGCGCATTTCTTCGTGTTCTACTTCGGCATCGTCGCCGATATCACGCCGCCGGTCGCGCTGGCAGCCTACGCGGGCTCCGCGATCGCGAAATCGAACCCCATGAAGACCGGCATTACCGCGACAAAGCTCGCCATTGCGGCCTTTATCGTCCCGTTCATCTTTGCGTATAACCCGCAAATGCTGTTTGAAAACGTCACGAGCGTGTTTCAGGTCATCCAGATCGTCGTTACGGCGCTTCTCGGCATCTTCGCCGTCGCCGCCGGTCTGGAGGGCTATATCCTGCGGCCCATGCGCTGGCCGCTGCGTGTGTTGGCGGTGATCGGCGGACTGACGCTGCTGATCCCGGGCACGCTCTCGGATCTGATCGGCCTTGTGATCGTCGCCGGGATCATCGCGCTGCAGATCATGCAGAACAAAAAAGAAGCGCGCGAGGCAGCATAAGTTTGGACAAATCAGTCCGACTGTCCTCTTGCAAAAATCAGCGGGATTGGATATAATACAGGCAAAGACATGGCTGATTTTTGCAGACAGGAGGTCAGAATATGAACTGCAAGGTTAAAAAATGCTGTGCGGCGCTGGCTGCCCGGAGGCTCGCCGAACAGGATCCCGCCATCGTGGAGATCACGCGCGGCGGAAAAAACAAATCGCATCACGTGCTCCGGAAGTCGGACATGAAAAAGGTCGGTCTGATCGCGGGCGGCGCGTTCGTTGCGCTCACGGCGCTGAACGTGTACAGCCATTACAAGGTGCATCAGGCCATTGCCGACCGTAAGGTCAAAAAGCAGCTCGCTCCGCTGCGCGAAGAGCTGGAAGAGCTCCGCACGGAAAACGAAGCGCTCCGTCAGGCGCTGGCCGAGATCAAGCCCCGCCAGCCGGAAGCCGCAGCGAAAGCCACTGCGGAAGAAACAGCGGAATAACATTGAAACGGCCCCCGCATTTTTGCGGGGGCCGCTTTTTCTCTTTCGAACGGCTTTTGTAGGGGCCGATGCCCACATCGGCCCGCTGAGAAGTTGCGAATTCGCTGAGGATTTCCGTAAAAACGGTGCAATCTGCTTTATGAAAAGCAGGAAGAAACCGTACCCACCAAAGCCTCCTCTTGCCGCGCCCCGCGCGGTAAGGGAAGGTGGCATTTTCGAAGAAAATGACGGAGGGGATGGGTTACAGATATCAGAGTGTTCCGGAATTTGCAGCGTTCGAATCCCCTCAGGCCCTTCGGGCCAGCTCCCCTTGTGCCCAAGGGGAGCCTTTTGGGCGCTCCCGCGCCAGTCATTCACCAAAAAGAAAGAATTTAATGTTACAACGTAGTCGGGTTCAGTCTATTATTTCTTCAATCTAAAGCTTAGTCCATCATAATGCTGCCCGTTGACCTCTTGTGTGCCTACGTTACGATCGCATTCAACAAAGCCGAGCTTTTCGGCGCAACGGATCATGCGAACATTGCCTGACCATGTCTGCGTATAGATCTCGTCCTCGCCGTTTTTGAAATGGTAACTTATAAAGGCACGCAGTGCGTTTGTGCCGATCCCGTTGCCCCACAAATCGTGTTCGCAAATACCAATGCCGACAGCCAGATGGATGTTCTGCCCATTCTCGGCTTTTCCGATCCATTCGTAGTTTTTGTCAATGTGATACGCGCTTACCCAGCCGATATGCCTGCCGTTCCATTCGATCTCAAGCTTATAACGACGGACATCATTAGGCCGATTTTTCCTGGATTCGTAGTATTCTGTCCAGCTTTTGCGTTCGCTTTCTTCGTCAGTATCTTCTTTTTCCCATGGAGCATCCCAGTTTTCCCATTCACGCTCCACGGTGAACCAACGTACATAGTCTTCAATGTCGGACTCTATCATATCCCGAAGGATGACGTTTTCAAATTCGATCCTCATAATGAATTCCTTATATGTGCGCTGCGATCCAGTCGTACATTTCGTGGTAGGCCGCTTCGCTCAGCGGGAAGGTTTTTTCGTCCTCCATCTGGCTTTTTTCGTAGCAGTATTCGCCGTGCCAGCATTCGCATTTCATGCTGCTTTCGTCGAAGTTGACCTCCTTCTGCGTCAGCATGACGATGTTCGGCGTGACGCGGAAGCGGAGCTTGCCATAGCTTCCGGTAAAGATGTTGTTGTTTTCAAAGCTGTGCAGCACCGGCAGAAATAACGGTTCCATATGCGTCCGCCCTCCCCTTTTTGTGTATCATACCACAAATTGCGCCGCGCGGCAAGATTGTTTGACTTTGCCTTTGCAATATGCTATGATTGCTGGGATTCTTTTTTACGATAAAGGAGCAAAGGCCATGCAGAAACAGACAAAGGGCAGCATTCTTCTTCTCCTGTGCGCCATGATCTGGGGCGCGGCGTTCGTCGCCCAGAGCGAGGGCATGCAGTACGTCGGGCCGTTTACGATGGGTGCGGCGCGGTTTTTTCTGGCGGGGCTCGTGCTGCTGCCGGTCATCGCCGTGCTCGACCGGAAGGGCTGGTCGCAGAACCGGCCGGTCACAGGATCCGAAAAGAAAAAGCAGCTGCTGTCCGGGGTGATCTGCGGCGTGCTGCTGTTCGCGGCGACGACGCTGCAGCAGTTCGGTCTTCTCGATACGACGGTCGGAAAATCCGGCTTTGTGACGGCGCTTTATATCGTGTTCGTTCCCATTCTGGGCGCGCTTATGGGCAAGCGGGCCGGGCTGAAGGTCTGGCTGTGCGCACTGACCGCGGTGTTCGGCATGTATCTGCTGTGCGTCGGCTCCGGCTTTTCCATCGCGAACGGCGATCTTCTGACGCTCGGCTGCGCGGTGCTGTTCGCGATCCATATCTGCTATGTCAGCGCAGTCGTACCGAATATGGACGGCGTCCGGCTGAGCTGCGTGCAGTTTTTCGTCTGCTCCGCGCTGTCTGCGATTGGCATGCTCCTGTTTGAAGCGCCGGACTGGGCTTCCATCCTGAAATGCTGGTGGCCAATCGTCTACGCGGGCGTTTTCTCCGGTGGCGTGGCCTACACATTTCAGATTATCGGCGAGCGCGACGTGCAGCCGGCGCTGGCGTCTCTGCTCATGAGTCTGGAATCCGTCTTTGCCGCGCTGTTCGGCTGGCTGCTGATCGGCCAAAGCCTGTCGGCCCGCGAGCTTCTGGGCTGCGCGATCATGTTTGCGGCGATCATCCTGTCGCAGCTGCCGGAGCGGCAGAGGAAAGCAGGCTAATTCATAACAGGAACGCAAAAGCCTCCCCTTGCCGCGCTCCGCGCGGTAAGGGGAGGTGGCATTTTCAGAGAAAATGACGGAGGGGATTTGCTGCATATTTCAGAGTGCTCCGAAACTTGCTGCATTCGAATCCCTTCAGTCAGCTTCCCTTGTGCCCAAGGGGAGCCTTGGATTGTGCGGATTCGCATTGGTCTTCTGCTTTTCGCTGCTGCCTGCTGCACAACCTCTCAGGCGCTTCGCGCCAGCTCCCCTTTCAAGGGGAGCCTTTTTTATTCAATCAGGCAGACGGCGTGGGCGGCGATGCCTTCGCCGGAGCCGGTGAAGCCGAGGTGCTCTTCGGTCGTCGCCTTGACGCTGATATTGCCGATATCGGTGTGCATTGCATCCGCAATGTTTTGCCGCATCTGCGCGATATACGGCGCGAGCTTTGGCCGCTGGGCGATGATCGTTGCGTCGAGATTGCCGAGGCGGTATCCGGCCTCCGTCAGTCTGCGGCCGACCTCGCGCAGCAGCTCCATGCTGTCCGCGCCGAGATAGCGGTCGTCGCTGTCCGGAAAGAGCTTGCCGATATCGCCCATAGCCGCTGCGCCGAGCAGCGCGTCCATGACGGCATGGACAAGCACATCCGCGTCGGAATGACCGTCCAGCCCCTTTTCATACGGGATCGTCACGCCGCCGAGAATCAGTGCGCGGCCGGAAACCAGCCGGTGAACGTCGTAGCCGTGGCCAATCCTCATGCGTTTGCCCTCCGGCGCAGGATCAGCGCGGCCAGCTCCAGATCGAGCGACGTTGTGATCTTCAGGTTCTCTTCATCGCCGTCGGTCAGCTGCACGGGCATGCCGAGCGCCTCGACGGCGCTGCAGTCGTCTGTGAGCGCGATGCCCTGCTCTTTCGCGTTCTGCAGGGCTGCGGTAAGCAGATCGCGGTCGAAGACCTGCGGGGTCTGGACGGCGTAGAGCGTGCTGCGGTCGGGCGTTTCATCGACCGCGCCGCCGGTTGAGACCTTGATGGTGTCCTTGACGCGCACAGCGGGCGCTGCGGCGGCAAACTTCTTTGCCTTGGAAACGGCACGGCAGATGACTTCGTCGGTCACAAGCGGACGTGCGCCGTCGTGGACGGCAACGAGCTGCGTCCGGTCGGATACGGCGGCAAGGCCCGCCATGACGGAATCCGTCCGCGTCGCGCCGCCCGCAACGACCATGCGCATTTTGTCATACGCCTTGAGATAGCGGCTGACCTTTTCCAGCAGCTCCTGCTGCGTGACGACGATGATCTCGTCGATCATGCTGCATTTGTCAAACACATCGACCGTCCGGCAGATGACCGGCAGGTTTTCCAGCACCGTCAGGATCTTATTCGTGCCGCCCATGCGCGAGGATGTGCCCGCGGCGACGATCACGGCGGCGCAGTAGGGCCGCCCGATTTTTTCCCGGATCGCAAGCCCCCTGCGGAGCCCTTCACTGAGCTTCATATTCGTTTCTCTCCTGTTCACAGCTCCTGCACGAGCGTTTTATAGGTCTCGCCGCGCACCATGAAATTCTTGAATTGGTCAAACGCGGCGCAGGCCGGGGACAGCGTCACGATATCGCCGGGGACGCTATGCGCCCTTGCCAGCTGTACCGCCTCCGCAAGCGTCTGCGCGTGCAGGATCTCCGGCTGACCGGGCCGGTAGTCCGGCGCGGCTTTGACCGCCGCCTCGATCTTCTCCGCCGTCGCGCCGCAGAGGATCAGAAGGCGCACGTGCGCGCAGATCTCCGGCCCCAGCGCATCGAACGGGATCTTCTTATCATAGCCGCCCGCGATGAGAACCAGCTTCTGATGGAACGAATGCAGGCCCGCGATCGTGCGCGACGGACTGGAGGCGATGGAATCGTTATAATACTTGACGCCGTCCAGCTCACGGACAAACTCAATGCGGTGCTCCACACCCGCGAACGTGCGCGCGACCTCGTCGATATCCGCATCCGACGCAAGGCCCTCTACGGCGCAGGCGGCGGCCATATAGTTTTCGATATTGTGGACGCCCGGAATGCGGATGTCGGCTGCAGCCATGATCGTTTTCCCGTTCCGGTCAATCACGCCGTCTTCCAGATACACGCCGTTTTCCGGCCTTACCTGCCGGGAGAAAAATTCCACGCTTCCCTTCGCGCCGGCGGCGAAGCCGCGCGTGATGGCGTTGTCGTAGTTCAGTACGACCTTCCCGGCCTCGCTCTGATGCTCGAAGACGTTTTTCTTGGCCTGTACGTATTCGGCCATGTCCTTGTGTACGTCCAGATGGTTCGGGGCTACGTTCGTCACGACGGCGATATCGGCCGAGCGTTCCATCGTCATGAGCTGGAAGGAGCTGAGCTCCACGACGGCGATGTCCGTCGGCGTCATGTCCGCCGCCTGCGGCAGAAGGGGCGCGCCGATGTTGCCGCCGATCCAGACGCGGTGGCCCGCATGCTCGAGGATCTTTGCGATCAGGGTCGTGGTGGTCGTTTTTCCGTCGGAGCCGGTCACGGCAATGATGCGGCAGGGGCAGACCTCGAAAAACGCCTCCATTTCGCTGGTAAGCTCCGCGCCCTTTTCGCGCAGCTGCCGCAGGGCCGGAATATCCGGGTGCATACCGGGGGTGCGGAAGACGATATCGGCCTGCACATCGTCAAGATAGTGCTCCCCGACGTGGAGCACGGCGCCCGCCTGCTCCAGCTCCAAAACCTCCGCGTCGAGCTTTTCGCGCGGCGTTTTGTCGCAGGCCAGCACATGCAGGCCGCGCGCGAGAAGCATGCGGATGAGCGGCCGGTTGCTCACGCCGATGCCGAGGACGGCGATCCTTTTACCGGCAAGAGCATCAAAATACTGATCGACAAGATGATTCATATCCAAAAGCCTCTTTTAAAATTTCCTGCCTGTATTATATCCGCGCGGGAAAGAAATTGCAATCCATTTGACTTTTTCCTGCAAATAAAGTACAATACATGCGCGACCGGGTCGGACAGTCGCGGGCGCAGCGCCGAAAGGCC